>JAEDED010000008.1 GCA_016293495.1 Treponema sp. | reverse complement strand
TGAATGTTGAATGTTGAATGTTGAATGTTGAATGTTGAATGTTGAATGTTGAATGCTACTCATTCGGACTCTCTCTGTCAAGTTTGTTGTATTTCGGTTAAACGCTATTTGAACAAGCGCAACAAAAGTAAGTCAAAGGTTTTAAGCGAAACGCCTTTGCAACCTGCATCTTTTACATTATAACATAGAAACTGAAATTGTCAATTTTTACACATTCTCTTCCCTTTTTTATTTTAAATCGAAGGTGAACTTTAGATTCCCCTTTTTCATTTCTTATTTTTACAATCAGCATTCTTCCACAACAGACTTTAATTCGATATAATACTTTCATTATGGCTAAAATTCAGATGAAAAATGCTATCGCTGAGCTCGATGGCGATGAAATGACTCGTGTTTTGTGGAAGGTAATCAAAGACGAACTCTTGTTGCCTTTTGTTGATTTAAAGACTGAATATTTTGATCTCGGACTTAAGAGCCGCGACGATTCAGATGACAAAATTACTTATGCATCAGCAGAAGCTATCAAACGCCTTCATGTCGGTGTAAAATGTGCTACCATCACTTCTAACCAGGCTCGCGTTGAAGAATACAACCTTAAACAGTTGACACCTTCACCAAACGGAATCATCCGTGCAGAACTTGACGGTACAGTATTCAGAGAACCAATCTTTGTTAAGAATGTACACGGAACAGTAAGCTGCTGGAAAAAGCCAATCGTTCTCGGACGCCACGCATATGGTGACGTTTACAAAAACTGCGAAATCAAATGTCCAACTGCTGGTAAAGCAGAACTTGTATTTACAGGCGTTGACGGAAAAGAAATCCGTAAGACAATCATGGATATGAAGGGACCTGGAATCATTCAGGGTATTCATAACATGGATAAATCAATCGAAAGCTTTGCACGCTGCTGTTTTACATACGCGCTCGACAGAAAGATTTCTGTATGGTTCGGTGCAAAAGATACAATTTCTAAAATCTATGACGGAAACTTCAAAGCAATCTTTGCTAAAGTTTACGAAGAAGAATACAAAGCTAAATTCGAAGCAGCCGGAATCGAATACTTCTACACATTGATCGACGATGCTGTAGCACGTGTAATGCGTTCTGAAGGCGGCTTCATGTGGGCAACTAAAAACTATGACGGTGACGTTATGTCAGACATGATCGCATCTGCATGCGGATCACTTGCTATGATGACATCAGTTCTTGTAAGCCCGGACGGAAACTTCGAATACGAAGCTTCACACGGTACAGTTCAGAAACACTACTACCGCTACCAGAAAGGTGAAAAGACTTCTACAAACCCAGTTGCAACAATCTTTGCATGGACTGGAGCTCTTGCAAAACGCGGTGAACTCGACGAAACACCAGAACTCGTTGACTTTGCTAAAAAGCTTGAAAAAGCAACTCTTCAGACAATTGAAGAAGGTTACATGACAGGCGATATCGCAAGAATCGCAGAACCAAAAGCAAAGGCTGTATTGAACTCTTGGGAATACATTGCTGAAATCAGAAAACGTCTTGAAGCATCGCTTTAAGCAATACTGCACTTGAATAACAAACTTTAAGCAAAAAAAAATCCTGCATCACTTTGATATGTGAAATGCAGGATTTTTTTTTATTTTTTTACGCGAATATTTTAATCAATCAATAATAATCCGCTTGTAATAATTAAATTTCATAATCCAGACATGTACGGCCGGCAGTAAATGGTCTTACCTTTTCGTCAGCCACTTTTACATGTTCAGGATGTTTTGCGTACGCTGTAAGAGCTTCTGCACTTTCAAGGGTACTGTCAAGCATAAGGTCTGCATTAGAAGATGCAAGGCGCCCGTCAATATTTACTTTTACATCTACAAGGCCAGGAACTTTTCCGACGAGAGCTTCAAGACCAGTTTTGATTTCTGCTTTAACTTTTGCTTTTTCATCTTCTGGCATTTCTTTTAAAGTCCAGAGAATAATGTGTTTTACCATAATTAATTCCTTTTAATAATTTTTTTCTGCAGCAGCTAGTGCTTTATCTGTAGTAATTTTTTTTATAGGTAATTTATACAATTTTGCGTTGTATTGGTCTATAGAAGCAGAAATTATTTTAGAACACCACCCCATTCAAGATTATACCTTGAACAGATTACATCATATTCAACTTTTTCTTCGTCAGAAAGCATAGTTACATAAAGGAGTGGTTTTCTGTTTTCTGAAACAGTTTTGTTTTTCAGGGAATCAAGAATGTTGAGGGCACGGTTTACAACCCCTTCTCTTGAATCGATAACCTTAAGTTTATCACCTGCAACTTCCTGAATAAGATCACGGAGATTTAAAAAATGTGTGCAGCCGAGAATCATAGCATCACAATCTTTTTCTTTGAAAAAATTTACGCATGGTTCAACGGCCTTTATACATTCTTCTTTTGTTGCAGTAAAGGATTCATGTTCGATAAAAGCAATCAGTTCCGGATCTGGTCTTAAAACAAGTTCGCAGTCTGAAGCAAAATGATTTTTGAGGTCAACATTGTAAGGATGCTCTACAGTTGCTCTAGTTGCCATTAATCCGATTCTTCTTTTTTTGGATACAGAAGCTGCAAGTTTAATTGCAGGAACAGTTCCTACAAATAGAGTATCCGGATAAATTTCACGAAGAATATCAATCGTATTTACGCTCATTGTATTGCAGGCAACAACTACGACACGAGGCTCAAATGTTTTAATGATTTTATCTGTAATTGAAAGTACGCATTTAACAATTTGTTCATGAGACTTTTCGCCATATGGAAAATTGACAGTATCACCAACGTAGACGCAGGACGCATCTGGTCTTTTTTCAAGAAGATATGTCAGATAGGGAATTCCGCCGGTACCGGAATCAAGGAATGCAAAATCAACCATTTTTTCACCCAAGGTTAAATCGAACTTTAAAAATATTCTATCTATTTGACTAATTCATCGCAATACCTTACCATATTTATATGTTCTCATTGAATACTTGTCTTGAACCAGGCTGCTGCAAAAACTCACTTTCGTCTTTCAACAGCAACGGCGAAATTATAGAAGTTCCCGGATACTGTCTCGATCACACACCGGACAAAGAAAGCGTTAAACAGAAAATTTATGATTACATAAATACACATGATAAAATCATCGGACTTGATGCGTCTGGTCTTCTTTTTGAAAACATTGACTTAACCGACAAAAGATTTTACGGCTGCAATTTTATGCACAGTAAATTCATCAACCTTCAGTCAACAGGCTTCAGAAGCAGAATGAGTATGTTTGACTTTGCAATCTTTTCAGACTGCAACATCCTTCAGGCAAACATGCAGTTTACCTCTTTTGCAGGCTGCACTTTTTCACACACACTCTTTACAGGAAGCGATATGATTCAGGACAACTTCTCAGGAATCCAGTCATATCAGTCTTCATTTGATGACTCGGACCTTTACAATTCCCGTTTTACCAGAGCAAAGCTTATTGACACCTCATTCAGAAACTGCAACGTAAAGAAAACCGTTTTCAGATCTATCGAACAGCAGAACGTACTTTTCAAATATTCAAATACACGCGAGGCAATTTTTGACCAGGAACAGAGCCAGCTGTTTGCAGGTGAACTTGACGACAAGATTGCTTATAAAGTAGAACCGGCACAACCCGTAGAAGACGGAGGCGAAAAATGAAAATTTATTTTCACCTCAACATTGAAGGCTTTTCAAACTGCTACCTGATTGTAAACGAACAGACTAAACAGGCAATCATTGTAGACCCTGGAATCGTAACTCACCAGATTATCGATAACATTGAACGCTCCGGATACAATCTGGCAGGCGTTCTTATTACACACAATCACGGAAGTCATGTTCACGGACTAAAAGTTCTTACAAAAATCTATACTCCCGAAATTTATGCTGCCGACTGGGAAGTTGCCGGCGCTGAAACAAATGTACTTAAAGATGAAGGCATAATTGAAATTGCAGGTCTTGAAGTTTCTTACATGTCAGTACCAGGTCACACTCCGGACTCAATGGTTTTCAAAATCGGAAACGTACTCTTTACCGGAGATGTAATCACTAACGGCCGCATCGGTTCATCAAACAACAAGTTCTCTGAAAAAGCATTGAAAAAAAATATCCTTGAAAAAATTCTTTCTCAGACAGAAGATACAATTCTGATGCCTGGCCACGGTCCTCCGACAACTGTTGGAGCAGAAAGACTTTTCAATGCAGACGTAAATCCTCGCGAACAGGATAAAAGAGAAAAACTTGGACTCATTTAATTTTACCGCTCTGATACTTCATCCAAATACAGAAACTGTACTCATTGAAAACAGAAACCTTCTGCTTAAAAATGAATTTAAGAATTTCATTCCTCTTTTTCCTTTATACGGAATTTTCACAGATCAGAAATTTTCTTCTGAGCTTAAGAACTTTTTTTCTGAAACTTCAAACTGTGTACTAAAAGGTTTTTCATGCATCAATTCAATTTTATACTGTCATGGCGCAGTTGAATCTGAAAATTCCTCTACACCTTTTATAATTCCCTGCGCAATCGAAAAAAAAACAGACAGCAAAGATTTACTGTCTGTTTATAAATCAGGCCTTATAGGCTTAAAGTTATTAAACCCTGCCCAGATAAAATTATTTTCTTCTGAAATTTCATTCAAAAGCTTTCAGATTGCAGACTGCCGTCTTTCAAAGAACCAGTACAGCATTTACGAAAGCTTCTGGATAAAATCAATTACATAACGTTTTCGCCGCGTCCCATTGCAGTAAGACCAGTCTTAACAAATTCAAGAATACCAAATGGTTCAAGAAGTCTGATAAGGCTTTCAATTTTGTCTTCGCTACCTGTAGCTTCAACGATAACTGAATTAAGTCCGACATCAACGATGTGTGCACGGAAGATGTTACATGTTTCAATAATCACAGCGCGTGATTCACCAGGAGCCTTAACTTTAATCAAAGCAGTCTGGCGCTGACATGTTTCAGATGGAGCACAGTGAACGATTGAAATAACTTCAACTAATTTTGAAAGCTGTTTTTCAATCTGTTCAAGAATGTATTCATCGCCTTTGACAACGATTGTCATTCTTGACTGTCCAGGATTGTTTGTTTCGCAAACTGTAAGGCTGTCGATATTGTAACCACGACGGCTAAAAAGTCCAGATACGCGGCTCAAAACACCTGCATGGTTTTCTACGAGAACTGACAATACATATTTTTCCATTTAATGCTCCTTATACTTTCCACACTGACTGGATTTTCCAAATCTGTGCATCTTAATTTAGTTTTTTTCCGGGTTGAAACTAACTGTTCTTAAAATATCGCCAAATACACCGGCAGCTGTTACACCAGCACCTGCACCGTATCCGCGGACTGTAAGTGGAATTGGCTGGTAGCGTTCTGTATAGAATACAAATGCGTTTTCACCGCCACGAACACTGTACAATGGATCAGTTACTGGAACTTCCATCATACCGACACTAGCTTTTCCGTCTTTGATTGTAGCACCCATACGGAGAACCATGTTCTTCTTCTTGAGGTCAGCCATTTTCTTTTCAAAATATTCATCAACCTGAGGAAGTTTTGCCATGAACTCATCAACTGTACCAGATGCATCAAAGGAATCAGGGAATACTTTGAACATTTCAATATCTGTAAGTTCAATATCGTATCCGGATTCGCGGGCAATAATAAGAGCCTTACGGGCAACATCTTTTCCTTCAAGGTCGTCACGTGGGTCTGGTTCTGTATAACGAAGTTCTTTTGCTTCTTTAACAGCCTGACTGAACTTGACGCCTTCATCGAGTTTACCAAAGATGTATGAAAGAGAACCTGACATGATTCCGTTGAAGCTTTCAAGCTTGTCTCCAGATTTGTAAAGATTCTGCAAAGTATCAATGATAGGAAGCCCCGCACCTACGTTTGTTTCGTAGAGGAAGCGGCGGTGCATCTTGTTTGCTGTACGGCGAAGTTCGTGATAGAACTTGATGTCCATTGAGTTTGCTCTCTTGTTAGGAGTTGCAATGCTCATTCCTGCATTGAGGATATCAAGATAGCGTTCCGGTAAATCGTATGATGCTGTACAGTCAACGAATACAGGATTTAACGGTTTCTTTTCTTTTACGAACTTGATGATATCATCAACATTCTGTGGTCCGAATGGGAAGTCAGGAGTCTTCATCTGGTCACGCCAGTTAGAAAGATCAACGCCTTCTTCTTTAAGAAGCATACCATCGATTGTTGTAATTGCAAGAACTTTGATATCAACGTTTTCTTTAAGAAGCTTGTCATGCTGCTGGTAAATCTGGTCGATCATTGTTCCACCGATTGTACCTGCACCGAATGCAAATACTTCGATTGTCTGAGCTGTATGGAAGAAGAACTGATGAACAGCCTTAACTGCTGTGTCAGCGTATTCTCCTGTGATTACAGAAGAAATACATCTTTCACTTGAACCCTGAGCAATTGCAAGAATATTAATATCCTGGCTTGAAAGCGCATTCATGAATTTTGAAGCAACACCACGGTTAGCGATCATTCCGTCACCTACGACAGAAACGATTGCACAGTCCGGACGAACGTCGATTGCATCGATTAATTTTTCGCGGATTTCAAGTTCAAATTTCTTTTCAAGAGAATCTTTTACACGTGCAGCTTCATCATCTTTTACACAGAACGAAATTGTGTATTCAGAAGAAGACTGAGTGATCAAAAGAATTGAACTTCCGGCAGCGCTTACTGCAGAGAAGATTTTTGAAGCCATACCTGTGCGTCCTCTCATTAAAGAACCGCCGACACTGATAAGGCTTACATGTTTAAGTGAAGAAATACCACAGATGCTTGATTTTGCACGGCTTTCAAATGGTCCTTTACCGATGCGTGTTCCCCGGGCAGAAGGATTGTGAGAGTTTAAGCTCCATGCTTCAATTCCTTTTGCCTGAAGAGGCGCAATTGTTTTTGGATGAAGAACTTTTGAACCGAAGAATGAAAGTTCCATTGCTTCTTCATAAGTCATGTCATCTACGAGAATTGCATCTTTTACAACGCGAGGATCTGCTGTGTAAACGCCGTCAACGTCTGTCCAGAACTCTACTCTCTTTGCACGAAGTGAAGCGCCGAGAATAGCAGCACTGAAGTCTGAACCGTTACGGCCAAGCAATCCCATTACAGGTTTTGCACCTGTTCCAGCTTTCCATGTACAGATAAATCCAGGGAATAAAAGAATGTGAGTCTGTGTAGGGTTTGCACCGTCACGGAACTGAGCACAAGCTTCATTACAGAGAGCGTAATCAGCTTCACCTTCTTTCTGATTTCCTGTAGTAAATACAAATTTGCGTGAATCAAGGAAAATGACACTCTGCTTTTTAGCAATGAGAACTGCTTCCATAATTGGAGCAGAAAAGAGTTCACCCATACCCATGATTCTACAGTGAACAGTATCAGGACATTCACCGAAAGAAACACAACCAGCTAAAAGCTTATCAAGTTCTTCGAAATTTGGTTCAAGACGAGCCATTACTTTTTCAGCATCAAATCCAGGAAGCTTAGACTGAAGTTCAAGACAGATTTCGTTGTGAGTGTTCTTGATGTCTGCTACGTAGTTTGAGCCTGAGATACCAGAAGTTGTTGCTTCGATTGCTGATTGCAATGTGTTAGAAATGCCAGCAGCTGCGCTGACAACAACACTGAGACGGTCTTCTTTTGCGCGATTGATGATGATATCCGCAGAAGCCAAAATGCGGCGGGCATTTGCCATTGATGTACCGCCAAATTTAAGAGTAATCATAAAAAACCACCTTGCCAAATATTGCAATTTCCCTGAATATCCAGGAGAGCACCTTTCGGGGCAATAATCAGCGTAGTACATATAATAAAACTATTTTAATACTTAAGTTATTAATTATCAATAAAAATCATTAAATCAGTAATTTATATAGAACAATTTGACATTTTTGCATCATAAGGGGAATTTTTAAGTTCCTTAACTGAAATAATAAAAATTTATTTTACACTCCCCTATTGACAATTCATTATGATATGTAGTATAAACTTTCCCCATTTTTCATAAAAAAATTCAATTTTCCATTGACTAAAAATTTGCAGAATTATATATTTAAAGGTATGCAGGCGCAAATTGAAGAAAGGTTTAGAGAATGTTGTCAAATCTTGAAAAAAGGTGACATTTTAGAAGCCAGCGACATTCTTAACCAGATTCTCATGGACGCTCTGGATAACGAGCGAATTCAGTTTGCGGTTAACTGTTTTTCATTCTGGCAGAACATTATAAGACAGCTTCCTTCTATAGAGGATCCTTACACCAGAGGAGAAACACTTCTGTCGGAATGGGTTTCATTCCTTTCGTACACAGAAAAACAGAAATACACACCTGATGACAATGTTCTGTATTGCTTCAGATGTGGAATTTTCCAGATTGCATTAGAGAATTATTATCTGCTGGTCAATGTTACAGACTTTGACCAGCGTGCAGAAATAAGTCGTAAAATCGGTTTGTGTTACAAAAAGTTAGGCGAATACGAAACTGCAAAGAACTGTCTTTTTGAATCAAACAGACTTAAGCCTGGAGTTTCAGCTGTTGTGGCTGAGCTTGCTGACTGTTATGCACTTTGCGGGGAAGATCGAAAAGCAAAAGTTTTATTCAGAGAAGCATTCTATATTGATGCTCAAAAAATCAATCTGTGTTTTCTTGACTCTGAACTTATTCAGTGTCTGATTCGCAAGATTGAAGACAAAGGCTATTCTGGAGATGCACTCCAGGAATGGATTCCTGTTTACGGACAGATTTTCGGTGTTTTTACTGTTAAAAGAATGCTTCGTCCGCAGGAAGTTTCAAAGCTCAAGCAGGAAATATATGCCTGTGAGAATGAGTTGAAGGATCCGTCATGCAACTGCCGCCTCCTTGAACCAAGACTGTGCAATCTTTACTTCTGGCTCATTGATTACTACACAATGAATACAGAAGATAATTTCAGAATCAGTGAGATTCTGACAAGAATAAAGATATTAGACCCTGTTATTTACGAATCTTACGTTAAATAACAAACTGAGTGAGTTAATTATTTTTTAAGGAGATATATACGTATGTCTAAAGAACTTGAATCTAAAGTACAGGAAATGCTCAAAGAAGAGACATGGACTCGTGCAACAATCAGTAATTACACAAAAAACAACCTGGCCGAGCTTACTACTCTTATTGAAAAAGCAAGAGAAGAAAACTGCGTTACAGAAATCAAAGCAATCTGTGATGAGCATTTGACTCATTCAAAAGACAGTATCATTGCTTTGTATATCTCCGGAATTCTTTCTGTAAGAGACGGTGCTCTTGATAATTCAAGTCTCATCACTCTCGTTGATATTTTCCAGAAAGCACACAAAGAACCAATCGTTGTTTACCTCTGTGAAACTGTTCTCGAAGAAGATGAAAACAACAAGTTCGCCTTGAGAACTCTTGCAAAAGCTTACCGCGAAGAAAACAACGAAAAAGTATGGGAATTGTACGAAAAAATCGTAAAACTCGACTTTGAAGAAGCTGAACTTGCAAAAGCCCTCGCTGAACACTATGAACAGATCGGTTCAGACAATGCTACAGACTACTACAAGAAAGCACTTCTCCGTTACATCGGAACAAAAAATATCGGTCCTGTAAAAGAACTTTGGACAAAGCTTGTTGCTACAATTCCTGAAGAAATCGATTTCTTCCTTCTCGTTCAGAGAAAAGTTGCAAAATCTATCAGTGAAGACAAATCTGCTCTCCTTATGCAGGAACTTTACAACTGGTACAAAGACAACGCACGCTGGGATACAGCAATTGATATTCTTAAACTTATTCTTTCTATCGATCCAAAAGATCCATGGGCAAGAAGAGAAATCGTTGAATGTTACCGTGGAAAATATAACGGCCACAGTCATCTCGAAGACTACATCCGTTCTTCTGACCTTACACAGAACTTCCGTAACATTTTCGAAGCTATCAACGACTTTGAAAAACACATTGCATTCGATGCAAAGAACTTCGTATTTCACAGAAGCTGGGGCGTTGGTATTATCCGTAAGGTAGAAAATGACAACCTTACAATCAACTTCGGTAAAAAGAACGGTGTTCACGAAATGTCACTCAAGATGGCAATCAGTGCACTTACACCATTGGCTAAGGACCACATCTGGGTTCTTAAAGCTACAAAATCTAAAGAAGAACTTTCATCTTATGTAAAAGAAAACATTGTTGATACACTTAAAATCATCATCAAATCATTCGGCAACAAATGTAACTTCAAACGTATCAAGGCTGAACTTGTTCCTGCAATTCTTTCAACAGGCGAATGGACAAGCTGGAACTCAAAAGCTAAAAAGATTCTTGAATCAGATGCAACATTTGGTGTTAACCCTAACGATATCAATGAATACATGGTTCGCGACTGCGAAATCAGTAAAGAAGAAAAGTTCGCAAACGAATTCAAAGCTCAGAAACAGTTCTTCAACCGCATTGATATTATCATGAAGTTCGTTAACAACGACGAAACAGACAAAGAAAGCGAATTGTTCGCTGATATGTACAACTACTTCATCGGCTTTATCAAGACAATCACAAAGGTTACAGATCAGGTTCTCGCATCTTACCTCGTTGTTCAGTACATCGGAAAAGTTCTTCCACAGCATGCTTATACATGCAAATATTCATTCGCTCAGATTTACGATGATATCGACGATCCACGCGAAATGTATGAACAGCTCAAAGATACAAAGAACACATCACTTAAAGAAGACTTCCTTACAAACATCAAGCTTCTTCCTAACTGGGCAGATGAATACATCAAACTCTTCCCTACAGTTCTTCAGGAAAAAATGCTTACAACACTCCTTGAAAAAGGTCAAGAAGACAAACTTAAGGCTCTTGCTAAAACAGCATTTGAAGATGTTAAAGACTTCCGTGAAGCTATCCTTTACTTCTTTGAAAAATGTCAGGATAAGGACTGGTTCAAAAACTGCGGCGTAACTTACGAAAAACAGCTCATCGCATTGCTCCAGGTTATCGAATTGACATTCCGTGAAATCAATAACCACGTTAATTCAACAGAAAACAAAAAAATCAACAAGACTGCAACACAGCTTTTGTTCAAGACAGATGCTCTTGCTACTTACATGTTTGCTAACGGCGAAGATACTGTTACAAAGATGTACACATTGGTTGATGATATTCCTGACCTTGAAGCAAACCTTAAAGCCGGACTTCGTTCAAAGATTCTTGATAAATATCCAGACTTCAAGTTCCATACAACAGAAGAAAGCAAAGCTGCAGCTCCAAAAGGAATGCTCGTTACATCTGCAAAACTCGAAGAAAAGAAAGCTCTTGCAGAAGATATCCAGAAAGTTCAGCTCCCTGCTGTTGCAATCGAAGTTCAGGAAGCGCGCGAAAAAGGCGACTTGAAAGAAAACGCAGAATACCATGCAGCAAGAGAAAAGCAGGCATTCCTCAACAAGAAGCTCCAGAAGCTCCAGGAAGAATTGAACCGTGCCGTAATCTTCGACCCAACAACTGCAACTTCTTCTGTAATTTCTTTCTCTACAACTGTAACATTGTTCAACAAGAAAACAGAAAAAGAAGAAGTTTACACAATCTTCGGACCATGGGAATCAGATTCAGACAACAACGTTATTTCTTACCTTTCTCCATTCGGTAACGCTCTTCTCGACCACAAAGTTGGTGAAGAATTTGACTGTACTGTAAACGATTCAGAATACAGCTTCAAAGTTGTAAAAATTGAAATTGCAAAATAATCTTATTAATAATCGATAAGACAAAACAAAAGGCTGCCGCTAATGGCAGCCTTTTGTTCAAAACATTTAATAAACATAAAAAAAAGGGAAACCTTGCAAGCCTTCACAATAAAGTGAAGAATCACAAGGTTTCCCTTTTCTTTTAAAGTTTAGAATTAACTAAACTGTTTCTTTTAATTATGCAAATGTTGCAATGAATACACCGGCAGCAACTGCTGTTCCGATTACACCTGAAACATTTGGACCCATTGCATGCATCAAAAGGAAGTTTGTAGGATCTTCTGCCATACCAACCTTGTTAGATACACGAGCTGCCATTGGAACTGCAGATACACCTGCTGAACCAATAAGTGGGTTAATCTTATCTTTGAGGAAGAGGTTCATAATCTTAGCCATGATGATACCACCGGCAGTAGCAACAGCAAAAGCAAAGAGACCGAGAAGAATGATACCAAGTGATTTTGGATTCATAATCTTTTCTGGAGTCATCTGTGAACCTACACCAAGAGAAAGAAGAATTGAAACGATATTGATCAATTCATTTTCCATTGTTTTAGAAAGACGGTCAACAACACCACACTGTTTTACAAAGTTACCAAATGCGAGCATACCGATAAGTGGTGCTGCAGGTGGAAGAAGAAGAATTGTCAAAACAAGGAGCATCATTGGGAACAATGTTTTTTCTGTTTTAGAAACAACGCGAAGCTGTTTCATTTTGATAAGACGTTCTTTCTTTGTTGTAAGAGCCTTCATGATAGGTGGCTGAATCATTGGAACCAATGCCATGTAAGAATATGCAGCTACTGCAATTACAGCCATAAGGTTCTGTGCAAGCTTACTTGATACGTAAATAGAAGTAGGACCGTCAGCACCACCGATGATGGCGATAGCAGCAGCTTCTTTAATTGTATAAGGATCAAGACCTGTAAAGTTCAAAAGAGCAACACCAATCAATGTTACGAATACACCAAGCTGTGCAGCTCCTCCGAGCAATGCCATTTTAGGATTTGCAATAAGCGGACCGAAGTCTGTCATTGCACCGATTCCCATAAAGATAAGCATAGGGAAGAATTCGTTTCCTACACCAGCACTGTAAATAATGTGAAGCATTCCATCTGGAGCACTTCCCATTCCAGCACCTGGAATGTTAACGAGAATTGTACCGAATCCGATTGGAATCAAAAGCAATGGTTCGAAACCTTTTGCTACAGCAAGGTAAACAATAAGGAATCCGATAAGAATCATTACGATTTTCTTCCAGCCTTCTACAGGGTGTTCGATAAGTTCCTGTTCAGCAAGAGCTTCCTGCTGTTTTTTAGCTGCTTCAACTTTTTCTGCAGCTTCTCTTGCAGCAAGAATTTCTTCTTTAGTTTCAGTATGAATCATTTTATAAATACCTGTTGACTGCCAGATATTGTTAAGGAATGATCCAACTTCAATTGTTTTAACAGAATCGTCACCGGCAACTTTTGCTGCTACCGGTGCACTTGCAGCTTCTGCTGTTTCTGCTTGAACTGCCGGCTTGAATACGAAAGAAGCAAGCACAGCAACGAGCATAATAAGAACAGTTGTTTTTAATACATGTTTTTTATCACGAGCTAATTCGTTCATTTATCAATCCTTAGTTAATTTCAGCCAATGTCTGGTCTGCAGCGATCTGTGAACCAGTCTGTGCAATGAAGTGAACTTTACCAGCTTTTCCAGCTTTTACTTCAAGTTCCATCTTCATAGATTCAATAATGATTACTGTTGTATCAGGAGTTACTGAAGCACCTTCTGCAACTGCATATTTAAGAAGTGTTCCGGCAACTGGTGCTTTAACAGGTGTTCCGCTTCCTGATGCAACTGGGGATGCAGCAGGTGCTGGTGCAGGAGCTGCAACTGGGGCAGCTACTGGAGCTGGAGCAACAGGTGCTGCAGCTGCTACACCGCCGATTGAAGCGAGTGTCTGTTCAGCCTGAACCTGAGTTCCTGGCTGTACTGAATATGTGATTGTTCCGTCAGCTGGTGCTTTTACTTCAAGTTCCATCTTCATAGATTCGATGATGATTACTGTGTCGCCTTTCTTAACTGCGCTTCCTGATGGAGCTACGTGTTTAAGAAGAGTTCCGGCAACTGGAGACTTAACGTCAACGCCACCTGTTACAACTGGAGCTGCAGCGGCTGCTGGAGCAGCACTTACTGCAGGAGTTGCTCCTGGAGCTCCGAATGCTACATTGTATGCGGTTCCGTTTACTGTAACGTTCATGCTGTCACCAGCAGGACCTGTTGTTACATTGTAAGCTGTACCGTTTACGTTGATTGTATATGAACCGCCCTTGTTTTCTTTAGCAGGAGCAGTTTCTTTTTTAGCGAATGTTGCTGCAGCATCAACTGGACCGTTTGCACGAGTAGAGAAGAATTTCTTTGCAACCTGTGGGAACATAGCGTATGTGAGAACGTCTTCGTCAGATCCGTTACCACCATTTGCTTTTGCTTCTTCAACCATCTTGTTCCATTCTGGTTCAATTTTGTCAGCAGGACGACATGTCATAACTTCTGTCATCTTGTTCTGTGCAAGTCCCTGAGCTACAACGTCTGGGTTAGCAGCAGTTGGAAGAGCTCCGAATTTTCCTGTAACGAGATTTGCAAAGTCAGCAGTCATCATCTTGTAACGACCCTGGATTACGTTGAATACAGCCTGTGTTCCTACGATCTGTGATGTAGGAGTTACAAGTGGAACGTAACCTGCGTCTTTGTGTACTTTTGGAAGTTCTTCAAGTACAGCATCCATCTTGTCACCAGCGCCCATCTGTTTGAGCTGTGATTCGAGGTTAGAAAGCATTCCGCCTGGAACCTGTGAAAGAAGAATACGTGTATCAGCTCCGAGGAATGCTGATTCAAGTGATGAGTAGTGTTTGCGAACTTCGCGGAAGTAAGCTGCGATTTCGAGAAGAAGTTTTGTATCAAGGCCAGTATCGTAATCTGTACCTTTGAGCATTTCTACGATTGTTTCTGTTGGTGAGTGAGATGTACCCATAGACATAGAAGAAATTGCTGTGTCTACGATGTCAGCACCTGCTTCGATTCCTTTGAGGAGTGAAGCAACAGAAAGACCTGTTGTTGCGTGTGAGTGAATTTCAACAGGAAGATCAACTTTTGCTTTGATTGCTTTTACGAGGTCATAAGCTTCGTAAGGTTTAAGAAGACCTGACATATCTTTGATACAGATTGAATCTGCACCGAAGTCAGCATATGTTTTTGCAAGTTCTGCATATTTTTCGTTTGTGTGGAATGGTGTTACAGCATAAGAGATAGCCATCTGAACATCAACACCAGATTTTTTAGCAGCCTTTGTAGCGCATTCCATGTTGCGTGGGTCATTACAAGCATCGAAAATACGGAAACAGCCGATACCGTTTTTAGCTGCAGTTTCAACAAACTTTTCAACTACATCATCTGCATAGTGCTTGTAACCAAGAAGGTTCTGAGCACGAAGAAGCATCATGATTTTATTGTTAGGAAGTGCTGCGTGAAGTTTACGGAGGCGTTCCCATGGATCTTCGTTCAAGAAGCGGATACATGAGTCATATGTAGCTCCACCCCATCCTTCGATATATTTGTATCCAACTTTATCAAGTTTGTCACAGATAGGAAGCATATCTGCAGTAGTCATACGAGTTGCGTGAAGACTCTGGTGAGCATCACGGATTGCAAGTTCTGAAATTCCAACTTTAGCCATTTTTTATCTCCTGTTATTATTTACGAATTTAATGCCTTGTCATGAACGGCAGCTGCGATTGCAGCAATTACAGCCTGATCATTTGAAGAAGCAGGGCCAGCAGCAGGTGCTGAGGCAGGTGTGGAAGACTGCGCTGCAGGTGTTGCTGCAGGTGCATCCTTATCCAATTTAAATGCATGTAAAATTCCATGAAGGATATACATACAGATAATCATAATAATGAGGAATGAGAAAACGACACCCATTCCAAGCAGAGTCAAAAGTCCGCTCTGACTCAGCATCTCTTGTATTGTCATAAGACCCCCAAAAAAAATTCGAAAAAAATCTTTCCTATTGTATTAGAAATTAGTGCAAATATATCATAAAAGCTGTTTCATTTCAAGGTCGTGCTCGTACACGGTCGTGAAAAATAGTCGAAATTCCGCGTTAAAATCACACTTTTAAAAAAAATGTCATAAATTTTTAACTTGAAATTCCCCCAGAATCAACCGAAAATATATAGAAGAGATAAGCTATGAAAAATAAATTGATATACAGATCTGCACTTTTAATTCTTTGCTCACTGATGCTTTTTTCGTGCAGCAAGAAAACTTCAGCTGCAGAAGAAGATGTAATTCCTGAAAAAATAATTACGACTCACAAATGGTACTGCTTTACCGCCACAGATTTTGAAAAAATTAAAACTCCCGAAGATGCGCCGAAGGTAATCAAAAAACCTTACACAGAAAGTATCAGAGTTTCAGGAATCGGACAGACAGCCGCAATTGATGAATACGAAAACAAGAATACAATTCCAAAAGCATATGCCCTGATTAATCATCTTGGAGTAATGGAACTTAACGGAGAAGAAACAGTTCTTCATACAGACAAATTGATTTTCAAAGATTTTACTGCAGACGGAATTGTATTCATGAACTCAAATCCAGTTTTCTCTCTTTACAAAGATGCATTCTTTAACGAAACACTTGGAAGTACTCTTTCTTCACATTCAGAGAATCAGGATATTTCTGTACTTGTTCAGTACGACACAAAGGCTAACGCATTCTTTCCTATCATCAATACAGATTCATTAAAGCTTGCTCCGACAGCACAGGTAACAGATTATTTCTGGGACGGAAATTTCTGGTACTACTGCATTAAAGATTCAAAAGAAAATAAAACAGAATTTTCTTACATCAAATGGAATCCAAGCACAGCCCTTTTGTCTATTCTTCCGAACGACTCATCGATTGACAAAGAAACAAATGTAGACAAGAAAACAAAAATCTCACTCGTTCCTTCCTCTGAAAGTGAATTCAGAAAAATGCAGGAATTAAAAAAATTCTCTTCAGCACCTGACAGAATAAAAAAACTTCTTTCATGTCTTCCTCAGGATTTTCCTTTTACAATCACTGTAAAAACAGCAGGCGGTCCTTCACCAAGAAAATATGAAAACAATACAGAAGATCAGATTGCAGCAGAAGGAATTGTCCAGCTTTCGGACAGCTGGGTCGGTGCCGTGTTCAAAGACGGAACTATGTACTTCTCCGGCGCATTAACAGGAAAAAGAATTCTTAACAATTCAAAACCGATTGCATTAAGACTTCCTAAACTTCCTGAAGGTTTTATTTATACTGACTTTGGAATTTCGGGCGACATGCTTTATGTTTCATGGGAAGAATCATCATTCTTTGAAACAGGACGTGCAGGTCTTTTAAGCGTTGATCTTGCACAGGTTATTTACAACGAGTAAGGCGGAAAAAAAATGAAAGCATTAAAAATTATGAAGATATTAAAAAAAATGAATGCAATAAAAAAAATTGTATTACCGCTTTTTTTCTCTTTACTTGCAGCTGCTCCTGTATTTTCACAAAATTCAGATTCAGAAATTTTACCAGCTCCTGAAGCAAAAGGAATTTCAGTACGACCTTATTTTAATATCGGTACAAACATCACTTTAAATCTTGCATCAAAAGAAAAAAGTGCTCCTACCCCTGTTAATTTTACATTCGGTGGTGGCGTAGTTCTTGATATTACAGATTTAATTTCTATTGAACCGCGACTTGATTTCTGGATGATGTATTATCTCTATGACGGAAAAGATGCGCTCCCTGCAGAAGTTGAACACCGCACTGCTACTACCCTCTGCTTTATGCTCGATTGCCCTGTAGGTTTTAACTTCAGATTCGGAAAGCACACAATCACACCGGGAGCAGGGCTTGGCTTTTTAATGCGCTTCGGACTTTTATCAACCGGCGTAAAAGATAATGACAAAGGCGCAACAGGAACTGCAAAAGGTGATATTGAAAAAATAAATTCATGGTTCTGGGGAAACGCAAGATTCCTCTACCCTGAAATATTTTTA
Source organism: Treponema sp. (assembly GCA_016293495.1). Lineage (GTDB taxonomy): Bacteria > Spirochaetota > Spirochaetia > Treponematales > Treponemataceae > Treponema_D. The sequence continues at coordinate 83,821 of JAEDED010000008.1, read as the reverse complement.
AGCTGGGATTATAAAGTAAACGACAATTTCAGAGCAGGATTAACTGCAAAGATTTATCTTCCTGTCGGACAGCTTATAAGCGGCAACGGAGTCGACGGAATGATTATTAATGTAACATCTAGATTTGTGTTTTAGAAAAACAAATTAATTTAGCGCAACCGCAAAGCGTAAGCAAGCAAAAAAAACGTGCAAGGAAGAAGGGAGGTTTAAGGAGGGAGGAAACCCACGCTTCGTAAGTAGCGGGTGTCTTCCCTCCTTAGATGAGGGTTTTAGGGAATCTTCTTTAAATTCCAATAAAATGAGTATTAACTTTATCTTCTACATACTTGATAAAATCATCAAGCTTCATTGTTTCCTGTGGCTTCTTGCTTGAGAAACGGTAGCGTACACAAACTGTTCCTTCTGCCTTTTCTTTTTCTCCGACAACAAGAATGTATGGAGTTCTGTGTTCCATAGAAATATTTTTAATCTTGTTCTTCATGTTGTCATCATCAAGATATGCGTTTGAACGGATATCGTGTGCAACAAGTGCATCGTTAACCTGACGAGCGTAATCATCAAATTCACTTGAAACAGGAACAACTGCAACCTGTTCAAATGCAAGCCATGTTGGGAATGCACCGGCAAAGTTTTCAATCAAGATTCCAAGGAAGCGTTCGAAAGATCCGAGGATAGCGCGGTGAAGCATTACAGGATGATGCTTCTGGTTATCTGCACCGATGTATGTTGCATCAAGGCGTTCAGCAGATGGAAGCTGGAAGTCAGCCTGAATTGTTCCACACTGCCATTCACGACCGAGACAGTCATAAAGTTTAAACTCAAGTTTAGGACCGTAGAATGCACCTTCTCCCGGCTGAAGTTCAAATTCAAGACCAGCTTCATGACATGCATCAGCAAGAGCTTTTTCTGCGCGTTCCCAAGTTGCAAGATCCCCTACATGATCGTCTGGCATTGTAGAGAATTTAACAACAAGGTCATCAAAACCAAAGTCGTGATATACAGTTTTAAGAAGTTTACAGAACTTTGCAACTTCTGCCCCAACCTGTTCTTCTGTACAGAGAATGTGAGCATCATCCTGAACGAAACCGCGGACACGCATTACACCATGCAATGTTCCTGAAGGTTCGTTACGAACGTCATGACCGAATTCTGCAAGACGAAGTGGAAGATCTTTATACGAACGCTGGCGGCTTTTGAAGATTTCCAAAGCACCAGGACAGTTCATTGGTTTGATTGCGAAAAGTCTTTTTTCTGATTCTGTGATGAACATGTTTTTCTGGTAGTGTCCCCAGTGTCCCGAACGTTCCCACAAAGTGCGTGGCATGATTGCAGGAGTATTTACTTCCTGATATCCGTCACGGCGAACCATTTTACGCATGTAGTCCTGCATTGTTGTATAGATTGTCCATCCGTTTGGATGCCAGAATACCTGACCTGGGTTTTCGTTATCTACATGGAACAGATCCATTTCTACACCGAGCTTTCTGTGATCGCGTTTTTCTGCTTCTGCAAGCATTGTAAGATAATCTTTAAGATCATTTGGTTTTGCAAAACAGAGAGCGTAGATACGAGTAAGCTGAGCTTTAGTTGCATCGCCTCTCCAGTAAGCACCGGCAATCTTATTCAACTTGAAAGCCTGACCATTGATTTCTTTTGTATTTGCAACATGTGGACCACGACAAAGGTCAAGGTATCCGTCCTGTTCGTATGTTGTGATTGTTTCACCGTCAGGAAGGTCGTTGATGAGTTCTACTTTATATGGTTCATCAGCAAAAAGCTTTAATGCTTCTTCTTTAGAAACTTCTTTTCTTACAAAGTCATGATTTCCGGCAAGGATTTTTCTCATTTCTTTTTCGATTGCAGGAAAGTCGGTGTCAGAGATTTTCGTTGTTCCAAAATCGAAGTCATAATAAAATCCGTTATCGATAGCAGGTCCGATTGCAATTTTAGTTCCAGGGAACAAGTGTTTAACTGCCTCTGCCATAACGTGTGCACAACTGTGGCGTACAATCTGTAATTTTTCGTCAGCCATTTTTTTAATCTCCTATAATAATGACACCAATATTTTTTGCGGACATATTCCGCGTATAAATAACTATTATAGTAGATTTTATTTTTTTGGGGAATATGGGGCAAACATTAGTTTACATCTACTTTTACAGCCTTTACTCGATTTATTTTATCCTTCTAACACATTTGTTTACTTCAAGACTGGTAAATCGTAATATAATGCCATGAAACAATTATATCATAAAAAAAAGCCCTCAGCTCACATAAGCCAAGGGCGAAATTTTGGAATTTTTTTTCGGGTTTTCAACCTTACATAGTAAGGTTGAAAACAAAATGGATAAATAGTTAAATCCGCTGCACTTCGTTTCGCTAGTTGAAAGCCCGCACTGCACAAACGTAAAAGAGTGGCTGCCGTTCTTGACGCCGCCCCAGTCCCCATCGCGGAAATTGAGTAAGCATGCGAGAGTAGCGTAGGAAGCGTACTGGGACGACGACCAGTAGTAGCTATCACCAAACTGACTTCCTCCACAAAGACTACTTGCTGCATCTACTGTTGCTTTTACCTTCCAGATATCAAACAATTCTGCTACTGTTGGTAAATACCAGCCATTTTCATATGCAGCCCCAAGATTTGTTGCTGTATTTTTATAGTTCTTTGCAAAGTAGAATGCTGGGTATTTTGATGCATCTGTAGTATCGTCTGCAAGTCCTGCCGTTGCCAAAAATGATGCTATCTGTTCAAGGTTGTCGCTTCCGTCTGTGTCATCTGTAAAGGTAAGGTTACCGGCACTTCCTGTTGCAGGACACTGGATTGTTTTAATGTTTGTATTGTATGCATTTGCATAATCTGTACACCATGCTAGAACACTTCTGTTGTGTTTTAAGCCTACACCTAAAGTTTTTCCACCATCTACCTTAAAGATAACTGCAATTGCCGCATCCTTCTGTTCATCTGAAAGAGTAAGTTCAGCAGTATAAGGTGTGGCACTTCCGTCATTGAACACAATGTCACCTACGGCTTTTGCGACACCTGGTGCCTTTGTTCCAAGAATTTCACTTCCACCAGTGCTTTCGCCAGTGCTTTCGCCAGTGCTTTCGCCAGTGCTTCCACCTGCACTGCTTCCACCTGCGCTAGACGGATCTGCACAGCCAACAAAAAAGGCACCTGCAGCCATAATAGCCATTACTGTAAATGCCTTAACTAAATTTGATTTTTTCATACCAATCTCCTTCGCGCACTACATTCTGTAACACACTATACATAAGTACCCCCCCCGATTACCATCGAGGGAGCAGAGTACTGTTTTATTTATTATACCACACTAGCTTTCTACCGTCTATAAAAAAAGCCTTCAGGAATTCCAGAGCATGGTTAAAGCACTTGGAGTAACTAAGCAGAGCATTTCAAACTGGGAAAACGACAACATTATGCCTTACAATTATTAATTTCAGATTTACAGAATAAATAATTATTTATGTAAATTTATCATTACATTTGTAAATTCCCCTTGACTTTAAAGAAAATTCCCCCTACACTAAAACCATGAAAGAAATCTTGAGACAATTACGGGAAGAACATTTTTTCTCACAAGACGCAGTGGCAAAAGAACTGGGAATCTCACGACAGTCGTACATAAAATACGAATCCGGAGAGGTTGAACCTTCTGTAGAATTAGTCCGAAAGCTTTCGCAAATGTACCAGGTTCCTTACGAGACACTCATCGACAACAAAGTTCACCTTATAAATGAATATGTGATTAAAGATCCAAAGCTTGAAGTTGCGGATTCCGGGTATGCGGGATACGCAGGTTCAAGAGTAAGGGATATTCCTCAAGAAATACCTGTATATTTTTGCACCTCTGAAATGAATTACCTGTCAAAGAAAGCCGCAAAGTATAAACTTTCTATAGAACAGCTTTTATACAAAGCTGCATTAAAATATGAGCCTGAGAAAGTCACAACAAATTACTTTGAAGATTTTGTTCCATTGGGAACAAATACCGGTGAAATATTAAAAGATTATATAGACGATGATATTTTCGGGGAGATGGCTGATGAACGATATCATTTCTAATAAAACCCATCGTATTGCCATAGACACTAACTTTCTTGTTGATCTTGATATAACTGTTTCTCCAAGACATGAAAAGGTTTTATCAATTCTAAATGATTTAGGTAAATCTAAATCAGAAATTTATGTTACTGCAGATGCATTGTTAGAATATGTGCATGTTGTTACAGATGCAAAAAGATTTCCAAACCCGTTCTCACTTAAAATGGCTCTAGAAAGGATTAGTTATATAAATAATCATCCCCATTTTACAATCTTGCATTCAGATCAGGATGACTTTGAGATATGCATGCAATGGATTCAAAAATATAACCTTGGTCGTAAACGCCTGACAGACACAATGATGGCAGCCACCTACTTTAATAACGGTATCACAGAACTGTGGACTGCAAACGCAAAGGATTTTGAAATCTTTGATTGTTTTGACATAAAATCAACGGTATAATTAAAGTCATAAAACAACAAATATCTCTCTTTTTACCATTTAAAACCTCGATTTTAAACCCAAATTCGACTATACTAATAACACTATGGCAGATATACACGTATTCCCGGACGCTCCTGAGGGAACGCCCGTTTCTAATTTCGTTCACCTTCATGTTCACTCAGACAACTCACTTCTGGACAGCTGTGCAAAGATTGACGACCTTATCAAAAAGGCCAAAAGCCTCAACATGCCGGCCCTTGCCCTCACTGATCACGGAAATATGTTCGGTGTTCTTAACTTTGAACATATCTGTCACGCCAACGGCATCAATCCGATTGTAGGCCAGGAATTTTACGTTGCCTACGGAAGCCATCTAGAAAAAAATGATGTTCCTTATTCACGCAAAGGTGAAGACGGCGAACGCCATGCTCATTACTTTCACTTAATTCTCTTGTGCGAAAACCAGAAAGGTTACCAGAATATGTGCTGGCTTTCGTCAATTGGTTTTACTGAAGGTCTTTATTACGGAAAGCCTCGTATCGACTGGGAACTTCTTGAAAAATATCACGAAGGCCTGATCTGCTGTTCTGCATGTATCGCAGGTGAACTTCCTCAGCTTTTGATGGCTGGAATGGAAAAAGAAGCAGAGGAACTTGTTTTAAAATACAAAAATCTTTTCGGACCTGATCATTATTACATCGAACTTCAGGACCACGGTCTTCCTGAACAGAAAGAACTTAACCCAAAGCTTATTGCAATGGCCAGAAAACTTGACGTTCCTCTTGTAGTAACAAACGATATTCACTATGTAGAAAAAGAAGACTGGGAAGCCCAGGAATGTTTACGCTCAATCGGCTTTAAGAAAAACATGACAATGGGACCAAACGGCGAGTTCGTTTCAGGAATGGGCGGCTCTCACCACGAATGGTATTTTAAAACAGAAGCAGAAATGCGAGTTTTATTTCCTGACTGTCCTGATGCTTACGAAAACACTGTTAAGATTGCAAACATGTGTAATCTCACAATTCACCAGTACTCAACTCCTGAACTTAAGGGAACACTTCCACGCTTCGAACTTCCTAAGGAATTTCAGACAAGCGATGATTATACAAAAAACCAGGATGCTTACTTAAGGCATCTTGTAGAACTGGGACTTAAAAAAAGATATCCTGAGATTACACCTGAAATCCGCGAACGCTGCGAATATGAAATGGGAATCATTCTTGGAATGGGATTCTCGGGATACTTCCTCATTGTATGGGAATTCATCAACTGGTCAAAATCTACCTGGGACAATGTTAACAACCGTCCCAAGCCATACATGCCGATTGGGCCGGGACGAGGTTCCGGTGCAGGTTCCCTTGTTGCTTACTGTCTTGGAATTACGGACATTGATCCTTTCCGATTCAAATTAATTTTCGAACGATTCCTCAACCCTGAACGCGTATCCATGCCGGATTTCGACGTTGACATGGACTTCGACTACAGACAGGACATCATCCAGCACACCCGCGATCTGTACGGCGACAAAAAGGTTGGACACATCGTAACATTCGGTACTTTAAAACCAAAGAACGTTATTGCCGATGTCGGACGAACCTTAAACATTCCTCTTTCTGAAGTAAACATGCTTAAGTCAAAGGTTTCAGAAAACCTTAAGACAAAACTTAAAAACTGTTTTGAACCACCAAACGAAAAATTTCCTGACGGCGGTCAGCTTGCAGAATACAGACACGATCCACGCTACGAAAAACTTTTTGACCTGGCAGAAAAACTTGAAGGCTGTAAACGAAACACAGGTCTTCATGCCTCAGGAATGGTAATTGGTCTGACAGAGCTTCCGGACTGGGCTCCTGTATTTGCAATCGCTGATAAAGACGGAATGAAAATCGGCGTACAGTACACGATGGATATTATCGAACCTTGTGGTCTTGTAAAATTTGACTACCTTGGTCTTAAAACACTTTCCCTCATCCGCTATGCAGAAGACATTGTAAACAAGCATAAGAAAGAAGGTGCAGAAGATTTTGTCTGTGCAAATGTTTCAGAATCAGATCCGAAGACCTTCGATCTTTTCAAGCGCGGAGACTCTGTTGCCGTATTCCAGTTTGAAAGTCCGGGAATGCAGAAAATCCTTCGTCAGTTCCAGCCAGAAAAACTTGAAGACCTTGTAGCATTAAACGCATTGTACCGTCCAGGTCCAATGGATTACATTCCAAACTACATCAACGGTAAGTGGAAGCCTGAAACAATCCACTACCCTGATCCTTGTCTCGAAGATATTCTTAAAGAAACTTACGGTGTAATGGTTTACCAGGAACAGGTAATGCAGGTATCTCAGCGTATTGCCGGCTTCTCTCTTGGTGGTGCCGACATGCTTCGTCGTGCCATGGGAAAAAAGAAGCCTGAAGTTTTGATGGGAAAGAAAAAAGAATTTATCGAAGGTGCCGTAAAGCAGGGCTTTACAGAACAGCATGCCGATGAAATCTTTGATATCATGGTTCCGTTTGCCGGATACGGATTTAACAAATCACACGCCGCAGCTTATTCTGTTCTTGCATACCGCACAGGATTCCTCAAGGCAAACTATCCTGCCGAGTTTATGGCAGCCAACCTTACAAACGAAATTACTACAACTGACGGTCTTCCGTTCTATATTGCAGAAGCTAACCGTATCGGCATTCCTGTTGATCCGCCTGACGTAAACAGATCCGACATCGTATTCGACGTAATTGACGGTCGCATCGTTTTCGGTCTTAAAGGAATCAAGGGAATGGGAGAAGGCGCTGCGGCTGCAATTGTTGCAGAACGCGAAGCTAACGGTCCTTACCAGTCCTTCATCGACTTTGTAGAACGTGCAGGTATTAAAGTTACAGACGGAAAGCGTGCCGTAAACAACAAAGCGATTGAAGTTTTAATCAAAACTGGTGGCTTTGATCAGTTCGGTCAGAACCGTCCTACCCTTTTGCAGAATCTTGAAAGAGCCGTTGATTACTGTGAAGCAAAACACAATGGTGCAAACAACGGCCAGCGAAGTCTCTTCGAAGATTCCGGTGAAAAGGAATTTGTAGACTTTACTTTTGAAGAAGTTGAAGACCTTCCGACAATGGAAAAACTTAATCTCGAAAAAGAATGTATCGGTATTTATGTTTCAGGCCACCCGCTTGATGACTATCGCGAAATTATGGAAAAGGCCGGAACTTTAAATTCCCTTACACTCGAAAGAGAAGCAAAGTTTACAAAAGAACAACAGGCTCAGGCACAAGCGCAGGGGCGTAACTCATGGCAGACAAGAAATGCAGGCAAAACTTATACCCTCATCGGTATGGTTCAGGACCTTCACGTCATCAGAAACAAACGCGGCGAAGACATGGCCTTTGCAAAACTGCAGGACATTAACGGAACTATTGATATTACCTTCTTTGCAAAAACATGGGGCGTTATTCGCCAGTCAGTTTTTGCCGACGGCGTTTATGCATTTAAAGGAAGAATTGATGTAAGCCGTGAAGAACCTTCCTTTGTTGTTGATTCAGTTGAAGATATCAACAGCCTTCAGGTTCATGTAGCAAAAGAAGTCCATATTCAGCTTGAAAACCAGCTTAGAAATGAACTGGAAATTCAGGAATTAAAAAACTTTTTATTTGGTACTTCGGGCAATTGTTTAGTATATTTTCATATAGATACAGCAGGCGGAAGTTTTACTGTTAAAGCAAATGCACAAATGACAGTTCCTGGAGATGGAGAGTTCCTTCAGAAACTTAAAGACATTCCTTTTGTAAAAGATGTCTGGACAGCCTGATTATTCCAATTAATTAAACTGGAGATTATTTATGACACCTTCTTCATTATTCTCAACACTTGCATCAGTTGTTACTGTATATTCACTTCTCTGCACTGTAAGAATCGTGCTTACCTGGATTCCGGGTTTGACAAACGGCTTTACGATTTTCCTTTCAAAAATCTGTGATCCGTATTTAAATCTTTTTTCGAAAAGCAGAAAATTCTGTTTGGGTAATTTGGATTTCTCTCCTATTATCGCACTTGGAATTCTTGCAATTCTTTCGACCTTATTCCAGGGACTTTCAGTAACAGGAAGAATCACATTAAGCATCGTACTTTTTTTGATTGTAAAAATGACCTGGTATACAGCTTCATCAGTTCTTAACATTATTATACTTCTTCTTTTAATAAGATTCATAGTTGTCTTAGTTAAACGAAGTCAGTATACAAACTCGCCGTTCTGGTCAAAGTTTGATTACGTTGTTAATCCGTTCATTTATAAAGTTGCAAGATTTTTTTCCGGCGGAAAAATGATTTCTTACAGAGCTGCTTTATTAATCACAATTTTATGCATTATCTCAGTTTCGATTATTCTTTACATTTTAATTTCGCAGCTGGGAATTTTAATTATGCACATTCCGTTCTAAAATATGAAAATCTCTGATATTAAAAATCCTGTTTCTACATTGACCGGAGCAGGACCTGCAACAATAAAATCGCTCTCCAACCTGAACATTTTTACTATCGGAGATTTACTTCAGTTTTACCCAAGGGAATATGAAGACAGAACCCAGCGCGTCTACATTTGCCAGTACAAAGTTGCACCAAAAGTTCATACAATAGCAAAAGTAATTTCTCACGAATATTTCGGTTACGGAAAAAACCGTTCCCTTAAAATAAATATCGATGACGGTACTGCAAAAGCAAGCCTGATCTGTTTCAACAGAGCCTTTCTTGAAAAGTCGATTCCTCAAGGAGCCATCATCGGCATTACAGGTAAATTCGAAATCAAATACAATGAACTACAAAGTTCAAGCTTTGAAGTTTCCATGATAAGTTCCGAAGGAGAACTTTCAGATTTTAAGGATATGGAAGTTCCAGATTCAGGCATCTATCCGATTTATTCTTTAACTCAAGGCTTAACCCGAAAGGCTTTGATAAAACTTATCAACCAGTGTCTTTCTCAATACACAATCGGGCTGGACGACGAAGTTCCTCCTTCAGTTATCACTAAAAGGAATCTTCTTCACAAAGCAGATGCAATAAAAAAAATTCATGCGCCTTCTTCTTTTGAGGAACTTGAACAGGCCCGTAATACTTTAATTTATGAAGAGCTGTTTAACTTTGAATCAACAATGATAGACAGAGCTTTCAAACACAAAGGTTCAATTCCAGAAATCGAAATTAATCTTTCAAAAACTGAAAACGAAACAGAAACCATAACCGCAGATCTTTCGCCAAGACAGAAACAGCTGCTTGATTCATTACCATTTGCTTTGACAAATGACCAGCTTCGTGTAATCAATCAAATGAACGCAGAAATCGACAGAGGATACAAAGCACGCGCAGCTTTATTAAAAGACCTGCAGAACTCAAAGAAAACTCCTGTACCCGAAACAAACATCTCACTCAACAATCCATCTGATGCTAAAAACCAGATTGTTCCGCCTTTTACAATGCAACGGCTTGTTCAGGGCGATGTAGGCTCAGGAAAAACTTTAGTTGCATTGTTTGCCGCTCTTCGTATTGTTGACTGGGGAGGACAAGCCGCCTTCATGGCACCAACAGAAATTCTTGCCCGCCAGCATGCAGAAAATATCAGCCGTTATGTCGAAAAGTTCAATGTAAGAACTGCCTTCCTTACCGGTAACGTTAAAGCTGCCGGAAGAAAAACTTTACTCTCTGCACTCAAATCCGGAGACATTGATATTTTAATCGGCACACACGCTTTGTTCAGCCGAGACATTATTTACAAAGACCTTCAGCTTGCCATCATCGATGAACAGCACCGTTTCGGAGTTCTTCAGCGTCAGGCGATTGTAGAAAAAGGCCGCCAACTTCTTAATAACATTTATGCAGGTCCTCACCTTCTTATGATGAGTGCAACGCCAATTCCGCAGACCCTTGCATTAACAGCATTCGGGGACCTTGATATTTCCACGATAAAATCTTTACCGCAGGGAAGAAAACCTGTCCAGACATATCTTGTCGCATCAGGTCATGAAACAAATGCCTATAATGTTGTCCGCCAGGAATTAGAAAAAGGTCATCAGGCATATTTTGTTTACCCTGCAATTGAAGAAGCAGATAAACCTGATACCGAAGTTTTTGACAGCAAAAATTCTCAGTCAGAAAGCATAAAATCAGCTGAGATGGCTTTCAACAGTTTGTCCCAGCAGTATTTTTCAAAATATAAATGTGCCTTGATTCATTCAAAGATTCCTGAAGAACAGCAGGCTCGTATTCTTGATGATTTCAGATATGGAAAGATTCAGCTTTTATTTGCGACAACTGTTGTCGAAGTTGGCGTTGATGTTCCTAACAGCACCTGTATGGTTATCGAACAGGCAGACCGTTTTGGCTTAAGCCAGCTGCATCAGCTTCGCGGTCGTGTCGGTCGTGGAAGTGCGCAGGGATACTGTTTCTTAATTTACAGAAAAAATATTACAGAAAATGGAATTCAGCGAATGAAAATTTTACGTGAAAGTACAGACGGTTTTGTCATTGCCGAAGAAGATTTAAAACTGCGCGGTCCTGGAGAAATTACAGGAACAATGCAAAGCGGAGATCTTCAGCTTGGTATTGCAGATCTTTCACGAGACAGAGAACTTTTGTTCAAAGCCCGTGAAGATGCAATTAACAATTATGCAACATAACTTGCAAGTCTTCTGCTTCTTGTAGGATGCTGAAGTCTTACGATTGCATGTTTTTCAATCTGGCGGATTCTTTCTTTTGTCAAATTACAGATATCACCGATTTCTTTAAGTGATTTTGGTTTGTCACCATCAAGCCCGTAACGAAGACGGATTACCTGCTGTTCGTTTGGCTTTAATGTATCAAGAACATCATTAATATCTTCCTGCATTGATTTGTACATAACTTCTTCATCAGGATTTGCGTATCGGTTCTCTTCGATAAAATCACCGACTGTAGATTTTCCACTTTCTCCTGACGCAACAGGTGCATCAAGTGAAATAAAATCCTTTGAAATATTAAGCATGTCACGAATGTGCGATGGTTCAAGATTAAGCATCTCGCCGATCATTCTGATTTCTTCTTCTTCTGTTCTCTGTGAACCTACGGCTTTCTTTGCCTTACGGATCTGTGACAATTCATTTACACGGTTAAGAGGAAGACGAACATCTCCAGTTTTTTCACTGAGCGCTTTTGTAATGCTCTGGCGGATCCACCACACAGCGTAAGAAATAAAGTGATATCCCATTGAAACATCAAAGCGGTCAATCGCAGTCATAAGACCGATGTTACCTTCACTGATAAGGTCTGTAAGATCCATTCCGCGGTTCTGATATTTTTTTGCAACGTTTACTACGAAACGAAGATTTGCTCTTACGATTTTATCTTTAGCAGCCTTTGAGCCGTTTTTTGCCTGAACAGCAAGTTCTGTTTCTTCTTCATGAGTAAGTAAAGGGATTCTGTTAATCTCCTTGAGATAGAGTGCCAATACTTCGTCGTCATTTTTCATTATAGAAACCTCCGAAAAAACTTTAGTCCTAAGATAAATAGCAATTAGTGTGCCAAGTTTTTGACTTTGATTTTTAAGCTTTTCAGAGGGAATTTATAAGGAATTTAGCATTTTTTTCAGCAAAAAATGACGTTTTTTGTTGACGATTGGGCCATTTATGCCTATTTTTAAAGTATAATTAATATTTTGTGTTATTTTGACACATTTATTTTTACCGCCGAAGAAACTGTGTCAGTTTGATACAGTTTCTTTTTTTCTTGCCATCTGAACTTAATCATACAACAATCTGAGTTTCTGATTTTTTTTAATCTTTAATGATTGTAAGACTTGATTTTTGAAATTCCGGAAGGAATCTTTTAGTTCCGCCACTTTCAAAGGCAACCTGTATTACAAGTTCCCCTTCTTCATAACTGGATTTTATAATCTGCCCGTATCCGTAATCATCGTGATAGATTCTGGTACCCTTGCGCCACTTACCCTTAGGGCTGTCGTCATCCTCAAATTCCACAGAACCCTCACCGGCAATCAAAGGTTCCCGGCCTTCAACTTGATACTGATAACTTAAAGGTTTTTCTCCGAGCACACGGAATGTTTTATCCCCAGCCTCAATAAGGAACTGACTCGGCTCCATAAATTCAACACGGCCATACAAGCGGCGCTGATGACAGCAGGTAATATAAAGTTCATCTTCTGCACGGGTAATTCCAACATAGAAAAGTCTTCTTTCTTCTTCAAGCTCAGCGCCGCTTTTATCCTGGCGCGGAAAGATTCCACTTTCAAGTCCTGTAATCACAACCCTCGGAAATTCAAGACCTTTAGTATTGTGCAGAGTAATCAAAGTTACGCAATCAGATTTATCTTCACTTTCATTTTCAAGAGTACGGTCAAGTTCAATATGATCAAGAAAATCAAGAAGACCTTTTCGGGAATATTCATAAAGCACAGCACTGTTAACAAGTTCCTGCATATTTGAAGCTCTCTGAGTTCCGGCAATTTCATCCTGTGCCTGATGGTATTCAAGCAAGCCTGACTTGTTCATAATTATTTCAACGAACTCAGAAAGTGTCTGCTCAGATTTTATCTTTTCTTTTTTTTCTGTTTCTTCAGTCTGCACGGAATGAACATTGAGGCTTTCGAAAAGTTCATCCATAAATGTGGTAAACTGATTTACACCTTCTTTTGCTTTTTTAGAAAAACCTGCACTTGCTGTTTTCGCTGTTTCAATAAGATTCTGAAAGCCGTTCTCTGACATTGCCAGATCAAAGATTTTTTCCTGAGTTACTCCGCCGATTCCACGACTAGGTTTATTAATTATACGTCTGAAAGAAATTTCATCTTTTGGATTTGCACACAAACTTAAAATGGCAAGCATGTCTTTAATTTCTTCGCGTTCATAAAATTTTAAAGAGCCAACAACCTGATAAGGAATTTTCTGTCTTAAAAATTCACTTTCAAAAGTAAGCGACTGAGCATTTGTCCTGTAAAGAATTGCCCAGTCATTATACGGACAGCCTTTTTCGTGAGCCTGACTTATCATGCTGGCACAGAACTTTGCTTCTTCATCCTGATTTGGTAAAAATACCAGCACAGGTTTCTTTCCTTCGCCTCGCTCTGCAAGTAATGTTTTACCAAGACGGTCTTCGTTTTTACTTACAACTTTATCTGCAGCAAAAAGAATTTTTGAAGTTGAACGATAATTTCTTTCCAGACGGATAAGATGAGTACCTTCAAATTCCTTCTCAAAAGAAAGAATATTTTGTACCTCGGCTCCACGGAATTTATAAATAGACTGATCGTCATCACCTACGACACATACATAAGTTCCATCTGGTCCCGAAGTTTTTCCAGCAAGCGCCTGAAGCAGCTTGAACTGCGCAACGTTTGAGTCCTGATATTCATCAACCATGATTACTTTAAATCTGTAATGAAGCTGTCGTCTGATGTTTTCGTTCTGTTCAAGAAGCAGAGCCGGCAGCATAATAAGATCGCCAAAGTCAACATTGCCTGTCTGACGGAGACGAGTTTCATATGCTTTGTATGCTTCGCGAAATTGCGGATGTGTTGAAATTTTAATAAGTTCAGGATCATCCGGTGTTAAACAATAATCTTTTGCAAGCGAAATATTATGAGCGACACTCGAAGCCTGTTGCTTATTCAATGAAGGATATGCCTTTGACAAAAGTGTCACCATATCGTCATCATCATAGACAGTAAAGTTTGGATTCATTCCTGCTTCTTCAGCATATTTACGAAGGAACCAGGCACCAAAGGAATGGAACGTTCTGATCATTGCACCGTTAGCACGACTTTCCATTGCAACGGCTCTGTCCTGCATTTCTTTCGCGGCCTTTTTTGTAAATGTTACTGCGAGAATCTGATAAGGCTCATAACCTTTTTTATTTATAAGATACGCAATTTTAGTTGTAATAACACGGGTTTTTCCAGAGCCTGCACCGGCAAGAATCAGTAATGGAGAGCCGGAATGTTCAACGGCCTCTTTCTGTTCGGGATTAAGAAGAGATAAATATTTTTCTAATTCTGGAGACGGTACTGGATTTTCTGTTCTGTTTTCAAGACTGTGAATAAAGTCTAGTGCAAAGTCATCACTCATTTATTCAACTCTGAATCTTTCAAAAAATATGAATCGATATCTACACCAGAAACTCTGTCAGCTTTTACACGGACAACTCTTCCTGGCTTGATTGCCTTAACGGCATTTATATCATCTTTTTCATAACGAACAACAAATGCACCGTCAACATCAGGTGCCTGAAACCACCCACGACCGATGGCAAACGAAGTATCTTCTTCTCCATCGATAAGCTCTTCGATTAAAACATCATATTCTTTGTTAATTCTTTTTTTCAATCTGGAAGCTGTAATTGATTCCTGTATTTCTTCAAGAATTGCTGCACGTTCTTTTGCAATCTTTTTTGGAACTCTGTTTTTGAATTTGTAAGCAGGAGTATCTTCTTCTCTGCTGTAAGAAAAACATCCTGACCAGTCAGGAGTTATTGCTTCAAGGAATTCCTTCGAATTAGCAAATGCTTCATCTGTCTCGCCAGGAAAACCTGTCATTAATGTTGTTCTCAATGCACAGTCCGGAAGTTCCTTTCTTATTTTCTTAATAAGAGAAATGTAACTTTCTTTACTGCCAGTTCTGTTCATTGTATGAATAATCTGAGTGTCGCCACTCTGGAACGGAATGTCAAAATATGCAAGAAGTCTTGAATCTTTTTTTACGCAGTCAAGAATGTCTGCATTAAAATGATCCGGATGAATATATAAAAGACGAATCCAGAAATTTCCTTTTAACTTTGAAATTTCAGAAAGTAAAAATGAAAGCTGAGATCTTCCATCGGCATTCTTAAAAATTGCATTGTCAGTAACACCTGTACCGTAAGCGGCAAGATCCTGACCGATAAGGTTGATTTCAAAAAATCCCTGTTTAAGCAAAGCCTTAATTTCTGCAATTACATCTTTAACCGGACGGCTTCTAAGCTCACCACGAATAAGAGGAATTGCACAGAAAGTACAGTGATTTGAACAGCCTTCTGTAATTTTTACATATGCGGAATTTTTAAAGTTCATGAAGTGCTTTCTGTTATAACAACACACACCTTCCTGCTTTGAAACCTGAACTAAAGTTTTCTTTTTTGATTTCGAGCCTGTAACTGACTTTACAAATTCTGAAATTGTAAGAAGATCACCGTTTCCGAAAATTCCATCAGCCTCAGGAAGACTTTCTTTAAAAAGTTTTGCATATCTTTCTGCAAGACAGCCTGTAAGTATTATTTTCTTTTTTGGATAAGCGGCTCTTGTATTATACACAGCATCCAAAGATTCTTTTTTTGCAGATTCAATAAAGCCGCAAGAGTTAATGATGATTACATCTGCGTCATCAGAATTCTCAACGTGTTCAAAACCATCATCAATTAATTTGGAAATAAGGATTTCACCATCAACCTGATTTTTAGCACAGCCATGCTGGTCAATATAAAACTTAGTCAATTGGTTCTACCACCAGTCTGTAGCGTCCGTCATCTGTACGGATCCATTTGATATCTTCTACTACACATTCACCGGCTTTTGCAATTTCAATTTCGTAAGTCTGACCAGCAGCAATAACCTGCAATACGACAGTGTTACCATTTGAAATCCATACACGAACTTTGTTGTTAGCATTCATTGTAACAACATCACTCTTTGTATAATAGTTTTCAACTGAATTCTTACGGTCAAGTTCATAGCGGAATACACAAGGCTTACGGAATGATGCATTCAAAGTGAACGGATAAGTACGATTATCTTCAAAGATTACAGTCTGATTAACTTCAGCTTTTGGCAAAGTTGGAATAATTGTATTATCAGCAATTTCTGTAACTGCATTTTCGTCTTTGCGTACAATGTAAACTTCAGCACCTCTAGAATCGTCAGTTGAAGAAATTTCCCAAACGTCGAGTACCATATCAATTGATGCATCACCATCAATATCAAGCTCTCGTGTTTCTGATAATTCAAAGAACTGTTCACCAACCGGGGTTTTAACTCCGAGTCTGGAATTTGTATCTGAAGTAACTGTAAGAATAATTTTTCCGTCTTTAGCAGGAACAACAATCTGGTCTCCTACATATACACGGGTATTGATTGGTTTGTCTGTAAGCTCATAGGTGTTCTGCTGAACCTTGCTTGAAATCGCAGACGAATTTTCTGATTTTTTATGGAATGCTGCAAAGTAAACAATTATTCCTGTGATTACACAAACTGCAATAGCACATGAGATAATAATCGCAGGAAGATAAGTTGATTTAGGTTTTGCAATCAAGCCTTCAGGAACAGGAGCTTCCTGAAGCATCATATTACGATATAAAAGGATTAATTTTTTTGAATCCAGCTCAAGATATTCAGCATAATTTCTCAAGAATCCTGTAAGATAAGCTTCACCATGAAATACTTCTGTATTTTCATTTTCCAAAGCTTCGAGAAAATCTTTACTGATTGATGTTTCTCTTTCAACTTTTTCGAGTGTAAGTTTTTTTTCTTCTCTGGCAGTTCTAAGAAGTTCGCCGTAACTATCCATAATTGCTAAATCCTGAAACCTGAATTATTCTGAGAACAAGAAATTGTCGTAATTGTTTGCACCAGAAGGAATGTCGTATTCAAAACGTTTTGGTGTAAGTCCCTGGTTAATTTCATATCCTCTGAAATCAAACTGATATACAACTCCACCCGGTGTAGTTGCAATAATACGTCTGATAAGTTTTGTATCCGGATCAATAGCCATCTTGATATTTCTGAAACTTTCTGAACCAGTTCTTCGCCAGAGGATAAGTTTAATTACCATCTCGTCAGAACCATCTTCGAGAGCAACAGCTTCCTGACCTTTTTCATATGAAACTGTGTAATACCGTCTTAAAAGTGAAAGACCTTCAGATGTAGTAGGATTAGCACCTGTAGAATCCTGAGTCAAAACAGATGCACTTTCTGGAAGATAACAGATAAGTTTTTTTCCATCATATACGATTGTCTGCTGAGCAGGATTAGAGAAATCCATTCTCATTTTATCAGGAGCAAGATAAAGAACATTTGCAGCCATTGGAGTATTTCCAATTTTAATATCTACAACTGCCTGATAATCCTTAAAAGTTGCATATTTATCTGAAACTGCCTTAAAAAATTCATTGGCAGTTGTAATTCCCTGTGCAAACGCAGAAATTCCACATGACATGGCCATTGCTGCAATGCAAAGGCCTTTTTTCATAAAACGTTTAATAGATAATTTCATAACGTATATTTTATAAAACTTAAGGTTAATGGTCAATAACGTTGACCTATTCTATTTACTGCCTTTTTTTGCACTGTCTGCTTTTTTAGCGGAAGGCTTGTTTGAAGCAGAAGCTTTATTTGCAGTTCCAGAAGCTTTCTTTACAGTATCAGAAGATTTCTTTGCAGTCTTCTTTTCGCTTTCGATAATTGCATAGAATTCTTTTCCTTCAAGAGTTTCAACTTCAAGAAGACGTTCACTAACCTTTTCTACAAGTGCCTTATGTGCTTTGAGCAGCTTAAGAACATACGCATAGCGTTCTTTAATTACTCTTTCAATTTCTTCATCAATGAACTTCTGAGTATCTTCACTGAATTCCCTTACAAGAGCAGGATCACCGCCACGATTTGCGAGAACACCTTTACCCAATGTCATGTTCTTAAATCTTGAACTCATACCGTAATCAACGATCATGCTCTTAACAAGCTCAGTTGCCCTTGCAATGTCATTAGATGCGCCAGTTGAAATATCACCGAGAATGATTTCTTCTGCGGCACGACCACCGAGCATTGAATCAACCTCATTGATCATATCCTTATAAGTCCAGAAATTCTTTTCTTCTTCTTCACGATACTGAGTAAATCCGCCGATTCCATGGCTTCTTGGAACAACTGTAATTTTGTTTACAGGTTCATGATCTTCAGTAAAGGCCGCAACAACTGCGTGTCCTGTTTCGTGAACAGAAACAAGGCGCATTTCTTTCTTGTTGTCTTTACGTGATTTCTTTTTAAGACCGATGCTTACTTTATCAATAGCTTCGTTAAAATCTTCCATTGAAACTTTTTTTCTGCCGTTACGAACAGCAAGCAAAGCAGCTTCATTTACAACGTTTGCAAGATCTGCACCGGCAAATCCTGTAGTACCGTGAGCAATTGATTCAAAATCAACATCATCTGCAAGCTTAACATTTTTAGCATGGATGCGGAGGATTTCTTCACGTCCCTTAACATCAGGGCGTTCAACAGGAACCTGACGGTCAAAACGTCCAGGACGAAGCAATGCAGGATCAAGAATATCTGCACGGTTTGTTGCAGCGAGAATAATCAAACCTTTTTCGTTTTCAAAACCGTCCATTTCAACGAGAAGCTGGTTCAAAGTCTGCTCGCGTTCATCATTACCGCCTCCAAAACCGTTTACGCGGTTTTTACCGAGAGCATCGATTTCATCGATAAATACGATACATGGAGCTTTTTCGCGAGCCTGTTTGAAAAGATCACGAACACGGCTTGCACCGACACCGACAAACATTTCAACAAAGTCAGAACCAGAAATACTGAAGAATGGAACGCCTGCTTCACCGGCAACTGCGCGGGCAAGGAGGGTTTTACCAGTTCCTGGAGGTCCTACAAGGAGAACACCTTTTGGAATTTTACCACCGATATCAGTATATTTTTTAGGTGATTTAAGGAAGTCTACAACTTCTACAAGTTCTTCTTTAGCTTCATCAACACCGGCAACATCTGTAAATCTTGTCTTAACTTTTCCTTCTTCGATTGATTTTACGCGGGAACCTCCGTTTCCGAAAATGCTTCCCATTCCTCCGCCCATTCCGCTTCCCATTTTGCGGAAGAAAATAAAGTAAATGACAAAGAAAATACCAATCGGCAGAATCATCTGAATCAAAATCTGAGTAAAGATATTCTGCTGGGCACGTACATATTTGTACTTAACGCCCTTTTCATCAAGAATTTTAACAAAATCTTCCATTGTATACGGATGACCTACAGTCTTATATGCTTTACGAGAATCACTTTCATTATTGAAAACTGAAGAGAAAAGACCTTCTTCTTTTTCTTTAGCCAGAGAATCGTAACCGATAAAGTAATATTCAGTCATTTCTACTTCAACAATAGTTCCATCATCAATAAGCTTCTTAAAATCACTAAAATCAATTTCAGAATTAGATTTCTGTGAAGTAACTACGTTGTATATTCCAAGGGCAAGAATAACTACAAGAATTATGCTCCAGATTGAAAAATGCGGCTTCTTTTTAGGGCCGTTATTACGGTCATTTTTTTCTTCTGTGCTCAACTTGAAAAAATTGTATTCTTCGTTTTCATTTTTCTTGTTGTCATTTTTTTTGTTTTCGTCGCTCATAAAATTCCTACTATATAATTAAACTGTAAAACAATGAAATTATTCCATCTTATAAATTTAAGTATAGTAAAAAAAAGGCAAATAGTCATTATAAAAAATTATGTTTTTTTCTAAGTTTTGCTTAAGAAAAGCTTATAAATTCCGAAATTCTAAAGGAATAACCGTATTTATCTGGTCAAAAGAGGCACATAAGGTAAAAAGGGGGAAATTATGGGTTACAACCAGGCATACAACGCATACAGAGACACAAACGTAAAAACTGCAAGTCAGGGCCGTTTGGTCGTTCTTTTATACGAAGGAGCCGTAAAACAGCTTACATTGGCTAATTCAATGTTTGATGAAAACGGAAAAATTCCTGTCAGAAGCATTGAAAACTTCGGAAAAGCACTCCTCAAGGCTCAGGAAATCATCACTGAACTTCAGGTTTCACTTGATATGGAAAAAGGTGGCGAAATTGCAAAAAATCTTATGTCACTTTATATTTTCTTCAATAAAACTTTAACAGAAACAAATATCAGTAAAGACCAGTCTAAGCTCAAACCGGTTTTAGACATGATGACAGAGCTTTGTGAATCATGGAGACAAGCTGCAGCAACAAATCCGACAGCATCTGCTCCAGTTCAGCAGACATTAAATATTCAGGGGTAATAATATGGCAGAGATTTCACAGGAAGAACTTAACGAAAGAATTGCATTGCTCAAGAAGTTCAGAGCACTTCTTCTCCAGCAGAGAAAAAAATTCCAGGAATATTTAACAGTCCTCGAAAAACAGGAAACATCAATCGAAAGTGAAAATTCAGAAAAGCTTCTGGCTCACACTGAACTTGAACAGCAGGTTGTTTCAAATATTATGAACCTTCAGAAAGTTATCGTTCCTATGAGCGAACTTTACAAAGAACGTGGTGCACACCTTGAAGAAGAATCGGTAGTAGCAATTCAAAAAGATCTTGATGACCTCCAGCAGAAAGTTCTTGAACAGAATGCTAAAAACCGCGAACTTCTCAAAGCTCACATTGTTCAGATCAGATCTCAGATCTCATCACTAAAAAATCCATATAAAAATAATAGAAGCATTTATGCAGAAAAAGCAACAGTCGGAAACCTTGTTGCTGTTGAAGCATAAAAAAAATGACGTTTAAAAAAACACCACTAAAGCTGACAGAAAAAGTTCAACTTTAGTGGTGTTTTTTTTATTTATGTATTCTTTTTATTAATGTCTGCGTGGACTAAAAAAGTAATTTTATAATATCGCTGCAACCTGCTTTTTCGATATTATCTGTCAACTTATCGATATTAAGATGTGAAAGTATTTCATAAGGATTTTGAGTATCAACTTCAAGGGCATTTCTTGAATCGATAGAAATCTTAGAACCTTTTTTGATAGAAACATCAAAATCAACTGAACCGAGATTTATTTCATCGTAAGAAACTGCTGCATTAATTTTTGCTTTCTGACAGCCAGAGTTAAAATCATATTCAAGCTTAATTTTAGGGAATGTACGGACAATCCCAGATACGCCTGCATGAGCTGAGCCATACATATCTGGAGCTAATCCAAAATTATCTGCTTCGGCAGCATCCAGATCTACATCTTTAAGAATGTCTTTAATGATAATTTTTCCTGATGACTTTGCCTGTCTGTAACCGGAATAATCATAATCCTTTATTTCAGCAGTTAACAGGTTTACATCTTTTTCATAATTAAAAATGTCTGTTGTAATGTTGAAGACTGAGTTAATAACCTGATTTTTTTCAGTTCCCTTTTCATAGATATTAAAAATCAATTTATCATCATAAATACAGAAGGCCTGTCTTTCGAATTCTTCACCCTGCACAACTTTATCAAAGGCAACCTCAAATGAATCATTACAAATTCCAAAACCGATAAGATTATCATTCTCATCAGAGGCAAATTCAAAGCTAAAGGCAATTCTATCATCATTCTCATAGTATGCATTTTTAAGTACTTCAATTGCTGTATCATACAATTTTACGAGGGAATCTTCATTTAACTCTGCAGGAAGTTCCTCATCAAGATTAGGCATTGAGGCTCTTACAATTTCGAAAAGTTCTACAACTGCAGTCTGAAGACCTTTTTCTTCTTTCAAAGCTTCAAGTACATTGATCAGCATATTACTGAACTGAGAATATGTAACATCGCCTGAAAAGGTTGTAATTTTTGCATTAAGATCACGAATTCTACATTCACCATTAGAAATTTCAATCTTTACATCATTAAAAAGAAGCTTTGCATATTTTACAAGTAATTCCTGAGTAGTTTTGCACGAAGGAATAACCTTAAACAATGCATCGTACAAACTGAACATACTACTCATTTCTGCGAAAGTACCGTTATCAAATGAAAGCACAAAACCTGTATCAAATATTTCAGGCACATGGAAGAAAACTTTATCTTCATCAGGCAGAAATTTTACTATCAAACTTAATATTTTTGTTCCATTAAGATTGAAGGTATAATCAATTTCTTCTTTATAGTCTTTTAAAATAATTGTACCATCAAGGTCTACATTTTTAATACTGGTTAAATCCTGATCTACAACATCAGACAGCATCTTAACTGCCTGTTCAGTAGGCTTGAGCCCAATGTTTATATTTTCCTTTATGTTATTAAATTCATAAGATGAAAGAGCTTTTTCAAGGGAAACAAGAAATACAGTAGTTGAATCTACAATTCCATTATGCAGAACAGACTGAAAATAAGCTTCAGGTGTTGATTTATCAACTGGAATTTTATCAAGTGTCTTGATTGTTTTTACTGAAGTCAATGAGACTACAGAACAGATAATTAAGACAGCAGCAAGAGCTGCTCCTGTCAAACTGAATTTTTTAGCGTTAAACATTCATATGCTCCTAAATTTTTTGTATTAATCGATTTATTAAAACAGTTTTAATGCTTTAATTCAATATAAAGTATAAAAACATTCCCTTAATGTGACTTTGAAAAAACTGTTCTTACTCGACTAACCTCTTTATTTTCTATATAATTCCAACTTATGAGTAACAACGAAAAACCAACAAGAGACCCTTTACTTTGCCACTGGGCTGACCAGATGGCTGATAACATTATCCGCGAAAAAGGTGACTTAGATTCTTACACATGTGCTTCAGGAATTACACCTTCAGGTACAGTTCACCTCGGAAACTTCCGTGAAATCATCACAGTAGATTTAGTAGTACGCGCTTTGCGTTCACGCGGAAAAAATGTCCGCTTTATTTATTCATGGGATGACTATGATGTATTCCGCAAAGTTCCAGCAAACATGCCGGATCCAGAAATCCTCGAAAAATATCTCCGCTTCCCTATTACAGAAGTACCGGATACAACAAACAGAAACGAAAATTACGCACGCCATCACGAAGTTGACATTGAACAGCAGCTTCCACGCGTAGGCATCGAACCTGAGTTCCTTTACCAGGCAAGCCGCTACCGTGCAAACAAATACGCAGAAGGAATGCGTAAAGCAATGCAGATGCGCGAAACAATCAAGGAATGCTTGAACGAATACCGCGACAATGCACACAAAATGAAACCAGAAGACGTATACTGGCCAGTTGCAATTTTCTGTGGCAAATGTTCAAAAGACACAACTACAATCACAGGTTACGACGGCGAATACGGAATCTCATACAAATGTGAATGCGGCAACGAAGAAACTGCAGACATCAGAACCTTCAAAGGCGCAAAACTCGGCTGGCGCGTTGACTGGCCAATGAGATGGAACGAAGAAAAAGTAGTATTCGAACCAGGTGGAAAAGACCACATCTCTCCAGGCGGTTCTTACGATACAGCAAAACTCGTATCAAAGAAAATCTACGGCTGGGACGCACCTGTAACAATGCGTTACGACTTTGTAAACCTCAAAGGCGTTCCTGGAAAAATGTCATCATCAAAAGGAAAAGTAATCGCTCTTCCAGATGCACTTGATGTTTACCAGGCAGAAGTTCTCCGCTACTTATTCGCAGGAACTCGTCCTAATACAGAGTTTGCTATTTCATTCGACCTTGACGTTCTCAAAGTTTACGAAGACTACGACAAGACAGAAAGAATCGTTTACGGCGTAGACAAAGCTAAGAGCGAAGACCAGTTCAATAAAGAAAAGAGAATCTACATCCTTTCTCAGATCGACGGAAAGATTCCAGAAACAATGCCATACCAGATTACATTCCGTATGCTTACAACATTGCTCCAGATATACTCAGGAAACATCGATGCTGTAATCAAATCACTCGGCGATGTAAAACCTGAACAGGAAGAACGTCTCAGAAGAAGAATGGCCTGTGCATGGTTCTGGATTCAGAACAGTGCACCAACATGTGCAGAAGACTTTATCTTTACAATCCGCAATGACGGAAGCAAAGCTGACCTCGACGAAACAATGTCAAAAGCAGTTGCAAGAGTTCGCGACGAAGTTCTTCCAAAACTTGATTCATTCACACAAGACAAAGAATGCCAGCAGGCAATGTACGACCTAGCAACAGACATGGGAATCGATGCAAAACAGCTCTTTACAGCATTGTACCAGGCAGTTGTAGCTAAAGATCAGGGACCAAGACTTGGCGGCTTTTTCAGAATCATCGGAAAAGAAAGACTCGAAAAGATTTTGAAAGACTACTAATTATTAAACTTCAAAAAAAGATTAATAAAGCAAAAGCCTTTAATATAAACCCCTTTTACTGTAAAAAAGTAAAAGGGGTTTATTTTTGGAATGAATATTAATTACTATTATAATTATCAATAACTTCGCTGATTTTAGTTACCAGCTCATTCAGCAATTCATTTTTCTTTCCATACAGCGTATCAGAAGAATCAGAACCAAAATCAGTAAGCAAGGCACCCGGAGAAGTTTTTAATATATCAGCAATTTTAACCAGAGTCCTGTCACTAACCCAAGTTCTCGAGCCCTCAATATCAGCAATAGTCTGAACAGAAAGATCAGCCAGCTCAGCAAATTTTTCCTGAGTAAGATTACATCCTTTTCGCAAACGTCTTAAATTGTCTGCAAAAATTCTACGAAGTTCACTTGATTCCATAATATTGATTATGTATCAAAAATAGGACTTTACAATTTATTATTATCTATAGTTCACCATTACTATCAGTTATAGTACAAAATCCTAAAACTTTCTCCTTCCCATTAGGCTACGCGCCAGCGCAGGCATCAGAACACCTACACCGTTTCCCCACCACTACGCGCAGCGCAGGCATCAGAACACCTGCACCGTTTACTCCACCGCTACGCGCCAGCGCAGGCATCACAATACCTTCACCGTTTACCCCACCGCTACGCGCAGCGCAGGCATCAGAACACCTTCACCGTTTCCCCACCGCTACGCGCAGCGCAGGCATCAGAACACCTGCACCGTTTACTCCAACCAACACTCCGCTACAATACCAACAACCATCTACGCGCCAGCGCAGGCAATCAATACCTTAATAATAAATACTAAAACTTACGGATTTAAAAAGAGTCCAGAGAGAATCTCTGGTCGTGCAGGAAAAGAGGGAGGTTTTAGGAGGGAGAGAAACCACGCTTTGAAAGTAGCGGTTTCTCTCCCTCCTAAGATTTATCTCGCATATTCTACAATTCTAGTTTCACGAATCATAGTCAGCTTGATACGACCTGGATAACGAAGGTCGGTTTCAATCTGTTTTGCAATTTTTCTTGCAAGTTCTTTAACTTCAAGATCAGGAATCTTTTCGTTATTGACAAGAATACGTAATTCACGTCCGGCCTGAATAGCATAAGCTTTTTCAACACCGTTGAAGCTTTCTGCGATACCTTCAAGGTTTTCAAGACGTTTAACGTAGTTGTCTACAGTTTCACGACGGGCACCTGGACGAGCTGCTGAAATTGCATCGGCAATCTGTACGATTACAGCTTCAACGCTTGTAGGTTCTATGTCGTTATGGTGAGCGGCAATTGCGTTAATAACGCGTGCATCTTCGCCCATCTTACGTGCCATTTCTGCACCTACTTCTGCATGGTTCTGGTCTGAATCATTTTCAGCACCCTTACCAATATCATGAAGAATGGCAGCACGTTTTGCAAGTTCGCGGTCAGCACCAAGTTCTGCTGCAAGCATTCCTGCAAGCAAGCCAACTTCTTTTGAGTGAACAAGAACGTTCTGTCCGTAACTTGTTCTGAAGTACAAACGACCGAGTGCGCGAACACCGTCTGTAGGCATATTGTGAATTCCAAGATCGAAGAGAGCTTTTTCACCTTCTTCGTAAATCTTGTTCTGAACTTCACGAGTAACTTTCTGAACAACTTCTTCAATACGAGCCGGATGAATGCGTCCGTCTGAAATAAGGCGTTCAAGTGATTCTTTTGCAATTTCCTTACGAACAGGGTCGAAACATGAAATTACAACAGCTTCAGGTGTATCATCAATAATGATATCAACACCAGTAAGTGTTTCAAGAGTACGAATGTTGCGGCCTTCACGACCGATGATTCTACCCTTCATTTCATCGCTTGGAAGAGAAACTGTAGTAACTGTCATGTCACTTGTAGTTTCTGTTGCAATGCGCTGAATTGCAGTTACAAGAATGTCACGAGCTTTCTTTTCTGAAGTAAGCTGTGCTTCCTGTTCGATTTTATTCAACAATGCCTGGGCATCGTGACGTGCATCGTTTTCAAGATTCTTAATAATAAGGTCTTTAGCTTCCTGAGCAGAAAGTCCGGAAATTCTTTCAAGTTCCTTACGGTACTCTTCTTCCTGAATTGCAACGTTAGCTTCTCTTTTTTCAAGAACAGTTGTTCTTTCGGCTAAGTCTTTTTCCTGCTTATCAAAAGCCTGTGCTCTCTGATCGAGCAATTCTTCTTTGTGATTTACGCGAGCTTCGTATCTCTGTACTTCGGCACGGCGGTCACGGTTTTCCCGTTCCTGCTGGTTTCGTTCACGAATGAGTTCATCTTTTGCATTGAGCAAAATTTCTTTTTTCTGAGCTTCAGCTTCTCTTATTGCATCCTGTTTAACACGTTCAGCTTTTTGTTCTGACGCAGATAGTTGAAATCTGGCATACAGCCAGCGAATAGTCCATCCAAGAACAATTCCTGCAACCGGGAGAATTATATACCACATGAATTCGGGCATTTTAAACTCCTTGCATAATATAGAAATGTTCATATATATAGTACCTTAATTAAAGTCAGATGTCAAACAAAATTATAGTAAAATATTTCTATTTTAAGTATCTTATGAGGCTTTTGAGATGGGAATTTCGGGTAAAAACTACATTTCGAAGTCAGTACCGAGATAAATTGTTCTGGCTTCTTCAGATTTGAGGATTTCGTCCTTGGTTCCCTGTGTAATGATCTGGCCGTTATTGATAATGATGGCTCTGTCAGTAATTTCAAGGGTATCACGAACGTTATGGTCGGTGATGAGGATTCCGATGCCTCTTTTTGCCAGCAAAGTAATGAGTTTTTTGATATCAGCAACGGCAATCGGGTCAATTCCGGCAAAAGGCTCGTCGAGCAGAAGGAATTTCGGCTGGATTGCAAGGCTTCTGGCAATTTCGGTACGGCGTCTTTCGCCTCCGGACAAAGTGTAGGCTTTCTGGCGGCGGATTCTGGTAATCGAAAATTCCTCGATAAGCTGCTCCAGAGTGGCTTTTTTCTCAGCGGTTGTAAGATCGCGGCGGGTTTCGAGAATTGACCAGATATTGTCCTCAACTGTAAGTTTTTTGAAGACTGAAGGCTCCTGTGGAAGGTACGAAATACCCTTCTGGGCTCTTTTATACATCGGAAGCTTTGTTACACATTCATCGTCGAGAAAAACATCGCCCTGTGTCGGCTTATGAAAACCTACTACCATATAGAAAGAAGTTGTTTTTCCTGAACCGTTAGGGCCTAAAAGTCCGAGAACTTCGCCAGTTTTGATGGAAAAATCAACCCCCTGAACGACTTTCTTTTTTCCAAAGCTTTTATAAAGACTCACGGCTTTTAATACATGGACCTGACCGGAATACTGATTCTGATTAATTTCGTCACTCATTGATTTTCCTGCCCTAGTTTGTTGAAGTAACTGAACCGCGGATGTTTCCGTTCATTTCGATTTCTTCAGTTTCCATATTGAACTTGATATTCTGTGCACGGAACGTATCTTCTTTCTGTTTTACGCTTGCGTTCCCTGAAAGTTCGAGAGTCTGCTCTTTTTTGCGGTAAATTGAATAGGCGCCTTTGCAGACATTCTGTTTCTGTGTTAATTCCACTTCAATCTGCATTATTGCAACGTCTGTACTCTGGTCATATTCAATATTCTGAGCCTTTGCAGTCACATTGTTCTTAATGTCCTTCAGTTCAACATTCCCTGAAAGAACAACGATTTTAGTATCCTGATTGTATTCAAGCTCCTCTGCAGTAAAAGAAAGTTCCGATTCTGAGTTTGTTCCCTTGATATTGCCGGAAGCTTTTATGCGGTTAAAATTATCGCCTGAAAGTTCAATGGAATCAGCATAAATCTCCATTGTTGAAGTTTTGACAAAAGCGTTGCCGCTGAGGACTGTATAATTTTTCTTTCCTGATTTTTTAGTGGAAGATACACTTCCCTGCATCGAATCGCCTGAAAAGGTAACTTTTTCGCCTGAGTTTACAAGAATCTGTGTTCCGTGTACTGCTCCAGAAAAAAGGAAGGTATCGCTTATGGCGCTGGCACTAAAATCTTTTCCTGTAATTTCGAGATTTTCTTTTTTTACTGTAATTTCCTGGTTTTTAAAACTTACAAGCTGTTCTGTTTTTGTATTCCACTTTAAGCTCTGACCTGAAATTTTTGTATTCTGATCATTGTCAACGAAAGAAATTCCATCAAAGAACTCGTAGATTTCGTTCTGGGGATCAGCTCCGAGAAGAACGACAGAAGCTGTAGCCTTTTCTTTTCCGGAGTCATCATAAAGGTAGAATGTCGCATCTTTTGCGTAAATAGCACCTGTGTTTTTATACTGCTCATAAACGCTTCCGACAAGTTTTGTGGTTACTTTATTATCAGAAAACTGACAGACAGTTGCATCTTCAAAACTGATCTGAGGAACATTCAGTTCTGAAACCGTATCCCGCTGATATTTAAGGGAACATGCAGAGAATGAGAAAAAAGAAATTAATACTGCACTAATGCTTAGAACACGACATCGTAACATATTTTTCTATTATATATTATTAAACAAAATGAGCATAGACAAAAAGCAACTTTGTGCTTAAAATTGTTTTTATGAATACAAGAAAAGCCGTACAAAATTTTTTCATTTTTTCTTTGCTACTTCTGTTTTTAGCAGCATGTGTAGCAATGATTTATCCATTTTTTACTGTAGTTTTATGGACAGTTTTTATTTACATAATATTCCGTCCGCTGCATGCCAAATTTAACAACAAGCTTAATCCGAATAAAAAGTTTTACTCGTTAAAACGAAATCTTCTTGCAACACTTTTCTCAGTTGGAATTCTGCTTCTTATAATTACACCAATTATTTTTATTGCATTATTCCTTTTCAATGAATTAAAATCATTCCTGATACAGATTCTCGATTACATCAGTGCAAATCCAAACCTGTTTGATGCTGACGGTCCGTTTGAAGGACTTTACAATTTTATTCAAGGACTTGGAATTGATATTCCTAACTTTAAAATTGAAGACATGCAGTCTTATGTTATGGAATTTCTTTCGACTTACAGTTCAAAGCTTGTCGGCATCAGTACTAAGATTGTAAGCAAAACAGGAAACTTTATCATGTCTCTTGTATTTATTGTTTTTGCCCTTTACTTCTGCTTCCTCGACGGTCCTTATCTTGATGCGCTTGTAAAGAAGGCACTTCCTGTAAAGAAAGAATACATGAATATTCTTTCTGAAAAGTTTACTAAAATTACAAAGAATCTTTTTTCAGGATATATTCTTGTTGCGCTTTACCAGGGAGCAGCTGCATTTATTCTTATGCTTATTTTCAGAGTTCAGGGTGCACTTCTCTTCTCTGTAATTCTTATGTTCTGTTCGTTCGTTCCGATTGTTGGAACTGCAGCAGTATGGCTTCCGGTCGGAATTGTTCTTATAATTACACAATCTCCTTTTACCGGTGCTTTATTCCTTGTTCTGTGCGCGATCTTTGTAAGTACAATGGATAACTTTATCAGACCGTTCCTTTTAAAAGATAGAATCAATGTTCATCCGCTGATTATCTTCTTTGCAATTCTCGGAGGACTTGCAGTATTCGGACTTAACGGTTTGATTCTTGGACCTTTGACTGTAATTCTTTTCTTTACAGTTCTTGATATGCTTCTTCATACAAAAGACTTACCAGATGATGACGATGAAGAAGATGAAAACGAGGCAGATATTCTGAACGGATAATTAAGTTCCGTATAAAAAAATACCGGCAGGTTTTTAAGCACTTGAACGCTTAACAAACTGTCGGTATTTTTTTGGAATAATATTTTTGCAATAATTTTATTTTTACTGCAATATTTTATTTCTTGGAAAAGATAATCTAAAAGGAAATGAATTAAATAAATATCGGCATCGAGGAATGCAACTTGGATTTGATGCCTATCAATCTTTTAAATCTAGGAGATTTTGTTCGGAAGGTGCAGCTACACAGGCGGCTCAACATTTAGGGTTTACTGCTGGACAAAATTCTTCGCAAGGAAAAGCAGTAACTAATTATCGCTTAATGAGAATGCAAATGATGCAGTATAGGTGATTTTAAAATGAAAAAAAATGTTATAAATGTTGTTTTTATCAATGTGATTATTATTTGTTGTTTGTTATTCTCATATTACATTAAAAAAAATATTGGGTATGTTTTATATAATTGGATAATTATACTTTTTCTTTTTGTTTTTTCTATCTATTCATTAATAGTAATATTTACTCGTAAAAAGAAATCTGTTTTTATTAATCTATGATAAATGCGATTCATTACAAAACCTTGCTGATTCAAAGAAAATGACTTCAGAAGGTAAGTTATACATAGCTAACAGGACTAAAATCTCTATGAATTATTTTCTTTAATTTTAATATAGAAATTATCTTGACAAGAATGAAATCTAGTTCTATATTGAAACTAGAAGGTCTCCATTAACCTGCGGTTTTAATCCGTAAAGAGATGAAGATTAAAGAAAGGCTGCTTGATTTTCAGGCAGCCTTAGTTTTTTTGAGGTAAAAATGTTTTCTTTGAAAAAGAATCTGAAATTTATCACTATTGACCAAAATTATTTAAAGACTTTACACGATTCTTGCAGGGAAGTTTATTACAAACCGACAGGCTATGAGAAAAAACCATATATTGGAATACTTATTGAAGAGAAAGGTGTTGAATACGTAATACCTCTTTCTTCCGCAAAGGAAAAACATAAATCTTGGAAAAATGTAGATACAGACCGTTTTCTAATATTTGAGAACTGTAAAACTGCTGAGACAGGCACGAAAGATATTTATGTAAAAAATAAGGACGGAACTTTTAAACATATTCTTTCTGTTATAGACTTGAAAAAAATGATTCCAATAAAATCGGGACTTTATTCTGAAGTTGATTTGAATCCGTCAAAGAAAGATTCTGTGCAAGAAATAAAGTATAAAGTCCTATTAAATATTGAATATACATTTTGCTTGAAAATTATTGATTCGGTGATTCAAAAGGCATCTAAACTTTATGAAAAACAAATTTCTACGGGTAAAGTAATAAAATTCTGTTGTGATTTCAAACTGCTCGAAGAAAAATGCAGGGAGTATACTGTAGATTAAGTTTTAATATTTCCCTCACGGTTAGCGATTGTAGTGGCCAGCTGCTAGGCTGGTTGCGAAACGAAGTGGAGCAATGAAGCGCTCTGACGCGAAACCTAGGGAACGGCCCTGCAAAGCAGGGTAAAAACAGTCTAGCAGACTGTTTTTAGTGAGTCTCGAAGCAGCTGTGCTGCGCACGCGAAAAGCGCGACCTGCCAGCAAGGTTTTTGAGCAACGCCAAAAACTCTTGCGAAAGGCAGGGAACCGCCAAAACTCACAGACCTAGATGGAGATGGGCTTGTAGATCATGTGCTTCGAATTCCTGGCTTTGGAACATATTGAAAACGCAATATTAGCGGTCGGTATGGGCAGCTTACACAGGTAAATCTTCCACAAGGCGGAAATGTAAAGATTGAATATTCAGAAAAATATGGAACGCCAAGGAATCCAAACTTTAAGTATGTAATGAGCAAAGTTACAGTTTGTGATGGTTGTAACGAAACTGTTCCTGAGATAAAACATGGAAATCATTCTGTAACTACTGTTTATGAATATGAAGACGGCTATTACGACAGACAGAAAAAATAATACTCCTGATATTTTTTCTTATATAAATAATGCTCGAAATGGAAAAATATATGATTCTAAGAACTATTCTCAAAAGTGTTTACTTTAGAAAATTGGATAACAGTCAAAGCCTGCAGTTTTAAGCTGCATTCCGATAGTACCTTTATCATTTTCGTTTACGACAACGATAAAGTAAATATTACCCGAAGGTCTTTTTTCTTCTTCGATATATGCATTAAAACCTTTTTCTTTGAGACGGCTGACCATAGACTCTGCATTTTCTTTTTTACCGAAAAGTCCGACCTGCTGGCGTTTGACTTTATCAGAAGTAGCCGAAGTTTCTGCTTTAGTTTCCTTTTTTGAAGAACCGTTATCAGCAGAAATACTGCTTGCCTTTGTGTCATTTGCATCCGCGATTGCGTTACCTTTGCGGGGAACAAAGAACCAGAAAGGTGTCGGCATCAACGAAGTTACTCCTGTTACGACATTTGCTTCTGGACTTGAAGGATATTTTTTTTTCAAAGCCTGAGCGGCTTCTGAATCATCATTGATGTACCACAAGGTAAAAAGAACTGAAGGCATAACAGACTTCATGCTGGACATTGAAGAATATGCTTTTAACATTGTAACAGGTTCTTCGATATCTTTTTCTTCCTGTGCATCACACAAGGAAGCCCAGACTTCGTAAAGTTTGATCTTTGCCTGAATCTTTTCATCTTTAGAATTACGTACAGAGGAATTAAGATAGTTCAGTGCAGTTTTAGATTCGCCTGCATTTAATGAACATCTTACAGCATCAAGAACAAGAATGCTTGATGTTTTTTTAAGCATTGAATAGACAATTTTTTCTGAAGCCTTTGCTTCTTTTTTAAGAATGAAGGCGTTTACTGTTTCCTGGTCAACAGAAATTGAAGCAGCTTTTGCAAACGAAGCTGATGCGGCAGAATATAATGATGCCTGTTCCTGAACCGAACCTGCAAATGCGTAAAGGACACGCTTGTCACAATTCTGTTCTGCTTCAGCTGCACTCTTAACCAGATACGAAACAGCTTCGTCTACTGTATCCATATCAAGCGCTTTGTCTATTACTTTTACAGCACCAGACTGTGCAAATATGCTGAATAAATTTAGAGTGATAAAAGAAATTAAAAAATGCTTTAAGCCAAATCTCATTTATTTGTCCCGGTCATATGTAATATTATTTTCGGAAGATTTGATTTTTTTCAAACCCTTTTCTGTTTTTCTGCTGACTTCTTTATCTGAATCATCGTTTTTTCTTCCTGCTTTTAATGCAATAGGAAGTGCAAAAAGCGCACCAGCTGCAAACGAAATTATTCCAGTAAGGAATACAGGAACATTCTTGAACGTTGTCCAGAAAAACCAGATATCACATTTATTATCAAGATTTAAACCAGTAAAAAAGGAAAAGGCTACAAGAGAAGCAATTAAAAGTATAAGTTTTAAAACCATATAATTCCCTCCAGATTATTTTACAAGACTTCCGCGGAATGTATTTCCGGAAAGGCTGTCAATTTTAACTTCTACAAATTTTCCGATAAGACTTTCAGGCGCTGTAAAGGCAACTCTTTCGTCCTGAGGTGTTTTTCCTAAAAGTTCTTCTTTGTTATCACGGCTTACACTTTCTGCAAGAATTGTCATAATCTGGCCTACCCGTTTTTCCATCTGAACTTTTGTAATCTCAAGCTGAAGGTCGATGACTTTCTGAAGTCTTTTCTTTTTTTCTTCAACATCAATCTGATCAGTGCGGGTTGCTGCTGGAGTTCCTTCACGAGGATTATAGTAATACATGAAAGCATTTTCGTACATGATTTCTTTCATGATTGAAAGAACCTCTTCAAAGTCTGCTTCAGATTCCCCGGGAAATCCTACCATGATGTCTGTTGTAAGCGAAACATCCGGAATTGCTTTTTTAATTTTATCAACAAGGGCCAGGTACTCTTCTCTTGTGTAACGGCGGTTCATTTCTTTAAGGACTTTTGTCGAGCCGTGCTGCATTGCAAGATGAATGTGATGGCAAAGCTGTTTTCGTTCGGTAATTACAGAAATCAGGCGGTCAGAAAGATCTTTCGGATGGCTGGACATAAAGCGAACCCAGCCGATTGAGCTTTTAGTTTCGTCAATGTGGTCGCAGATGATTTCAAGCAGCTTTGGAAAATCTACTCCGTCATATGAATAAGAGTTAACATTCTGGCCGAGAACTGTAATTTCTTTAACACCGGCTTTTGACAGAAAGTCGATTTCTTTCAGGATATCTTCAACGCTTCGGCTTTTTTCGCGACCGCGGACGTAAGGAACGATACAGTAAGTACAGAAGTTGTTACATCCGTGCATGATAGGAACAAACGCACTGAAGGCTCCTGGTTCAAGAGAAACTGAAGAGAACTCATATTTATCAGGATCGTCAGAAAGTTTAACTTCTGATGCTTTTCTGTTGTTTTCAACCGCTTCGATAATTTCGCCGAACTGTTTTTTTGCGTAAGTTCCTACTACGTAATCAACGACAGGATAATCTTTCTGCAGGGACTTGAGGAATCTTTCTGCCATACATCCCATTACTACGACAGTAATCGGTTTTGCTTCGTCTTTTACGTATTCAGCTGCAATTTCGAGAGTCTTTGATTTTGCGCCGGGCTTTTTTGCACGAAGCGCTTTAAGGCCAGAAAACCAGCCAAGGCGGCCGAATACGCGGTTTTCTGCAGTCTGACGAACTGAACAGGTATTGATGATTGCTAAATCACAGACCTGGGCATCTTCGGCCTTAGTCCAGCCGCGCGAAATTAAAAGCTGTTCAACGGCAGCAGATTCTGCAATGTTCATCTGACAGCCGTAAGTTTCAAAAAAGTATGTCATGAATTAAGTAATGTCCTGAAATTAAATAATAGCCTGATTTTAGTTCAAGCCGTTCTGATTCATTGCAGCTTCGAGAGTATTGAACATGAGCATTGCAATTGTCATAGGTCCTACTCCACCCGGAACAGGTGTGATGTAAGAAGCAATTTCTGAAACATCATCATAATCACAGTCTCCGACAAGTCTGAAGCCGCTCTTTTTTGTGCTGTCAGGAATTCTGTTAACGCCGACATCGATTACAACTGCCCCTGGTTTTACCATGTCCTTTGTAACTGTCGAAGGATGACCTGCAGCGGCAACAAGAATGTCAGCCTGCTTTGTGATTTCTGCCATGTTTTTAGTTCCTGTATGACAGATTGTTACAGTTGAGTTTACTTTTCTTGAAGACATAAGAATTGCAAGCGGTTTACCCACAATATTTGAACGACCTACAATTACACAGTGCTTGCCGCTTGTTTCTACCTTCATTTTTTCAAGGAGAACAACTACTCCGTGTGGTGTACAAGGAAGGAATGCCTTGCGGCCGATCATGAGGTTTCCAACATTTACAGGATGGAAGCCGTCAACGTCTTTTTCAGGATCGATTGCCATGATTACGCGGTCTTCGTTGATATGTTTTGGAAGTGGAAGCTGAACGAGGATTCCGTTTACTGATTTGTCCCCGTTAAGTTCATCAATGAGCTTTAATAAATCTTCTTCTGTTGTATTATCCGGGAGATGAACGCTTCTGTCTGTCATTCCGGCTTCTGCGAGGGCTTTCTGCTTACCTGTAACGTAAGAAACACTTGCAGGGTTTTCACCTACAAGAATAACTGCAAGGCAGGGATTGATTCCTTTTGCCTTAAGTTCTGTTACTTTCTGTGCAACTTCTGCCCTGACTTCCTGTGCAATAGCTTTTCCATCGATAATTGTAGCGCTCATTTGTAAATTCCTCGACAATTCCTTTAAAATTTAACCTGTAACTAAATACCAGGTCGTGGGTTTAAATTTTAATTGAATAAACATAATAAAAAATGTATTATTTCTTCAATTATAATAATGTAAAATATAACAAATATTCTATTTAAATTCTATCAGTGAGGATTTATGAAACGCATTTCAAAAGTACTTTTACTTGCTGTTTTTACGGCATTTACTACAATTCCGCAGAATATATATGCACAGGCTGCTGACAATTATCAGGCAACTGACAGCGCTCAGGATGAAGATGATGATTACACAGGAGAAGGCGACTTCTACGAAGAAGAAGAAGAACGCCTTACACCGAACGGTGCTGGAGATCAGTTCATCTCAATCGCACTCATGCCTACATTCCCTGTCGGCTTCGGTGAACAGCTTTATGTCGGCGGTTCATTAAGTGTCGGCTATCACAGATTCCTTACAGAACATATTGCAGTCGGTGCTGACGTTATGTTCGGCTATCATCCTACAATCGGAAGCAATATTTTTACATACATTCCTCTTACAATCGGAATTACTTACCAGCCTTACGTGTGGCGCTTTGAATTTCCTATTTCGCTCAATGTCGGAATGGCAATCGAAAACTACCTTCAGTACAACTACTTTCCTGGTCTTGTAGTAAAAGGACAGGCAGGCTGTTATTACCGCATGAACGAAAACTGGTCATTCGGTGCTGAATGTCAGGCGCTCTGGCTTCCTCAGTGGACAAAGAGCTACGATGCAGAACACTTGTTTGCATTATCTGCAACTATTGGTGCAAGATACCACTTCTAATTAAGGAACTAATATGAAAATTAATAGGTTTACAAAAACAATCGCTTCTGTATTTTTAGGTACTTTTATTGCTGCAGGCTTTACAGGCTGTATGAATCCGATTTTTCATTACATCAAGGAAGAAGTAAAGCTTGAAGAAATGAAAATTCACGGAGACATCTATTCTTTTGCAAGAATCGGTGAAGGCCCAAATGCAAAAATCTTTGTTTCAAACGGAAAAATTTACTGGAAGGAAGCTTCAATGGAAGGACACGGCGGATGGATCGAATTTAAAAAACCTGAAGGTCAGGTTTATACTATTGCATCTGACGATAACGACAATCTTTATGCAGTAACATTTATTTCTTCAAAATATGATTCTGACGGAGAAATGAAAGTTACAGAAAAAAGACTTTATGCATGTTCTGCAGCAGACGGCGACTGGACAAAAATTGACAGCATTTCAATCGGAGAAGACAGCCTTAAAGACATCTATGCTTTGATGGGAACTAACTCATTCAAAAAGGAACACCGCAAAGCCTTCATTAATATCCGCGGAACTGGATATAATCTTGAAAATAGATCAAAATCTGCATACCCAGATGCAAACGGCAAGAAATCCTGTGCATATCTAGATCCTGTCGGTGTTCAATTCTACACAGGCAATGCAGCCTGCTCGAATAAAGATGACACTCTTATTTACTACGCAGACGGTTCAACATTAAAAGCTACAGGAACTCTTAACGGTAAGGCTGTCACTGGCGAAAAAATTGCATCAGGTGTTCGTTCAACAATCAACGGGATTGCAGTCTGTGAGGGTTCAGTTTTAATCAATACAAACAGCGGCGCAGCTTTAGTCAATGGAACAAGCGGTTCAGAAATCACATGGGCTAACCTTACAAGTACATTGAGTACTCTTTACGAAGGACGTGCATGTATTATTGTAGATCCTTCAAAAACTTATGACAAAGCAATCTGTTATGCTGGTCTTACAGTTGAAGGAACAGGATCAAACTCAGCACTGTTTACACACGAAGGCTTGTGGTCTTACTATCCAAGCCGCGGTAAATGGAATGTAGAATAGAGGTTCGTAAATTCCTTTTCCGCCGTCATAATAATTCTTCGAACCTCCACGAGTTTGCATGAAACGCAAACTCTGTGTGGGTTGCAGCAATAATCCGACGTCATGTTGATTGTTCGAGCTTTCACGAGTTTGCGTTAATATGTAAGTTCTTCGTCAAATGCTGACGGGGAACTTATTTTTTTTTTGTAAACATGTTATAATAAAAATATGGATGAACTTTTTGCTGCGGTTAATTTATTGAAGGAACCTCTTGCGGCGCGCATGCGGCCTCAGACTCTTGATGAATATATCGGTCAGGATCATATTGTCGGCCGTGGCAGACTTCTCCGCCGTGCAATTGCGGCTGACCAGCTGACATCTGTAATCTTTTACGGACCGCCGGGTTCTGGTAAAACTACCCTTGCCCGCGTTATTGCAAATCATACAAAAAGTAATTTCATTACGCTCAATGCTGTATTAACCGGCGTTGCTGACATTAGAAATTCCATTAAACAGGCAGAAGATTATTTTAACCTTTACAGCCGCAGAACAATTCTCTTTGTTGACGAAGTTCATCGCTGGAACAAAGCCCAGCAGGACGCACTTTTACCATGGGTAGAAAACGGCACAATCATTTTAATCGGTGCCACAACTGAAAACCCGTTCTTTGAAGTTAACAAAGCCCTCGTAAGCCGAAGCCGCGTATTCCAGTTAAAACCTCTGACAAGAGATGACCTTCAGAAGGCCGCAGAACAGGCTCTCAAAAACAACGAGCGCGGTTACGGTCACTGGAACGTTCAGTTTGAAGAAGGCGCGCTTGAACATTTAATCGACACTGCAAACGGCGATGCCCGTTCCCTTTTGAACGCACTTGAGCTTGCAGTTGAAACAACTCCTGACAAATGGAATCCTCACGGAAACCCTCCAGAGCCTTCTTACGGAAGTACAATTTACATTTCTAAAGAAGCAGCTGAAGAATCAATTCAGAAGAAGGTTGTTTTATACGACAGAGACGGCGATTACCATTACGATATTATAAGCGCCTTCATTAAAAGCCTTCGGGGTCGTGATCCTGACGGCGCAATGTACTGGCTTGCAAGAATGGTAAGAGCCGGCGAAGACCCTCATTTTATTTTCAGACGAATGCTGATTTCTGCGTGTGAAGACACAGGTCTTGCAGACCCGATGGCAATCGCAATCGTTACTGCATGTGAAGAAGCATTCGACAGAGTCGGTTTACCTGAAGGCCGTTATCACCTTGCTCATGCGGCTCTTTATTTATCAACATGTCCTAAGTCAAACAGTTCAATGGCATTCTTTGATGCGCTGTCATCGGTAGAATCAGAAGATGCAGAAGTTCCAAATCATCTGAAGGATTCAAACCGCGATGCAGAAGGCTTTGGCCACGGGTCAGGATATTTGTATCCGCATGCATACCGAGATCATTGGGTTGCACAGCAGTATCTTCCTGATGCGCTTATGGGCCGCGTGTTCTACACTCCTTCAACTCAAGGTTACGAAAACCAGATTCGAAACGACGTACTTTCTCGCCGCGAACTTCAGATTGCAGCAATCCTTGAAAAAGGTGACTATCTTCAGGCTGGCGACGATGACTCTCTTGTTACAGGATCAAAAAATAATTTTGAAAAAATTCCTGGAGAAAGGGAACGTTCGGCAACTGCAAAAAGCTGTGCAAAATCTGAGTTTGGTGAAAATCCAATTTCTGAATGGTGGATTAACGACCACTTTAAATCTGGAGATTCAAAGAATCCGGAGAATTTAACCTTCACTCCGGTTAATAAATTTAAAGAAACAGCTTTGGACAGAGCAGACAAATCATGGCAGTCACGCATTGATTCAAACAGAGCCGAGATTCTTCTAAAAGTCCGCGACACGATGACAGAGATTGCAGTTCTTTCGCGCCACGACCGAAGCCTCATCTGGAACGCAGATGACGGACTGTTACTCTGGGAAATTGCCCGTAAGACACCGGAAGGCGCAACCTGCGGTGTATGCCGAAGCGAAAACGGAAAGCAGGTTCTCGAACAGTACAGCCGCACTTTAGGAAACCTTGATAAGCCTATCCTTGAGTTCCCTAAAGAAAATGAAAATCTTGTAGACATGCTTGAGCTTTTTGCTTACAAGGGAATTATTTTTGACCACGTATTTTTCAGAAATCCTTTTGCATCATCAAAGGGAATAAAGGAATTTGTCCAGCTTATTAAAGAGGCTGCTGACAAACCTGAAGAAACTGCACCACTAGCAAAGGGATTTAACATTGTGATTGCTCAGAAAATTCCATGTCACGGACAGCGCATCAGTAAATTAACTGCATCGCAAGTTTTAGGAAACAAACTGTTTGAGCCGTATAATTCTATGCTTTCAAAAATGGAAGAAGCAGAAAAAGAATTCTTTGGTGACAAAACAAATCCGCTTTTTGACTGGGACAATGATTCAATTGTAAAAGCATTTAAAGATGCAGGCTTTAATGTTTCATACGAAGTCGACACTTTGATTGAAAAACGCAGAATCACAAAACGCGAAATTGCTAACTGGTTCAATCTTGAAAGTTCCGCTTATGCAAATGCAATTGCAAAAGCAATCGGAGATGCAAGTATTGAAAAAATTTCAAGCCTTCTTGAAAACGCTTCAGATACAACAATCTTTAACTGGGAAACTGAAATTGCTTTTTTAACAGTTTCAATGTAAAATAGTAAGAACAACTTTAGTAAATAATTTTAATAGGAGAAAAATATGAATTTCATTTTTTTAGGACCTCCAGGAGCTGGAAAAGGTTCACTCGCAGTAAAAGTAAAGGAAGATTATAAAATTCCACACATCTCAACAGGAGATATCTTCCGTGCAAACATCAAAGCACAGACTCCACTTGGAGTTAAAGTAAAGGCTATCATCGATTCAGGAAGCCTCGTAAGTGACGAACTAACATTCGAACTTGTAAAAGACAGACTTGCACAGGATGACTGCAAAAACGGATTTATCCTCGACGGATTCCCACGCACAATTCCACAGGCAGAAATGCTTGAAACACTTGGTCTTGACCTTGCTTGTGTAAACTTCACAATCGACAACGAAGTTGTAATCCGCCGTCTTTCTACACGCCGTGTATGTAAAGCTTGTGGTGAAAACTTCAACGTACTTACAAAAGCTCCAAAAGTAGAAGGCATTTGTGACAAATGTGGCGGTGAACTTTACCAGCGCGACGACGACAAACAGGAATCAATCCTTCACAGAATGGACGTTTACAAAGAACAGACAGAACCTTTAATCAATTTCTATAAAGAAAAAGGAAAGATTACTGACCTTGATGCTTCTATCGAAACAGATGTTCTTCTTGGAAAGTTCAAAGAAATCTTCAAATAAGAAATACCTGAAGGTTAACCTTTAAAATAAGCCAGTCAGTTGTGAAGTACACTTCATTGCCGACTGGATTTTTTTTATCCCTTCTACATTATGTTGATTTTTTCTATTTAGCTTTTCATTAAATATTCAGAACAACATCTGTTTATATTCATACCAATAAAATCCAGCTGATCCCTCAATATTACAAATATTTAAAAAAATCACTATTTTTAAACTACCCCTTTATTGACATAATTCCTATAAAATGACAAATTTATAGAACTATAAAAATCTATTCTTGGTGGAGAAAATAATGAAAAAAACAGGATCACAGATCATTACTGAATTGCTGAAAATGCACGGCATTAACTTAGTTGCAGGTATTCCGGGAGGTTCAATTTTACCTCTTTACGATGAGCTTACAAGAAGTGGAATTCAGCATGTTCTCGTCCGCCAGGAACAGGCTGCAGGCTTCGTCGCTCAGGGAATCGCACGTTCAACTGGAAAACCGGCTGTATGTTTTGCAACAAGTGGCCCAGGTGCAATGAACCTTTTGACTTCAATCGCAGATGCAAAATGTGACTCAATTCCTATCATCGCAATCACAGGTCAGGTAAACACAACAATGCTCGGAACTGATGCGTTCCAGGAATGTGACACCTTCGGACTTTCATTTCCTATTACAAAACACAGTGTAATGGTAAAGTCTGCAAAGGAACTTCTCGAAGCAATTCCTATGGCTTTTAAAATTGCCACAAGCGGTCGTCCAGGCCCTGTATTGATCGACGTTCCCCGCAACATTCAGCTTGAAGAAGTTGAATTTGATTCATGGCCAAAAATCACAAATAAAAAACTCGAACCAAAATTCCGTTCTAATAAAAAAGAAATGGCTTCAACATTAAAAGAAATGTCCGCTGCCCTTCTCAAAGCTAAAAAGCCTGTAATGTTCGTAGGAGGCGGATGTAACAATCCTTCTTCTGCAAAAGGAATTTCTGAACTCCTCGAAGTTTACGAAATGCCGGTTATCTCATCTTTGATGGGAATCGGAGCAGTTCCTTCAAACGGAAAACATTATCTTGGAATGGTTGGTATGCACGGATCGATTGCAGCAAACCGCGCAATGCATGACAGCGACTTAGTTCTTGCATGCGGTGTTCGTTTTGATGACCGCGCAATCGGCTTAGCATCAAAGTTCTGTCCTGATGCAAAAATTTTACACATTGATATTGACGCTGCAGAAATCAACAAGATTTTTATAGCAAATCTTTCTCTTGTTGCCGATGTTGAATCAAGCCTTCCTGTTCTCGCAGAGCTTATCCGCGAAACAGCAAAGGCTCCAAAAGATGAAGCTAAAGCACGCGCTGCATGGTTTAAAGAAATGGCTTCATTAAGAAAGGAATCTTTCTCAGTTGAATGCGGAAAGGACAAAAAAAGCAAAGTTACAAACCCACGTGCGTTCCTTGCAAACCTTCCTGAAAAAGCAAAAGAAGCAGGCTTAAAACCAGAAGACCTTCTCGTAACAACAGACGTAGGTCAGCACCAGATGTTTGCAGCCCAGTACTACCCTGTTTTAGCACCACATACCTTCTTAACTTCAGGTTCCTTAGGAACAATGGGCTTCGGTCTTCCTGCCGCTGTCGGATGTGCAATTGCAAATCCTAAAAAGAGAACAGTTTGTATTTCTGGTGACGGTTCAATCATGATGAACATCCAGGAACTTGCAACACTTGCAGAACTTGATCTTCCTGTAACAGTAATCGTTTTCGTAAACGGAACACTCGGCATGGTTTACCAGCAGCAGAAATACCTTTTCGAAAAAAATTACAGTGCATCAGTTTTCAAAGGAAATCCAGATTTACTTTCAATCGCCAAAGGCTTCGGAATTGAAGCAATCAACGCTGACACAGATAAAGACTGGGCAAAGAAAGCTTTTGCAAAAACAGGAAACAAGCCTCGCTTTGTAACTGTTTCTGTAAGTTCAGAAGAAGACGTTCTTCCATTCGTAAAAGCCGGTAAGGCAAATATCGAATCAATTAACTAATCAATTGGTGATACAATGAAAAAAATCTTAACAATTTCTTCAAATGAACAGGTAATCGATACAGTTAAAGAAGCATTAACTAAATTTGAACGTTACTTTAACGGCGAGTTTTTGTGGTTCACACCTCAGATCATTAACTACATCAACTATGAACTTCCTGAAATCAAAGTTCTTGACTACACCTCTGAAGATACCGACTGTGATACAATTCTTTCTACAATCAATGCTGACCCATGGCTTCACTACGGCGGAATCATTGCAGTATGTGCATCACGCGGTAAAAAACAGACACTTGAAGAATTAAAAGATTCAAACATCCTCTGTGTACTCACACTCGAAGAATTCAAACAGCACTTTGAACGACTTCTTAAACTTATTCTTGCAAACCAGCAGTTTATTTTCCATCGTGGTATGCAGAATGACTTTGAAGGTGAAGAATCAGGTCACTTCTCTTTTGACAATGACCTTTTGGACATTCAGTTCTACTCAAGCTTCCTCGTAAGTTATCTTTACAACACAAGTAAAATTACAGAAGTTAACAGATTCAATCTTCAGATTGCATTGTCAGAACTTTTAATCAACGCTCTCGAACACGGAAACCTTGAAATTTCTTTTGAAGAAAAAACTAAGTGGATGGAAGAAAACGGCGAAATAGTTTCCCTCATTGAACAGAAACGGCATGATCCAAAATTTGCAGACAGAAAGATTTCAATTTCATACGCACTTAACCAGGACTACTGTTCATTTACAGTACGCGATGACGGTAACGGCTTTGACTGGAGAAAATATACTCAAAAAGAAACTGAACAGTCTGAAGAACTTCATGGCCGCGGAATCCAGCTTTCTTCAGAAATGGTAGGAACACTTTCGTACAACGAAAAAGGTAACGAAGTAACATTAAAACTTAAAAGTCAGAAAAATACATCAAACAACATTCCTGGAGTATTGCGCACATTCGAAACAGTTACCTTCAAAGACCGCGAAGTTATCTGCCGCGAAAACGAACAGACAAACGATTTGTACTTTATCGTAGCTGGAAAATATGCAGTTTATTCCGGACGCAAACTTGTTTCTGTACTAACACCAAATGACATGTTTATCGGAGAAATGTCATTCCTCTTAAACGACAGAAGAAGTGCAACAATTCTTGCAAGTGGAAACTGCCGTTTGATCAAGATTCCTAAAATTGACTTCCTTGATATGATTAGAAAAAATCCACACTACGGTATCTTCCTTTCAAAGATGCTTGCACAGAGACTTTTCAATCAGACTCATAAGACAATCGAATTACAGAAACTCCTTAACGAAGAAAAAAATAAATGTCTCTAAACTGTAACGAAATAAATGCGGCCCTTTCAGAACTTGATCTGGAAGGCGCATTTATTCAGGATATCATCCAGCCAGGTTTTGATACTCTCGCATTATACACTTACAAAAACTCAACTGCAAAAACTGTTTTAATCTGTACAGCCCAGAAAAGCTGTCGAATAAATGAAACGCGCAGAAAAATTCCTAAGAACGAAAAGCCTCTTCGCTTCATGGAATTTTTAAAATCAAGAATCAAGGGTTCTAAAATAATTTCGTGCAGACAGCTCGGTCTTGAACGTGTAATTCGTCTTGATCTTGATCACGGTGATGAAAACTTCATCATGTATATCCGTCTGTGGT
The DNA here is from genome assembly GCA_016293495.1 of Treponema sp. GTDB lineage: Bacteria > Spirochaetota > Spirochaetia > Treponematales > Treponemataceae > Treponema_D. Next base: position 38,893 of record JAEDED010000008.1, on the reverse strand, counting down.
CTAATGCAGGTAATATTATTCTCTGTGACTTAACCGGAAAAGTTCTTGATTCCATGTTCCGTCGCCCGGGCAAAGATGAAGTAACCGGCGGTCAATATACAGAACCAGAAATTAAATCAGAGCCTGTAAAGAAATTTCCTGTACGAGATTTTTCTGAACTTGAAGAGGAATACAACCAGAGCGAACAGGCAAAGTATAAAGCTTTTTCAGAACTTTCTTTTAATGAAAAGATTGATATCTTTTACAGCGAACATGCAGACACTTTAAGCCGTGAAGCACTTTTAGAAAAAGCTGAAAAATGGTTTAACGAACATCACACAAAACTTCTCACTGCCCTTTCAAAGCTTGAACAGAAGAAAGAAGATTTTGAAAATGCAGAACAGAAAAAACATCAAGGCGATTTAATTCTTTCATATGCTTCAGAAATAAAACCTGGAATGAATTACCTTGAATGTCTTGATTACGCAACAAACCAGACTGTTCAGATTAAGCTCAATCCAAAACTTAATGCACATGAAAATGCTCAGGCCCTTTATGATTCCTATAAAAAGGAACTTTCCGGAATGGAACAGCTTGAACAGGACATACAGCTTTCTAAAGATAAAATTGCACGTCTCGAAAAAGAATATGAAGCAATCCAGAATGAAACAAATCCTGTACGCATCGAACAGATGCTCAGAAAAGATACAAAACCAAAACAGCAGGAAAAGAAAACACATCCCGGCTTAGACTTTACAGTCGACGGCTGGTACATTCTTGTTGGCCGCGATGCAAATGAAAACGATGAACTTCTTCGCCACCATGTCCGCGGAAATGACATGTGGTTTCATACCCGTGACTGTCCTGGCGGTTATGTATTTGTCAAATACCGTGCGGGCAAAACAATTCCGCTTGAGATTATGCTTGATGCAGGGAATCTTGCAGTATACTATTCAAAGGCTAGAAAAAATGGCAAGGCTGATTTATATTATACTCAAGTAAAACATCTGCGCAGAGCAAAGAACGGACCCAAAGGTCTTGTACTTCCTTCACAGGAAAATAATTTAAGTATAACATTAGATCAAAAACGTTTAGCTCGCCTTGATGCAATTCACCAGGAACAGGAAGGCATTTAAAAGGAAATGTACCATTGAAAAATACTGAACCTAAAAAAATAAAAAAATATAAAGCCGGCACAACTGCTTTATATATATTGTTGCATCCATATATTCTTCTCACTCTTGTCTCATTTATTAAAACAGTTCTCATAGACTTTTTCATTTCGCAGTTTGCAAGAAAGCTTGGTTTTACAAAAACCCCTATTGCAAAAGTAGACAATGAGCTTGATAACAAAATTCCTTTTAACCCGAATAAAGTAGGAATTTACATGGACTTTACGGCCTTCTGGATCAGACCGCTTTCGATGATTATCAAACGTCTTGGATACAAGAAAGCAAAACCTTATGTTATTGCGTATCTTAATAAAATCAAACTTGCCTACAGTTCAGCTGGAAAAGTATACAAAATCTGTATGAGCACAACTGACAGACCTCATTACAACAAAAAATTTTATTTCCGTGTAATCCATGTTTTTGATCCGCATTATCTTTGTGTTCCAAGCCTTCACATCTGCGTCGTAAGTCTGGTATGGTCTTTCTACAGACAGGCGTTCAAAGAAATTGAAGAAATTCCACAGGAAGAAAAAGACTTGTACCTTCAGGAAATGTATCACGATGCAATTAAAATTGCCGAGACCGTTCTATACATCAAGCAGCACAGCGTTAACTGTATTCCTGCTGCTCTGTACATGATGACTTTCCTTATGAAGCCTTATTTTACAGTTGAAGATGGAATTAACTTTTTAAATGACATGTTCAAATCTTCAAACATTCCTGAAAAAGATTTGAAAGAAATCAGAGATTACATGTATTTTATTCTTGAAAGATTATCTCTGGTAGGAATCAGTGATGACAACTGGATTTCGCCAATAAAAGCCTGGATGAAAGAATACTGCATCAATGCAAACCAGGCTTATATTGCAAATAAAATTAAATAGTCATTATGAATATTTAATTTTTAATATTTTTTTTATAATTAAGATTTTGACTTTTTCTTATAAAGGCCGGCACTTCCGCTGCGTTCAACGCTTACATGTGGATTAGAACGTCCTTTTTTTGTCGAATGCGCGTCGGATGTTTTTGAACCGCGTTCTTTTCTTCCGTCACGTTTTCCGTCCTTACGATCAGAACTGTCAGAACGTCCGTATTTTCTTGACGAACCTTCTCCTCTTGAAGAACCTGAAGAACCGCCTCTCGATCCACGTCCGCCTCTTGAGCCTGATTCACTTCTTAATGTATTTTCAGATTTAGAATCAATATGTACGTGAACAAACTTTCTGTCTTTTTTAGAAAGTTCAAGAACTTTTACTGCAGCCTGTTTTGGAAGATTCATCAACGTGAAGGTTGAGGCAACGTCAATCTTATCAACCTGATGATTAGGAATTCTCAAAAGTGAACTGAAATATTCAGAAATCTTTTTGGCATTGTATCCGTCTTTTTTACCAAGCTGAACGTAAAGACGAACCTGATTTGGTTTTAATGAACCGTCACGGCGGCCGCCTCTTTCTCTTTCGTCAGCAACAGGTTTGATTTTTTCGTATCTGTCTTTGTCGATTGAATTTCCATAGAGAACGCTCAATACTTTTGGAAGTACTTCAGAAGCATCTTCTTCTGCTGTCAATTCCTGAGCCATCTGTGCAAAATATTCATCAACCTTTTTCTTTTCAGAAATTGATTTTTTCAACTGTTCGAGAAGACGGTTTTTCTTAACTTCAAGAACTGCTTCAACTTCAGGAACTTTATCTTCAACAAGATCGCCTTTACTTGCCTTTGCAACACCGGCTTTCAAGAATCCGAGTTTTCTTCTTTCGCTCGGAGTAACAAAAGTAACTGCCATTCCAGAAGTTCCGGCACGACCTGTACGACCGATACGGTGAACATAAGTTGAAGCATCAAACGGAAGTGAGTAGTTTACAACATGACTCAATCCGGAAATATCAATACCGCGCGCTGCAACGTCTGTTGCAACAAGGATTCTTGTTTTCTTGTTTCTGAATCGACCGAGAACTTTTTCTCTCTGGCTCTGTGGAATATCTCCGTGAAGTGCTGCTGCTTCATAGCCTTTTTCATCGAGCATTTTTGAAACAACATCAGCATCATTTTTTTTCTGTGTAAATACAAGACCAAAAAAGTCAGGACTGATATCAATCAATCGAACGAGTGCTTCAATCTTATCACTTTCACGAAGCATCCAGTATTTCTGGTCAATCAAAAGCGGTTCTTCGAGAACGCCTTCTTCTTCTACAATTTCGTATTCACCCATAAACTTCTGGGCGATTTTCAAAATAGGCGCAGGCATTGTGGCACTGAACAAAAGTACACGGCTTTCAGGATTTGCTTTACCGAAGATTTCTTCAATATCTTCAATAAATCCCATATCAAGCATTTCATCGCCTTCATCGAGAATGAAGTATTCAATTTTAGTAAGATCAAGAACTCCGCGATCAATTAAATCTTTTACACGGCCCGGAGTACCTGTTACGATGTCTGCACCTCTTTTAAGTTCACGGATCTGTTCACCCATACTTGCGCCGCCGTAAACAACGCAGGTGTGAGGATACTTACTTTCAGTGAATGACTGCATTTCTTTTGATGTCTGAACTGCAAGCTCACGTGTAGGTTCAAGAATCAAAGCACGAACGTGATCTTTTCTTTCTCGTAAAGTCTGAACTAAAGGAAGTCCGAAGGCAGCGGTTTTTCCAGTTCCTGTTCTTGCACGGGCAATAACATTTGCATCGCCTCCCAAAAGGCGTGGAATTGCAAGAACCTGAATTGGGGATGGAACTTTAAATCCTTTCTTTTCAATTGCTTTAAGTGTAATTTCGTCTAAGCCTAAATCTTCAAAGCTGATTGTGTCGTCGGAATCTTCTTCTGAGGAATCAAGAACTTCATCTTCGTCTAAATTTTCTTCATTCTGATTTTCAATAATTTCTTCATTCTGATTTTCAATAATTTCTGAAATTTCTTGATTTTCCTGGTTTTCGGTTGGATTTTGATTAAGTGATTTCTTCATATATATGAAAGCAATCATAAATTAAAAGACCAATCGTTGCAAGAGACCCTTTTTTGTGATATAATAATTCTATGGCTAAGTCGAGAATTAAGACAGAATTTAAAGTCAATCAGCAAATTGTTTACCCTAGTCAGGGTGTTGGAAAGATTACAGAAATCTTTGAAAAAGAATTTAACGGTGAAACAGTAGCATACTACAAGATTTATCTTGAAGTATCAGACATGATCGTGATGGTACCGGTTAACAATGCAAAGGAACTTGGAATCCGTGCAATTGTTGAACCAGCAGAAGCAAAAAAAGCATTGAACATGCTTTCTGAAGATTTTGAACCTATCACTTCAGACTGGAAGCTTCGTTACCAGATGAACCTCGAACTTCTCAAAAAAGGAAGTATCGCAGATATCGCTCAGATCGTTCGCTGTCTCTATAACAGAAGTAAAGTTAAAGAACTTCCTATACAGGAACGCAAACTTTACGATTCAGCAAAAAAACTCCTCGAAGATGAAATCAGTTTTGCAATGGGAAAATCGGTTAAAGAAATTGAAGCGATGATCCATGAAAAGCTTGAACCACCTGGAGCTGCACAAAAAGTTAAACACGTTATTGCTCAGGATGATGATGACGATGACGACTTTGACATGAGCGACGAAGACGAAGACAAGAAAAGAAGAAAATCTCGTGATGATGATGATGACGACGATGATGATGATTCAGATGATACAGAATCATTGGACGACACAGAAGACGATTTTGACGACGAAGACGACGACTACGAGTAAAAATGAATTCTAAATCGATTGCATTGATTATCGTTGCAGCCGGTTCGTCAACAAGAATGGGCGGCCAGATTAAAAAAGAATATCTTCCTTTAAACAACGGAACAGTTCTTTCTACGGTCGCCCTTACCTTTTTAAATTCAAATAAAATCAATTCTATTTCAGTTGTCATTCAGCACGACGGAGAAGCTGAAGCAAAATCCGCATTTTATAAAGATTTCCGGCTTGAAGAAAAAATAAAGGAACTTAATGTTCCTGTTTATTTCATTCCTGGCGGAAGCACCCGTCAGGAATCAGTTTTCAATGCTTTGCACTTCTATGAAAACAGCAAAGATAAACCTGAATACGTTTTGATTCATGACGGTGCAAGACCTTTCCTTTCTGAAATGCTTGTAAACGCATCAATTGAAAATACCGTAAAATATGGCGCAAGTGTACCGGCAGTTAATCCTGTTGATACACAGAAAGAAGTTGACCCTGAAGGTTTTATTGTACGCCATCTTGTTAGAAAAGACCTTAAGGCAGTTCAGACGCCTCAAGGCTTTTTGTTTTCTGAAATTCTATTCTGTCATAAAGAAGCGCGTAAAGATAAAGTTGAGTACACAGATGATACAGAAGTTTATGACCGCTATTCAGGTAAACGAACTTTCGTATTTGATGGTGAAGCAGAAAATATAAAAATCACATACAGAGAAGATATTCCGGAGATTAAAAAAACTTCAGTGGAGAACACTATGTTCAGAACAGGAATCGGCTATGACAAGCATCGTCTTGTAGAAAACAGAAAACTTATCATCGGTGGAATTGAAATACCGTTTGAAAAAGGCGAAGATGGCCATTCTGATGGAGACGCCGTTCTTCACGCTGTAACTGATGCAATTCTTGGAGCTGCTCACTCTGGTGATATCGGAAGTTACTTTCCCGACACTGATCCAAAATATAAAGATGCTGATTCAAGAAAACTTTTATCTTTTGCCTGGAATGATGTTAAGCAGAAAGGATTCAAACTCGAAAATCTTGATATCGTAATCCTTCTTGAAAAACCAAAATTCCTTCCATATCGTGAGCAGGTAATTAAATCAATTTCTGAAACTTTAGGTGTAGAAGAAGACAAAGTTTTTGTAAAAGCAAAAACAGGCGAAAAACTTGGTGATGTAGGAAACGGAAACTGTATCGAAGTTTTTGCAACCTGTCTTTTATCAAAATAAATTTAAACTTTGTAAAAAAAAGAGCAGTCCAAAAATGTACCAGAATAATTGGTCGCATTTTCAAGCACTGCTCTTTTCTATTTTAAAGTTAATCAGGAATTATCTTTTTACTCCGGTAACTCAAGTACAAGTTCAACTTCTGACAAGGTAATGCCAAGGTTAGAAGCAATTTCTTCATTTGACCATCCCTGCTGTTTTAACGCATGAATACTTTCACGCTTTCTAGGACCAAGTGATCTGCTTGAAGTTCTTGTTCCAGCAGCAGCTTTTGTCTTACTTCCAGTTTCGTTAATTGATTTAAGTGCACTGAGTTTGTTATCAATATTTTTAGAAAGATCAGCAATGCGTGCTTCTGCCCTTGCAAGACCGTCACGATCATTCTGAATCTTAGAAATTCTTTCTTCAGCATCCTGAACCATTGCATTCAACGAATCAAGCTTATCTACAGCTGCATCAAGATGTTTTGTATTTTTCAGCAATGTATCAACGTTAGACTGAACATCTTTAATTTCTGCAGGCAATGACTGAACTGCTCTGTTTGCATTTGCAAGACGCTGCTCAAGATCCTTCAAGGATTCAAAAGACTTATCAACATCAACCGAAACTCTTTCTATTACTTCTGATTTTTTATCAAGTCTTTCATATCTCATTGAGATATCAGTAAGTGTTTCCTGGAAATCACGAACCTTAACTTCCATTGTCTGAAGATCATCACTTGTAGACTGAAGCTGACGGATTCTGTCATCCATTGTTCCTGACATTACAATAAGCTTATTGAAATCTTTTTCAAGGTTATCAATCTGTTTTCTTGCAGTATTGAATTTTTCAAGACGAACTTCAGCTTCACCGTTCATGCTTACAAGAGCATCGAACTGGTTTGTAAATGCTTCTGCGGCAACCTTAAAGCCATCAAGTTTTTCAAAGTTAAGTGAGATTGAACTGATTTCTTCTTCAAGCTGTCTTCTCATGTTTTCAGCTTTTTCAAATACTGACATCTGTGAAGCAACATCCTTAACTTCTTTATTCAAATCATGGATTCTAGTCTGAATGTCATTCATGTCGTTCTGCATTTTGAGAACCATATCTGAGTGACGGACACGGTTGTCATTCGATGCTTTTTCAATCTGTTCAACAAGATTTCTGAATTTCTTTTCAGAGTTTTCATTCTGAGTTTTAATTCTTTCTTCTGTTGTATCAAGCATTTTTGAATACATAGCCTCAAGCTGTGCAACGATTTCATCTGACTTATCTTTGTAATCCTGAAGCGAAGTATTTGTCTTGTCATCAAGGGAATCAATCGATGCCTGAATTTCTTCCTGTTTAGCCATTGTATCTGTGCGATACTGTTCAACTAAAGCATCAAGTTCATCTTTAACTTCCTGAGCCTTGTCATCTGCAAGAGATTTCATACCTTCAAGTTCTTCAGCATAAACATTCTTCTGTTCATCGAACTGTTCAGAAATCTGTTTCTTCCATGAAGTAAAGTCTTCTATTGCCTCATCAATTTTTGAAGTACTGATGTTGCTTCTTTCTTCAAGATTTTCCTTGTACTGTTCGAGCTGAGCGATGAGGTCTTCCTGCTGCTGCTGTAATTCTTCCTTAACTCTTGCTGCATGCTTTTCTGTTTCAATTCTGAGAGTTTCATCAGAAGTATTGACGGCTGTTTCAAGTTCTGTTTTGTACTGGTCAACAAAGTCACGAACTCTATTTTCCATTTCTGTAACCTGACCATTGATGACATCAATTCTTCCGATTGCATTGTTTTCAAGATCAGTTGTAAAGGTTTCAACTTTAGAATCAATATTCTGTTTGAAGGAATCAAGATCTTCCTGAATCTTATCTTCACGGTCCTTAAGGTTAGAAGTAAACTCAGATTCAAATGCTGTAAGTTTGTCAGAAACGCTGTCCATTGTCTGAGCTCTAAGTTCATCCATGTGGGCTTCAAGATCTGCAATCTGAGTTGCAAGACTGTCTGACTGAACTTTAGTTGCATCAGTAAAGGTTTTGAATTCTGCCATTACACGATTCTGAGTTTCTACCATTGATTTGTGAAGAACTTTTTCGAGCTGGTCGATATCCTGACCGCTTGTTTCAAGTTTTTCAAATCTGTATTCCATGTCTTTCTTATACTGACCAAGCTGTTTATCAAGCTGGAAAATATTTTCAGCCTGTTTTGCTTCGTAAATAGCAATTGCCTTCTTAACAGCATCTTCAAGACGTTTATTAACTTCTGCAATTTTGTTAGAAGTTTCTTTTTCGAATTTTGCAATTGTTGTTTCAACTTCTTCTTTGTGGGCATTGACTTCTTTACCAGATTCTTTTGCTTCTGCAACAGCTTCCTGGCAGCTTGCCTTAAGTTCTGCAATAGCAGCCTTTGTATCCTTTGCCATTGAAGCAGTCTGTGTTTTAAGATCAGCAAGATTCTGCTTGATTGTATCCTGCATTGTATGAATCTTATCTTCAACATTTGTCTTGAAGGTTTCAATGTGATTCTTTGCTGTTGTTGTATATTTTTCGTAGGCAGCTTTTTCTTTTTCATCAGCCTTGCTGATTGCTTCATCAAAGAGGGAATCGTATCTTTCCTGCAATGCTGCAACCTGTTCTTCAAGTTCTGCCTGATATTTTTTGATTGACTGTTCAGACTGTTCAACCTGTTTTTTGTAAGCATCACTTCTTTCCTGTGAAAGAACGCTCAAACGCTTGAAAGCATCATCTTCAAGTGCTTCAACTTTTTTAGCCGCATTTGAATAGATACCTGTTACATCACTGTTGATTCTCTGTCTAACTTCTTCATACTGATTAACTGCATCTTTTGTGGAATTTTCAATTTCCTTTGAACGGTCATCGTATTTCTTGAGAAGATCAGCACCGATAATTTTAAGTTGTTCGCTATTGCGCTTAGAAAATTCCTGGATAACAGCAGGAATCTGTTTTTCGATTTTTTCAATGCTGCCTTTGCTTTCTGCAATGCGTTCATTAACTTTACCGATATAATTTGATTCTTTTTTGATTTTAAGAAGATTTTCTTCAACGGCAGCAGTCATCTCAGAAAGATCATCAATTTTTGCACCATATGAATTTATTTTTGCTTCGATTGAATGAACGGCACCAGTATCTTTTTCAAGGGAATTAATCATTCCCTTAAATTCGCCGATCTGCATTTCAAGTTTTTTTACTGCGGCAACAGCTTGCTGCTGCTGACCGTCAAGTTCTGCAGAATGCATTTTAATCTGTTTTGCTTTTTCTGCGAAGTAAGTCTCAAACTCAGACTGACGCTTATCAGCATAACGTTTGACCTTCTCCATTGAATTATTGTCTTTGTCGATTAATTTTAAAGCAATAGTAAAGACTGCAGACAAAGCTACAGAAATGATAACAATTAATAATGTACTCACTTTTTCCCACCCAAAAAGTATATATTTCTATTTTAACACAATTTCCATGAATTGGCGATAGTTTTTAAAACATATATCAGCTTCCTTCAATGGAAGATGCAGCAACTTTCTCCACCAAGGCAGAATATAACATGCCTTCATTCCTGCATTTTTAGGACCTTTGACATCACACTTAACATTGTTTCCAACATAAAGAATGTTCTCAAGAGGAACCTTCAATTCCTTTGCCATAATTCCAAATGTATACTTCGAAGGTTTCAAGGCACCGATACGTTCAGCACTGAACACTCCGTCACAATAAGGAAGTAATCCCCAGAGCTCCCCTTTCTGCTCAGGAGGAAAATCTGAAAGAATTGCAACTTTATAACCTGCCTCTTTCAGCTTCTTGAATGTAAGTTCTACATCTTTATATGGTTTAACTTTCTTGAACACATCAGGGTAAACATCATAAACAATATCATTAAGATATTTTTCTGCTTCTGGTGTTGTACAGTGAAGTCTTTCAGAAAGAAGAATTGCCTGATATCTGAATAAATCAGGAAGCGGCGCACAGCGGCGCAAAGCTTTACGGACTTTTGTAAAATTGATGAAAAACTTAAGATGTCTGATAAAGTGGAATGCAATTCTGACATTAAACCTGATGTCAGGATAGAGAGTTCCATCAATATCAAAAGCAATAACTTTTACGTCGTTCAGCATTTTTAAATTATATCGTATTTTCTTCTTATAATAAAGGCTTATTTAGAAGAAACTGTCATCGGATAATATGTTGCCGAAGTTCTTACCCTTACAAGGTGAACAAAACAGTCCTTAGCTTTAACAAGCATCTTTTCAAAATCGTTGTATTTGATTTCTTCGCCGTCCATAAATACTGCAGCGCGGAATGCTCCGTTTGCATCAAAGTAAGGAATAATTACTGCCGCGTCATTGAAAACTTTTACCTCTGCACTTTTTCTGTCTGTCTGACGGATTGCTGCAAGGTAAAAATACTGAGGTTCATTGACTGCAAGTGTATAAAGCAGTGCACGCAGATTATCAGGCTGATAACCTGTATTTTTTATATAGCCCGCAGTATTTGTTACGCCCTTTTTGGTAAACACCGCAGTAAATGGTTCTACTGTTACATCAACGCCTGTATCTTTATACAAATATGTTTTCTTTGCACGAACTGAAAGTGCAGCAGCTGCAAGGTTACGTGTCCAGTCGAGGCTAAGATTTGTATATAACGTTGCATTCAAGTTTCCCTGGAATCCGGTAGGATTGTATTCAACAGTTGATTCAAGAAGAGGATTTCGTTTTAAGTAACTTCCTGCCATCGGTTCAATCAAACCGTCAACAACCCATTTTACAAAACCGCAGGAAGAAAGAACAAGCTTATCTTTATTGCGTTCATCACATATATGCGGTGCACCGTTAAGAATTGAAACAGAACGGCCTGCATCATCATACATTGCATCTTCTTCGTATGCCATATCTTTTAGACTTGAACGAATTGTTGTTACCATTATCTGTGCTTCTTCGCACTGATTCTGAACGCAAGCTGAATATTTCCATGGAAGGGAATTTTTAGTAAGGTTATAAACTTCTGCAATACTTGAAGTCAAAAGCTTGTCAAAAGAAATTCCTACGGGAACATTCTGTGCCGCAAAAGAATTGAAAATAACGAAGTCAGCAACAGTTGTATTTTTATAAGGCTTGAACTGAATGAATACATCTGTATTTTTTGAAATATAAATACGGATATACTGAGACTTGCCGTCTTCCTTACTGCGACTGTATACCCATGAACCGAAGGAGTTTACCGGATATCCGTCTTCAGTAACTGTATGAACGCCAGTGCTGTCATACACATCAATCTTCATTGAAGTTTTAGGACAAACATAAATGAGATAATTATCAGCTTGTTCTTCAAGACTCACCTGGAAGCTTTCACCTGATTTATTTTTTCGAACCTGAGCATTCTGCATACGGATTGCTTCAAGATCCTGATTAAACCACGAATCCGCAATATCTTTTCTGATTTCTGCTGAATCAGGAATTCCAAGGCTGTTGTATTCTGCATAAGCAGATGACATCATTAAACTTAAAGCTGCGATTACTGTTGTTATAATCTTTTTTCCAGACTTCATATTTTCCCCCTCAGAATTCTTTTAATCAGTTGTTCATAGACTGTCAGTTGCAAACCTATTATCAGTTATTAACCGGCGGCATATGAAGGTCATCTACAGGTTCAGGATCTGTAAATACATTTGCGCCTTCAGCAAGTCTCACTTCAGGTTTTACAAGTTCGTATTTCTTTCCGTTCCATACTTCAAGCATACCGTCTTTGTTTTCATCAGGATGTTTACCTGCAGGTGCGTTAGAAAGAAGAAGTTTAAGGCGGTTAAGCTGGTTAACTTCAGAGCTTCCCGGATCGTAATCGATTGCGCTGATATTGCTTTCTGGATAGCGGCGGCGAAGTTCCTTGATCATTCCTTTACCAGTAACATGGTTTGGAAGACATGCAAACGGCTGAACACATGCAATGCTTGGTACGCCTTCATGAATAAGTTCTACCATTTCGGCTGTTAAGAACCATCCTTCACCAGTAATGTTTCCGAGCTGAACGATATCGTCAACGCTGTCCATCATTTTGTAAATCGAGTTCGGAGCTTCAAAGCGATGTGACTTGTTAAGGTATTTCTTCATCTTGTTTCTGTAAAGTTCGAGGAACCATACAAAAAGTTTTGCATTCTTTTCTGTTTTCTTAGGGAATGCAAGTTCTTCGTGTCTGAAGATTCCTGTTGAGAATGAATAGAAGAAGAAGTCAGCAAGATCAGGCATTACACATTCTGCGCCTTCAGCTTCGATTGTTTCAACAATTTTGTTGTTAGCAGTTGGATGGAATTTTACAAGAATTTCACCTACTACACCAACGCGTGGCTTTTTAACAGGAAGCAATGGAAGCTCATCAAATTCCTTAATAATATTTTTAAGAAGCTTGTGATATTTTCTGATTGAAACAGACTTCATTGCAGCTTCTGCACGGGCACTCCATTTTTCATAAAGCTTGTCTGCACTTCCCGGAACTGCTTCGTAAGGACGGGTTCTGTAAAGAACACGCATCAAAACGTCACCAATCATAACTGCCATGAGACAGCGGTGAAGAAGAATCGGAGTAATCTTAAAGCCAGGATTTTTTTCAAAGCCCTGAGCGCTCAAAGAAAGAACAGGAATATGTCCCCAGCCTGCATCATTTAATGCACGGCGGATAAATCCGATGTAGTTTGTTGCTCGACATCCACCACCTGTCTGAGTAATGATAAGCGATGTATTATCAAGATCATATTTTCCGGATTCAAGAGCAGCAATCATCTGACCTGCAACAAGAATTGACGGATAACATGCATCGTTATTAACATACTTCAATCCAGTTTCAACAGCCTTTGGATCAACTGCATCAAGAATTACAAAGTTGTAACCGCAGTTTTCAAATGCCTTCTGAAGAATCTTGAAGTGAATCGGAGACATCTGAGGACCAATAATTGTATGTTTATACTTCATTTCTTTTGTAAATACCTGACGGTTATAAGATGCAGGCTTTACAGGATATTTCTTATGATTACGTTCGCGTTCTTTAACGGCCGCAATAAGGGAGCGGATACGGATGCGGACAGCACCAAGGTTACTTCCTTCGTCAATCTTAATCAAAGTATACATGCGGCCTTTTGCCTTCATGATTTCGTCAACCTGGTCTGCAGTAACGGCATCAAGTCCACAACCGAATGAAGTAAGCTGAACGAGTTCAAGGTTTGGAGTTCCTGAAACAAAGTTTGCAGCTCTGTAAAGACGGTTATGGTAAACCCACTGATCGATAATGCGGAGAGGACGTTCAATAGCACCGAACTGTGCAAGTGAATCTTCAGTAAATACAGCAAGTCCAAGTCCGTTAATCATTTCTGGAATACCGTGATTGATTTCTGGATCGAGATGATATGGACGGCCGGCAAGTACGATACCGTTTACGCCGTTTGTAATAATTGTTTCAAGTGCTTCTTCACCGGCAAGCTTAACATCTTCGCGGAATTTTTCCTGTTCTGCCCATGCAGCTTCAACTGCATCCATAATCTGTTCAAATGACAATGACGGAAAGTGCGGATGAAGTTCTTCAAAGAGACGGTAGCCAAGACGCTTCTTGTCGTAAATCGGAAGGAACGGATCCATGTAAAGAATGCTTGAATCCTGACGAAGCGCATCAATGTTGTTGCGGAGAACTTCAGGATAACTTGTTACGATCGGACAGTTGTAGTGATTTCCTGCTCCTGCATCTTCCTGTTTTTCGTAAGGTGCACAAGGATAGAAAATGAATTTACATCCTGCCTGAAGGAGCGACTCAATATGTCCGTGAGAAATTTTTCCAGGATAACAAACTGATTCTGAAGGAATTGATTCAAGACCTTTTTCGTAAACATTGCGAGTTGAGCGAGGTGAAAGGCGAACACGGAATCCGAGTTTTGTAAAGAAGGTAAACCACAACGGATAGTTTTCGTACATATTCAAAATGCGAGGAATACCTACGTCACCCATTGGAGCATCTTCAGGTTTTAATGGAACGTAATCAAATACGCGTTTGTACTTCCATGCGAAAAGGTTTGGAATTTCATCCTTTTCATCAACCTTGATATTTGTATTAGCCTTGTTGCTTGCGTCGATGATCTGTGCATCGCCTTCAATATCAAGACCGCGTTCACATCTGTTACCTGTTACGAATGTGCGTGCTGTTTCTTCACCGTCTTTGTTCTTTGCACGGAATGTGTTGATTGTCAAAAGACAATTGTTCTGACACTTACCACAGCGGCGAAGGTCAAGATCTACCTTGAAGTTTTCAAGCTGTTCAAGTGTTGCAATACCGGAACGAACATCGTGTACAGTACCTTCAGGTTCACCCGGTTTTGGAGTCATAAGATCAATCCACTGATCGCATGCAATCAATGCTGAACCGTAAGCTCCCATCAATCCTGCAACATCAGGACGGAATACATTTACGCCTGCAATTTTTTCGAATGCGCGTAAAACTGCGTCGTTAAAGAATGTTCCACCCTGAACGACAACTTTAGTTCCGATATCAGAAGCCTTGCGAAGTTTGATAACTTTGAACAAAGCATTTTTAATTACAGAGTAAGAAAGACCTGCAGAAATATCAGCAACAGTAGCACCTTCTTTCTGAGCCTGCTTTACGCGGGAATTCATAAAAACAGTACAGCGGCTTCCGAGGTCTACAGGTTTTGTAGCCATCAATGCAATCTGTGAAAATTCCTTTACATCCATACCCATAGTGCGGGCAAAGTTATCAAGGAAGGAACCACAGCCTGATGAACAGGCTTCGTTAAGCTGAATTGAAACGATAGCTCCGTCTTTCATACGGAGACACTTCATGTCCTGACCACCAATGTCGAGAAGGAACTCAACACCAGGAACGAAGAAGTCCGCAGCCCTGAAGTGTGTAATAGTTTCAACTTCACCAGAGTCAACGCCTAACGCTGCCTGGAACAAAGCTTCACCGTAACCGGTAGAAACTGCACGTGCAATGTAAACGTCTTTCGGCAAGCGGGAATATAATTCCTTGAGCATTTTAACTGCGATATCAACAGGACTTCCGGCGTTGTGTGTGTAGTAGTTCCAGAGAATCTTACCGTCTTTGTCAGTAAGAACAGCTTTTGTAGTTGTAGAACCTGAGTCTAATCCTAAGAATACAGGACCTTTAGTTTCGTCGAGACTTCCGCGAAGGGCAACTTCACCGGCATGACGTTTTCTGAACTCGTCAAGTTCTGCCTCTGAAGTAAACAACGGTTCAAGGCGCTGCACTTCTGAAAGTTCTGCACCTACAAGTTTTGTAAGACTTTCTTTAAATTCTTTAATTGTCGGGAATGAATATTCCTTACCTTCAGCGTTAACAATAAACTTGCGTTCTGCTGAATACGCAGCTCCGGTTGCAACAAAGAGCTGAGAGTTTTCAGGAACAATAATTTCGTCTTCTTTTAATTTTAATGTTTCGATAAAGCGGTAACGGAGCTGGTCCATAAAGTGAAGAGGACCACCAAGGAATGCAACATGTCCGCGGATTGGTTTACCACATGCCAGGCCCGAAATTGTCTGGCTTACAACAGCCTGATAGATAGAAGCGGCAATATCTTCGCGGCGTGCACCTTCGTTGATCAAAGGCTGAACATCTGTCTTTGCAAATACACCACAGCGGGCAGCAATTGAATAAATTGTTGTTGCGCCTTTTGCAAGTTCGTTAAGACCTGCAGCGTCTGTTTCAAGCAGAGCGGCCATCTGATCGATAAATGCACCAGTTCCTCCAGCACAAGTTCCGTTCATGCGCTGCTCTACACCGCCTTTAAAATATGTAATCTTGGCATCTTCACCACCAAGTTCGATAACTACATCAGTCTGAGGAATGATTTTACGAACGGCAGTTGTAGCAGCAATTACTTCCTGAATGAAAGGAACAGAAAGCCACTGAGAAACTGCAAGACCGCCTGAACCGGTTACCTTAACAGATAAAGTCTGATTTTCTCCCTCAGGCAATTTTGATGAAAGATCATCCATTGCATCTGTTACAACTTTAATGATTGTACTTCTGATATCTGCACGATGACGAACGTATGCGCTATAAAGAAGTTCATCATTTTCGCCAAGAGCTGCAACTTTTACAGTTGTAGAACCGACATCGATACCGAATCTGATTGGTGTAACAACTTTTTTGAATGTAATGTCTGAAACTGTATTCATATCTGCCATGTGTATAGTTTTCCCAATATAATTAATAAACTCATTTTATTGTAAATTGTATTCAATTTTTATTCAACATATCGTGCGATTCTCGCACGGTAACTGAATATTCCCTGAAAAGCTACCTTAACATTCACATTATTTTTCTATATAATAATAGAACATTTTATATAAAACATTACTGATAAGGCGGCATCTCAAACCGCTGTAGGAGTAAATAAATGTCTAAATATCCTTTTGAAAGTATTGAACCTAAATGGCAGAAATACTGGGACGACAACAAAACCTTCAAAGTTACAGAAGATGAAAAATTCCCGAAAGAAAAGAGAATGTACGTTCTTGATATGTTCCCTTACCCATCAGCAGCCGGACTCCATGTAGGACATCCAGAAGGCTACACAGCAACAGATATCTACTGCCGTTACCTTCGCATGAACGGGTACAATGTTCTTCATCCAATGGGATACGATGCTTTCGGTCTTCCTGCAGAAAACTATGCAATCAAAACAGGAACTCACCCAAAGACAACAACTAACGCAAATATCGAACACTTTACACAGCAGATTAAATCCCTCGGTTTCTCATATGACTGGGACCGTTGTGTTTCTACCTGTGAACCTGACTACTACAAATGGACTCAGTGGATTTTCCTCCAGCTTTACAAAAAAGGTTTGGCTTACGAAGCTGAAACTCCAATTAACTGGTGTCCAAGCTGTCTTACAGGTCTTGCAAACGAAGAAGTTAAAGAAGGAAAATGTGACCGCTGCGGTTCACAGGTTACTCATAAAACAATCCGTCAGTGGATTTTAAAAATTACAGATTATGCTGATCGCCTTGATGCTGACCTTGAAGGATTGGACTGGCCGGAATCAGTAAAAGCTATGCAGCACAACTGGATTGGAAAATCTACTGGTGCAGAAGTAACATTTACTGTAGCAGACAAAGACGGAAAACCAACAGAAAACAATCTTACTGTTTATACAACTCGTTGTGATACATTGTTCGGTGCAACTTACATGGTTGTTTCACCAGAACACAAAATCATCGATGCAATCACAACAGAAGATCAGAAGGCAGCCGTAAAAGCTTATCAGGAAGAAGCTGCAAAGAAATCTGACCTTGAACGCACAGACCTTGCAAAAGACAAGACTGGTGTTTTCTCAGGAAGCTATGCAATCAACCCAGTAAACGGAAAGCTTATTCCTATCTGGATTGCAGACTACGTTCTTATTTCTTATGGAACTGGTGCAATCATGGCCGTTCCTGCTCACGATGACCGCGACTGGGAATTTGCAAAGAAGTTTAACCTTCCTATCATCGAAGTATTAAAATCAGAAGTTGATGTTCAGACACAGGCTTGGACTCAGGATGGAATTCATGTTAATTCAGAATTCCTCGATGGTTTGAACAAAAAAGATGCCATTACAAAGATGCTTGAATTCCTTGAAGAAAAGAAAATCGGACGCAAGGCAATCAACTATAAACTCCGCGACTGGGTATTCAGCCGTCAGCGCTACTGGGGTGAACCAATTCCTCTCGTACACTGCCCTGACTGTGGAACTGTTCCAGTACCGGAAGAAGAACTTCCACTTACACTCCCAGAAGTAAAGACATACCAGCCAACAGGTACAGGAGAATCTCCACTTGCTGCAATTGACTCATGGGTAAACTGCAAATGTCCAAAGTGTGGAAAAGATGCTAAACGCGAAACTAACACAATGCCTCAGTGGGGCGGTTCGTGCTGGTATTACCTTCGCTACCTTGATCCAAAAAACAACGACAAGTTCTGTTCTGAAAAGGCAGAAAAATACTGGATGCCTGTAGACTTGTACATTGGTGGTGCTGAACATGCCGTTCTTCACTTACTCTATGCTCGTTTCTGGCACAAAGTTCTTTTTGACTGCGGTGTAGTTACAACTAAAGAACCATTCCAGCGACTTGTTAACCAGGGAATGATTACATCATTCGCATTCCAGAGAAAGAACAAGACATTAGTTCCAGTTGATGAAGTTGAAGAAAAAGACGGAAAGCACTACGAAAAAGCTACAGGCGAAGAACTTGAACAGATCGTAGCAAAGATGTCTAAATCACTTAAGAACGTTGTAAACCCTGATGACGAAATTAAAGCATACGGTGCTGACTCAGTTCGTATGTACGAAATGTTCATGGGACCGTTAACAATGTCTAAGCCTTGGGCAACTCAGGGAATCGTTGGTATTCACCGCTTCCTGGAAAAAGTTTGGGCAGTTTCAGAAAAACCAATGGCAGACATTGATATTTCTGGAAAGCTTGAAGATAAAGCTTTGATTTCTGCTCGTAAAACATTTGCTCAGACAATCAAAAAAGTTACAGACGATACTGCAACACTTAACTTTAACACTGCAATCAGCCAGATGATGATTTTCATCAACGAAGTTTCAAAACTTCCAGAAGTTCCAAAAGCAATGTGGGCAGACTTTGTAAAAGTACTTTCACCTTACGCTCCTCACCTCGGTGAAGAACTCTGGCAGAAACTCGGAAACAGCGAATCTATTGCTTACGTTCAGTGGCCAACATTCAACGAAGAACATACAAAAGATGATATGAAGACAATCGTTGTAATGGTAAACGGAAAAAAACGCGACACCTTTGAAGCCGCTCCTGGAACTGCAGACGATGTTCTTAAAGAAACAGCACTTGCACGTGACGGTGTTAAGAAGTTTACAGACGGATTTGAAATCGTTAAGTGCATTATTGTAAAAGATAAGCTTGTTAACCTTGTTGTAAAATAAACAGATCGCGGCACTTTGTGCCTCGGATCAAATCACAGATAAAAAAGAACCTTGCCGGATGAAGCGAACTTCAAAAGGCAAGGTTCTCTTTTTTTGCAGTAAATATCATTACCAGCATTACGCTGTTAAACATTCAGAAATGCTGAAACAGTTATCACCAATCTTTTCAATCTGACGAACAAGGTCGATATATAAAAGTTCGGCTTTAACATCTGCTCCGCTTTCAAGACGCTTTCTTGCAAGCTTTTTAAGATTCTTTCTGAACAGATCAATCTGATCTTCAAGTTCCCTTGCCATCGAAAGTTTATTTTCATCAAGCTCTTTATTAATATTGATTCTGATAAACTGAAGGAACTGACGGGCAAGCTCAACATAAGGAATCATGCGGTCAAGGTCATCCTGTTCAAATTTCATTTTCTTTGAAATACTCTTTGAAATAAGCATTACAGTTGCGTAACAGTTGTCAGACATGTTTTCAAGGTCTTCAACAATCTGAATCATTGAAGAAATATGATTTAACTGTTTTTCTGTAACATGAAGATTTTCGCACTTAACAAGATAATGCGTAATCTGTTCATGCATCTGGTCGCAGTAACCTTCTTCTTTTTCTGCTTCATCTACATGATTATCTATAAAGCTCGGATCTCTGTTTGAAAAACCAATCTGGATTCTGTCGAACATTCCCGTTACAACATCAGTCATATCTGCAATTGCTTTTTCTGCACGGATGATGTACGACGCAATATTTTCTTTACCGATTGATTCAACAAAATCAAGTTTATAAGTTGTAGGAATTTCGTCAGAATCATCCTTGATAAGTTTTCTTGAAAAGGCAACAATCGGTTTCTGTAATGGAAGCAGTACGACAGTTGAAAGTGCTTTGAATACAGTGTGGAGCATCGAAATGCGGATTGCGATATTCGAGTTTTCGTGTCCAGGTGTAAGGAATGTTACAAGGTCAAGGAATGGTTTGAAGAATATCAAGGCAAGTACAGTACCGAATACGTTGAACAGAACGTGAATCAAGGCTGATCTTCTTGCATCGGCAGATGTTCCGAAAGATGCAAGAACAGCATCAATTGTAGAACCGATGTTACTTCCTAATGTCATTCCTGCCGCAAGTTCCCAGCCTACAAGTCCGTTATAAGCCATTGTAATTACGATTGCAGAAAAGGCTGAAGAAGAATGAAGAAGCGCAGTAATGATAATACCAACTAAGAAGCCAAGCAGAATTGCAACAGGTCCATTGCCAGAAATATTAAGCAGGGCACCGAACTGTTCCGGAGTAAATACATCAGAAAGTCCCGAAAGTCCGAGGAACAGCATACCGAAACCCATGATGGCTTCGCCAATACTTTTATAACGTGCTCTTTTAAGAATTGAAAGGAAATATCCGATTCCCACAACAGGAACGGCAAAAGCTGCAATCTTGAAATTAAATCCGAAAATGGAAACAATCCAGGCTGTAATTGTTGTACCGATATTTGCACCGAAGATAACACCAACAGACTGTGTTAATGACAAAAGACCGGCGTTAACAAATGTAACGACCATGACTGTAGTAGCACCTGATGACTGAATAATCATAGTTACAAACATACCAGTGATTAATGCAACAACTCGGTTACCCGTCATCACGCTGAGCGCACGCTGCAACTTTTCGCCGGCACTCTTCTGAACACCGTCAGACATAAGTTTCATTCCGTAAAGAAGGAATGCAAGGGCGCCAATAAACTCAAAAATTATACTTACTACAGCCATATGCTATTGTAACAAAAACAAAGCCCTCTATGCAATAGAGGGCTTTGTTGTGACGCTTACCAGCAAGGCACGAGCGCTATTGTACTTCAGTAACTGACTGCACAACATTAAAGGCTTCAAGGAAGCCTGTTTCTTTTACAGTATTTGTTACCGAAAAAGACATATTCATAAGATAAAGCTTATAACCGGTTGTAAGACCTTCGTTAAAGCCTGCGAAAAGCATTCCCATGCCGGTCGAGTCCATTGTGATTACCTGCGAAAGATCAAGAACAACATTAGTTCTCTTAATTGTTTCAAAAATCTTTGCCTGCAAATCACCAACGGTGTATGAGTTACATGAACCTACAAGTTCAAAAAGAGCATAGTTGGCACCACTTTTTTCTGTAATTGTTAACTGTTCCATAACCTACTCCTTAAGCCTTTTCCTTTTCATCAAAAAAATCAGTATCTACGATATCATCTACACTGATTCCTGCATTTGGGTTTGAAAAATCAGCATTGAACATATCATCATCAAAGACACTTGAAATATCAAAATCAGTTGATTCTTCAATAATTGCGTCTGTCGAAGATTTATCTCCTACAATATCAGAAACTGGAACTTCCTCTGAACCAGTTGTATCTTCAACGATTTCTTCCTGCATACTTTCAGAAGGTTCAACCACTTCATCTGAAGAAGCTGTAACAACTGTATCACCCATTGCATCAGCAAGAAGCGCATCTGCATCAAAGGAATCTGCATGATCGATAAGACGTTCCTGTGCATTATCTGCATCATCTTCAATATACATTGATGTATCGTTACCGAAGTAACGGATAACTACCATTGTAATATCATCTTCAAGTTCCTTTGACATAAAGCGCTGAAGGTTATCGTATGCAAATTTTGTAATACGAGTTGCCGGATAAGTATAGTTATCAAGCAAGGTCTGTTTGATTCTTTCTTTACCGAACTGTTCACCACGAAGTGAATGAGAGTTAATCAAACCGTTTGTAGATACTGCAAGCATATCTCCTGCGATAAGCTTGATTTCTTTAACCTTAACAAGTGGAGTTACATCTTTAACAAATCCAAGAACATAACCTTTACCCTGGATTTCGATTACGTTGTTATATGTTTTTGAATACATCAGCATTGTAGGAATACCACAGTTGATGTAATACATTGTATCTGCAGCAAAATCAATCAGACAGAAAATACCGCTAAAGAAGGTTCCCTTTGGAAGGTTTGCACGAATAAAGGCATTAACCTTCTGAACAAGTTTTTTAAAGTCATGAGTATCTGCAAGGAATGTACGGATGATCGATTTAAGGATGACCATACTCATGGAAGCAGAAATACCTTTACCGCTCAAAGAACCGATTACCATAATATGACTTGTATCATTCAAACGGATCAGGTCAACAAATTCACCACCAATGTTATGAGCAGGAACCATCAGGTAACCGATATCAATTTTTGGATTCTTAATATAATCCATGTTTTCCTGGATTGATGTAATAATCTGAGAAGACATACGGATTTCGCGGTTAACTGTACCAACAACAGAAGCATTGGCAATGTTCTTCATGTAATAACCATATACGAAGAAATATGAATAGAATTTATCAAATACCTGTCTGTCGTATTCATCATAAGATCCGCCGGTTCTTCTTTCACCGAGGAAAAGGAATCCAAGAATAGTATGACCTTCGTGAAGAATAATCATAGCTTCTGATTCAGTTTCTTCAAAGAGGTTATCAAGCTCAGTCATGATTGGCTGAAGCAGATAGTTTGTTTCAATATCATTACGGAAAATAATGAACAGATCATTGTTAATCAAAACTTCACGAGGTTTGGCAAGTTTTGGAATTGAATAAGTTTTATTTTCAGAGTTGAATGCAGTTGTATAATCACCGGAACCTGAATCTACGATAACCGACATTGTTGTTGTCTGAAGGTTATCCTGGAAGGCTTTAAAAAATTCCAGAGAAATATTTGAAAGTTCGCTTTCATAGTTAATTGCTGCAAGCGCACGTTCAAAATCTGCTTCATAATGGCTCGACTGTAATCTGATGAGTTTTGAAAGTGCAGATGACAAGCCGCGGCCAAGCAGCATAAGAAGGAATACTGCAACAGCAACAACAATTGAATAAATTACATAATTATTTCCAAGAATCGGTCTGAGTGCAACATATATAAATGCACCGATTGCTGCAGGAATAAAATACTTTACGATCATTGAAAGGATTTTCGAGAAAATCATTTTACCATCGAGAACTTTTTCCTGAGTCATACTTTCAATAAGCATGATTGACATTACTGCAATGATGTACATGAACAACGAGCGCATCATTGGAATAATGTTTGCAATATAGTAAATTACAAAAAGACCAAGCCATCCAAAAGTAAGAGAGCCAAATCCGAACAATGCACGCTGGATTGTAATTCTTGAATTATAGTTTTCACCGTTCAAGAGCATAATCAAAAGAGAGAACAATGGAAGGACGAAAACATAAACAAGAACAAGAAGCTGAATCCATGAGAAAGGAGAAGCATCTCCAAATATAGGATTTGAATCAAATTCAAACAGAACAGGGTCTTTAATCTGAACTTTGAAGAAAATAAGATGAAAAGCCAGAAGTCCGAAAACAATTCTGAAAATTGTAGAGAATACTGACTTCTTTTTCTTTGTTGCCGTAAGGAACATCAAAGAAATTTCAATGAAGACAAAAGCTACAAGAAGGAGTTCAAGATGATGAAGTCCTATTGTAAGTTTTTCCGGACCGTAATTTGCAGAAAGAACGGCAAGCAAAAGTGCAAGAGCTGCACCACAGTCAAGAAGCATAATATTGATTGCAGAGTTTTCTGCATTCTGATTACCTGTCTTAACGTTCATTGATTTTAAAATTAAGTATGCAACAAGAATTACATTAAGGAAAATGAATATCATCAGCTTACCACCTTTGTAACCATCATAGTAATATCATCATGAAGCTTGTTATTGCCTTTATAGTCAAAAATCAAGTGTACGATGTCATCGATAAATTCCTGAGGCTGTTTTGCAGCACTGTTCTTGATTGTATCTGTATAAAGATCTGTATCACCAAGTTCAATACCTTCATCGTTCATAACTTCTGATACACCGTCAGAAGCAAACAGAATCAAGTCATCACGGAACAGTCTCTGTTCATCGATACGGATGTCGTCGATATCAATAATTCCTACTACACCACAGTTTGAAGACAACGGCTTGATTGTATAACCGTCAGGCGCACGTGTTACGATAAGAGGGTCTGACATAGAAGCGTTAACGTAACGGATTGTCATTTTCTGAGTATCAACAACTGAGATGAACAATACAGTATATTTATCCTGAAGTTTCATTCCCTTGATGGCTTTATCAATCGCACGAACGATACCGATAAGATCTTCTTTGTCTTCGATAATCTTTACAGTGTTCATTACCAAACCCATGATAAGGGCAGCAGGAAGTCCTTTACCAGAAACGTCTCCGAGCATAAGAAGTGTTTTATGTTCATCGATAGGAAGTGCTGTGTAATAGTCACCGGATACGTTTACCAATGGTCTGAAGTAAGCGGCAATCTTTAAGCGTTTTGTATCAGGCATTACTTCAGGTAAGAAGAGGCGTTGTGTTTCTGCAAGCTGTTCCCATTCTTTTGAAAGACCGGCAATTTCTGACAAAGAAGCAATTGTCTGTGTTCTTTTTCTGAAGCGGTAGAATTCTTCAACGAGCTGATCATAAATTCCAGTATCGAAAAGACGTGTATAACGGCACAATACAAAGAAGTGAAATTTTTCATGTGAAATTACAAAGCCGCGAGCTTTTTTATACTGCGAAGTAATACCGAGCTTGTCTCCGACAAAGTCAAATCCTTCAGGCCAAGTTGCTGGAAAGTTATTCATAAGTTTACGGAGAACTTCTTTATCATTAGTCAGACGATTCGGACTGTTGTAAAGAACATATTCCTTTTCACTGTCCATATAAAGAACAGAACAGTCTGCTTTTTCTTCAAGAATTGTTTCGATAATTTCATAAAAGTCTTCGAGTGTATAACAGAAACGAAGGCTGTCTATAAACAACTGAAGGTATCTGGTTTCTTCCCTTTTAAGAACGCGATTTTCCATTTTTGCACTTGCTGCTTTTGTAATTGAAGAACTACAAATAAGGAAAAACATAAGAAGTGCAAATTCAAGCAGATAAAAATATCCGGTATTCTGAGGTGAAATTACACGAGGAAGAAGGAAATATGAAAAAAGCATGAACATAATTGCACTAACAATGTAGTTCACTATTTCAAAGTATCTTTTTCGTTGTTTAAGCATAAAGACTCCATTTGATTAGAGATAAATAAACAGTATTCTAATTATAACATACTATCGGAAAAAAAGTAAAAAAAATTAGAATTTCTACCATATATAAAAGCAAAAAAGCAGCCTCTTTCGGAAATAAATCCTAAGAAAACTGCTTTTTCCATAAAAAATCTGACTTTTCGCTTATTTATCAGTGTGAAAGTTCAGAAAGTGAAATCAAATCCGGTTCAGAAGGGGCTTTTTCTTCTGCCGCATAGGCTTCAAGAAGCTTTTTCTGTGCCGAAGTAAGCTTTGAAGGCACCTGAATCATCAATTTAATGTACAAATCGCCTTTTCTGCCGCTTGCAGCAGGAACTCCTTCGCCTTTAATGCGTAAGATTTTTCCATTCTGTGTTCCGGCTGGAACTTTTACATCAATTGACTTATCGTTAAGAGACTTGATTGTAATTGTAGCGCCCAAAGCAGCCTGACTTAACGAAATAGGTACTGCACAATACAAGTCATAGTCATCTCTTTCGAAATATTTATGTTCTTTAATGTGTACTACTACAATTAAGTCACCGCTTGGTCCGCCGTTACGGCCGGCATTTCCCTGGTGAGGAATGACAATACGCTTTCCTTCATCAACACCAGCCGGAATTGTAAGAGTTACGCGGCTTGATTTCTGTTCCAGTCCTGTTCCGTGACAGCCTTTACAAGGTTTATCAATAGTTTTTCCTGTTCCGTTACAGGTTGGACAAGGCTGCTGAACTGTAAAGAAGCCTGCACTGCGGCCAATCTGTCCCCTTCCGTTACAGTAAGAACAGGTTTTTCTTGAACCGTCAGGGGCGCAACCAGATCCGTTACACGAAGAACATGCTACTTCATGCGAAAAGCGAACTTCTGCCTTTGTTCCGTAAACGGCATCCTTAAAGTCAATTTCAAGGTCATAGCGTAATGAAGCGCCCTGTCCAGGTTCGCTTGAACGGCTGTTAAAGCCGCGTGAACGGCCGCCACCGCCAAAAATGTTTTCAAAAATATCGCCAAATCCGCCGCCAAAAAGATCACTGAAGTCAGTAAACGCATGTGAATATCCGCCGCCGGCACCGCCGCCAGCGCCCATTCCGTCAAGGCCAGCAAAACCATACTGATCATAAATAGGACGTTTCTTGTCATCAGAAAGTACTTCGTAAGCTTCTGTTGCTTCCTTGAATTTTTCTTCTGCTTCTTTATCACCAGGATTTTTGTCCGGATGATATTTTATAGCAAGCTTTCTGTATCCTTTCTTAATGTCATCGATCGAAGCACCTTTTTCTACTCCAAGCACTTCGTAATAATCACGTTTGGCCATATTTACCTTCACAATTTCGTACTGTCGTATATATAAATGCCAAAAACTGCTCTCACTGAAAATCTGTCAGCTTTCTGCATGTTCACTTTGTTAACAAAGCAGTGCCAGCCAGGCTTTTCAGTTACGCAGTTTTTATCATTCGAAATATCTGCAATGTACGAAAATTACAGATATTATGATCATCCGCATTTATTACAAAGTGCGGATGTCAAAAACTATTAGTCGTTATGAACTTCGTAGTCTACGTCTTCTGCAGAACCTTTGTCGAATCCTGATTTAGATCCCGAGTTAGCTCCTGCATCAGCACCTGGGTTTGCTCCGGCGTCAGGTCCTGGCTGTCCGCCTGCTGCACCCTGAGCTGCTGCCTGCTGTTTGTAAACTTCTTCAGCAATTTTGTAAGAAGCCTGTTTGAGAGCTTCTGTCTTTGCTTTGATGTCTTCTGTGTTGTCGCTTTCAAGTGCTTTCTTGAGAGCAGCAACTGCATCGTCGATAGCCTGTTTGTCAGCAGCGTTTACTTTGTCGCCGAGTTCTTTAACGCTCTTTTCTGTAGCGTAAATCAAGCTGTCAGCTTCGTTTCTTGCATCAACACTTTCGCGTTTTGCTTTATCGCTTGCAGCATTTGCTTCTGCATCTTTTACCATCTTGTTGATTTCTTCTTCGCTCAATCCTGATGAAGAAGTAATCTGGATGTGCTGCTCTTTTCCTGTTCCGAGATCTTTTGCAGATACGTGAACGATACCGTTAGCATCGATGTCGAATGTAACTTCAATCTGTGGAACTCCGCGTGGAGCTGCAGGAATACCTGTCAAATCGAAACGACCGAGTGTTCTGTTCTGTTCAGCCATTTCGCGTTCACCCTGAAGTACGTGAATTGATACTGCAGTCTGTCCGTCAGCAGCTGTAGAGAAGATCTGGCTCTTCTTTGTAGGAATTGTTGTATTGCGGTTGATAAGCTTTGTACAAACACCACCCATTGTTTCGATACCAAGTGAAAGTGGAGTAACGTCCAAAAGAAGAACGTCTTTAACATCACCTTTAAGTACACCACCCTGTACGGCAGCACCGATTGCAACAGCTTCGTCTGGGTTTACTGCACGGCTTCCTTCTTTACCGAAAATTGCTTTAACAACTTCCTGTACTTTAGGCATACGTGAAGAACCACCAACTAAGAGAACTTCGTCAATCTTGTCAGCTGTAAGACCTGCATCAGCGAGAGCTTTGCGGCAAGGTTCCTTTGTTCTTTCGTAAAGGTCATCTGTCATCTGTTCAAACTGAGCACGTGTCAAAGTTTTCTGAAGGTGTTTTGGACCTGTTGCATCAGCTGTAATGAATGGAAGGTTGATGTCTGTTGTTGTCTGGTTAGAAAGCTGAATCTTTGCGTTTTCTGAAGCTTCGCGAAGACGCTGCATAGCCATTGGGTCACCAGAAAGATCAATACCTGTATCTTTCTTAAATTCGTCGATGAGCCAGTTAGAAATAACGCGGTCCCAGTCATCACCACCGAGGTGTGTATCACCGTTTGTAGCTTTTACTTCTACTACTTCGTCAGCAAGTTCAAGAATAGAAATATCGAATGTACCACCACCAAGGTCGTAAACAGCGATTGTTCTTTCCTTGCTCTTGTCTTTGTTAAAGCCGAATGCCAAAGCAGCAGCTGTAGGTTCGTTGATAATACGTTTTACATCGAGACCAGCGATTTTTCCGGCATCTTTTGTAGCCTGACGCTGAGCATCGTTAAAGTAAGCAGGAACTGTAATAACAGCTTCTGTAACTTCCTGGCCGAGGTAATCTTCTGCAGTCTTTTTCATCTTCTGGAGAACGAATGCAGAGATTTCCTGTGGAGAATACTGTTTCTTGCTTCCGTTTTCGTCGATTTCTACACGGCAGTCTGCACCGTTATCAATGATTGTATATGGAAGCTTTGTAGCTTCACCTTTGAGTTCACTGAATCTGTGACCGATAAGACGTTTAACTGAGTAAACTGTGTTCTTTGGGTTTGTAACCATCTGGTTTTTAGCAGGAGCACCAACGATTCTGTCTCCTTTTGATGTAAAACCAACGATAGATGGAGTTGTACGTCCGCCTTCTGAGTTCTGAATTACAACTGGTTCACCGTTTTCCATTACTGCAACACAAGAGTTTGTAGTTCCCAAGTCAATACCGATAATTTTTCCCATTTTCTATATCCTCACTTTCTGGTGGTTGAGCCTGTCGAAACCACTCATTTTTATGGTCATTTCGACAGGCTCAATGACCTTTTATTTTTTATGCTTTTGGTACAGAAACCATTACCTTTGCGTTTCTGATTACCTTATCTTTAAGTTTATATCCCTTAAGGTATACCTGCTTCAAAGTTTCTTTTTCTTTTCCTTCTTCTTCAACGCGGCCGATAGCTTCGTGAACGTCAGGATCAAATTCATCACCTTCAACTGCATAGCTTGTAAGACCATATTTGTTTTCAAGCATTGCTACAAGGCTTCCGTTTACCATTTTGATTCCGTCAACAATTGCTTTTACATCTGTTGCTGTTGCACTTGCTTCAAGTGTACGGTCAAAATTATCAAGGCTTTCCAGAAGGTCAGCAAGAAGGTTTGCATTTGCGTAGTCAAATGTGTCCTGCTTTTCTTTGATCATACGTTTTCTGTAGTTGTCAAAGTCTGCAGCACGGCGCAAAAGCTGATCTTTAAGATCTGCATTTTCTTTTTCAAGCTGTTCGATTCTTTCTTCCTGTGTAGGTTCTTTTGGTTCTTCAGCAGGAGCTTCTGTCTTTTCTGAGGAATCTTCCTGACCAGCTGCCTGTTCTGAAGCGTTTGCGTTTTCTTCGCTTTTTGCTTCTGTCTGTGTTTCAGGTGCTTCAGTAGATTCTGTTTCCTGCTTAACTTCTTCGTCTGCCATTATTCAGTCTAAATCCTTTATAATTATTATTTATAGAATAAATTAATAAAAATCTAAGTGAATCGTCAACTTTTTTGTGATTTTTTTGTGATTTTATGCGATTCTTTTGTAATATTTGTGTTTTGTTTGCAAAAATCAGTACTCCGAGGCAAGCATCAAAACACCTTCAATGAGAGCTTCTTTTTCTTTCGGGGCAATTCTTGCGTACAATGTATCAACAGTGTCACCGGGTTCTACCGGCACTGCTTTTTGGACAAGAATGCGTCCTGTATCACATCCGCCGTCAGCAATATGAACTGTACAGCCGCTTTCTTTTTCGCCTGCAGCAAGTACTGCTTCGTGAACGTGATGTCCCCACATTCCGACACCGCCGAATTTTGGAAGCAGTGCCGGATGGAGGTTAATGATGTGGTCTTTATATTCTGAAATAATTGCCCCAGACAGAACTGTAAGCCAGCCTGCCTGAACAATTACGTCAACTTTGTTTTCTTTACAGATTTCGAGAACTTTGTCTGAAACACGAATGCGTTTTTCTTCTCTTGAAGCAGCCTTTGCGATTTCTGCACCCATAACTGCATAAGGGCTTACAATTGCAGTCGGAATGTCTGCATTTTTTGCCCTTTCAAGTGCATAAGCGTCTTTGTGGTCGCTTAAAACACATGCAATTTTATATGGACAGTTCTGATTAGCCTTTTCGTAGTCAATCAGAGCCTGTAAGTTTGTACCGCCGCCAGAAACTAAAACCGCAATAATCATCTTTCAGTACTCCGTTTTAGTCTTCGAACAATACAGCGTCTTTCTGACCGTTTACTTCACCTTCAGCGTATGCAACACGTCCGATTTTGTAAGCAACCATGTCAGGAATGCCAGGCTTAGAATACTTAGAAGCATTCTTGTTGAACATTTCGATAACAGAATCAGCTTCTTTTGCATTAACTGCAAGTACAAATCCGATTCCCATGTTGAATGTATTGTAAACCTTTTCTACATCAGCTCCGCGCTTGATCAATTCCCCGAATACTGGTGGAATGTTCCAGCTGTCGCGCTTGATTACAGAAATAAGCTGTTTTTTAGAACCTTCAGCTTTTGGATACATACGAGGAATGTTTTCGTAGAATCCGCCGCCTGTTACGTGAACCATTCCGTGAACAGCCTTGCGGTATTTTGCAAGAACTTCCATTACTGGTTTTACGTAAATGCGTGTAGGTGTAAGAAGAACTTCACCGATTGTTTTGCCTGTATCTTTGCCGTCGAGGATGAATTTGTCGTCAAAGTTTGTTACGAGTTTACGAACAAGGCTGAATCCGTTTGAGTGAACGCCTGTTGAAGAAAGACCGATTAAAACATCACCTGCTTTGATTTCTTTACCAGTGATCATCTGCTTTTTATCGCCTACACCAACACCGAAACCAGCAAGGTCGTATTTACCGATATCGTAGAAATCAGGCATTTCAGCTGTTTCACCGCCAAGGAGAGCACATCCAGTTTCAACACAACCGTCAGCAACACCTTTAACGAGTTCTGCAGCTACATCAGCTTCAAGTTTTCCACATGCAACGTAGTCAAGGAAGAACAAAGTCTGAACGCCGGAACAGAGAATGTCGTTTACGCTCATTGCTACACAGTCAATACCAACTGTGTCATATTTTTTCATTTTGAATGCGATGTCAAGTTTAGTTCCAACTCCGTCAGTACCAGAAACCATTACAGGGTTTTTGATTCCTTTTGGAATTTCGAACATTCCGTTAAAGCTTCCAAGACCTGTAAGCATTCCAGGAATTACTGTTCTTGCAGCGTGATCTTTGTATTTGTTTACTGCGCGATAACCTTCTTCTACGTCTACACCTGACTGTTTGTAGTCAACTTTTGCCATGATAGTCTCCTTAATTCCTTTTACAAGTCAATTTCGTTTGATGTTTTAGCATCTTGTGCAAGCTTAGCACGGAAAGCCTTAAGTTTTTCTTTGAGTTCCGGATATTTGATTGCGAGCATTTCTACTGCAAGATAACCTGCGTTTTTAGCGTTCCCGATTCCTACTGTAGCAACAGGAATCTGTGGCGGCATCTGAACTATTGAGAGAAGTGCATCCATTCCGCCAAGTCCGTTTGAGCCTGTGCTGATGCATTCAAGCGGCACACCGATAACAGGAATTGTTGTAATTCCTGCAATTACTCCAGGTAATGCTGCTGCAAGGCCTGCGCCTGCAATGATTACTTCGTAACCTTCGTCTTCTACCTGTTTAACTGTTTCGTGCAAAAGCTCACCTGCGCGATGAGCTGACAATACAAATGCCTTGTACTCAACACCAAATTCTTTGAGTACTTCAGCGGCCTTTTTCATTTTTTCTGTGTCCGATTTTGAACCGAAGAAAATTGCTACTTTCATTTCGTAAATATAGCAAATATAAGATGTCAATTCAAGATAATATGAAATTGTACAGCGTGGAATTTGCAGTAAAATGCACTATTTTCATAATTTTTCCATTAAGTTAGCATATGCTAAAAATGACATAAAAAGCCTTTATTTATATAGAAAGAACTTTATAAAACTGCGGCAATAAAATATAATATTTGCCATGAAAACATACACTTTCAAGGGTGGAATTCACCCAAACGACGCAAAAGAACGTTCCCGCGGAAAACCGATTACAAATCTGTTTCCTGCAAATAAAACAGTTACAATTCCAGTAACTATGGGTGGTGCTCCTAACACACCTACTGTAAAGGTTGGTGACAAAGTTATCAGAGGCCAGATTATTGCAAACGGCACAGGACCGATGTCTTGTCCAGTTCACGCTTCAATCACGGGAACTGTAAAAAAGATTACAGATCATCTTGTTTCTGGAGGAGCAGAAGTTCCTTGTATTGTTATAGAAGAGAACAAGGATGCACCTGAAGAAAGAGAACATACTTCTTACATGGAGCCGATTGAGCCGATGACTGCAACACGTGAACAGCTCATTGCAAGAATCCATGATGCCGGAATTACCGGTATGGGCGGTGCATCATTCCCTACACATGTAAAATTCAACTACCCTCCTACAGCGAAAATCGAACACCTTATTATCAACGCTGCAGAATGTGAACCTTACCTTACAATCGATGAATCAATCTTAAACGAAAGAGCAGACAGAGTCCTCGACGGAATCCGTATTGCACAGCACATCGTTCAGGCTCCAGCAATCATCGCTCTCGAAAAAAACAAAGCTTTCCTTTTAGATTCCCTTAACGCAAAAATTGCAGAACTTAAAGATCTTGAACACAAAATTGAAGTCTGCATCGTTAAGACAAAATATCCTCAGGGTGCAGAAAAAAATCTTATTACAGCCTTGACAAAGAAAGAAGTTCCATCAGGAAGTCTCCCTTTCATGACAGGCTGCATCATCTGTAACGTAGGAACTACAGTTGCAATTTCTGAAGCCGTGCGTCTTGGTAAACCTTTAATTGACCGTCCGCTCACAATCAGCGGTGGTGCCTGCAGCACTCCGATGAACATCATCGTTCCAATCGGAACTCTTGTCGGAGATTTGATTCCAGATCCTATTCAGTTAACAGACAAGGTTGCAAAAATCTTAAGCGGCGGTCCGATGATGGGTATGTCTATGCAGAGCGCAGACTTCCCTGTTGTTAAAGGAACAAGCGGCGTTCTTTTCCTTACTAAGAAAGAAGCACCGGTTCCTAGAACTATGCCTTGTATCAGCTGCGGTATGTGTATCAATGCATGTCCGATGATGCTTACTCCGGTTTTGATGCGTCGTGATATTGATGCAGGTGATGTTGATCTTGCAAAGGCAAAAGGTCTTCTTGACTGTATCGAATGCGGTTCCTGCTCATTTGTCTGCCCTAGTGATATTCCTCTTGTACAGACATTTAAAGTTGGAAAGAAAATTTTAAGAGATCAGAAAGGAAAATAATATGGCAGACAATAATTCTAACAATATTTATCTTTCACCGGGACCACATTTTTCAGGTTCCATTAAATCTAACATGATCATGCTGATGGTTGTAATCTCACTTTTACCAGAATGTGTAATGGGTGTAATTTACTTCGGTCTTCCTGCATTGATTACAATTCTTGCTTCGGTTGCATCGTGTGTTGTATTTGAAGCAATTTTTCAGAAATTAATTAAACGCCCTGTATCAGTCGGCGACTTCAGTGCAGTTGTAACAGGTGTACTTCTTGCATTGACTCTTCCACCGACAATGCCTGTATGGCAGACAGTTCTCGGCGCCTTCTTTGCCATTGTTGTTGCAAAAGGACTTTTTGGCGGTCTTGGCTGCAACGTATGGAATCCAGCCTTGACAGGTCGTGCATTCCTTTTTGTAAGTTTCCCAACTGCAATGGGTTCTGCATGGGTAACACCATTTGATGCTGTTTCTACTGCAACTCCTCTTGCAAAACCAGAAGCTTACACAGACCTCTGGCAGCTCTTTACTGGAGCTCATGCTGGTTCAATCGGTGAAACCTGTATCATCGCAATTTTAGGTTCTGCATTATTCCTTTTGATTACACATGTAATTGACTGGAGAGCTCCATTGACTATGGTTGCAACTGCCTGTCTTTGTACATTCCTTGCAAACAGATTTGATGTAAATGCCGTTCTCTTTGCTTTGACAACTGGCGGCCTTCTTTTCGGTGCAACTTTTATGGTAACAGATTACACAACTGCTCCTTTAACAGGTGCAGGTCGTCTTATCTTCGGTGCAGGCTGTGGTTTGATTACTTTCTTAATCAGACAGTACGGTGGTTTTCCGGAAGGCGTTATGTTCTCAATTCTTATCATGAACTCACTTGTTCCATTCCTTAACAAGATTTCAAGAAGAAAATACGGTTACGGACTTAAGAAAGACAAAGCTTCAAAAGAAGGAGCGCAGAAATGAAAAAAATTATTAAACTCGGTTTAGTATTGGGAATATTTGCATGTGTTTCATGCGTTCTTCTTGCTGTTGTAAATAATTTTACAGCACCAGAAATTGAAAGAATAGAAAACGAAAAAGAACAAAATGCCCTTAAGTCAGTTCTTCCAGGAGCTGCAGGTTATCCTAAAGCTGGTGCAGAAGAACTTAAGGCTGTTGTTGATTCATGCAAAGCCGAAATCGGTTCTGTTAAAATCAACAAGATTTTCAAAGCCGTTGATTCAACCGGCAATGTAATCGGATACGCTGCAAACATTACAGGACCTACATTTGAAACTACAACAATTCTTCTCGGCACTGATCCTGAGATGAAAGTTACAGGAGTTACAATCCTTAAAACAACTGATACTCCTGGTAAACAGAAAATGGCTGATTACAAAACATCTAAAGTTGCTGCTAAAAAAGGAATGTCATTTACAGAACAGTTTAGAGATTGTACTGCAGAAGATTTTGCAAACGGTACAAACTACGAAATTATTTCTGGTGCAACTTTGTCATCAGGCGGTGTTGCAAACATGATTAAAGCAGGAATTAAAGTTCTTGAAGTTTACAAGGCTTCGAACAAATAAGGAGGATAGAAAATACTTATGAATAAATTCAAGATTTTAACTAACGGTATAGTAAAAGAAAATCCTCTTTTGATGCTTTCAATTGGATTGTGTTCTTCACTTGCCGTAACAACAACAATTTTTAACGGACTCGGAATGGGAATGGCAATGACCTTCGTTCTTCTTATGAGCGAACTTATTATTTCCCTTTTCAGAAAATTCATTCCTGATGCAATCCGTCTTCCGGTATTCATTATTGTAATTGCTGCGTTTACAACTATCATTCAGCTTCTGTTAGGAGCATATGTTCCTGCCCTTTCAGATTCACTTGGCGTATTCTTACCTTTGATCGTAGTTAACTGTATCATCATGGGTCGTGTTGAATCCTTCTCTTCTAAGAACACACCGGGACTTGCAATTCTTGATGCAATCGGAATGGGACTCGGATACACATGGGTTTTAGTTGCAATTTCCTTTGTACGCGAATTTGTAGGAACTGGAAAATTCTTCGGCATTCAGGTGTTCCCTGCTGAAAATGCAGTTGCCTTCTTTGCCGGTGCTCCTGGTGGATTCTTCGTATTCGGACTTATGGTTGTAATCACAGAAGCTCTTTGTAATATTGGTAAAAAAAAGGGAGATAAATAATGGACGAATTACTCAAGATTTTTATTAAAGCAGTTTTAGTTGATAATGTTATTCTCGTTCAGTATCTTGCTTTGTGTCCTTTTATGGGAATGACAAGTTCAACAGAAAAATCCTTCGGAATGGGAATGGCTACAACCTTCGTAATCATGCTTGCAACAATGGTAACTTATCCGATTTATTATTGTATCCTCGTTCCGTTTAACCTTCAGTTCCTTCAGACACTGATTTTTATTCTTGTAATTGCTTCACTTGTTCAGCTTGTTGAATTCTATCTTAAGAAATCAGCTCCAGGACTTTACAGTTCAATGGGTGTTTATCTTGCACTTATTACAACAAACTGTGCAGTACTTGCAATCACACTTAACTGTATTTCAAAAGAATACAATTACCTTCAGTCAATCGTTTATGCACTCGGTGCTTCAACAGGATTTATCCTCTCAATGGTAATCATGGCAGGCATTCGCGAAAGAATGAAGAGTTCAAATGTTCCTGACTTTATGAAAGGAAAAGCAATTCTTTATGTAACAGCCAGTTTGCTTTCACTTGCATTCATGGGCTTCAACGGATTAATCAAATAAGGGGTAAATGTTATGTGGACTATTATTTATACTGTAATCGTTTCGTTTGTTATTGCCCTTATTCTCGGACTTTGTCTTGGAATTTTCCAGCGCCTGTTTTTTGTTCCTGTAGATGAAAAGGTTGCAAAAATCAGAGCATGTCTTTCTGGCGGTAACTGTGGTGGCTGTGGATTTGCCGGTTGTGATGACTTTGCAAAAGCCGTAGCAGAAGGAAGAGCTGAACCTAACGGTTGTACTGCAGGTGGACCTTCATGTGCTAAAGCTATCGGTGAAGTTTTAGGCGTTGCTGTAGAAGCTCAGGCAAAGGTAAGCGTTCTTGCATGTAAAGGTACAAAAGACTGTGCCAAAGACCGCGGAACTTATACAGGTCTTAAATCATGTGCAGCTGCAAAGATTTCTGTTAACGGAACAAAAATGTGTGCCTTCGGCTGTATCGGATTCGGTGACTGTGTTGCATCGTGTACCTTTGATGCCATCAAAATGGGCGAAGACGGACTTCCTGTAATTGATTATTCAAAATGTACAGGCTGTTCAAAATGTGTTAAGGCATGTCCTAACCATCTTCTTAACCTTGTAACTGTTGATACAAAAGGACCTGTTGCACTTTGTTCTAACCGTTCAACTGATAAACCAAGCATCATGAAAAAATGCAAGAACGGCTGTATCAAATGCGGTAAATGTGAACGTTCATGTACAGCAGGAGCTCTTAAGCTTGTAAACGGACTTCCAGTTATTGATTACACAAAATGTACTAACTGCGGTGAATGTGTAAAAGGCTGTCCAACACATGTTCTGGCTTTTGTTGAGCTTCCAAAATAGCAAGACATACTGAGTCTTGACACTAACTCTTTTTTAACGGATTATTTAAATATGGCAAAATCTGAAGAAACTTTTTTTAGTAAACTTTTCTCCTCTTTATTCCAGTCAAGCGACCCGGAAGCTAAAAAGAAGAAAAAATTAAGAGCTATTGCTAAAGACTTATCCAAAACAAAATATCACTTTTACAAAAATGATGAAGTTTTGCCTCAGATGGCAAAGCTCTTCTACGAAATCTATAAAGCTGTTTTTCCTGCACAGGTTATGTTCAATTCAATTGAAAATCCTAATGCACTTAAATACATGGTAGTAAACTATGCACTTTCGGAACAGCAGCACCAGATTGCAGAAAGCCTTACAAAGGAATCGATTCAGGCAAAAGCACAGGGAGTTCCGATTGAGCAGCTGACTCAGGCAGTTCAGACTCAGCTTGGAAATTTCTTAAGTGCTTTTGATGCTGAACATATTTCTCAGATTGATTTAACTTACAGAAATCTTTTGATTTTCAAATCCTTCTGTACATATGACTTTTTCTTCTTTCTTAAAAAGTTTGATTCAACTTTAAGAGAAGGAGAATTCAATTCAATTCCTAAGTTTGAAAAAATCAATGCAGAATATATCGCAGAAGATCTCAAGGACTTTGTGACTGTTGCAAAACCTGTAATTGAAGTTGCAGACTGGTCAAGCCTGATGAAACTTTTCAAGACAGCAAAAGGTTCAGAACCTATCAATCCTACAGTCTGGAACAAGATTACAGTTAAGCTCAGATCAATCATTTCAACTCAGACATTTGATTTAATGCTCAAGCTGATTACAAAAAATCCTGATTATTACACAGAATATTCCCTCACCGAAGAACCTATCGTTGATGCTTATCTTGATAAAATCAAGCAGGAAGCAGAAAATACTCTTACACAACTTCAGACTGCTCAGAAAAACTCTCAGATTGACAATTACCTGAACCAGATTTTCGGAACAACTGATGTTGTAAGATTAAGAAATTATACTGATAGTGCGAGTGCGCCTTTTGAAAGAAAGAACCTTGGAAAATTCCTTTACGCAGGACCTATCAATTACTACAAAGCATTCCTTCTTGATTACATCAAAAAGGATCTCCGTGAATTTGCAGATCTCGTTCTGATCCGCGGAACCTGGTCTAATCAGTCTTTATCGTCCCCAATGTCGAATGCGTACAATGCACTTCTTGAATCAACAGAAAAAATCAACAAGTTTGACGAAAATATTGCAGAAGACGGTGAAATCGGTATTAAGCTTAAAACTCATCTCCCACGCGCAGAACGTGATAGAGATGCAAGAGGAATTATTTCTACACTGCTCAATGACATTAACGAAGAAGCAAAAACAATCTGTATTGATGCAACAAAAAATCTCGTTGCCATAGCAAAAGTTTTAAAGCCTCTCATGGAAGATTATGCAAAACCAAAAGGAGACCTCATCATCAACTGGAGAGAACTTGATAAGTTTGCAGACCATCCGATTAAGCAGCTTGGAACTGATGTCTACAAACACATTTATCTGTTTGTATCATTAATGCAGAACTGTTTTACTCAGAAATAATTAAAGACATCCAGACATAAAAAAGGACTTCAAACTGAAGTCCTTTTTTTTTATTATGGGCTCGTGAGCCTGTGAAAATATGTAGCGGAGCGAAATATTTTCACAATAAACCACCCGCTATGCGGGTGAGAGACAAAAGCTTATAGCAAAAAAAGCTTTCCTCGAAGGTGTACAATAAGATTGTTCAAGTCTATTGCATAACACCAAGGAGGAAAGCTGAATGGCAAATATAAGAGACTCGTTGAGTCATACAAAATGGTTGTGTAAATATCACATTGTGTTTACACCAAAGTACAGAAGAAAAGCAATATATGGACAGTACAAGGAAAGTATTGGACAGATATTGCGGCAATTGTGTAATTACAAAGGTGTGGAAATTGTAGAAGGGCATCTGATGCCAGACCACGTACACATGTTAGTAAGTATACCACCGAAATACAGTGTGTCGCAATTTATGGGATATTTAAAAGGCAAGAG
>JAEDED010000007.1 GCA_016293495.1 Treponema sp. | reverse complement strand
CAGGATTTAATGCAGATGCAACTCACACAAGCGGAAAAAGCATTTTTGAAAAACTTGATTATGGCGAGCTGGAATTTCCTTTGATTCACCCGGAATATTCCCCTTCAAAGGAAATTACCCGCAATGAAGCAATGGATCTGCTTGAAATGAAAAGCAGGATTGAGGATGCAAAGCAGCTCCCATATCCTTTGAACATGTGTGCATCAAAGGCAAAATGGGGTATACTTAAGATGCTTGGAAAAGATAAGTAGGAGATTCAATTGATTAAAGAAAAAATAGATTCCGCTAAGAAGGCAATTAAAAAGACTGTAAAATCAAATTCAGGTCATATGAATTTCTGTACATTGTTTGATGACTATTATCTTCCTCAGGCAATGGTTTTGATTGATTCTCTCCATGAGCATTGTAAGAGCTTTAAGATTTATATATTAGCATTAAAAGACAGCACTTATAATTTTCTTCTTGGAATGAATGATAAGTCTGTTGTTCCGGTAAAACTTTCAGATGTTGAAGCAGCATATCCAAAACTTCTCGAATTAAAGAATGAACGTTCATTTAAGGAATATTGCTGGACTTTAAGTTCTTATTCAATCTTATATCCTATTGAACATTTTAATCTTGATCATTGTACATATCTTGATTCTGATCTTTGCATTTATGATGATCCTGCAAAATTAATTGATCCTGAAAAATCAGTTACAATTACACGTCACAATTTTTATCCAGCATACGATGATTCTGAAACCTGCGGTTATTATTGTGTTCAGTTTATGTATTTCAAGAATGACAAAAAAGGAATGAATGTACTTCACTGGTGGAACGATCGCTGCACAGAATGGTGTTATGCCCGTTTTGAACCAGGATTGTTTGGTGATCAGAAATATCTTGATAAGTGGACTACAATGTTTGACTGTATTTATGTACCGGAAGAACCTGGATGTGGTGTCGGACCATGGAATGTTCAGCGATTTGACATTGAAAAGAAGGATGATGGAAAACTTCTGATAAAAGACAGGATCTTTGGAACAGAGAGCAATCTGATTTTTTATCACTTTGCAAATGTAAGATATATTGATGAAAGAAGAGGTTTCAACGGATTTTACGAAATCCCGGCAGATGCAAAAAAACTTATTTATGCTCCATATTTTAAAAAGTTTGGAGAAGCAAAAAAGAAGAGTCCTCAGCCAGAGCCATCTTTATGGAAGAGACTCAGACTTTCGCCAGTGTTAATTAACTTGAAGAGGTGGAATGAAACAACATTGCGTGCATTTAAGACTTATGCAAAGTGTTTTAGTCCAAAGTTTGTTAAAAAATTAATTTCAGATATGTATACAAATCTTGAATAGAAAAGGAAAAGTAAAATTGGAGATGTATAAACTTTTGACATTTAAAGATCTTGGTGATGAACGTGGAAAGCTAGTTGTTATAGAAGGAAGTCAGGATATTCCGTTTGATATTGCAAGAGCATTCTATATTTATGGATCTGATGCAACTGTAGTTCGTGGACAGCATGCAAATCGTAATTCAGAATTTGTTCTTGTTAATGTAGCAGGAAAATCAAAGGTAATGATTACTGATGGAACAAGAAAAGAAATTGTTGAATTGAACAAACCAATGGAAGCTGTTTATATTCCAAAGATGATCTGGAAAGAAATGTACGATTTTTCTCCGGATTCAGTTTTGCTTGTTCTTGCAAATACTCACTATGATGGTTCAGAATATATTCGCGACTTTGATGCGTATATTGACGAAATGAAAACTTATAAGGAATAGAAAAAATGCAGGTCCCTTTTTTATCATTAAAAGATATTTCAGACAAATATAAAGATGAACTCCATGAAGCAGTTCTCAGAGTAACAGACTCTGGCTGGTATCTTCAAGGGAATGAAAATAAGAAATTTGAAGAAGATTATGCTTCTTATATTGGAACAAAATATTGTGTTGGTGTGGCAAATGGTTTACAGGCCCTGGAACTTATGATTCGTGCCTGCAAACTTATTGGCAAGTGGAACGATGGTGATGAAATTATCGTTCAGGCTAATACATATATAGCTACAATACTTTCAATTTCTCAGAACAGATTAAAGCCTATTCTTGTAGAACCAGATCCAGATACTCTTGAATTAAAAGCAGAGTCAATTGAGAAAACAATAACACCAAAGACTCGTGGAGTAATGCTTGTTCATTTGTACGGCCGTTGTCTTTACAATGAAAGGATTGCAGAAATATGTAAGAATAAAGGTCTTAGATTGTTTGAAGATAACGCACAGGGACATGGCTGTGCTCTTAACGGAAAGAAGACAGGAAGTTTTGGTGATGTTGCCGCTCACAGTTTTTATCCGGGAAAGAACCTTGGTGCATTTGGTGATGCAGGAGCTGTTACAACTGACAATCAGGAAATTGCAGACCTTGTAAGGGTTCTTGCAAATTATGGTTCTTCAAAAAAATATGTGTTTGATTACATAGGTGAAAATAGCCGTTTAAGTGAACTTGATGCGGCAGTTCTTGATGTAAAGCTGCATCATCTTGATGAAGATAATAACAGAAGAAAACAGGTAGCAAAAATGTACTATGCTGGTATTAAAAACCCACTTGTTAGGTGGCCTGCAGTTCTTCCGGAGGAAGAAAACGTTTTCCATTTGTTCCCTGTGTTTACAGAGCGTCGTGATGAATTACAGGCTTACCTGAAAGAAAAGGGAATCGGAACAATTATTCACTATCCGATTCCACCTCACAAACAGGCAGCTTATGCTGAATGGAATAATCTTTCACTTCCTGTGACAGAAAAAATTCATCAGCAGGAATTAAGCTTGCCTATGAGTCCAATAATGACAGATGAACAAGTTAAGTATGTCATTGTTGCAATTAATGAATGGGAATAGCAGGTTCAAAGAAATGAAAATAATCAAATACACCGGTGGCCTGGGAAATCAGATGTTTCAGTATGCTTTTGCATATGTTCTTGAACAGAAAGGATTTGAAGTTCTTGCAGATACAAAGCTTTATACAAAGCCTTGCATTCGTGGTGGAGTTGACTTAAGTCATGGAGCGTTTGAAGTTGCCCGTGTTTTTGGATTAGATATTAAAGAAGCCTCTGATGCGCAGGTAAAAAAACTTGGTGACAGGGCCGAAAGTTTTTTTGAACGCCTTCGCCGAAAATTTTTTACAAAGAAAACTCACATCATTGAATACGATTCAAAATTCCATCCTGAACATTTTACAGACCAGAGAGATCTTTATCTTGACGGATATTTTCAAAATCCGCTTTACTGGCAAGGCTATGAAGAGCAGATAAAAAAACAGTTTACCTTTAAGTTAGATTTAAATGAAAAATCAAAAGAACTTGCAGCTGCGTTAGATTCCCTTAAAGATAAAACCTGTGCAATCCATGTCCGCCGCGGAGATTACTTAAATCATAAAACCTTGTTTGTCTGCGATAAAAAATATTTTGAAAATGCAATTTCAAAAATGCTGGAGCTCTGTCCTCAGATAGAAAAGTTTATCGTTTTTTCTGATGACCTTGAATGGTGTAAGGAAAATCTCGATACTCATGGTAAAGAAAAAATCTTTGTAGACTGGAACCGTGCGGGTGACAGCTGGCAGGATATAGCCCTGATGAGTCACTGTGGAAATGCAATTATTCCGAACAGTTCTTTCAGCTTCTGGGGCGCTTATTTAAATAAAAGCACAAATTCTCAAATTGTGTGCCCTGAAGTGTGGTCAACAACAGGGGTTTGTGATATCATACCAAATAGATGGGTAAAGGCAGCTGTGGATTGAACATCTATATACAGGTATAATAAATATGAAAAAAGTTTTTTTATCGGTTGTAATTCCTTTTTACAACTCGAGCCGGACTGCGCGCGAATCGATTACGT
Organism: Treponema sp.; assembly: GCA_016293495.1. GTDB lineage: Bacteria > Spirochaetota > Spirochaetia > Treponematales > Treponemataceae > Treponema_D. The sequence goes on along the minus strand of JAEDED010000007.1, from coordinate 98,721 downwards.
CAGTCTTTTCAGAAATTGAGAATCTTTATCAGGATAAAAAACTGGCAAAGATTTTTTCCCTTGAAGATACTGTAAGTGAAATCATCTGTTGTAACGACGGAGCTGTTGATGGAACTGCAGAGTATCTCGACGGCATCTCGAATGCAGATTTTAGTGATGGAAATACTTCCTTTATTGAATTGAAGGTTATGCACCTTAAAAATGGTGGTGCTGCCAGCGCAAGAAATGCAGGCCTTAATGTGTGTCGCGGTGAATACATTGCCTTCAATGATTCAGACGACATGTGGCTTAAAGACAGTCTTGTAAAAAGACTTTCAATTCTTTCAGAAGAACCGAATGCTGATTTGATTACTGCAAATCACGAACGCGAAAGTCAGAAACTTCCAAAACTTGCAAAAGCAAAAAGTCACGTAAATCTTTTCTATATTTCAATCAAAGACGAACTTTACAAAAATTATTATACAACTCAGAATTCAATTCTTAAACGTCGCATTATCGACAGCGGTATCCGTTTCAAAGAAGGAATGCGTTATTCTGAAGAGGTTTATTTCTTCATTCAGATTGTCAGCAAATATAAATGTATTTTCCTTAATGAAAAAATGTCGCGCAGCGTAATGAGTAAGGAACGTTTTGGGGAATCTGGCTTAAGCGGAAATCTTCGTGCGATGGAAAAAGGTGAACTTAGAAGCCTTAAACTTGCTTACAACGAACTTTATATAACTCACGGTCAGTATGTAAGTGCCGCAATTTTTTCTGTTTTAAAATATTTTAGACGAATCCTGATTGTCGCAAAAAGAAAGGCAAATAAGCGTTAATTCGCTCTGATTGAATTTTCTACCTGTTTAATCTATAGTTAAATCAATTCTTAAACTCCAATCCTGTGAAAGTCAGGGCAGTCTATTCTACTGTTAAAGTCAGACGGAGAATCTCTCTTAATTAAGTACAATCAATAGGAGGTTGTATGAAGTCTAATAAATTTGTCCGTGGAATTTTCGGATTAATTTTGTCTTGTTTTGTTATCGCTGGAATTACTTCTTGTACTCCACCGAGTGGAAGTTCGGTTGCTGATCAGATTACTTATCTTGATGCCGTTGAAGGTGTGCCTGATTCTTTCTTGGAAACATGGGAAAACAACGACAATGGTTGGCATAGCGAATATGATGTTTCTAAAACACAGATTAATGATTGTATGTCCAAAGTTCTTTACAATGTTGTTTCAAATTCAACTGTTACAACAACAGATGGATATACTCTTGTATTCTGTCAGGTAGCAGAAGGTTCTGGAACTTCTTATACTCCTGCTGGTAATTATTATGTAGTAGGATTGAAACTTTCTGGAGACAGTTTAATTATTTGTTGTCCTCTTTATTATAGTTCTGTTTATAAAACTCTTGGTAGCTTAACAAAAAAATATACTTCAGCATTTAAACTTGAAGGCAGTGGAAACTATTGTACTGTCTGTACAAAAAAGCCAGCATGATGAAGAGATCCTTTCTCCCTGCACTGATAATTTTTACTATCAGTGCAGTTCCATTAACAGCACAGTCTTCTCATATCAACAATCCTAGCTTTGGACCATCATCGCGTTTTACAATCATCAAAGATGAAAACATAAAATCCAAAGCCGACATTGCAGATGAAAAAGACAGTGCTGCTCAGGAGAAAAATCCTCAGTACCAGAAATCATCTCATCACCAGAATTCATCTGTCAGAAAAATCACTTCCTCTGAAATAGAAAACAAACATCCTGCTGATATTCAGGATTTGTTAATATCAGAAGGCTTTCTTGTAATGACAACCGGCGGAACTGGTGCAATGTCAAATCTTTCTTACAAAGGCTATGCTGGTTTTTGTATAAAAGTTTATGTCGATGGAATTCTTTCGAACAATTCTACAACTGGAGAGTTCGACTGGAATTCAATCGATGTAAGTTCAATTGAAACAATCGAAATAGAAGACGTTCCTTCACTTTCTGAAACAGAATTTGCAGGCTGCATTATCCGCATTACAACACGTAACGGTGGAGATAAACTTATGGCTGATGTTTCTGTTTCGGGTTATGAAAAAAGTTTTTTTGATACATGGAATGCAAAAGTTCGTTATGATAAAACATTCAGCAATTTTAATTTTAATCTAGGCGCAGATGTAATTTTTGCAGGTAATGAATTTGAACAGCCTGCACCTCTCGGAACACAGCATTACAATTATTCCAATCAAGCACATTTAAATTATGCCTGTAATTACAGGTTATCAGAAAATGCTAATCTCTACGGAAGCAATTCCTTTGCTTACAATAAGATTAAGGCAAACAGAAATTCTGACATGAATACAGGAATTGAAACAGATGTTTCAACCCGTAACAATGTCAATTTTTCTTATAAAACTGAAAGCTTAAAATCTGACACAAGTTTCTTTTACAACTTTAACAATGTAAATTACGTTAATAATTATTTAACAGACAATATAGATAATACAATGTTCAATAAATTTTCACTCACAGAAAATATTAAATGGTTCTGTGATTTTACAGGCGGAATTGATTTTGAGTTCCTGCCTTCAAATGTTAAAGCTTATCGTGCTGTAGAAAAAATCGGAGCAGGTAAAAAATTTGAGCTCGGGGAATTTTCGATCGAGCCGCAGGTTGTCGCAATGTTCTGGCAGAATGAGAATCCCGGAGCTGCTGTGCTTCCTCGACTTACAATGAGCTGGCAGGGACTGACTGTTGCTGGTTATCGTGAGTTTGTTCTTCCGACATTCAACCAGCTTTACTGCCCTGACACAAGTTATGCCTGTGGTAATATGAACTTAAAACCAGAAGAAGGCTGGAGCGGCTTTGTCGGTTTTAGAAGAGATGATTTTCCTGTATGGGCGCAGTACAAGATTTCTTATTACAAAGATAAAATCCGCTGGGTAACTTCGGGTGCAAGAATGATTCCTCAAAATAACGGCGAGGGTTTTTATAACGTTGTAACTGTAGGAACTTCGCTCAGAGTGTTTAATGATATTCTGCAGATTACTGCTGACGGAACCTGGACTTCTGCAAAACTGTGCGATACTGGTAAACAGATCATGTGGGTTCCTGATTGGCAGGCTCATGCAGGTATTACTGTAAATTACTGGCGCTTTATGTTCAATGCAGATTATTCTTTCATCGGATACAGATGGGATTCAAATGAAAATATAAAGTATTATCCTGCAATGCATCTTCTGACCATGAGCTGTTCCTTTGACTGTACAGACAATATTCAGCTCTACCTCAAAGCCACAAACCTCCTCGACCAGCGCGTTCCATACCACGACAATTACTATATGCCATCGCGCAAAATCACACTCGGTGTAAAACTCGAAAAATAACCTCTGTACCTCTAAAATTTCTGCAATCTTCAAAAAAGCCGGCAAAGTAGTACTAATAAGTACTACTAATATGTATACTCAGTTTCTCGAAAATTCCTCTTTTTTTAAACTTAAATACTTTTACAAATCTTTAATTAATGTTAAAATTATTATGTTGCGCTCGGTAACTATATATAAGAGCGCGATTAGAGGTAACATAATGAAAAATGAATACGTAAAACGTATCTGGGCTGATGTTCAGCAGAAAAATGCGAACGAGCCTGAATTCCTGCAGGCAGTACAGGAAGTTCTTACAACTCTTGAACCAGCAGTGGACAAGATGCCGGAACTTGAAGCTAATGCTGTTTTGGAACGCTTAGTCGAACCAGAACGTGTTATTATGTTCCGCGTTCCTTGGATGGATGATGCTGGAAACTATCACGTTAACCGTGGTTTCCGCGTTCAGTACAATTCTGCAATTGGACCATACAAAGGCGGTCTTCGCTTCTCTAAAGAAGTAAACCTTTCAGTTCTTAAGTTCCTTGGATTTGAACAGGTTCTTAAAAACTCTCTTACAACACTCCCAATGGGTGGTGGTAAAGGTGGTTCTGACTTCGATCCTCATGGAAAATCAGATAAAGAAGTTATGCGTTTCTGTCAGTCATTCATGACAGAACTTTATCGTCATATTGGTGCTGACGTTGACGTTCCAGCTGGTGATAAAAATGTTGGTGGACGCGAAATCGGTTACCTCTTCGGACAGTACAAGAGAATCCGTGATGAATATACTGGAGTTTTAACAGGAAAAGGTCTTACATTCGGTGGTTCTTTGATTCGTACAGAAGCTACTGGTTATGGTCTTATTTACTTTGCACGCGAAATGCTCAAAGTTAAAGGTCAGGACTTTAAAGGAAAGACTTGTGTAGTTTCTGGATCTGGAAACGTTGCTCAGTATGCTGCAGAAAAACTTATTCAGCTTGGTGCAAAAGTTGTAACACTTTCTGACTCAAACGGATATATCTATGATGCTGATGGAATTACTCAGGAAAAACTTGACTGGGTTAAAGACCTCAAATGTGTAAAACGCGGTCGTATTTCGGAATATGCTAAACAGTTCCCTTCTGCAAAATATGTTGAAGGTGGAAAAGTTTGGGAAGTAAAATGTGACTGTGCATTCCCATGTGCTACACAGAACGAACTTCTTGAAGCAGATGCTGACAAACTCTTGGCTAATGGTTGTAAACTTGTTGCAGAAGGTGCTAACATGCCTTCTTCAAACGAAGCTGTTGCTAAGTTCCAGGCTGCAAAAATTATGTATGCTCCAGGAAAAGCTTCAAACGCTGGTGGTGTTGCAACATCTGGTCTTGAAATGTCACAGAACTCAGAAAGACTTTCTTGGTCTGCTGAAGAAGTTGACGCAAAATTGGACGGAATCATGTGCAACATTCACGACAATTGTTTGAATACTGCAAAGAGATTTGGCCTTGTTGACGGTGAATACGTTAACTACCAGGCAGGTGCAAACATTGCTGGCTTTGTAAAAGTTGCTGAAGCAATGATTGCTCAGGGTCTTGTATAATTCAGACTTTAAAAATCTATAACTTAGATTAGAAAAAAATGGCTTTCGTATGGAAGCCATTTTTTTGTTTGCATGCAAATGGAAAAACTTATGCTTTTAACTTCAATTCAAATTCTTCAACCGGCAGCGGCTTACTGTAATAAAAGCTCTGAATTGATTCACAGCCGAAGCTTCTCAGTTTGTCAATCTGGTTTTTATTTTCTGCGCCTTCTGCAAGACAATGGAAATTCAATTCTTTTGCCATTGAGATAATGTATTTAACAACAGTATCTTCTTTAGTAGTCGCATCTGGCGTATCAATTCCATCAACGAAGCTCTTGTCAATTTTCAAAGTATCAAGAGGCATTTCGGTCAGAAGTGAGAGTGATGAGTAGCCGGTTCCAAAATCGTCCATCGAAATCTTAAAGCCTTTTGACTTTAAGTCGCTGAGAAGACTCATCATGTAAACCGGATTTGTCAGTGTCATGCTTTCTGTAAGTTCAAAATCTATCAGCGAATGATCAATTCCGTATGAATCAACAATCCTTGTAAGATGATCAATAATGTTTTGTTTTTCAAGCTGCTTTCTTGAAAGGTTTACAGAAATCGGATGTACAGGAATTTTCTGTTCCTGCCATTTTTTTAAATACTGACATACTTTGTGAAGAACGATGTCGTCAACTTTTCCGATTGATCCTTCACGTTCAAGGTATGGAATAAACTTGATCGGCGGTAGAAGTCCTTTTTTCTGGTAATCCCAGCGTACAAGAGCTTCGGCACCGACAATTTTTTCTGTGTTGATGTCGTATTTAGGCTGTAGGTAAACAAGAAACTCATCATTTGCAATTGCAGTATTGAGATAAGTTTTAATTTTTTTACCCCACAGAATTTCATCGTGAATCTTATCAGTGTAGAAAATGATTTCAGTCCTGTTGAACGAAGTTCCCATTTTCTGAACAAGCTTTGCACCGTCAGGACCTCTGTCGCTTAATAGCAGGAAATTTTTCATCGGAACAACACCGCATCTGAAATAAATTGTATATGAAGGATCTTCTGGAAGTCCAGAAAGTTCAGCAAAGAATATTTCAAGCTTGGATTTCAATTCGTCGTTCGGCATGTCTTTTACCATCAGGGCAAAGTTGTCGTTGTCACAGCGTGCTCCCTGGTAAATCCAGTCTTCCTGAGTAATTTTTTTTGCAATTCTTCTCAAGAGATTGTTTGCAACATGGTGGCTGTAAATTTCATTTATGGTTTTGAAATCTTTTATGTCAAAGTGAACAAATGCAAAATCCTGGATTCCTTTTAAGCCGAAGCCTTCAAGGTAAGGCTTGAGGTGATTCCAGTTGTAATAGCCTGTAATCGGATCAAGGTATGCCTTTTTGTAAAGTTCTTCGTGAGTGTTTGCCTGTGGTGTTTCGGGAATGAAGGTATAGCTTTTATCTGTCGTTCTTGCTGTCACGTAAATTCTATTTTTACCGTCCTGGGTGAATATTTCTATTACAGGAGGATTTTCGTCTTTGCGGAGGAATGGCCAGTTTATTACGCAGGATTGAGGCGGATTAAATTCACCAGCAATTTCTGCAACTGTTTTACGGTCAAGAATAATATCAGAAGTTAAATCAATTCCCAGCATAAAGCTTGCTGGAAGTTCAATGCATTCAAGATTTTCAGGATAAGTAATACGCGGATCGTTTTTACGGAATTCAAGTCCGATTACGGTTCGAGGATTATCGTCAAGATTTAAACGGAAAATTCCCGGACAGTCATAAGTTCCGAAGGCGTCTTTATAATTTGCAAAAACTTCAGGAATAATTCCGAGATACATAGTTGTTAAATCAGTATCTCCGACTGGAATATAGTAAAGATATCTCTCTGGTTTAAAAATGTGATTAACTGAGTAATTCACAGGCGGCCTCTCGAAGTTTTTCTATAACTATTTTTAAATATAAAAATTCTATTAATTTTATCATAGGAATTGAAAAAATCAAAATTTATTGTCTAAAAAAAATTAACAAATTTCATAATAAAAATGTAGATAATCGTAAATTATTTGTGTAAACTGAAGTTTGAGAGAGTTAACATATGCCTACTACAGTAATTACTGAGCTTACGGTTAACGATCCGGGATGCAATGTAATTGTAAACAATATCTATCATCTTATTTTTTTTGCTTCTGCACTTTTGTTCTGTCTTGAATTGTTCCGATATACGCTGGCACTTATTCTTCCTGCAAATCAGGTAAGAATCCCGGTAATCGTAGCGGCAGCACTCTGTCTTGTCGGTCTTGTGTTTACAATTACTTCACAGATTAAATATCTCAAAGGAAAAGGAACTTACTACAGCGCCGGTGTCGGTCCGACAATCTGTTTTGGTACCGGTGTTCTGATCTTTCTTATAATCCTGTTTGTTCTTTGTTTCAATCATAAAAAAATTCAGCATTCTGTAGTGTTTGCCTTGCTTCCGATTACAACTGTTGCATTTGTCGGAATGGTATTTCAGATTTTTGTTCCGGAATTTCTTTTTACTGCAGGAACTTTAACACTCGTTTTGATTGGCGCATTTTTTGCAATTGAAAACCCAATCGGAAAATTTGAAGACCGTTCCAACATCGACCTTGATACTCATGCGCGCAATAGAAATTCCTATGAAAAAGATTTTGCAGATCTTAAAAAACGCGTAAAGGGCGGAAGACTTAATTATCCGTTTATGTACGTAATCTGTGATATTAACGGCTTGAAAACCGTAAATGATACTTACGGCCATCTTGAAGGCGATAAGCTGATTCTGTCGGCTGCAGAAGTTCTTATGGAAAATTTAAAGAGCTGTTCAAATGTTTACAGAATCGGCGGTGATGAATTTGCCGTTTTCTATGAAGGTGTCAGAATCGGCGATGTTGAAGATGAAATTAAATCGATTCCTGCTGCTTGTGAAAAGGAAAGTAAAAAACTTGTAACTCCGCTTTCAATTTCAATCGGTTCTGCGCTTTACAATGAAGGCGATGATGTTGAAGATCTTGTACGTATCGCAGATGAAAAAATGTACAAGAACAAGGACAATTTCTACCGCGAAAAAGGTATTAACCGCCGCAAGGTTCAGGATTATGCATCTGTATTCCGTGATGAAGAAGCAAAGATTTTGAAAATCAACCTGACTGACGATTCGTTCAGTATCTTTAAAGTTATCATGGCAGAAAAGAAAAAAGAAGAAGGCTATTCTGACAGCTTCTCTGAATGGGTAAAAGGTTTTATCAAAGCCGGTTATGTTCACGATGAAAGTGCGCAGATTTATGCCGAGAATGTAATTCTCAAGGACTGGTGCGAATACTTTGACGAAGGCGGTCAGAAAATCAGCTTTATCTACAAACGCCGCTATGACAAGGAATTTTATCAGAGCCTTGTAGAAGTAATCAAAGGAAATGAATACAGTCCAAAGAGCCAGATTGTATTCCTCTTTGTTAAAAATCTCGGAATAAAGTAGAAAGTTTCGCGTATTTGATAATCTCCCGAAAACTCGAAAATTCCCCGAAATTGTGAAAATTCCCGAGTAGATCGAAAATTCCTCCTCATTGAAATTTTCGAAAAATTCTTCTATTATCTACCAATATGAAAGAACTTGAACTTAAGTATGGATGCAATCCTAACCAAAAACCTGCAAGGGTTTTTATGGAAAATGGCGATCTTCCAATTACCGTTGTAAATGGAAGACCTGGATTTATCAACCTTTTGGACGCTCTTAACGGCTGGCAGCTTGTTAAAGAATTGAAAGAAGCAACAGGGCTTCCTGCAGCTACTTCATTCAAACATGTAAGTCCTGCTGGTGCTGCTGTTGGACTTCCTTTGTCTGACACTTTGAAGAAAATTTATTTTACAGACGACGTTGAACTTACTCCTTTGGCTTGTGCTTATGCTCGTGCCCGCGGTGCTGATCGTATGTCTTCTTTTGGTGATTTTATTTCTTTGAGTGATGAATGTGACAAGGCAACAGCTCTTTTGATTAAGAAAGAAGTTTCTGACGGTATTATCGCACCAGGGTTTACTGCTGAAGCACTTGAAATCCTCAAGGCTAAAAAAGGCGGAAACTACTGTGTAATCCAGATAGATCCTTCTTATGTTCCTGCTGAACTTGAAAGAAAACAGGTGTTCGGCGTTACATTCGAACAGGGACACAACTTCCTCAAAATCGACAACTCAGTTCTCGAAAATATCGTAACTAAAAACAAGAACCTTTCAGAAGATGATAAGAGAAACCTTGTAATCTCATTGATCGTTCTTAAATATACTCAGTCAAACTCAGTTTGTTTTGTAAAAGACGGACAGGCAATCGGTATCGGTGCCGGACAGCAGTCACGCGTTCACTGTACACGCCTTGCAGGTCAGAAAGCCGACAACTGGTGGCTTCGTCAGTCTCCAAAAGTTCTCGGACTTCAGTTCGTTGACGGAATCAAACGTGCAGACCGCGACAATACAATCGATGTATACATCGGTGAAGAATACGAAGACGTTCTCGCAGAAGGAAAATGGCAGAACTTCTTTAAGGTAAAACCAGAAGTATTTACACGCGAAGAAAAAGCTGCATGGATCGCACAGAACACAAATGTTGCTGTCGGATCTGATGCATTCTTCCCATTCGGTGATAATATTGAACGTGCGCGAAAATCTGGTGTTACAGTTGTTGCTCAGCCAGGTGGCTCTGTTCGCGATGATCTCGTAATCAAAGCTGCTGATGACTACAACATGGTTATGTGTTTCAACGGAATCAGATTGTTCCACCATTAATTTTTTTTCAAGGGGAGGTCCCCTTTGAACCCCCGGTTTTCTGGGAGGGAGAAAAACCGCTCCTTTCGATGCGTGGTTTCTCTCCCTCCCAGACTCACCCTCTCTTCCTGCACGACCAAAGCTCTCGCTTTGGAAACAGGTTGTGAAGTGTTGGGGAATAGATGCCATCTCGCTTCGCTGATGGCTGGATGCCACGAGCGCTTAGCGCCGTGGCGTTTTTTTTGGGTTGTGGGCTTGTTGATGGTGAGCAAAGGTTCTGGCTGCTGTCTGCTTGTATTTTCTGAATTTTAGGGTGACAGTCTGGTTGATCTGGCGTGTGGAGCTAGAATAAAAATAGTCCAACTTAAATAGAGATTTTCTGTTAAAATAATTACAGGATAAAGTAATGAGAAACAGAACTTACGATAAAGACTTCAAGTTGGACTGCGTAAAATATTGCGCAGAACATCTGGAATTAAGTCAGGCAGAAGCAGCAAGAAATCTTAATGTACCGGAAAAAACATTAAACAGATGGCTTGTTAATTCAAAAAAACAAGGAGATGATGCTTTCCGTGGAAGTGGAAACTTTGCTTCGGACAAAGACAAGGAGATTGCCCGACTGCAACGGGAACTTCGAAATGCAAATGATGCTATTTCAATATTAAAAAAAGCTATAGGCATTCTGGGGGAAAAGTAAAAACACTTTTCATGGCTGTTAAAGAAACAGCCGAAAACTGTAGAAAAAGCGGACGTCCTTTTTCTGTAGCCGGAGTGCTTAAAAGTTTAGGCGTTTCATTGAGTGGTTATAAAAGTTTTCTGAAGTGGAAACTGCCGGAACAAAAGAAAAAGAAAGCGGAAGTTCAGCAACAGATAACCGAAATTCATAAAGATTCCAGGCAGATTTATGGAGCTCCTAAAATTGCAAAGGAATTGAAAAAGAAAGGTTACGGGACTTCTGAGAGAACCGTAAGTGTTTACATGAAAGAAATGGGATTAAAAGCTTGCTGGATCAAGAAATGGCATGCAGTACCTAAGGTAAAACTTGATTCAACAAAGCTGAAAAATCTACTGAAACAGAAGTTCAATCCCAAGCGACCTGATGCTGTCTGGTGTACGGATATTACATACATCTGGACAAGCGAAGGCTTCATGTATCTTTCTACAATCATGGATTTATTCTCGCGTAAGATAATTGCGTGGGAATTATCACGAACGATGGAAGAAGAGTTCGTAATAAAGACAGTGGAAAAAGCAAAGACCGAAAGAAAAATAAAAAGGCCATTAATTATCCACTCAGACAGAGGAAGCCATTACAAAGCTGATGCTTATATCAAGGCAACTGAAAAAATGAAAAGAAGTTATTCAAAAGTGCATTATCCTTATGATAACGCATGCATCGAAAGCTTTCATTCATTGATTAAGCGGGAATGGCTTTATAGGTTTCAGATTCAAGGTTACGAACATTGTCGAAGCCTTGTTTTTGAATATATCGAAACTTTTTACAACACAAAGCGGATACATTCACACTGTGGCTTTACTTCACCAAACGAATATGAAGCAAAGTTTAAGAATAAAAAATCTGAAAAGTGTAATAAAAAGGCAGCTTAAATCTCAATTTTGATTTGGCTATTTATTGACAGAAGAGCAGTGTCTTAATTATATTGTTAAAAGGAGTTAAAAATGAAAAAAATTATTTTTGCGGTTGTTCTTTGTGTAATTTCTGTGGGGCTATTTGCTCAAGGTTATACGATTCGCGATAAGAATGAAGTTAACGAATTTGACCGCGTTTTTATGACACAGTACAACAAGCCGATGGATTACATTTCAACCGCTCTTGAGATTACGTCTCTTGCAATGCCTCTTATTTGTTTTATGGCGCCTGGTGAAGATCATCTCGAAATCGGTATTCAGTATGCAGAAACTATGGCGGTTGCCGTAGGTTTGCGTTTTCTTTTTAAGGGAACTGTTGAACGAGCAAGACCTTATATGTATTTTGAAGGCGCTCCCGAAAAAGAAATAGCAAACGGTGACTGGAACAAGTCATTTATGTCGGGACATTCAATTCTTACTTTTGCCTCTGCGGGGTTTACAACCTTTACTTTTTTAAGATACTGCCCGGATTCTGAATGGACGGTGCCTGTTCTTTGTACTACATGGGGGATTGCCGTTACGACCGGCATTCTTCGCGTAACAAGCGGAAATCATTATGTAACCGATGTTCTTGCAGGAGCTGCAACCGGAACTGCCGTCGGATTCCTTATTCCTTTATTAAATACTTTATGGTTTGAACCGGCATTGAAAAATACACCAGTAGAGGTTTTGCCTAATGGTGTGGCTGTTAAGCTTAAGTGGTAATTGGTAACTTGTAAAAAAAGTTGCATTCTAAAAATATAGGTGCTATAAATTTAAAATAGATTAAAAAAGTGAGAGAGTCTTGCTTATTTGTCAAAAATAGATGAGATAAATCGTAGCTTAATTTAATCAGTAAATTCTAGTTTTTCTTACCTAAAAGGAGTATTAAATTATGGAAAAGAAAACAATCGTTTCTTCAATTGGATTGGCATTGGTAGGCATTGCTTCATTCCTTCCTATGACAGTTGGTGATTTTACAGTTGGACCTTTCGGCACAGAAGGTATGATGATGGGTGTACTTGACATCATCCTTACAGTAGTTGCCGCTCTTGCAGTTATCTTTGTTGCTGTTGCAGCTTTCGTTCCAGATGTTGCTAAAGCAGTTCCAGCTGGACTTATGAAAGTAATTAAAGTAGTTGGTATCTGGATGATTATTCCTACAACTTTGACTCAGATTATGGCAGTTTTCGTTCCTACATATGGTAGTGGATTTGCTATGCAGGGCTGGTTCAAACTTATCGGAACTCTTCTTTTCGTAGTTTGCCTCTTCCTTGACAAAATCGTTGATTTCTTCAAAGCAATCGGTGCTGCTGTAAAAGCTCTCGTTGCAAGATTCTAATTATAAATTACTTTTAGGAGACAATAATATGTTAATTGATACATTTGCATCAAATTTCAAAAAAATAAACAATGTACTTTGTGTAATTGCCCTTATCGCTGGTGCAATTGGTGGTTGTATTGGCTTGGCTGGTGTTGGAACACCAAACGGAATTGGAGTTCTTTTAGGAATGATCGGATTGGTTGTTGGGCCACTCGTAACATACCTTGTACTCGTTGTACTTCTTGCACCATTCTATTTGTTCTTCAACGTATTGTTGAAAGCAGACAAAAAATTGGGCGAATAAATTTCAGCTTAATTTAGGTTAGAAAAGGCCGTCAGTTACTGACGGTCTTTTTTTGTATCTATTACTTTCTTAAAAAAATTAGCAGTTTTTGTTAACGTGTTGTTCAAGTTGAATTAAAAATACAAAGGTGTATAATTAAACTATTATGATACAATCGATTTACACAATGTCTTTTCAAACTGTGTTTTTAGTATTTTTAGGCTTCAGCGTTATTGGCTGGTGTTCAGAAGTAATTTATGTCGGTGTTTTTATCGAACATAAATTTGTAAACAGAGGTTTTCTGCACGGGCCTTTGTGTCCGGTTTATGGTTTTGGAGGGCTTGCAATTCTTTGTCTTCCTGAATCAATTCTTAATTCCTGGGTTCCGTTGTTCTTTTGCAGCATGGCGTTTGCAACTATTGTAGAATATTTTGCAAGCTGGATTCTTGAAAAAATGTTCAATACCTTGTGGTGGGATTATTCCGACCAGAAGTTTAATATTAACGGCCGTGTATGTCTTTTAAATGCGCTTTTGTTCGGTGCTATGGGAATTTGTGTTGTTCACTTTCTTGAGCCTGTAATTCTGTGGCTTATTGCACAGCTTTCGGGAATCTATCTTACAGCTACCTTTGTCGCTCTTCTTGCGATACTGCTTTTTGATCTTATTGCAACTATCCGCCGTCTTGTTGATTTCCATACAACTATGGAACGTCTCAAAAACTTTGGTGATACTTTGAAGGCTCACTACGAAAATGAAAACTGGTTTAACAAGAGTTCTGTTGGAGAAATGCTTTCGTCTGTAAAGGAACATCTTTTATCTTTGCCAGGTTCAGAAAAGCTTCATCAGCTTCACCTGTCATATGTTGAAAAGTTCCAGAACAGAAATAAGAACGTTGAAGCGTTCATTAAGAAATTCCCTACACTGAAAAGCAAGCAGTATAAGGACCTTGTTTCGTACTTTAAGGAAAAAACTTCAAGTAATAAGAAATAAAACTAAGTACCAGAAAATAATTTTTGGTTAAACAGTTTTTGTCAGTAATACCTATCTGGTATTACTGACATTTAACGAGCAGGCTTCGTTAGTTTTCTTCTTCGAGGAATTCGTTAACGGAGTCTGCTGCTTTTTTTACGCCTTTTGTTGTGTGAAGGGCGCCGATCGCAATTCCCCATCTTGCATTAATTTCACCATAGCGGAGTCCTTGCTTGAAGGTGAAATTTCCTTCTGTCTTCTGAAGATTGTCTTTTTCTTTAATCAGCGCTTCGCGTTCATCATAGAAGCTCTGGATTTTTGAAGTTGCTTTGTCTGAAACTGATTTTTCAACTTTCTCTACAAAAGTGTCATACTTTTCAAGCCATGCGTCGAGTTTGTCCGGTGTGTGTGCAAATGCAGCTGCGCAAAGGGCAAGAAGGAATGCTGACATTGTAAAATTTCTAATTGTGTTTTTCATTTTCATCTCCTGTTATTTTTAACTGAAAAATAATATTATTTATATCTATATATTATAATAGCAAAATTTAGTATAATGTAACATATTTTTACATATATTTATTTGGAGTCTTATATGGCAGATTTATTGAAATTGCAGAATGGAAGCGACGTTCGCGGAATCGCACTTGAAGGCGTTGCTGATGAACATGTTAATTTGACACCGGATATCGCAAAACAGATTGGTTGTGCTTTTGTAAGCTGGCTTGAAAAAAAGACTGGCGTTAATGCCAACGCACTTAAAATCGGTGTTGGTCGTGATTCACGAGTTTCTGGTCCTGATCTTGCAATGGGACTTATTCAGGGAATTGTAAGTGCAGGGGCAACTGTTATTGACTGTGGAATGGCTACAACACCTGCAATGTTTATGTCTATCGTTTTCCCTGCTACAGAATTTCATGGTTCTGCAATGATTACTGCAAGCCATCTTCCTTTTAACAGAAATGGAATCAAGTTCTTTGACGCAGATGGTGGCCTTGAACATGGCGACATTACAGAAATCCTTACACTTGCTGGCTGGTTAAATCCACAGCATGTAAACTACTATCCGCAGCCTGTAGATCTGATTGAACTTTATGCTGAACACTTGAGAGAAGCAATCGTTCGGGGAGTTGCATCTGATTCTGATAAGCCTCTTGAAGGTCTCAAAATTGTTGTAGACTCAGGAAACGGGGCATCAGGCTTCTTCGTTGATAAAATACTTAAGCCGCTTGGAGCTGACACAACAGGTTCTCAGTTCCTTGAGCCGGACGGAATGTTCCCTAACCATATTCCTAACCCGGAAAACAAACAGGCAATGGAAGCAATCCGCAGCGCTGTTCTCAACAACAAGGCAGACCTCGGTTTGATTTTCGACACAGACGTTGACCGTATGTCAGCAGTTCTTTCTGACGGAACAGAAGTTAACCGCGACGCTATCATCGCAATGGCAGCAGCAATCTTAGCTCCGACAAATCCAGGTTCTACAATCATTACTGACTCAGTAACATCTGACCGTCTTACATACTTCCTCGAAGACGTGCTCGGTCTTAAACACCTCTGCTACATGCGCGGATATAAAAACGTAATTAACAAGCAGAAGGAATTAAACGCAAAAGGTGTAAATGCTCCGCTTGCAATGGAAACATCAGGCCACGGCGCACTCAAAGAAAACTATTACCTTGACGACGGTGCTTACCTTGCAGTTAAACTTGTAATCGCACTTGCAAAAGCACGCGCCGAAGGAAAAACTCTCGATAGCTTGATTGAAAAACTTCCACCGCTTATTGAAGAAGGTGAATACAGATTTAAGATTAAAGACGAAAACTTCAAAGACTACGGAAAAACTGTTCTTGCTGAATTCAAATCACGCGCAGAAAAAGCAGGCTATAAAATGCCAGAAAGCTATGAAGGCGTTCGTATTTCATTTAAAGAAGGCGATGCTCAGGGCTGGATGCTTCTGCGTTTGTCACTCCACGATCCTGTAATGCCTTTGAATATTGAAGGTGCAAGAAAAGGTGATGTTGCAAAGATTAAAGCAATTGCAAAAGAACTTCTTGCAGGCTTTGATAAGCTTGATATGAGCTGTCTGGATTAATTCTTATTAAAGGAATTTTACACAGCTGAAAGGAAGATCTTCGTAAGAAAGAAATTTCTTTATAAGAGAATCTGTTTCAGCTGAAATTTCTGTTATGCGTTTTGCTTTATAAAGATTGCCTTCAACAGTTCCATCTGAAACAAGCGGATTGATGTAGCGCTTTTTAACCTTCAGGTTAATGCAGAAATAATCATCTAACGGAACTTCAGAACGAGTGATAGATTTAAACCCGCGATAGGTTCTGATAAACACTGCAAGCTTTTCGAGTGAGTACGAAGCCTCAAATGCAGCCTTTGAATCAACCTGAGAATATTGAGAGGCAAGTTTATCAAGTTTTGAAATTATTTCGCTTTCCGACAAATCAAAAAAGTCTGCTTCTTTTAAGACATTTAATTTAACAGCCATGTTAAGAACCTCAGCCGGAAACTGTAATGCCATTTTGTCTTCGCACTGCTGCAAAAAGAATGCAATGTCTGTAACGCGTTTTACATATTTTTCTGCAATTGATTTTGTCTTAAATCCAAGTTCAACAATTCCGTTTTCGTTTTTGCATAGAACAAGATCGTTGTACATTATTTCAATTTCTTTGAGAGTAAAGGATTCTTTTAAGGACCAGTTTCCGGCGAGCGCGGCGCCTGACGGGAACATGTATTCAAGACGGTCAGCCGAAAGCTGCGGAACTTCGTTGTCGGCTACAGGATATTTGTGGTAATCATCAACCTGATCGAGTGTAAGTCCGTCCAGGTTTAAGCATTCAAGAAGTTCCGGTGAAGAAGCCAGCATTGAAGAGTTGTCTTCTTCTGTGGCAGTTTGAGTTAATGCATCACCTTTTCTAAAATCTGAAACGTGACTGAAAGCTGGCGTTGATACGTCGTGTAAAAGCCCTGCGATTGTCTGAGCTTTGTCGTGAGTAAAATTCCAGATGAGTAAAGCAACGCCCTTGCTGTGATCAAAGCGCGAGTAGTAGAAGTTGTTTGAAAAAAATGGAGTCCAGTCTGTGCCGCATAAAAGTCCGACGCCTTTAAGACGTGTCAGTATCGGAATTGAAAGATATTTGTCCAGAAATTCCGGCTGAACCGGGCATAAAATTTTGTGATACTGCTCTGTGAAGGAATTACTCATGCTAATAATATAGCGTAAATTTATAAAAAAGAGCATCAATTTGTAAAAAATCTGTAGAAATTAGATTTTCAATTTGTTATTATCCTTCGTTAATGAAAGATAATACAATGAGTATGACAGAAGGAAGCCCAATCAGGCTGCTTCTTGTCTTTTCAATACCAATGCTGATTGGAAACATTTTTCAGCAGCTTTACAGCTTTAGTGACTCTATTATTGTCGGCCGACTGATTGATGCAAATGCGTTTGGCGCAATCGGTGCTACGGGTGCAATTTCTTTTCTCTTCTTTGCGTTAAGTCTTGGAATCGGAACCGGCGGCGGAATTATAACTTCGCAGTTTTTTGGACGCGGTGACAAGGCAAAAGTAAAAAACTGTATTTTAAATAATGCCTACATTATGGTTGTAATGCCGCTGCTTGTAGGTACAATTGCATTCTTTCTTGCAGAACCAGTTTTAATTCTTATGAGGACGCCTGAAAAAATCCGTGCAGATTCAATTACTTATTTACGAATCAACTGTGTCGGAATGCTTTTTGTTTCTTTCTACAATTATGTTTCTTCAATGCTGCGTTCTCTTGGAGATTCTAAAACGCCTTTGTACTTTTTGATTTTTTCGTGCGTGTTGAATATTGGTCTGGACTTTTTATTCATCAAAGGGTTTGGACTTGGCGTCATGGGAGCGGGAATTGCAACTGTAATTTCGCAGCTGCTTTCCGGCGTTCTTTGTTTTATTTTTGCAGTTAAAACAAATGAATATTTTCAGTTTGGAAAAAATGATTACATTCTAAATCTTTCTGTAATCAAGAATACAATAAAGGTCGGACTTCCGGTTGCACTTCAGTTTGCGATGATTGCTGTTTCGTGCATGGCCCTGCAGTCGGTTGTAAACGGATATGGACCAGTTGCTGTTGCTGCATTTGCGGCTTCCGAAAAAATTGAAGAGTTTGTTCATCTTCCTTATCAGACTTTAAGTGCGGCTCTTTCTACATATGTCGGTCAGAATTATGGCGCAAAGAAAATGCAACGGGTACTTTCTGGTTATAAAAAGAGCCTTATTATGATGGCGGTATTTACTGCTGTAATCATTCCGGTTATTCAGTTAACAGGTAGGTCTTTGACATCACTGTTTGTCGGAACGGGAACTTCGAACGGAGCAGAGGCTGGAGAAATAGTTGCTCTGGGTGGAAAAGCTTTGCAGATTACGAGTCTGTTTTATTTCTTTCTTGGGATAATTTATATGGTCCGTGGAATTCTTTACGGAGTCGGAGATTCCCTTTTTTCTTTTATCAACGGAATTGTAGAAGTAATCGGGCGCGTTGCATTTCCTGTCCTGCTTGTGTCGTGTTTTGATTTTGGCGTCTGGGTCATTTGGTGGTCTGTCGGACTTGTATGGACGATTGCGGCAATTACAGCATGGTGGCGGTATGCTGTTATAAAAAAACGACTTATAAAATAGAAAAAAAACTCCGTAACTTAAAGTGACGGAGTTCTTTATATGAAGCGGATTTTATTTTTTACATTTGTTTTTTTCTCATTATTTTCTTTGTCGGGAATTCTCTTTGCCAGTGAAGTTGACCAGATACCAGACAGTCCTGATACATCTGGTAATGCGATCGCAGGTGAGGAAAAATCAAACCCTGCTGACGGCCAGTTCATCGCCTACAACGGAGGGAAAAGTTATGACTACATTGAACGCACAGATCTCCGCCGTTACGACAACGGAAAATATAAAGGTCTTGTAAGCCGCGAAGTCCGTTCTCAAATCATAAATACCGAAGCACCTTCTTCAAAATACGATTCTTATGAAGGAAGTTATTACGAAGGAAGCTTCTATGTTTACGAAGCAACAAAAAGGGCAAACGCAGAAGTTTTTCCTAGCCTTGATGATTCAATTCCATCATCTTTTGGGATTACACCTGAAGGCTCTCTTGAAATGTATGAGGATAACGGATACCCAACCTTCAGAGGTTTTCCTACTTACACTGCAAAAAAAATCAAACCAGGCGACAAGTGGAAGGCTAAGGCAGTCCGCACTGTCGATCCATTGAATAAAGGTATTTTTACAAAAGTTCCGATTCTCGTTGAATACACATATCTTCGCGACGAAATTTATAACGGCGAAGAAGTATTCCTCTTAAGCGCAAAGTGGGCAACCCGCTATGGTGCAAAAAGCTACATTGATTTTGGTGGAGATAAAACTCTTGTCGAAGCTCAGGGAAGTAACAGCGCCACACTTTATGTAAGCAAAAAAACAGGAATGGCAATTGTAATCCGCGACACAGTTGATGAGCTTTACACATATTCAGACGGAAATAAAATTGCATTAAAAGGAACAATCAACATCTTTACAAAATATCAGCCTGCAGTTAATGACGACGAAGTTTACGGCGCAATTCAGCGCGTAACCGGAATCAGCGATGAAAAGATTGAATCAGATATTGTCAGCGTAGAAAATACCAGTAACGGAATCAGACTGTCAATTCCGAACCTTCAGTTCAAAAGCGACAGGGCAGACCTTCTTGATTCAGAAAAAGAAAGGCTTGATAAAATCGCAGAGATTCTTAAGTCGTCAGGAACTTCGATGCTCTTAATCGAAGGTCATACAGCCCACACCGGTAACCCGACGGGCGAACTTGCACTTTCAAAAGAACGAGCAAAGGTTATCGCAACCGAAATGGTAAAACGCGGAATCAGTTCAGAGCGTTTTGTAATTAAGGGCAGAGGTTCAGAGCAGCCGATTGCTGATAATTCCACTAAAGAAGGAATGGCAAAAAACCGCCGTGTAGAAATTACGATTTTAAATTAGAACAGACGTGTAGAAAATTTGATATTAAATCAGACAAAAAAAAATCCGGGATTCTTTGAAAGTGCCCGGATTTTTTGTTATCAAAATCTATTCGCGATACGACATTGTTTTAAGCTTTGTGCCGTCAATGTCGTACAGGGTTACGCAATTATCTTCGTATACTGCAAAGCCTGCGCTTGATGAAGCTTTGGGAAGAGATGTAGAACCTGGGTTGCAGACGATTGCGTTGTGGCTGTTTCGTTCAAGTCCCTGAATGTGAGTGTGGCCTGAGAAATAAAAATCATATTTTAATTTTGCATCTTCTGGAGAATAAAGGTGACCGTGGGTGCAGAAAATTCTTGTGCCGTCATCAAGAAGAAATGAATAATCCTGCATGATTGGAAAATTCAATACCATCTGATCAACTTCGCCGTCACAGTTTCCGCGGCATGCGATAATCTTATCTGAGTGTCTGTTAAGAAGTTCTGCAACCTTCTGCGGATCATGACCTTCAGGAAGCGGATTTCTCGGACCGTGATAAAGAATATCTCCAAGCAGAACAATAAAGTCGCACTGAAGAGATTCAAACTGCTCTATTAATTTTGAGCAGGCACTAAAAGACCCGTGAATGTCTGACGCGATTAAGTATTTCATTTTCCCCACCTTTTTTTGATAATACTTTTTTATTTATTTCTTAATTCGTACAGAATGATTGATGCGGCCTGAGCAACATTCAGGCTTTCTACAGGTGATGCTTTTCCGGTTTTCATTCCGAAGAATGGAATTATTACAAGTTCGTCACAGCTTTTTCTTACTGCATCAGAAATGCCGTTTTCTTCATTTCCGAGAATAATTAAAGCGGGTTTAGACGCAGCAAAATTGTGAATTTCGGAAACATTTTTTCTTGCACTTAAATCGGTTCCGACGCGTACCATTTTTCCTTCTACTGATTTTAAAAGCTTGAGGATTGAGCCGGTTGAATAAATGTTTACAAATTCCATTCCGCCTTCTGCTACGCGGTAAGAGCTTGTTGTAATTGAAGACTGAGCCTCGTCATCAGGAATGATGATGTTTTTGATGCCGAAGAAGGCACAGCTTCTTACGATTGCTCCGAGGTTGTTTGCGTTACCTACACGGTCAAGAAGAATTGTATGTTCTTTTTTAGATATGATTGAGTTAAGGATTTCTGGGGAAAGTTCAGCAACGTGCGGTTCATCGATCATTGCAACTACGCCCTGATGGTGAATACTTCCTGAGAGTTTTTCAAGTTCTCTTGGTTCTACGACGTTGTATGGTGCTTTGCGTTTTGAAAGAGCTTTGCATAAGCCTCCGAATAATGGAGCACGTTCCTGTGTAAAATAGAGTCGTCTGATTTTTTCGGGGTTATTTTTTTCGAGTGTTTTTACTGCTGAAAATCCGCAAACGGCCAGCTCTTTGTTCAACTTATTTTTCATAAAATGTATTATATAGGAATATGGCTTATTCCGCTATATTTTCCTGAATTTTTATGATTGTCTGAGTGATGTAATCTGAGACTGAACGTTTTCCTTCTTCCATAAGCCATGAGAAAAGGCGCTGGATTCCCATGTAGCCCTGAAGTTCAGGTTCCTGACCAATGGTAAAGTGGAGCTGCCCTGAGTGAAGAAATTCCTTGATTACCGGAACTTCATCAAAGGCAACTACATGAATGTCTTTGCGTCCAAGTTCCTCTGTAGCGCGGCAGACACCGGCACATCCAGCACCTGCAATAAAAATACAGTTTACTTCTGGTTTTGAAGTGATTACTTCTTTTACCTTCTGGTATGCACAGTCATCATCATCTTGAGCTTCGATTGTTTTTGCAATGGTAAAGTTAACGTTATGGTTTACAAGACCTTCTGTAAAGCCTTTGATACGGTCCTTATGACCGCGGATGTTGTAAGAGCCGGTTACGATGAGAATGCTTAAAGATTTGTCTGTTGTAAAATTGAGCATTCCTGCAGCAGTTTTGCCTGCGCGAAGATAATCAGTTCCTACATAGCAGATTCTTCCGGAGTCCGGAACGTCTGTGTTTACGCTTACAACCGGGATTCCTTCTTCAACAAGCTTATGGATTGCAAGCTGAACCTCCGGTGTATCAAGTGAAGTTATACAAAGACCTGAATAGCCTTCTTCTGCGATTTTATTGATTTCTGAAATATGAGTTTCTGTATTGAAGTCTTTTAAGTATTTAATATCAACGGTAATTCCGTAATCTGCAAGTTCTTTTTCGGCACGATAAACACCTTTTAAAACTTCATCAAAGAAAGGGCGTGCACTTGCAGGCAAAAGATATGCGAATCTGAGTTTCTGTTTTCTTGCAGCGAGGATTTTACCGGCCTTGTTAGGAATAAAGCCTAACTGGTCTGCAATATCTCTTACTTTTTTTGCTACTTCCGGATTAACTCCGCTTCTGTTGTGAAGAACACGGTCTACTGTGCCGCGAGAAACGCCGGCTGCCGCTGCAATGTCTTTAATTGTTACATTCATAATTTTTAATGGAAAAAAAAGAATCCGGCTGCTCGTGCAGCCGGATCTGTGTTTGTCAGTCAGAAGAATTGCACTATTCCTTCTGGCTTTTTCTGCAGTTGCATAACGCAAATCTGCAGACGGCAGAAAATAAAATTCAGCTTAACTGATTTATTCCCTGTCACATAATATCAAAATACTAATTACAACCTGATTCTGTCATAATATTTACTTCCGCGGGCCATAATCGCAGAAGTAAATTATGAAAAGAACCTGCGTTCGTTACCGGATTCTTTTACAAATCACGGTAAACCCCTGCAAACCGTATCTGTTTATGCAAATGGATTTTCAGTAGGGTAGCGAACTCCTGCTGGCTGGTTGTAACCAATTTCTTCAACTGGTACGCCTACGTATTTGAATACTTCGTAGAGGGCTTTTCCCCAGTGACCGAATGCTACAGCACCGTGGTGTGGGTAATTTCCTTCGATAAGTACGTGGCGGTAGAAACGTCCCATTTCTGGGATAGCAAAGATACCGATACCACCGAATGAACGAGTAGCAACTGGAAGAACTTCACCGTGAGCGATGTAAGCACGGAGCTTAGCATCTGCTGTAGACTGGAGACGGAAGAATGTGATGTCACCAGGAACGATGTCACCTTCGAGTGTACCGTTTGTTACTTCGATTGGAAGGCTACGAGCCATGATCATCTGGTATTTCATTTCGCAGAATGAAAGTTTAGAAGATGCTGTGTTACCACAGTGGAAGCCCATGAATGTATCTTTGATTGTGTAAGTACCATGTTTACCTTTGATGTCTTCATCATAGATATCCTGTGGAACTGTGTTGTTGATGTCGAGGAGTGTTACTGTATCATTAGAAACTACTGTACCGATGAATTCAGAGAGACATCCGTAGATATCTACTTCACAAGATACTGGAATACCTCTTGCTGTAAGACGTGAGTTTACATAACAAGGAACGAATCCAAACTGTGTCTGGAATGCTGGCCAACATTTGCCTGCAATTGCAACGAATTCACGGTAGCCTTTGTGAGCTTCGATCCAGTCAAGGAGTGTGATTTCGTACTGTGCGAGTTTTTCAAGAACTTCAGGTTTTTTGTTTCCTGCACCGAGTTCTTTAGCCATGTCAGCTGCAACGTCTTTAATACGAGCATCGCCAGCGTGTTTGTTGAATGATTCGAAAAGGTCAAGTTCTGAGTTTTCTTCAATTTCAACACCGAGGTTGTAAAGCTGTTTGATAGGAGCGTTACAAGCAAGGAAGTTCAATGGACGTGGTCCGAAAGAAATAATCTTCAAGTGATTCAAAGCGTAAATAGCTTTTGCGATAGGTGCAAATTCGTGAATCATGTCTGCACACTGTTCAGCTGTTCCTACTGGATATTCAGGGATGTAAGCTTTGATGTTGCGGAGTTTAAGGTTGTAAGAAGCGTTGAGCATACCACAGTAAGCGTCCCCTCGACCCTGAACCAATCCACCGTCTTTAGATGTTTCTTCTGCAGCTGCACAGAACATCTTAGGACCTTCAAAGTGTTTAGCAAGCAATGTTTCAGCAATTTCTGGACCGAAGTTTCCGAGGTAAACACAAAGTGCGTTACATCCAGCTTTCTTGATGTCTTCGAGAGCCTGAACCATGTGGATTTCGCTTTCTACGATACAAATAGGGCATTCATAAATTTCATCTGCACCATATTTTTTTGTGTAAGCTTCTACCAAAGCCTTTCTTCTGTTTACAGAAAGTGTTTCTGGGAAACAGTCACGGCTAACAGCAACGATACCAATTTTAATCTTTGGTTTATTCATATTATTCTCCTATGTTTTTTCGCGGTCTGCGAATAAATTATTGTTTTGGCGGAATCTAAAGGTTCCGGAATTGTTTTTATTGATTATTTGTTTTTTGCAAGATCGATGTTTACACCGTTCAAGCCAACGAAAGCACCAGCTTTTGCTTCTGATGAATCTGGATGTGCGATGAGCCATTTGTTGCGTGCCCAGAGAAGCTTGTCTTCAAAGTCGATTTCTTTGATAGATGGCTTTTCTGTGTTTGTATCTTTAGGAAGTACGATGATTACGCGGAATCCTTCCTTAGAAACAACGCCGTCTTTAACAGCATTACATGGTGCGTAGTGAAGAGTAGTTTCGTAAACTTCAACTACAGTTCCCTTTGGAGCATAGAAAGCTTCAACAAGGCTTGTATCAAGTTTGCCGTTTTTAACAGCCTGCAATGGAGCAAGCAGAAGAACCATGTCGTTTGCAGGAATGTTCAATTCTGAACCACGGTGCCATTCGAGACAGTTCAATTTAGTGTTATTACCGTTACAATAACCAACCTGAATTGGCATTCCACCGTAAGCGTTATCACTGAATTCTTTAGCTACAGGAAGAGCTTCAAGACCTGCATCGCCTGGTTCGTAAATAACAGCATTGTCAGGTTTCTTTGTTGTTTCTTCCAACTTTTTCAAAAGGTCAGTTACATCGTAACCGTTGAGTACCTTTCCATACTTTTTAAAAGCATGAGAAAACACCGATTTGATTTTCATAAAATGCTCCTATGCATTAAATCAAGTTGTTTTCGTGCTCGTGCACGACACCTTTAATATATACCCGTTGATTGATTTCCGTCAAGGAGAATTTTGAAAATTTGGGGGAATTTTGAAGGAATTTGAACATTTCTTTGTTCAAATCTACAATAAAGTACGATTAATTTTTCGCATTTCGTTCCCAGAAAACGCCGTCTGAATAACCCTGGATTGTCTTGTCCTCATCAGCTTTATTCAGGCGTTTCTGTGCCAGAAGGGAATATTCCTCGTTGAGCTCGATTCCGACAAAGCGGCGGCCGAGTTTCTTTGCCGTTACGCTTGCGGTTCCGCTGCCGAGGAAAGGATCGAATACGATGTCGTTTTCTTTAGACGACGCGAGTATTAGTTTTGCGTAAAGCTTTTCTGGTTTCTGAGTCGGATGGTCTGTGTTTTCGGGCATTGACCAGAACGGAATTGAAATGTCGTCCCAGAAATTTGAAGGATATGTCAGTCTGAAATTTCCTTCTTCGCTTTCTTGCCAGTCTTTTGGTTTACCGTCAACTTTGTACGGGGCAATAACTTTTCGTTTAATTTTTACAGCTTCAACATCAAAATAGTAGTCGTCAGGATTTTTGACTGCGTACCAGATGTCTTCCATTCCATTTTTCCAGTTTGATTTTGCACCGCGGCCTTTTTCTCGCTGCCAGGTGATGCGGTTTAGAATAGTAAGTTCTTTTTCTACCGCACGCTGAAGACTTGAGGTGCACTTCCAATCGCCGCAGATGTAAAGCGAGCCTGATGGTTTTAATTTTCTGCACACTTCAGGGAACCACGTTGCAAGATATTCGTCGTACCTTTCATCAGAGCGGGCGTTGAATTTTGTTCCGTTGAAATTCTTTGTAAGATTGTAAGGCGGATCGATTATGATGAGATCTGCAAATTCGTCAGGAAGGAATTTAAAAACTTCGAGAAGATCGCAGTTAAGTGTTTTGTTTTCGATTGATTTGAATTCAATTTTTGAGTCAGAGGAATTTGCAAGGCGCTTAAGCTGTTCAAATGTTAGAATTTGTTTTTTAAGTTCTGGAATTTCTTCCTGCGATAATGTGATTGTGCGGTTTCTGCCTGCGCGAACTTTTTCTGATGTTTTTGAATCCATGATTTTATTATATAGCCCAAATTTCGAGTTTTAGATAAATTTACAAAAAAGGCGTAATTCCTTAAAATTTTGTCACCACAATAAAAAAACAAAAAGGATTACGCCCATGTATAATCAAATTTATAGCATAGTTAACGATTTTATAAAAGCAGTTGAACAGGATAAAAACTTTTCCGTTCTCCTAAAAAATTGGAATAGCCAAAGTTTTCTGATGAAGAAAAGAATGTTTTGAAAAAACTTGTAAAAGCGTTACGAGAAGAAACATTATATTTTACGAATGTTTTTTATTTAATTCTAAATCTCAGTAAAATAAATAAAATTACCTATGGTGTTAGTATAACTAAGAGTTTTTTTTAGGGAGGTTTCCCCTCCTCTTTTTATCTGTTATGTATACAATTTTTGGAGGCTTCTTTGTCTAAATTTCAAAGCCTACAAACGAGTTATTAATTCTTCAAACATCCAATAGGAACTACATAAACTCCATCGTCCCTTCTATAAGCAAAGTTTCCGGTTCCTGTTAAAACCATAAGAAATGAAGGAGCTTTCATTTTATCTGTATCAATCTTGTTGCTAAAAGTTTTTAGATTTTTGGCTCCTTCTTCTATTAATTTATCTCCACCAAGTTTTATTTCAATTAAACCAAAGGATCCATTTCTCAAATGTACGATAGTATCACATTCAAGGCCGGATTTATCTCGATAATGGAATACTTCTCCATCAATACTTTCTGCATAAATTCTCAAATCTCGTACACACATTGTCTCAAAGAATAATCCCATAGTATTCAAATCTTTTATAAGGTCATCTGGACCTAAACCAAGACTGGCTGTAGCGATAGATGAGTCTATAAAATATCTTGTATCAGATCTTCTGATTGCAGTTTTTGATCTAAGGTTAGGATTCCAGGCTGGCATATCTTCAATTACAAATATTTTTCTTAATGCATTTGTATAAGCATAAACAGTGTCATCGGTAATAAGTTCAGAATCATTTGCAGCAATATCATCTCTGATAACTGTATATGCAGTCTGTGATCCCTGATTTCTTGCATAAGATTTCATCAATCTTTTTGCTCTTTCTGGATCTCTTTTTACATCATCTACTCTAGAAATATCTGTGTTTACGATTGCATTGTAGTAATCAAAAGCTTGGTCGAGAGCTACATCTTTATCCATATTGACAGCTTCTGGCCATCCTCCTCTACAAATCAAAAATGCCAAATCATCTATATTCAATTTGTTTGTAGCAATAAGTTGTTCAGGCTGATTAAACATTTCTTTTAAACTAATTTCACCTGTTGATTCACCTGATTCGTATAAAGACATTGGTCTCATTTTGATCCAAGCAAAACGTCCTGTTCCTGTATGAAAAATCTCATCTGTTTTAGGAGGAACGGCAGAGCCTGTAAGAATAAAATGTCCATAATTTTCTCTATGATCAACTTCAAATCTGACTGCATCCCAAATCTTTGGAGCAATCTGCCATTCGTCAATAAGACGTGGAGTTTCCCCTTCTAGTAATTTTGATGGATTTATATCTGCCATTATAAGGTTTGAAGAAACATCTTCCGGTTTAGACATATATAAAATGCTTTTAGAAAATTGTTCTGCAGTTGTAGTTTTACCACACCATTTAGGTCCCTCTATAAGAAGAGCTCCTTTCCCTCTGAGTTTTCTTTTAATTAGAATATCTGTAATTCTTGGCTTATATTTTCCCATAGGTATTAATATATATTATATTTGGGACTTTGGCAAATTATTATTTGTGATTTTGTCTGTTTTTTACTTGGGAAGTTGGTATTTTTACAATCGGTATATTGGCTTTCAATTTATACTATCTATTACAAATTTTATCTATAAGACCTAGTTTTGAGTATAAATGAGCCATTACCAGTTTTTACATATAAAATAGATATTGGTTTCTGAAATTATGAAAGAATTTTTCTTAAATGAAAGCAAAGTTTAAATAGCCCAAATGTCGAATTTTAGATAAATTTACAAAAAAGGCGTAATTCCTTAAAAATTTGTCACCACAACAAAAAACAAAAAGGATTACGCCCATGTATAATCAAATTTATAGCATAGTTAACGATTTTATAAAAGCAGTTGAACAGGATAAAAACTTTTCCGTTCTCCTAAAAAATTGGAATGGAAAGAGAGGTTCAAAATGAAATTGGTCTGCATTTTATTGATTCAACACCGATATCAACTTGTCTGAATCGACGAATATTCAGCCATAAAGTAACAAAAGAGTTTGCATCCCGCGGAAAACCTACAAAAGGATGGTTTTACGGCTTCAAACTTCATGGTGTCTGTTCTGAAAAAGGTCTTTTAGAATCGGTAGTTTTTACTAAAATCTTATCCAAAAATCAAAACTTGAATTTAGGGCTATATAGAAAAAAGTGGCGGTTTTCAATTTAAAGGTTTATAATATTTTCATGTTTAATATTGGAATTATCGGCTGCGGAAACATCGCAGAAAAAATGGTTGAAACTGTAAAAGGAATGAAGGGTGCAGAAATTTATGCAGTTGCTTCAAGGGATATTTTTAAAGCAAATGCGTTTGCAGAAAAACATCACATTCCACGTGCGTTCGGAAGTTACGAGGATATGGTAAAAATTCCTGAACTTGATCTTGTTTACATTGCAACGCCTCATTCTCATCACGCAGAGCACGCTGAACTCTGCATCAAAAATAAGAAGAACGTGCTTGTAGAAAAAGCCTTTACGATGAACGCGCCTCAGGCAAAGAAACTCGTTGCGCTTGCAAAGAAAAACAATGTTTACCTTGCAGAAGCAATCTGGACGCGTTACATGCCGAGCCGTACTGCAATTTCAAAATTAATCGACAGCGGAATCATCGGTGAAGCAAGATATCTTACTGCAAACCTCTGTTATTCGATGGCGCAGAAAGAGCGCATCGTAAAACCTGAACTTGCAGGCGGCGCTTTGCTTGATATCGGTGTTTACTGTCTTAACTTTGCCTTTATGTGCTTCGGAAACAATATTGCTAAAATCGATTCTTCCGCAAAACTTTCTAAAAAAGGAATCGACGAAAACGAATCAATTACCGTTTACTTTAAAGATGGCCGCGTTGCTTATCTTACTTCTGCAATGAATGCTCGCTCAGACCGCAAAGGAATCATCTGGGGCGAAAAAGGCTACATCGTTGTAGAAAATATCAATAACCCGAACGCAATCAACGTTTTCGATTCTGACGATAAACTCATCAAGTCTGTGAAAATTCCTCTCCAGATTACAGGCTATGAATATCAAGTAATCGAGGCTATGAAAATGATAAAGGCAAAGAAAATCGAAAGTGAATCAATGCCTTTATCAGAAACAGTATTCGTAATGCAGACAATGGATAAGCTTAGAAAAGAGTGGGGCGTTGTATTTCCTCAGGAAAAGAAACCTTCGAAAAAATAAATTGTTTTCTGATTGAGCAGATTTTATTTTGAAGTTAAGGTGCTGTAAAATAATTACAGAAATTAATTGATCTGCCTGTTAACGGCTAGGTTAATACCCAGCTGTATGATTTTTACGGTCTGACAGAAAAGCTTGTTAAAGTGAATGACGCTTAACAAGTGTTCTGTAGCAGAATACAAAAGCGATGATCAGGAAGATGTCGGCTAAGATCCAGGCTGCAGGAGAAGCAAAGGTTGCAGCAAAATAGCCCATGTGAGCTTTTTCTTCAAGAAGCGGTACAAATACAAAACCAAATGTACCGCGAGCGATCATTTCAAATACACCGGAAAGAATCGAAAGTCTTGGAAATCCCATTCCCTGAATCATGAATCTTATGATGTTAACTTCGGCTAAGAAGAAATAGAAAATGCTCTGCGAAATTAAAAACTGGTGTGCGTTTTTAATGATGAAGTCCTGATCACTGTCCAGAAATATAAGAACCATTTTATTTCCGAAGAAGAACAGAATTAAAAATGCCAGTAAAGAATAAATCAAGCCGATAAGGCTTGCGTCCTTAAGACCGGTTTTGATTCTTGAAAATTCCTTAGCACCTGTATTCTGACCGGCAAAAGTTGCCATGGTTGTTCCAAGCGCATCGAACATTGCACAAAAGAACATGTGCATTTTTAGACCTGCAGTCATTGCTGCAACGTATGTAGTTCCGAGACTGTTTACTGCTGCCTGAAGAATTACTGAACCGATTGCAGTGATTGAATATTGAAGTCCCATTGGTAAACCCATGGCAAGAAGCTTTCCCTGAATGTACCATGAAAAAGTTTTATCTTCTTTCTGAAAGTGCAGGATAGGGAATTTCCTTTTTATGTAAATGAGACATAACAAGCCTGAAATTGCCTGAGCGATAACTGTGGCAATTGCAGCTCCACGAACTCCAAGTTTGAAGACTAAAATACAGAGAAGGTCAAGACCGATATTCAACAGACTTGAAAAAATCAAAAAATACAAAGGTGTTTTGCTGTCGCCGATTGAGCGTAAGGTTGCAGCGCTGAAGTTATAAAGAAAGCCAAAAGGCATTCCGGCAAAGATAACCATTATATATTCTGAGGAATGGTCAATAATGTCTGCAGGTGTCTGCATGATGCGGAGAATTGGTTTGCACAGAAGTACTGTCACAACTGAATAAAGTACAGAAAATATTGCAGCGAGAATAATAGCATTGAAAATATACTGGCGCATTTTTATGAAGTCTTTTGCGCCGAAAAATTGAGCTACAGGAATTGCAAATCCTGCTGTAAGTCCCATACACATTCCTAAAATGAGAAAACAGACCGGGCCTGTTGCACCTACCGCTGCCAAATCTTCTACAGGAAGAAATTTTCCAACAATTGCAGTATCTGCTAGATTGTAAAACTGCTGAAACAAATATCCGATAAGTACAGGAATTGCAAATTCAATAATCAGTTTTATTGGTTTACCTGTTGTTAAATCTTTTGTCATAACTTTTAAATATATATAAAACAAATTTTAGTCAACAATAGTGGGGAGATTTTGAGCTATTGACACATTATTTAGACAAAAGATAAAATAATGCAATTAATAATATTTAACGAAATCGCTGGAGGTTTTCGTATGAAGAAATTTTTACTTACTTTATTAGTTGCTGCAATGGCAGTTACAGGTGCAGTTGCACAGAACAATCTTAGTGATGCATTGAATCAGGCTGATGCAGAAATTGCAAAAGCTGCTGAACAGTTTCCAAAAGGAACTTGGATTGATACAAACTGGGATGCTGCATGGGAATTTGGTGTAAACAACACAATCAAACTCAAAG
Organism: Treponema sp.; assembly: GCA_016293495.1. Classification (GTDB taxonomy): domain Bacteria; phylum Spirochaetota; class Spirochaetia; order Treponematales; family Treponemataceae; genus Treponema_D. The sequence continues at coordinate 67,436 of JAEDED010000007.1, read as the reverse complement.
ATGCAAACACAGGTGCAGTTATTTATAACTTCACAAAAGACAAGAGATCTAACTTCAAAATTAACATGACAAATGCTGGTCTTGAAATTTCATTCAGATGTGAAGATACAAAACGTACTTACAAGTTCACAAAACCTGTAACACTCGATACATCTATCACAATGGATATCGACTACGATCTCGAACCAAAACACTACAAAGTAACAATGAACTTCAAAAAGTAATTAAAAAAATTACTTAAAATTAAAGTTACTTAAAAGTTACTTTAAGCAAAAAAAAAAACTGCGTCAAAGTGAATGCTTTCATTCTGACGCAGTTTTTTTTATGCCTTCAATGTTAATTAGAAGTTGAAGGTAAGTGCAACATAAGGAAGAATGATAAAAGTATTAAAGTTATCATTCTCTACTTTTTCGGTCTTGTTGTCCTGGGTGATATACTTTGAAAATACAAAGTTCATATCACAGCCGGCTTTAAGACCAAAGCCTCCAAGATGAATAGCCGCAGCAACTGATACTGGAACTGCAAAATAATGACTTACAAACTTTGTTGAATTCAATTTGGTTTCAGCATCATGCATTGTATACGAAATTCCTGCACCAGCTCTCAAGTCAAGAATTGCAATCGGAAGGTTCAGCATAACCATTGCTTCTCCTGTCGCAAAGTATGGCGATTTGTAAGAAGCAGAAATGTCGCTTGCAGAACCGCCGTTAACTGTGTGTTTTACGCTTCCAGGAAATACACAGAAAATGTTTCCCTGAAGGCCTACAAAAGGCAGAAGTGACTGATAGTATCCGACTTCAAAGCCCCATCCGCTGACATCAATGTGAGTTCTGAAGTTGTTCTTGTCGATGAATGAAATGTTACCGTAAGCAACACCTGCTTCAAAACCTGATCTTCCTGCAAAAGCAGTTCCAGAAATTAATAAAGCTGTGGCAAGGGCTAATATGATTTTTTTCATTTTGTTATCCTTGTAAATATGGTTACAAAAAAGGTCATGCCTGAAGCGCACGACCTTTACAGTTTCTAACAGTTGAAATTAGAAATTAAACATTGCAGAAATGTATGGGAAAACATTGATGAAATTGAAATCATTGTTTTCGAACTTTTCTGTTTTGTTGTTTGTTGAGTTATACTGTGAGAATACGAACTGGAAGTCACATCCTGCTTTAATTCCGAATGAACCGAGACGAACTCCTAATGCTGCAAATACAGGAACTGAGAATTGATGTGTGTAAACTTCAGTTGTAGAATTATAAAAAGTTGTTTTTGTATCATAAAGTGTATAACCGATACCGGCACCTGCACTGATGTCAAAGATTGATACAGGAATCTTTAATGCGAGCATCAATTCTGCACTGAAAGCGAATGGAACAGTTAAAGAAGAATAACTTGTGTTAGTAATTTTTGTTGTAGTTCCGTTAAAAGTGCTGCTGATGTTATCATCAGGAGAAATCAAGAATGCGTTTGCCTGAGCACCTAAGAAAGAAACGATAGGTTCATAATAACCAATCATAACTCCTAATCCGCCGATATCAGTGTGATTCTGGCTGTTGTTCTTGTTGATGGTTGAAATGTTACCGTAAGTAACACCTACTTCAAAACTTGATTTTCCTGCAAAAGCAGTTCCAGATATTAATAAAGCTGCTGTGAATACTAAAAAAATCTTTTTCATTTTGCTCTCCTTGAAAAGAATTTCTTTTAATTAAAGTTTATTTTTCTTTGTGTCTTTTGTCTAGTTCGTTGTAAACATCCTGCCAGTTTACGCCTTCCTTGTACATAAGAACACTAACGAAATACAATAAGTCTGCTGCTTCCCAGATTACTTCATCTTTACCTTCAGCTTCGCAGATTTCTTCTGCTTCTTCTTCTACCTTTTCACGAACGCGTTTTGCATCGAGAGTGGCAGTGTAGCTTCCAGGTTTTGGGTTAGCAAAGCGTTCTGCAATAGTTGCATAGAGGCGTTCCATTGATGAGCGTTCATCTGGGGCAGAGCCAAAGCAGGTAAAGCTTCCAGTGTGGCAAACGCCGCCGTGAGGTATTACTGTTGCAAGCACTGTATCGCGGTCACAGTCAACGCGAAGTTTTAATACTTCGAGGAAGTGTCCGCTTGTTTCACCTTTTGTCCAGAGTACGTTGCGTGTTCTGCTCCAGAAAGTGAGTTTTTTAGTATCAATAGTTTTTTCAAATGCTTCTTTGTTTGCGTATCCCATCATCAGAACTTCGCCGTTCTGACTCTGTGCAATTACAGGAACCATTCCGTCAACTTTGTCCCAGTCGAGACAGCGGAGGAATGCGTTTTTCAAAGAAACTTTGTTTGTATAAAGTGCCATTCCAAGCTGAACGTCACAGTGCATTTTTTCAAGAGCTTCGATTTCATCTTCTGAAGAAACACCGCCTGCAACTACAACACGACATTTAACGGCATCGCGAAGTTCCTTTGCCATGTCTATGTTTGTTCCCTGCATGCATCCTTCTTTTTCAACACATGTAAAAAGAAGCTCTGAACAGTACTGTTCTGCCTGCTTAGCACCTTCAATCAATGAAACGTCGATAGTTTCTGTCCAGCCCTTAACAGCGATTTTGCCGTTAATTGCATCAACAGAAATAATGATGCGCTGTTTGCCGATTGCTTTTACAAGTTCATCAAGAAATTCAGTATTGAGAACTGATTCGCCCGGCTTGGGATCTTTTTTCCATGCGCTTGAACCGATGATTACTTTTTCTGCACCGAGAGAAATAAGTTCTCTTGCACGTTTTACAGTTCTTACGCCGCCACCAGTTCTTACATTTCCTTTACGAAGAAGGCTCTTCAAAAGATTTGTATTTACTGTATTTCCTTTTGCATCTACATGGCCCATTGCAGCATCAAGGTCGATTACTGCAACTTCACCGTAAAAATTAAAATCTTTAATGAGATTGTCCGCATCATCGCGCTGAAGGACGAGATCTTTTCCGTTCTTTAACTGAACTACGTGTCCGTCCTTTAAATCTATAGAAGAAATTACCATAATGTTTAATTTTAACAAAAAATGTCCCTTATCTCAAGTAACGGCGCGGTTTACAGAATACGTGTAAATCATAAGTTTAATCGGCGGCAAAATAATTGAATGTCACGTTTTATTTTATTAAGATAGTTCAAGAGGAATTTTCGATGAACTTTGTTGCAATCTGTGAAAAAGAAATAATTTTAAGAAAAGATGAAAAGCCTATGACAGCCGGAGATTTTGAAAAATTAAAGGAAAAAAATCCGGTCGCTGAATATTTTGAAGAAAAAGCAAATGAGCTTAAAGTTCTTGCACTGGCTTCTGCAGATAATCTCGGTGAGGAATATTTACGCCTTACACTCCGCGAATATTTTGCAGGACATTCTGAAACAGAAAACTTTCTTGCGTTCAGATCGAAAGCGCTGTTTAACTGGCATTCAGAAACAAAGTTCTGCGGCGCCTGCGGGGCAAAATTAATTCCTCACGAAAAACTTACTGCGATGACCTGCCCGGACTGCGGAAGAATCATATTCCCGAGAATTTCACCTTGCGTAATCGTAGTCGTTTCTAAAGACGACAAAGTTCTTCTTGCCCGCCACACTTACAGAAACCAGGACATTTACGCCTGTATCGCAGGCTTTATGGAAGCCGGTGAGTCAGCCGAAGAAGCAGTCCGCCGCGAACTTTTAGAAGAAACAGGAATCAAAGTCAAAAATCTCACATACCGCGGAAGTCAGAGCTGGCCGTTCCCAGACCAACTGATGCTCGGTTTTACCGCAGAATACGAAAGTGGCGAACTTAAACTCCAGAAAGAAGAAATTGCAGACGCTCAGTGGTTTGACAGAAACAACTGTCCTGCAAGTCCAAAGCCTGGATCAATTGCTTATAGATTAATTCACGGAGAGTATTAATTACCACTATTGTTTCGCGCAATCCATTTTCCCCATTTGTAATAGCTGAAGAACATTGTTGCACTGATTAACCACGAAATAGGATAGCAGGTGATGACTCTTATAAAGTCATTTGCGTCAAATGCGGTAAAGCCCTGACAGAATCCGAAAAGCCAGACCAATCTTGTACAGCAGATTCCGAGGAAAGTAATAATCATCGAAACATAAGTTTTTCCGACGCCGCCTACAACATTGGCAAAGATTTCATTCGGTACATACAGAAAAAAGGCAGGAGTTATAAACAGGAGAATTTTCATTCCTATATCGATAACTTCTTTTTCTCCAGGAACAAACAATCCGTAGAATGTTTTTCCGAATAATCTGAAAATGATAATTATTATGCCGGTAACAAGGAGTGTGAGCAGAAGTCCCTGCCATGCACCTTTTTTAATTCTGTCATATTTTTTTGCGCCGTAGTTCTGACCTGTAAATGTGCTTATTGCCATTCCAAGTGAAGATACTGTCATCCAGAAAAGGGCATCTAATTTTCCCCATGCAGTCCAGGCGGCAATTGTTGCTGTCGGGAATGCATTTACGAAGGTCATCATAATCAGGTTCGAAATTGTATACATCGTAGAGTACAGGCCTGAAGGAACTCCAAGCTTGATCATTTTTTTCAAAAGATGAGGAGAAGTTCTTAACTTTGAAAATCTGAAGGCATAGGATTCATTACTTTTAATTAACGGAATAAAAATTAAAATCATGCTTACGACCTGTGAAATAACTGTTGCCCATGCAACACCTGCAACACCCCAGTCGAATATAGCAACAAAAAGGTAGTCAAGACCGATGTTAACAAAGCAGGCAATTACAAGAACAAAAAATGGTGTTCTTGAATCCCCGATGGCTCTGATTATTCCTCCACCCATGTTGTAAAGGAACATCGGGATTACGCCGGCAAAAAAGATCCTTAAATATTCCACAGAATAATCGTAAATGTCAGCCGGCGTTTTTATAACATTCATTGCAGTCTCTGCCAGACTGATACCGGCAATTGTTACGATGATTCCAAGAGCGATTGCAAGAATGAAGGATGTGTGAACTGCACGAGAAAGTTCGTCGTGATTTTTTGCACCGAAGAATTGTGCGATGATGATGTTGGCACCGGAAGCAAGTCCGCCACAGAACCCGAGAAGCAGATTGATAAAGAAGCCTGTTCCACCGCCAACGGCTGCAAGTGCTTCTTTTCCGACATATTGTCCGACCATGATGGCGTCACAGGTATTGTAAAGCTGCTGGAAGAACATTCCTAAAATAATAGGACCAGCGAAGGAGATAATGCTTTTCCAGATTGAACCTTCAGTTATGGAATATGCTTTGGTTTTCATAATTCCACAATAACGATTTGAAGCATTTTTGTCATTAAAGGGAAACTTTACGGACTTAAAAACTTTTCCATTTATCCTATGTATGTACTAGACAAAGAGGCGATATTTTGATATAAATAATCTTACACGGCGTCGTACCCAAGTGGTAAGGGACTGGTCTGCAAAACCATCATGCCTCAGTTCGATTCTGAGCGACGCCTTCAAAGGACTTGAGTTTATCTCAAGTCTTTTTTTTCGAGCCGGTCTTGGCTAAGCCGCGGTTCGTTTACATATATGGGCTGTCCGAATCGGGCAGCTCTTCGTTTTTTAAATCAGATTTTCTTCCATACAATGACAAAGACTTTTATTTCGTGCTATAATTGGCACACTATTAAAGGAAGTGTCTATGTCTGATTCAAACGAAAACAAATACGATTACATTATTATTGGTGCCGGTGTTGCAGGCCTTGCAAGTGCTCAGTATGCTGCGCGCGGCGGATTAAAAACATTGGTAATTGATGTTTCAATTCCTGGCGGTCAGGCTTTAACAATTCCTACATTAGAAAATTATCCCGGAGTTTTTCCTGCATTAAGCGGAACTGATTTCTGTCAGAACATGCGTAATCAGGCCGAAAGCTTTGGTGCAGAAATCATTCAGAGTGAAGTAAACTCAATCGACAAAGTTGGCTCTGATTTTAAAATCGTAACAAGAAAAGAATCATATATCGGTACTGCAATCTTAATTGCAACAGGTGCAGAACACAGAAAGCTAGGCGTTCCTGGTGAAGATAAACTTGAAGGCAGAGGCGTTTCTTACTGCGCAACATGCGACGGTCCGTTTTTCAGAAACCGTAAGATTTTCGTAATCGGCGGCGGAGATTCGGCATGTGATGAAGCAATGTATCTTTCAACTTTGACAGATACAGTTACACTTGTTCACCGCCGCGATACATTGCGCGCTCAGAAGGCAGTTGCGGACCGTCTTCTTGCAAACCCAAAAGTGAATGTAATATTTAACGCAAAGGTAAAAGAAATCAAAGGTGAAGGACGCGTTCAGAGTATTGAACTTGAAGATACTGTAACAGGTGCCGTTACTGAACATAACTGTGATGCAGTATTTATCTTTGCGGGAATGAATCCGGTAACACAACTTGTTGAAATGCTTCCGAAAGATGAAGGCGGATACATTAAAACTGATGACGATATGAAAACAATCATGGCAGGACTTTATGCTGCCGGAGACATCCGTTCAAAATCTTTCAGACAGGTTGTAACAGCCGTAAGTGATGGAGCAATCGCTGCTCATTCTGCCGGTGAATATGTAAGAAAACTCAAAGCTTCGAAATAAATTATGAAAAGAATTGCAAAGTATTTAGTCATTTCTTTACTGGCCTTAAACATCAATTCTGTTTTTGCCCAGAGTTCCTCGAATAAAAATCTCATGCACACCGTTTCTAAAAACAGTGCTGACGTGGAATTAAATCTCGACCTTTCAAAATATCCTGAAGACCTCGATTTCTGGAGCGATGTTCCAAATGCAGAACTTGCTTATGTAATTTCGAAGCGTATGTCAGATGAAGAACTTCTTTCGCAGATGCTTATGTTCGGATGGGCAGGTGCAGAACCTTCTGAGCTTTTGAACAGCTGGGTTCGTGACCGCGGATTAGGAAGCGTTAAAGTTTTCGGCTGGAATACTGACAATACAACACTTGTAGCAAAATCAATTACTGCTTTGCAGAAAAAAGCGCAGAGCAGAAGATTTAAAATTCCACTGTTTGTTGCAACAGACCAGGAAGGTGGATGGATCCGTCACGTAAAGGGAAACACCAGCATCACTCCGGGGAACTTGAGTATTGGTGCCGGCGGACTTCCGATTGATTCCTGGTATTCAGCTTATTATATCTGCCGTGAGATTGCGGTTCTCGGCATTAACCTTAATTTTGCGCCGACAGTAGACCTGTATACTGATCAGAATTCAACAATCATTGGAACCCGCTCCTTCGGTGAAGATCCTGAAAAAGCCGGCATAATGGGAGTTGCCTTTGCAGCAGGAAGCATGTCGGCTGGCGTTATTCCTACTGCGAAACATTTTCCGGGACATGGAGATACAGAAAATGACTCGCATGTTTTCTTACCGAAAATCAATGCGGACTTTGATACAATTTCTAAGCGTGAATTAGTTCCTTTTAAATACCTTATCGATGCAGATGTTCCTGCAATCATGTCAGGGCATTTGAGTTTTCCTCTTATCAGACAGAATGGAGAGCCTGCATCTTTATCACCATACTTTCTTGGCGAACTGTTGAGAAATCAGCTTGGTTACAAAGGTCTTATCATTACAGACGACATGATGATGAACGGAGATACACTTTACGCCGGCTCACTTTCGAACGCATTCAAGCTTGCAATCGAAGCCGGAAACGATATCGTAATTTCGTCAACAACTGCACAGTTAAATGAAAACCTCTGGACCAGCAATCTTCAGCGCATGAAGGATGTTCCACAGTTCAAGACAAAAGTTGAAACAGCAGTTCGCCGCATTCTTGAAATTAAAATGAATTATTTTAAGAACACAAATTCGGCACCGCTTTATCCTGATGTTAATGCAATTGATGCGGCAATTCCTGACCCTGACGGCGGTGAGTTCTTTGTCGATCAGGCATGCCGTTCAATTACAGTTTACAGAAAAGGCGAACTGCCTTATCTGCCTCAGAAAGGAAAGAAGGTAATACTTGCAGGTTCTGAACCTGCATTCTTTAACGAAATGAAAAAGTATTACAAAGATTCAATTGATATTAGAATGAGTTACAATCTCGGTTCAAACGAAGCCCAGTATGCTGCAAATCTCATTGCCGGCCGTGCAGATGAAGTTGATGTAATTTTTGTCTGTGTATGGGATCGCAATTCTGTAAAAACTGCAGAGGCACTTAAACCGCTTCAGAAACGCGGAAAGAAAATTGTAGTCTTTTCAATTATGTCACCTGTGTTAAGCTTTAATCTTGACTGGGCTGATACAGTTCTGTTCGGTTACAGTTATTCACCTTACAGCTTTACAGGACTTGCTGCGGTTGCTTCTGGTCGCGTTGAACCTGAAGGTGTTTTACCGATTTCTGTAGAGAAATAATTTTTATTCTTTATTTGTGGAACTTGTTGAGCCATCCTGGAACATTTCTGGGATGGCTCTTTTTTTTGTGTACTTCCAGTCGTGGGCAAATACGTTCGGGAGGCGGCCTTCGATTCTATCGTTTTCGGCCTGAAGCTGGTCTTTAATCATTTTTCGGAATACGTTCATCAAAGGTTCCGGATTGATTCCTGGTTTTACTAAAGGCTTCTGCCCTTCTGCAGTCTGTACTGTCTGGAGTTCCTTGATGAAGTAGTAACAAGTTTCGATTGTCGAAATGTATTCAGGGCGTGGTTCGCGTTTGAAGGTAAAGATCGATCTGTAGTCGCCGGTAAACGAACAGCGTGGAAGTTTTAAAAGACCGGGATTGTGTTCGATTAATTTTCTGGAACAGAACCAGGTGGCGTCGATTAAGATTACAAGAAGGGTTTTGTTACCGACAGCTTCTGCAAAGCCTTCGCGTTTTGCAGTCCATGCATCTTCGCCGGGATACATCATTACAGGAAAATACTGCGGGTCATTTATAAGTTCATTAAAACGCTGGTCTTTTGAAAAGTCCAGGCCGACTAAAATTTCTGAGTCTTTAAGTGCAATGTGTGAAAGTCGGCCAGTTCCTGTTCGCTGGTGCTTTGCTTCTTTTGGATGCATCAGGAACAGGAATTTGATTCCGCTGTCAATCTCAGGTTTTGCATATTCGCAAAGGCAGTGAGACTGAGGGCGGAAGCATTTATAACATCGTTCTGCCAAATTATTTTCCGCAGATCTTTGTCTGACATTCGCGGTAGAGTGCAGATGTTTTTGCAACTACATCTTCTGGAATGCTCTTGATGTTTGCATCGCCGGCAAGGCCATTGTCCTTGAGCCAGTCACGGATGAACTGCTTGTCGTAAGAAGCTGGGCTTGTTCCAACTTTGTATTCTGCAGCGTTCCAGAAACGGCTTGAGTCTGGTGTGAGAACTTCATCACCAAGAACGAGATCTCCGTTTTCATCGAGACCAAATTCGAATTTTGTATCTGCAATGATAATTCCGTTTTTAGCAGCGTGGTCAGCACATTTTTTGAAAATTGCAAGAGCAGCCTGTTCAATCTTTGTTCCAAGATCTTTTCCAGGGTATTTTGTATCAAGGTCTTCTTTCATGTAATCAAGTGTAACGTTGATGTCGTGACCTTCAGCAGCTTTAGTTGAAGGAGTTACGATTGGTTCATCAAGTTTTTCTGCCTGCTGGTATTCTTTGTCAAATTTGTGGCCGAGGAATGGTTCACCTTTTTTGTATGCTTCATACATTGAACCGAACATATAACCGCGAACGATTACTTCGTATGGAATCATTGTAAGTTTCTTTACGAGGATTGTGCGTCCTTCAAATTCTGGTTTCTGGAATTCTGCTGGCATGTCTTTAAGGTCAGATGAAATCATGTGGTTCTTGCAGATGTCTTTTGTCAAATCGAACCAGAAATTAGAAAGGGCATTCAAAACCTTACCTTTGTCTGTAATCATTGTAGGAAGGATTACGTCGAATGCCGAAATACGGTCTGTTGTAACAATGACCATGCGGCTATCTTCCAAATCATAAACTTCGCGAACTTTTCCGCTGATAATCTTTTTCATAGATTTGATACCTCGAGAGAGAAAAATGATAGGGATATAATAATGGAATTTGGCAAATTAGGAAATAGGAAACAGAAAGTTTAAAATAGGAAAGTTGAATGGAAAAGACTGTGTTTTGGGTACTGGATAAATCAGATAAAAAAAATAGGGCCATATTAGTGGCCCATTTTATAAGAAACAATTTCAATTTATTATTTTTAATTTCCCTTTCCCGCAACCTCGTCTGCAATCAGCTTTTCAATTCCGATTCTTTCAAAGACCATTGTGGCTTGAATTTTATCACCGCCAAGAAAACCTTTTGATCCTGACGAAGTTGTTGTAATTGTATGTAATCTGTAGCCTTTGTCAGCCTGTTCGTTAATTACAGACTGGAGGTTTGTAAGACTTCCTACTCCGGATCCAGTTCCGAAAAAAGCCTCTGTTAATACAACCTGAAGAACAACATATTTTTCAGCACCAGTAGTTCCAGATGCTTCTCCATGACCACTATCAAATCCATCAAAAAATCCCATAATCGACTCCTTGTAAATTCTTAATGGAAATATTCTATCACAAAAATTTTCAAAACACAAAAAAAGTCCGCTGTACTGACCGTACAGCGGCAGAGGTTAGGAAAGTATAAATGAAAAAATCATATTATAGCATGTTTAATTTGTGCTTTCTTACTTATACAAAGGAGCAACTGTATCTACCACCTTCTGGTAGTCAGCATAAGCCTTATCGTATGCTGCTACATTTTCTGCGATAGGATCTGCGTTCTTTGATTCATCAAGTTTGATGTGTTCTGCACAAAGCTGTGCGATGTCACAAGCACCTGACTGGCTCTTTAAGCACCACAATGCCTGAACTGCTCCACCAAGAGCTGCTGCTTCATCAAGAGCAGGAACACGGATTGGAAGATTCATTACATCAGCTGCAATCTGTCTCCAGAGTGCAGATTTAGAACCACCACCGATAAGACGGATTTCTTTTGGCTGGAATCCGAGCTTACGGAATGCATCAAGACCTCCGCGCATTGCAAATACAGAAGATTCCATTGCAGCACGGCAGATGTTTTCGCGGCTTGTGTTAGCTGAAGTCATTCCTGTAATGCTTGCACGACCGTTTGGAAGGTTAGGAGTTCTTTCTCCATTGAAGAATGGAATTACAAGAACGCCTTCTGATCCACAAGGTGCTTTTGATGCAACGCCATCAAGTTCTTTAACTTCGAGACCAAAGAGGCCGCGGATAAATTCTGTTGAAACTGTACAGTTCATTGTACAAAGAAGTGGAAGCCATCCGCCTGTTGAAGAACAGAAACCAGAAAGTCCGTTTGCAGGATCTGCAATAGGTTTGTCTGAATATCCGTAAAGAGTTCCAGAAGTTCCCATAGACATAGTTAAAAATCCGTCGGCAACAGTACCTGTACCAACAGCACCCATCATGTTGTCACCGCCACCAGCAGAAACAGGAATTCCTTCAGGAATTCCATAAGCCTTTGCGGCTGCTGCACTTACTTTACCTGCAGCTTCGTGAGCTTCGATAAGGCGTGGAAGTTTTGACATCAATTCTGGATCGATAATGTCACAGATTTTTTTTGACCAGCAGCGGTTCTTTGAATCGAACAATGCAGTTCCAGATGAATCGCCGTATTCCATTACGTATTCACCTGTGAGCTTCCAGTTAAGGTAATCGTGTGGAAGCATGATGTATGTTAATGCTTTGAAAGCATCAGGTTTGTTTCTTTTGAGCCAGAGAATTTTTGGTGCTGTAAAACCTGTAAGCATGAGGTTTCCGAGAGCATCTACAACTGCTGCATCGCCACCAGCTTTTTCTGTGATGATTTTACATTCTTCAGCTGTTGAAGTATCACACCAGAGCTTGATGTTGTACAAAGCTTTTCCGTCTTTATCAAGTGGAACAAATCCGTGCTGCTGTCCAGAAACACCGATTGCTTCGATTGTCTTTTTGTTTTCTGCAGAAAGTTTTGAGAAACAAACTTCAAGGCCCATATCAAACCATTCAGTTGTCTGCTCGCGAGTTCCGTCTGCTTCTGAAATCAAGTCCATCGGACAAGATGCTTTTTCGATGATTTCCTTTTTTTCGTAATCATAAATTACGACTTTCATACTCTGTGTACCAAGGTCGATACCTGCAACAGTTTTCATAAAATGTTCCCCCAAAGGATAAAAAAGAAAAGAAATGCAATATTTCTTCGTGCTCGTGCACGGTTTTTATATTACTACTGTCATCTGAATATGTCAATAATTGTAAGAAGGAATTTTAGTATTAAAAGGGAATTTTCGCGTATTTAGAGGAATTTGTATGAAAATGCGGTGGATTTGAAAAAATAAAAGGTATGAATAGTTCAGGGAATTGCCAGAAAAAATATTACACAAGTCTTTTGTACAGTTAAATTTATAAAAAAAAAATAAAGAAAATGCTTATTAGGAATAATTCCTATTTACAAATCCTAAAAATGGTGTATATTATACATGATACTTAATAGGAATAATTCCTATTAAGTAAAAAAAGATAATACCTCCGCTTATTACAACGGGATATGTAAGGAGAAAAATATGGAAAAGACTATTGAAGGCTGGAACGGTTTTGAAGGCCGCTTGTGGAAAGAAGAAGTAAATGTCCGCGACTTTATTCAGAAAAACTACACACCTTACGATGGAGATGAAAGCTTCCTCGCAGGTCCGACTGCAGCTACAAACAAGCTGTTTGATGAACTTCAGAAGCTTCAGAAAGAAGAACATGACAAAGTTTCTGTTGGCCTTGACGGCGTAAAAAGAACCGGTGTTCTCGATATGGATACTGATGTCGTAACTGGTCTTACCTCACATGCAGCAGGTTATATCTGCCCTGAAGGAAAGGAACTTGAAAAAGTTGTTGGTCTTCAGACTGACAAACCTCTGAAAAGAGCATTTATGCCTTACGGTGGAATTAACATGGCAGTACAGGCTTGTGCTATGTACGGCTACAAAGTTAATCCTGAACTTGAAAAGATTTTCACTGTTTATCACAAGACTCATAACCAGGGCGTATTCGATGTTTACACTCCTGAACACAAGGCAGTCCGTTCTGCTCACATTCTTACAGGACTTCCTGACACATATGGCCGCGGAAGAATTGTAGGTGACTACCGCCGCGTTGCATTGTACGGAATCGACCAGCTCATTAAATACAAGCAGGAAGATTTTGATAACCTTGGTGACGGCACAATGACTGAAGAAATTATCAGAAAGCGCGAAGAAGTTACAGAACAGATCAAGGCCCTCAAAGGAATGAAAGAAATGGCTGCAATTTACGGCTATGATATTTCTGCCCCTGCAAAGAATGCCCGCGAGGCTGTTCAGTGGCTGTACTTCGGTTACCTTGCTGCAATCAAGACACAGAACGGTGCTGCAATGTCAGTCGGACGCGTTTCAACATTCCTTGACATTTATATCGAACGCGATATCAAGGCCGGCGTTTTGACAGAAGAAGAAGCTCAGGAACTTATTGACCACTTTGTAATGAAGTGCCGCATGGTTCGCTTTGCACGTATCGAAGCTTACAATCAGCTGTTCTCAGGAGATCCGATCTGGGCAACTCTCGAAGTTGGCGGACTTGGACAGGACGGCCGTTCAATGGTAACAAAGAACGATTACCGCTTCCTTCACACTCTCGAAAACATGGGACCTTCACCTGAACCTAACATGACAGTTCTCTATTCAAAGAGACTTCCTGAATCGTTCAGAAAATACTGTTCAAAGATTTCGATTGATACCTCTTCGATCCAGTATGAAAACGATGATGTAATGAGACCTGTATGGGGTGATGATTACTCAATCTGTTGCTGTGTATCTGCAACTAAAACTGGTAAAGAAATGCAGTTCTTCGGAGCACGTGCAAACCTTGCAAAAGCTTTGCTCTACGCTTTCAATGGTGGTAAAGACGAACATCTTAAAAAAGGTCTTCAGATCGGTCCAAATTATGAACCAATTGACTTTGATGTAATCGACGCTTCAAACTACAAGATCGTAGAAAAAAAATATGTAGCGATGCTTGAATGGCTTGCTGATGTTTACGTAAATGTTTTGAATGCAATTCACTACATGCACGACAAATATTACTACGAAGCTGCAGAACTTGCGCTTGAAGACACAGACATCGAGCGTTCGTTTGCAACTGGTATTGCAGGCTTCTCTCACGTCGTAGATTCCCTCTGTGCAATGAAATACGCAAAGGTAAAAGTAATCCGCGAAAAATACGATGTAGTTGATAAGAAAACAGGAAAGATTACTGATACAGTTACTTTAGTAAAAGATTTTGAGATTGAAGGTGACTTCCCACGTTACGGACAGGACGATGACAGAGCTGACGAAATTGCAGTTTGGCTTTTGAAGACATTCATGACAATGATCAGAAAGCATCCTACTTACAGAAACTCAGTGCCATCAACTTCAATCCTTACAATTACTTCAAACGTAGTTTACGGAAAAGCAACTGGTGCGCTTCCTAACGGACGCAAAGCCGGAGAACCATTCTCGCCTGGAGCAAATCCTTCGTACGGTGCAGAAACAAAAGGTTTGATCAAGAGCCTGAACTCTGTTGCAAAACTTCCTTATCACTATGCGCTTGATGGAATTTCAAATACACAGACTATCAACCCAACCGCTTTGGGACACGCTAAAGATGAACAGGTTGATAACCTTGTAAACATTCTTGACGGATACTTCAGCCAGGGCTCACACCACTTGAATGTAAACGTATTCGGAGTTGAAAAACTCAAAGACTGCCAGGCTCATCCTGACAAACCTGAATATGCAAACTTTACAGTCCGCGTATCAGGTTACGCAGTAAGATTCATCAACCTGACAAAAGAACAGCAGGATGATGTTATTGCCCGCACTTGTCACGCAGCAATGTAATGCGTGTATGAGATAAACCTGTACTGTATCTCACTCGCAGTACAGGACTTTCAAGGCTCTCTTTGTTATTGAAGAGAGCCTTTCTATTTAAGGAATATCTTAATAGGACTTATTACTATTTACAATTTTCCAATATCAGGTATAATGGAACAATGCAGACTAGAAATTCTAACCAGCGAAAAATCATTATGGAAATAATGAAAGACAATTATACTCATCCGACAGCCGACGAAATTTATGAACAGGCAAGACTTGTTGATGTTCACATCAGCCGCGGAACTGTTTACAGAAATTTGGGATTGCTTTCAGAAACCGGTGAGATTTTGAAGATCAGTGTTCCGAACGGATCAGATCATTATGATTCAAGACTTCATGAACATTATCATTTTTGCTGCCAGAACTGCGGAAAAATGTTTGACGTTCCTGGAAACATAAGTGTAGAAACAAAAAAAGTTTCTGCTCAGATGGCTAAAGACGGATTCAAAGTCAGCGCACACAATCTGATTTTTACAGGCTTGTGTCCTGAGTGTAATAAATAAAACTGCGGTTAAATAAACTGCAAAATTAATTTTAATTTTTCAGTTCACGGTGAAAATTGTGGACTGATTTTTTTAGGAGAAAAATATGAAAGTATCAGATTCAATTAAATATGTTGGCGTAAACGATCATCAGATAGATCTGTTTGAAGGGCAGTTTGAAGTTCCGCTTGGAATGGCTTACAACTCTTATGTAATTCTTGATGATAAGATTGCGGTAATGGATTCAGTTGACCAGAACTTTGGTGAAGAATGGCTCAAGAATATTGAAGAAGTTCTTGCTGGAAAGAAACCTGATTACCTTGTTGTTCAGCATATGGAAATGGATCATTCTGCAAACGTTGCAGCTTTTATGCAGAAATTTCCTGAAGCAAAAATCGCTGCTTCTAAAATGGCATTTGTGATGATGAAGAGCATGTTCGGAACTGACTTTGCTGACCGTCAGGTTGTTGTTGCAGAAGGAAGTGTTATCGAATTAGGTTCGCATAAATTGAATTTTATTGCAGCGCCAAATGTTCACTGGCCTGAAGTAATGATGACTTACGAATCAACTGAAAAAGTTTTATTCAGTGCAGACGCATTCGGAAAGTTCGGTGCAAATGATGTTGAAGATCCTGAAGGCTGGGCATGTGAAGCTCGCCGTTATTATTTTGGTATCATAGGAAAATTGGGAGCAAACGCACAGGCTGTTCTTAAGAAAGTATCTGCAATCGAAATCAAAACTATCTGTCCTTTGCACGGACCAGTTCTTGATTCTGAACTTGAAAAATATTTGAATTACTACAACATCTGGTCTAACTACGATGTAGAATCAGAAGGCGTGTTCATTGCATATACATCAGTTTACGGAAATACAAAAAAGGCAGCAGAAAAACTTGCAGAACTTTTAAAATCAAAAGGCTGTCCTAAAGTTGCAATTGCAGACCTTGCCCGTGAAGATACATATGAATGTGTTGAAGATGCATTCCGTCATTCAAAGCTTGTTCTTGCAAGCACAACTTACAATGGTGAAGTGTTCCCTACAATGAGAGAATTTATTTCACACTTAAAGGAACGTAACTACCAGAAGAGAACTGTTGCATTAATCGAAAACGGTGCATGGGCACCGGCTGCTGCAAAATCAATGACAGCTCAGTTTGAAGGAATGAAAGACATAACATTTGCATCAAACAAAGTTACAATCAAGATTGCAGTAAACGAAGATGTTGAAAAGCAGCTTGATGTTTTAGCAGAAGAATTAAAGTAGGCTGTTAGCCGCAGATTGTCTGACAGTACTTAACGCTGTCCATTGCATCTTTTGTGTACTGGTCAGCGTGAATCTGATCTGCGTAATCCTGATTCAATACAGCGCCACCAACAAATACCTTGCACCATGGTGCTTTCTCGTGAATCAGCTTGATTGTCTCTTCCATTGCACCGACTGTTGTTGTCATCAATGCAGAAAGACCGGCAAGCGGTGCGTGTTCACGAATGACTGCTTCAAGAACAGTTTCGGGCGGAACATCTTTTCCGCAGTCGATTACTTTGAAAGAATAATTTTCAAGAAGTACCTTTACGATATTTTTACCGATGTCGTGAATGTCACCTTTTACTGTTGCAATGACAACTGTACCTTTGCTTTCTTCTTCGACACCGCGCTTGTTCAATTCATCTTTAATAACTGCAAATGCTTCTTTAGCCGCATCTGCTGCCATCAAAAGCTGCGGAAGGTACGCGCGCTTCTGTTCAAAGTCTTTACCGATGATGTCGAGCGCAGGAATAATCTTGTCGTTGATTATTTCCATTGCAGAAAGCTGCTTTCCATTTGCGCCGGAAAAATAATTTTCTGTTTCGCGTTTTGAATTTTCTTTTAAGCCTTTTACGATTGCCTTGATTAAAGGATCTGCTAGGGCTGGATTTTCTCCGGCCTTTGGGGCACTGGGAGTCGCACTTGCTACTCCTGCAGCGGGAACTGCACTTGCCGTCAGTTCTGAATATTTACCTGCAAAGTCGATGTAGCCGAGACACTGGGCATCAAGACCGCTGATAGTTTTAAAACAAGTCCAGGCCTTCATCATTTCGATGGCGTTCGGATTCATGATGGCAGCGCTTAATCCGTTCTGCATTGCCATTGTAAAGAAGATCGAAGTGATGTGCTCGCGCAGCGGAAGTCCGAAAGAAACATTTGATACGCCAAGGATTGTAAGTCCGTGACGAACTTCTTTTACATATTTTACTGTAGCGAGAGTTGCAACTGCTGCCTGATCGTCAGCACTGACAGTCATTGCAAGAGGGTCGATGATAATGTCTTCTGGAGCGATGCCGTATTCAGCTGCCGTATTGTAAAGCTTTTCTACGATTTTAATTCTGCCTTCAGCGGTCGCAGGAATTCCCTGTTCGTCTAAGGCGAGGGCTACTACAATACCGCCGTATTTTTTTACAAGAGGAAATACTTCTTTCATTACTTCCTGCTTTCCGTTAACTGAATTGATTAATGGTTTACCGTTATAAAGGCGGAGGGCTTTTTCCATTGTTACAGGATCAGAAGTATCAATCTGTAAAGGAAGATCTGTTACAGCCTGAAGTTCCTTGATGACAGTCTGCATCATTTTGCATTCATCAATTTCAGGAAGCCCGACGTTAACGTCTAAAACTTCTGCGCCTTTTTCTTCCTGAGTAATACCTTCATTTAAGATATATGAAATGTCATTTGAAACTAAAGCGGCCTTTAATTTTTTCTTTCCGGTTGGATTGATTCTTTCACCGATAAGGATTGGTGCTTTGCCGAATTCTACAAGCTTGGTGCCTGAAGTGATTACTGATTTTTTCTTTGTTGAACAAGGTTTTACTTCAAGACCGTTCTTGTTAACGTTTGCCACAAGCTTACTTATGTAAGAAGGATTTGTTCCGCAGCAGCCGCCGACAATTGCAGCGCCTTCAGTTACAAAGCCTGCAACAATCTGTGCAAATTCATTGTCATCAACATCATAAACTGTCTGCCCGTTTACACTTCTCGGAAGTCCTGCATTAGGTTTTACAAGCACCGGTAAAGTAGTCGCCTGTAAAAGACGAGAAACGATAGGCTTCATCTGAACCGGACCAAGACTGCAGTTCATTCCAAGAGCATCAATTCTTAAACCTTCCATTACGGCAGCCACGATTTCTGGGCTTGAACCTGTGAGCGATTTCTGACCTTCATCGTATACAGTAGAAACGATGAGCGGGACATCAACTCCGGTTTCTTCACGCGCTTCTTTTGCCGCAATTACTGCAGCCTTAGCTTCGTAAACATCATTGATAGTTTCAATAAGAATACAGTCAGGTCCGTATTTTAAACCGTAAAGGAATGTTGTCTTAAAAAGAGAAACAGCATCTTCAAATTCAAGATCTCCAAGCGGCTTTAATAATTTTCCGCATGAACCGATATCAAATGCAATAAAACGTGGAACAGAAATTCCGCATTCTGCATCTTTTTCTAAAATCAAACGGCGTGCTTCTTTTGCATTGTTAACAGCGGCAGCAATGATTTTTTCAAGGTCGTAAGTACCGTCTTTGCCGGTAAACTTTGTACTGAAAGCACCAAAGGTATTTGTGTTTACGATATTTGAGCCGGCAAGAAAATAATTGTAGTTAAGCTGAACTATTTCTTCGGGCTTTTCGATATTCCAGTTTTCAGGAAGTTCACCAGGTTTTAAACCGCGTGCCTGTAAAACAGAACCAGTTCCACCGTCAAAAAATAAAACTTGTTTTCCGAGAAGGTCGCGGATGTTGTATGTATTTTCTGTGCTCATGTTTTACACTCCGTTATTTTTTTTAACACCGATAAAGGCTGTGACAGATTTTTCTGGCGACATTATAAGTGAATTATTTAATGTAAGCGCAAGATTTTTCTGGCACTGCAAAAGTTCAAAAAAAGTTTTCTGCATTTCCAAAGGAATGTCGCCGTAACCGGGACTGAATCTCGGGCAGAGAACATTTCCTTCTTTACTTTCTGCTTCTGATAAAAACTCCATCAAAGCATCACAATATTTTTCTATATACATTGCACCGCTTGCCTGAAGCATTACTGCTTTTGCGGCATTAATCCGCGATGCTTTCTGAATTGCTTTATCAACAGCAGGACCAAGCGTTGCGGCAAAAAGATAAATTGCATTGCAGTCTTTTAAGTTCAATCCTAAAAAGTGTGACGAAAAACTTACGTCACCAAACTTGATGTCGTAAAGCAACTTTCCGTCGTAAGTAATCTGATCGCTTTCGGTCACTGTCAATGGAAAACGAATATAAAGACCGCGGCAGTTCATATTGTTGCAGACTTCTTTTTCTGCCTCTTCTGCAAGACGAGAAAGCTGTTCGTCCGGAACAAAATCTTCCTTTCCGAAAATTCCTGCGTAACGATATACTTCTTTGTAATCAGGAATAAGGACGTTTGAGTTTATTCTATGATGAAAGACCGCGGCGTTTTTAATTTCGCCTGAAGTTTCTTCTGACATAAGCAATTAAAGGTTTTTGTTATCAATAATGTTAGAAAGGTTTTCAAGAATCTTTTCTGCAACTTCAGGCTTGTTCATTGAGTAAACGTGAATGTGATTGATTCCGTTTGCGATGAGGTCAATGATCTGATCTGTTGCATATGCGATCCCTGCCTGGGCCATTGATTCTTTGTCGTTACCAAAACGGTCTACGATAGAAAGGAAACGTGGAGGCATGATTGTGCCTGAAAGTTTGATTGCATGTTCTACCTGCTTTGCATTTGTGATAGGCATGATTCCAGGAATGATAGGACAGAAAATTCCTTTTTCGCGAGCCTTGTATAAGAACTTGTAATGAATGTTGTTGTCGAAGAACATCTGTGTTGTAAGATACTGACAGCCGGCGTCGATTTTCTTTTTGAGGTTGTCGATGTCTTCTACAGAGTTTGCAGAATCAGGATGACCTTCGGGATAACACGCGCCGCCGATACAGAAACCGCCAAAGTCAGAAATTTCTTTTGCAAGGTCCGATGCGTAATGATAATCAAGGTGATCCATTGTAAAGCCTTCAGGGATGTCTCCGCGAAGTGCTAAGATGTTTTCGATTCCTGCTTCTTTAAGTTTTGTAAGCTGCTGGTGAACGAGTTCGTGAGTTGAAGAAATACATGAAAGGTGAGCGATAGCAGTTACGCCTTTGTCGCACTGAATGTGTTTTGCAATGTTTACAGTGTGGGAACTGGTTCCGCCGCCTGCACCGTAAGTTACAGACATATATGAAGGTTTTAAATCAGCAATCTTTTCAACAGCCTGTTCAACCGATGCGTAAACTGCGTCTGTTTTTGGAGGGAAAACCTCAAGTGAAATTGTTGGTTTGGGTGAGTTTAAAATGTCGATAACTTTCATATTCTATCTATTACCTTTTAAAATTAATTCTTATTAATAAAATCAATTCATGTATTAAACTATTAATGCTATAGGTAATGATAGAATATTTTTCCGTTTCTTGCAATTCATAAACAATTTCACTTATACTTAAACTATGAACAGACGCATTTCTTCTGTATTAATAATCTTAATCACATTTTTAATCTTTGCTTCCTGCGGGAATAAAAAGGCTGAGCAAAAACAGGTAAGCCGTATTGTTTCTCTCGGGCCTTCTGCTACTGAAATTCTTTTTGCAATAGGTGCTGGAGATAAAGTTGTTGCACGTACAGCTTTTTGTGATTATCCGAAAGAAGTTGCAGATATTCCTTCAGTTGGTGGTTTTAGTTCTGAAAGTGAAAACCTAGAAGCCATTATCAGTTACAAACCTGACATGGTTTATCTTTTTGCAGGAATGCATGACAGCTTTATTAAACCGCTTGAAAATCTGGGGATAACTGTTTACGTTTCGGATGCAGCTTCAATTAAAGCGGTTGAAGACGAAATCCTTGCTGTTGGAAAACTTACCGGCTGCGAAGTAAAGGCGGAAGAAGTTGTAAAGCAGATGAATGCCGAACTTTCTGAAATTAAAGCAAAAGTTACAGAAGCAAAAAATAAATCAGAAAGAGAAGAATATAAAATGTTCTGGCAGATCTGGGATGATCCTTTAATGACTGCAGGAAAAAATTCCTATATTAATGATATAATTGAAGCTGCCGGCTGGATAAATATTTTTGGCGATGTGGAACAGGCGTATCCAGTTGTAAGTGCCGAAGCTGTTATTTCTGCAAAACCAAATTATGTCATTATGACAGGAAGTTCTGAAATTTCCGGTGCATTTTCAAATGTGGTTTTTGATAAAGAATATATTAAATTGCTGCATGAACAGGATGATTTCTGGGGTGTAGAATATATGGGAAATAGTGAAATAACCAGACCTTCTCCTCGTTTAGTAAACACCGTAAAAGAATTTGCAGATATGATGATTTCATATTCGAAAAAATAAAAAAAAGTGAATAAAAAATTACGAAAGTTTACAGTTGTAATTCCTCT
This sequence comes from Treponema sp., assembly GCA_016293495.1. Classification (GTDB taxonomy): domain Bacteria; phylum Spirochaetota; class Spirochaetia; order Treponematales; family Treponemataceae; genus Treponema_D. The sequence continues at coordinate 45,606 of JAEDED010000007.1, read as the reverse complement.
TTTAATTATTGTTTTACTTTCATTTTTTGCAGTAACAGTTGGAACAAAATTCATTTCGCCGCTTTCAATATTTTCAAATACATTGTCTGATATCGACCGCACAATCGTAACAAGACTTCGTGTTCCGCGCATTTTAATTTCAATTTTATGCGGAGCACTTCTTGGCGGAACTGGCGCAGTCTTCCAGGGCTTTTTCAGAAATCCGCTTGCAGATTCAGGTATTATGGGAATCTCTTCAGGCGCAACCTTCGGCGCTGTATTGAGCGGCCTTATTCCTGTGAGTGCAGGTTTTGTAATATCGCGCGTTAGTGTGTTTGCCTTTGCTGGCGCCTTGTTAAGTGCCCTTTGCGTTTATCTTGTATCAAAGATTTTTCGTGAACGTTCGAGCGTCACACTTTTGCTTTCAGGTACCGCCATCGGAACTTTCTTTTCTGCACTGGCTTCGATAATAATCCTGACTTGCGAACGTGACCTTCACAGTTTATATGCCTGGACCTGCGGAAGCTTTAACGCAAAGGGATGGAATGAACTTGCAGTGTTTGTAATTCCTTCAGTGATTGCACTTGTAATGCTTATGTTAAGTTCAAAGCATCTTGATGTTCTTGTTTGTGGAGAACAGTCTGCAAAAGCATTCGGATTGAATTATAACTTTGTACGTAACTGGATTTTAATTGCAGGTTCACTTGCTTCTGCCTGTGCAGTTTGCGAAGGCGGTATTATTTCGTTTGTCGGTTTGATTGCGCCTCATATCGTTCGAAAGATTTACGGACCAAAACATAAGATTTTGATTTTTGAAAGCATGGTTTATGGCGGAGCTCTCATGCTTGTTTCTGACACAATTGCGCGCACTGTAATTTCGCCTGCAGAAATTCCTGTTGGTATTATTACATCGCTGATTGGTGTTCCATTCTTTTTCTTTGCACTTGTTAAAATGAACGGAGGTAAAAAATGATTGAAGTAAAAAATCTTTCTGCCTCTTACAGCGATAAAATAGTTTTTGAAAATCTTAACTTTACTTTGCAGCCAGCAAGTTTTACAGCCCTCTGCGGCAGAAACGGCGCCGGAAAATCTACTTTACTTTCATTACTGGATGGAATAATTCCTGACGGGCTTAAAGTTTCCGGGGAAATTCTTATTAATGGAAAAAATGTTTTTGCCTTAAAACGAAGCCAGGTTGCAAAAGAGATTTCGTATTTAGTTCAGTACGAAAATCCTGTATGGAATCTTTCAGTCCGTGATTTTATCGAAACCGGATTGTATTCATTTAATGAAATGAGCAGAACAGAATGTGATAAAGCAGTTCTTCAAGCGGCAAAAACTCTGAACATCGAAGAATTCCTTGCAAAGAAAATCTTCAATATCTCAGGCGGAGAATTTCAGAAATGCCGCCTTGCCAGATGCCTTGTACAAAACAGCAGTATTTTACTTTTTGACGAACCTGCAGAAAATCTCGATCTTGCATATCAGAGTAAGCTCCTGCAGAAAATTAAAGAAACCCAGAAAAATAATACGGTACTTTTTTCAATTCATGACATAAATACGGCGGCTTTGTTTGCTGACAATTATATTCTGTTTACAGAAAAAACTGTCGTTACCGGCAGTGCTTCAGAAATCTTTACCGAACAGTTGCTGAGCAAGGCCTTTGATGTGAAAGTTAAAATTTATTCCCACCCTGAATTTAATAAACCCCAAATCTGTTTTCTACCATTGAATAATTAAAGTCTGTAATATATAATAAATGATATTTTACAAAAAATCATCTTTTGTCATTTTGACATTCTAGTGGCAAAAATAAAAAGAAGGTTAGTTATGGAAAAGACACTTCCAAGAATGCTCCGCGAAGTGAGCAGACAGTATCCTGAAGTTCCGGCACAGATGACACGTATTTCTAAAGACGGCGGTTTTTCTTCTGTTACATATAAAGAACTTTTTGAAAACTCACAGGCATTTGCCGGCGGTTTGCTTTCACTTGGAACTGTAAGAGGCGAAAAAGTCGGTCTTATTTCTGACAACCGTAAAGAATGGGAACAGGCTGATATGGGAATTATGTCAATCGGTGCCTGCGATGTTCCTCGTGGCTGTGATGCCAGTGAAAAAGATTTGAAGTATATCCTTTCGTTCACAGAAGTAAAAACCTGTGTAATTGAAAATGCATTCCAGATTAAAAAGATTTTAAATGCAAAGTCAGAAATTCCTACATTGGAACGTTTCATTATTTTTGAAGAGCCATCAGAGGATGACAAAAAACTTTGTGCAGATGCGAAAGTTGATCTTCTCCGTTTCTATGATGTAGTTGAAGAAGGAAAAAAATACAACGAAAAAAATCCTGGTAAAGTAACTGAAGAAGTTGATAAAGGAAACTGGGATGATGTTGCTGCTATTATCTTTACTTCGGGAACAACTGGAGTTCCAAAAGGTGTAACACTCTCACATGGAAACTTTATTACTCAGCTTGATGAACTTCAGGAACGCATCTGGCTTAAGCCTGGAGAAAGAGCAATCTGTGTTCTTCCTGTATGGCATGTTTTCCAGCGCCTCGTAGAATATGTAATTCTTTCACAGGCAGCTGTTCTCTGTTATTCAAAACCAATCGGAAGCGTTCTTCTTCCTGATATGGCAGAATTGAATCCTGCATTGCTTCCTGCTGTTCCTCGTGTTTTCGAAGCTGTTTACGAAGGCGTTCAGAAAAAAATGCGCCGTACTGGCGGTATTGTTCAGGGAATGTTCAACTTCTTTACAGGTGTTGCAATTGCACACAGCTGGATGTCGAGAAAAATGTTCCGCAAAAACTTTATGCCTCACAATGAATTTACTCCTGTGTTCTGGATTATTTTCCTTATTCCATGGATTCTTCTTGCACCATTAAAGGCTTTAGGAAACGTGCTAGTATTCAAGAAGGTTAAGGCAATGCTTGGTAATAACTTCAGAGCCGGTGTTGCCGGTGGTGGTGCTTATCCAAAAGCAATTGATGAATTCTTCTGGGCTTTAGGTGTTAACGTAGTTGAAGGTTATGGAATGACAGAAACTGCTCCGGTAGTTGCTGTTCGTCCTGTTAATTCACCAATCTTCGGTTGTATCGGTTCTCCAATTCGTGGTGTATCTGCACGCATTGTTGATATGGAAGGAAATGTTCTTACACCAGGTCACAAAGGTGTGCTTCAGATTAAAGGCGGCACAGTAATGAAGGGTTATTACAAACGCCCTGAATTAACTGAAAAGGCAATTTCAAAAGATGGCTGGCTTGATACAGGTGACCTTGCAATGGAAAGTATTCACGGTGAACTTAAGATTCTCGGCCGTGTAAAAGATACAATCGTTTTGACAGGCGGTGAAAACGTAGAACCACTTCCTATCGAAGCAAAACTCAAGGAATCAGCATATATTGAAACTGCAGTAGTTGTTGGTCAGGATCAGAGAAATCTCGGTGCCCTCATTCTTCCAAATCAGGAAGAACTTGAAATCTGGGCAAAAGCAAACAACGTTGCTTACAAAGATTTTGAAGACCTCGTTAAGAAGCCTGAAGTTTACAAACTTGTTGAAGCTGATATCAAGGAACTTATCTGCGCTAAGAACGGATTCAGAATGTTCGAAAAGATTCCTAAGTTTGCATTCCTTACAAAACCATTCGAAATTGGTAAGGAACTTTCTGCAAAACAGGAAATTATGCGTTACAGACTGTCTGAGATTTACGAAAAAGAAATCAAAGGAATTTTCAAAGCCTAAAAAATAATCAGAGTAAAAAAAAATCTGAGTGTTGGATGAAGTGTACCTGCAAAAGTTGGAAACAATTTTTGCAGGTACACTTTTTTTTGCACTGATTAAATTAACAGAAGGATTTGAAATAATTACATTCATCGTCATTGCATTCTTTTGCAATGGCTAGTTTTAAGTTTACATGGAATACATGACAGGCGTCAGGATCTTCCTTTGTACCGTAAATTTTTGATGTAACAGGAATGTTCTTTGTCTTGAAGAATTCAATCATCGGTTCAACTTCTGCGCGAAGAAAATCATTTGGAGCTGACATAATATATACGGCAGGAAAATTTTCATTTACATATTTCTGAACCTTTATATGTTCAGCATATTTTTTCTGATTCTGAATGTATGCTTTTAAAATCATGTCGTCTTTAATCTGCTCGTCAAGATTATAAGTTCCGCAGTTTAATCCGACAGCTTTTGGTTTTATCTGTGGAACTTCAAAGTCGTAGAGTTTTGCAAAATCAGGATTTGTTAAAAGAGTCGAGTAGTGGTAAACAAGGTTTGCACCTGCACTGTCGCCAACAAAAAACAATCTGTTCAGATCAATATCAAATCCGGCGGCGTTATTACAAAGCCATGTAAGCGCGGCATTACAGTCTTCAATGTGGGATGGAAAAGCATTCTCAGGACAAAGTCTGTAATTAAAGTTAATTACAGCAAAGCCGCGCGCTGCTAAATCTGCAGCGTAGAAACGGTACAATTCCTTGTCGCCGTAAAACCAGCCGCCGCCGTGAAAGCTTACGATACATGGAAGTTTTCCGTTGTAGGACTTTGGCCTGTTTACATCAAGAAGGTTCCACTTTCCGTGTCTGCCATATGAAATGTCTTTGATTACCTCAACTGATTCAGGAAGAACATTATCCTTGTCGCGGATTGCATCGTTCTTTGCCCATTCTTTTCTCATCTTGTCTGCTTTGATTTTGAATAATAATTTTACCATAGTTAAATTATAACATTGATAATTATTAAAATGAAAATAAATTATTCTACAATCAGAGCACCAGACTTAAAGTCTTTTCGAAGTTCCTTTTTAGGAAGTACAACTTCAACTAAATCTCCGGAGAAAGTAAGCTGTCCTTTTTTGGGAATGTATAATACAAGACCAAGTTCGGAACATGCATAAAAGCCGATTTTGTCTTTTAGGCGGATAGGATCACTTGCAATTCTGAGGAGGGTTGTTTTTTCGACAGCCTGTTTTTTTGAATCGGCTTCTTTTGAAGGTCTTTCATTTTTTACAAGACTTTTTCCTGCAGCTGCGTTTTTATTTGCCATTGGTGTCGCATATACAAAACTCAATACAACTCTTTCTTTAGGAATTTTTGCAGCTGCAGAAAGTTTCTGTAATTTCTCCGGTGCGTTCTTTACAGGGAATGCAAAGTTGCACCATTTTCCGGTTCTTGAAGCATCAGCTGTTTTGTTCATGTGAGGGCCTTTTAAAAGGCGGCCGTCCATCGGACAGGTTTCGCAGTGAGAACAGGGAGCTGAAATTGCCATGTTTTTTCTGATGAAGGTGTCGCGCAGAAGGCTTATAAAACGTGCAGAACGTGGAATGCCAGGTTCAATTATAAGATAAGAAGTCTCTTTATAGCCATAACGTGTTAAGTCTTCAGAATATTTTTTTGCAAGAAAATCAAGCGGGCGTGATTCAGATTGGAATACTTCGTTGAACATATTTGCACAGACTAAAAGTTTTGCCTTTTCTTTAATCGAAGTTCCCATCTGACCTTTAATGCGGATAATTTTCCATTTATTTTCCATGTCTTCTTCAAGTGTGCGGGCAGCAACAGAAAGAAATAAATCTTCACCGAGAGAAAGTGCAGTTGGACTGATATCAACGCAGTACCATGTAAGGTTGAGTGTGCGAAGTTCCGGGCGGCTTAACCACAATGCAATGACAGCAGTCAAAGGTCCGCTTCCGAGGTCGATACAGGCATCTCCGTCTTTTATGTTTGCTTTGTCTAAATCAATGTTTGAAAAAAGACGTGTAAGGCGAACAAGATTCCACCACATAAAGTAACGGGTGTATGCAGAAAGAGTAACTTTTTCATTCATGTATGCAGTGCGGCGTGTGTCGCGTTCGTCTGTAAGCTGGTGAGAAAGTTCTCTGATGTCATCAGGCAGTTTTGAAATCTGCTTTGAGTTAAGAGGAAGAATTCCCTGGATGATTGAGTCAAAATTTTTGAGAACTTCTTCTGCGTCCTTAGGAAGTTTTTTAGGATTGAAAAGAGAGTCTTTTAACATTTATTTACTCCGGTATTTTTTGATTGTAAGAAGCGCTTCTGAAAGTTCCTGACGCAGCTCGTGAATATTCTGAATTAAATCAAAGTTATCAGAAACGATTTGTGATTCTGCAATTATCTGATCTCGGGCGCCTTCAATCGTAAACTTTTTTTCGTTGATAAGAAAGTTGAGGCGGTTAATCATGTCGATTTCTTTTTGAGAATAAACACGGCGCCCGCCAAAATCTTTCTGAGGAGCAAATCCCGGAATTACTTCTTCCCAGTAACGGAGTACGTGAGATTTAACTCCGGTAATTTCTTCAACCTGTCCGATCGAATAATTAGTCATTACTCATGATCCCGGTCTTCCCATTTTTTGCGGCTTGCTTTTATTTCAAGCTGCACTGGAATTTTATCAAAGCCTAAATCTTCGCGGATGCGGTTTTTAAGGAACTGAACATATGTCAGAGGAACGACTTCCGGGCGGGTTGCAAAAATAGTAAAGTTAACCGGATTAACGCTTGTCTGTACCATGTAACGAATCTTGAAATTTGAAGTGCGGCTTGCTGGAGGTGGATACTTGAAGATCCAGTCCTTAAGAGCTGTATTCAAAACTGAAGTAGAAACTTTTCTTGTAATCTGTCCGTAAAGTTCAAGAGCAGTATCAAGAAGAAGTTTGATTCCGTCACCTTCAAGAGCACTGATACAAATGATAGGCGAGTAGTTCATCTGACCGAACATGATGCGGATGTTTTCTTCTGCCTTCTTGATTGCTGTGCGGCCTTTTTCCTGTGTGTCCCATTTGTTGAGAACGAAAATAATTCCGCGGCCCTGTTCGTATGCAAGTGAACAGATTTTTTTGTCCTGTTCTGCAAGACCTTCCTGGGCATCGATCATGATGAATACAATGTCACATTCATCAAGGGTTTTTATTGCACGGTTAACAGAATAGTATTCAACGTTTTCTGTTACCTTTGCTTTGCGGCGGATTCCTGCTGTATCAAGGATTGTAAAGTTTCTGTCATTGTAAACGAAAGTTCCTTCGACAACATCGCGGGTAGTGCCTGCGTAGTTTGAAACGATTGAACTTTCTGAATGAGTAAGGCGGTTTGATAAAGTTGATTTTCCTGTATTAGGCTTTCCGAGAATTGCAACACGGATTGGTGTTGAATTATTTCCACCTTCTTCAATGTTTGAAAAATCAAGACGGTCGATAAGCTTTTCCTGAAGTTCAGGAATTTTATCTCCGTGCTCAGCAGAAATGAAAAGCAGTTCTTTAAAACCGAACTTCATGTAGTTCTGTGCAAAGTCCTGGTTCTTTCCGCCTTCTGTTTTATTTACGGCAGCAATTACTTTGTTCCAGTAAGGACGAAGCTGCTGGATAAATTCTTCATCTTCAGGTGTAATCTGGCTTGCTTCAAGAAGCAGAAGGATTACATCTGCCTTTTTGATTTTTTCGAGCGTCTTTTCTACAACCAGATCATCCATTACCGCTTCCATAGTTCCGATGTCGCGGGTAAGTTTGTATCCGCCTGTGTCCATTAAATGAACAGGCTTTCCGAGGATAAAACATTCACCATCAACAGGATCGCGTGTAACGCCTGGTGTCGGATCTGTAATTGCAACGCGTTTGTGCATAAAGCGGTTGAACAAAGTTGATTTACCAACATTCGGGCGACCAGCAATTACGATGAGAGGAAGGTTTATGTATTTTTTTGATGTATCAAATTTAAGTTTTTTTTCTTCAAGGTCTTTATCGATTGCTGCCTGAATTTTTTTCTGTTCAGCAATTGCTTCGTCGTAATCAACTGCAGCTTTTTTAGACTTTGAGATTAATGGTTTTGGTTTAGAAAAATCCGGTTTATTCTTTTTTTTAGTAGCCATAATATACCTATGTTACAGTATACAGATTTTTGAGTATCGTTTAAAGATTGTTGAGAGTTTTTGAAGAGATCGACTGAAGTTCTGTAATTGAGATTGAAGAAAGCAGTTCTTTAACATAAGGAATATTATGAATACCCATACTTAAAGTTCTGATTCCCATTCCTGCAAGTACAAGTACGCTGTCAGTTTTTCCGGCCATTTCACCGCATACAGAAACTGGAATGTTTTCTGCTTCTGCAGCTTCGATTGTATGCTGAATAAGACGTAATACTGCAAGATGGAATTCGTTGTAGAGATTTGCAATTGTCTGGTTTTCGCGGTCAACACCGATTGTGTACTGAGTTAAGTCGTTTGTACCGATTGAGAAAAAGTCTGAAATTTTTGCAAAACAGTCAGCGGTAATACCAGCAGCTGCAGTTTCAACCATGATTCCTACCGGCACATCTTTGTTGTAAGGAATGCCGTCAGCATCAAGTTCTTCCATTACTTCTGCGATTAATTCCTTTGTCTTAACAACCTGATCAACATTGGTAATCAACGGAAGCATGATTTTAAGGTTGCCGTAAACGCTGGCTCTGTATAAAGCCCTGAGCTGTGTTTTAAACAGTTTAGGAAAATTCAAAGTAAGGCGGATTGCACGCAAACCCATCAATGGATTTTTTTCTACGCCGTCAGGACGGTCGATTGAAGCAATGACTTTATCACCGCCGGCATCAAGCGTACGGATTGTAACTGGTTTTCCCTGCATTGTTTCGAGTACAGACTTGTAAGCTTCAAACTGTTCCTCTTCTGACATTGCGTGATTGTGAAGTTGAGTTGTTACAGATTCCTGCATAAAAAGGAACTCAGTTCTGAAAAGACCGATTCCGTCAGCGCCTTCTTCAAGAGCCATCTTTGCTTCTTCAGGAGTTCCAATGTTGGCCATAAGAGAGAATCTTGTTCCGTCTTTTGTCTGTGCAGGTTTATCTCTGAACGCAAGGATTTTTGCCCTATGTTCCTGTTCGATCTTTATCTTTTCTGAATAGTCAGAAAGTGTCTGTGCATCAGGATCAGTGATAAGTTCGCCGGCAGTTCCGTCTACGATAAGCTTTTCGCCGTGGTGAACTTCTTTTGTTATTTTTTCAATTCCGAAAACGGCAGGAATTCCGTAGTTGCGGGCAAGGATTGCAACGTGGCTAGAAGTACCGCCTTCTGTAAGTACAAGACCTGCAATCTTACGTTTAGAAAGAATGATTGCGTCAGAAGGATTCATTTCGCGGCCGACAATTACGGCGCCGTCCGGAACCTGATTGATGTTGAACACGTGGATGTTAAGAAGTTCATTTAATACGCGGCCGAAAATATCGCAGATGTCCTGGGCACGTTCTGTAAGGTAAGCGTTTCCGGAAATGCGAAGGCGGTTTGCGTATTCTTCTGTCTTAACGTCAAGAATATATTCAATGTTGAAAGGATTTGCTTCAAGGTTCTGCTTTACTTCCTGAAGAAAAACAGGGTCGTCCAGCATCAAAAGATATGTTTCTAAAAGTTCCCTTTGAATTTTATCCTGCTTTGATTCATTGTTGATTTCTTCAAGGGATTTTTGAATTTTGCCCGAAATTTTTGCCTTGGCTTTAATAAAACGTGACCATTCCTGTTCAATCTGACTGATTGAAACCGGGAACTGAGGAATTACTCTTTTAACTGCTTCCGGGATTACAAAGGCTTTGCCGATGCTGATTCCTGTGGAGGCTGATACACCAAGGAAAACGTTCATTTTCTTCATTATAATGAGGAATAAAACAGGTGTCAAATGCCGTGCTTTTTCCGTGCACTTTGTTCACGAACACGGTGGAAAAAAAGTTGTAATTTTTTTGAAAATCGTTATATTTTACATATCATGAAGAAAATTTTGTTTATATGTCACGGAAATATCTGCCGTTCACCGATGGCTGAGTTTGTATTTAAAGATATGGTTAAAAAAGCGGGGAGGCAGCAGGAATTTCTTATCGACAGCGCTGCAACAAGTACCGAGGAAATCGGTAACCCCATGCATCACGGTACTCGAACAAAACTCCGTCAGGTGGGAATTCCCTTTACAGACCACAGGGCTCGTCAGATTACGATTGACGACTACAATGACTGGGATTTACTGATATGCATGGACCGAAACAACATGCGCAACATGCAGCGGATTCTTGGTGAAGATACAGATAACAAGATGCACAGCCTTCTGGAATACGCCGGCCTCAGTCGTGATATCGCTGATCCATGGTACACAGGGAATTTTGACGAAACCTACAATGATGTGGTTTTGGGCTGTACAGCTTTGTTGAAAACAGTTTAATTAAGGAAACTGAAGTTATCTGATTGATTTATACCAGGCGCTTTCAAGTTTTTTGTACTGAGACTGGTATTTTTCAATATTGTTGCTCATCGCACTTGTTCCGTTAGACGTAAGCCAGATAATGTCATAGGAATCTTTATCTGAGTCTACTGGTGTGATGAAAGTTAAATGGTTTGTTTTCTGGTCAAAAGTATAATCTGTTCCGGGAACAGCCTTTTTACCGTTAATGAAAACTCCCGGCTGCACGCGTTTGTAAATTCCGTCATGAAGAATAAATTCCGCAGGAAAAGCCGGAACGCCCGTAATTGTAAATACATAATTTGAAATTTTCAAAGGAAGCTTTTCAATTCCTTTGATGCTGACCTGAGAAGTTCCACGAGTATAACTGCAGTTAGAAACCGGAAAGTCATATTTGTCATTAGTCTTCATGTAAGTTGCAGAAACTTGAGTTAATTCCTCAAATACAAGCACACTGTAAATTCCGCCCTTACTGTCAGCCTTAGTAACAACAAAAGTGGTGTTCTTCGAAGTTTCCTGCTTAGAAGACTCACAGGAACAAATCCCCACCGCCAGAGCAGCAGCTAAGAAAAAAATATGTAATTTACGCATAATAAATCCTTCTTAAAAACCTACTTCGTTTTTTTGGTATTTGCTATCCCTGTGCTTTTTTTATTTCTTTAACAAAGCCGCAAATGGATTATAAGTATCACCATCATCCGATGACTGGCTCGACATGTATTTTGCAGTTGTCTGATCCTGTTCGTGTGATGTGCTTGTTACAAGAGAAATTTTCTTGTTCTTTGAATCTACGGCTTTTACAACAACTGAAAGTTTGTCTCCTGCTTTGAACTTCATCTTGATGTTTGTGTTTGCATCAAGGCCGAGAGCTGATTTGTGTACAAGGCCGTCAATTCCTTCTTCGAGATTGATGAATACACCGAAGTCTGCAACGCGGCTGATAACGCCGTCAATTTTGTCGCCTTCAGCATAGCGGTCAGAAACTGTATCCCATGGATCAGCTTCAAGTTCGCGAGTTGAAATGCTTACTCTTTCTTTTTCCCAGTCAGTGCGGATGATTTTTGCCTTTACTTCCTGACCTGCAGAAAGTTTGTCGCTTACAGCGTTTACATGACCGCGTGAGATTTCTGAGATAGGAAGGAATGCCTGAACGCCTCCGATATCAACTACGGCACCTTTGTCTTTAAGTTCAACAACTTTACCTGTAACGATGTCGCCTACAGCATATTTTGAAGCAAGACCTTTGAGGCTTTCTTTGTGTTCAAGTTCCATGATTGCGCGGTTAGAAACGATGATGTTTTTTCCGCCTTCTTTGAATTCCTGGATTTTGAATGAAAGTGTACGGCCAACATAATATGAAGGTTCTTCTTTCTGTTTGTAGCCCATTTGTGAGAATGGACAGAAGGCCCGTGTTGAGCCTACTTTTACTTCGAAACCGCCTTTGATTTCTTTTTCAACTTTTCCCTGAACAGGAATTGCTGCTTTGAAAGCTTTTTCAAGCATGTCAGCATCTGCGTTCTGACCTGCGATTTTTGTAGTAAAGTGTGGAACACCTGATCTGTTTGTTAAGAAGAAAGCTTTGATTTTATCGCCTTCTTTTACTGTGATATTTCCTTCTTTGTCAGCAAGTTCTGCGCTGTCCAAAGTTCCTTCTGTCTTTGCGTTCAAGTCTAAGAAGATTGTGTCGCCCGAAATCTGTACGATTGTTGTTTCGATTTCCTGGCCTGGTTCGAAATAGTTATTCATAATTAACTCCAAATATATAAAATTATTATTTACGAAAGTGTATATAATGGAAAAATATAGCATAAAACGAGATAAAATTCATCAGATTTCATAAAAAAGTATGTTTATTTAAAATCTCCAATATCTCTTTTCGGGGCTTTTTTATGTTGTAAAGAATATTCCTTTCGTTTAGAATATTTTCATTATTAAAAAAAGTCAGATATTTAACACTTTTTGAATGGTAGAGTTTTTGATGAATAATTTGACTGTTCTTGAAGGAAATCCGTTTACCTTAGGTGCGACGGTAACTCCTGAAGGAATTAACTTTGCAATTTTTTCCCGTGACGCAACAAAGGTTGTCCTTTGCTTTTTTGAAAATGCGAAGTCGGGGGAACCTTACGCTGTTGCTGAATTAAATCCTGAAACAAACAGAACCGGTGACATCTGGCACGCTTTGATTCCCGATGTAAAACCAGGCGCTCTCTATCTTTATAGAATTGACGGACCCCGCGACATTCACAAGGGACTTCGTTTTAACTTCAGCAAATATCTTTTAGATCCATACGCAAAATCACTTTCAGAAGGTTCTGTTTACAGACATTTTTCAAGTATCGGAACTATCGAAAGTGACAGCATTTATATTCCTGACCAGAAGCCTGCACAGATTCCTCTTTTTCCAAAATGTGTCGTAATCGATGATGCTGCTTTTGACTGGGAAGGTGATAAGCCTATCAACCGTCCTATGAATGAGACTGTAATTTACGAAACTCATCTCAAGGGCTTTACCGCTTCAGGAACTTCAAAGGTTTCTGCACCCGGAACTTACAAAGGCTTCATCGAAAAAATTCCTTACCTTAAGAATCTTGGAATTACCGCAGTTGAACTTTTACCGATTTATGAATTCGACGAAACAGAAAACTGCAATACAAATCCAAAAAACGGTGCGCGTCTTACAAACTACTGGGGCTACAGCACAATCGGTTTCTTTGCACCGAAAGAAAGCTATGCATCGGAAAGAAATCCTGGCAGTGCAGTTACAGAGTTCAAGCAGCTTGTAAAGGAACTTCACAAAGCCGGCATTGAAGTTATTCTCGATGTTGTTTATAACCATACAGCCGAAGGAAACGAAAACGGATCCACATACGAGTTCAAAGGAATCCAGAACGATGTTTACTATCACCTTGTAGAAGGTGACATGCAGTATTACAAAAACTATTCCGGCTGTGGAAATACTTTCAACTGTAATCATCCTGTTGTAAGAAAATTCATTCTGGACAGTCTTCGTTACTGGGTAACACAGATGCATGTTGACGGATTCAGATTTGACCTTGGATCAATTTTGAGCCGCTCACAGACTGGTCAGCTTTTAACATTCCCTCCGTTAACAAACGAAATCGCAGAAGATCCGATTTTGCGTAATACAAAAATCATCGCAGAACCTTGGGATGCCGGTGGCGGATATCAGGTCGGAAGATTCCCTGGCGGCCGCTGGGCAGAATGGAACGACAGATATCGTGACGACATCAGACGCTTTATCCGCGGTGATGAATTTACTTCAACTGCAGCGGCTACACGTCTTGCTGGTTCCTCAGATCTGTATCAGTATTCAGGACGCAAGCCTTACCACTCAATTAACTTTGTAACAGCACATGATGGCTTTACAATGAATGATGTCGTAAGCTACAACGGCAAGCACAACGAAGAAAACGGCGAAGAAAACCGCGACGGTTCGGACAACAACTGTTCTTACAATCACGGTTATGAAGGCGCATGTTCAAATCAGAAAATTGAACGCTTGAGACTTCAGCAGATCAAGAACTTCTTCTGCTGCCTTATGCTCGCTCAGGGAACTCCGATGTTCGTTGCCGGTGATGAATTCCGCAGAACTCAAAATGGTAATAATAATGCTTACTGTCAGGACAACGAAATGACTTGGCTTGACTGGGATGAAGCAGAAAAAAATAAAGATTTAGTTCGTTTTGTCAGTGAACTGATTAAACTCAGAAAAAATCATTCAGTCTTCGGTAGAAAAGATTTCTTCGGAGAATCAGAAGAAGAAAAGAAAAACGGAGTAGATCTGGTGTGGTTCGACTTTGACGGCAGAGTTCCTGACTGGAGTAAGTTGAATAGATTCTTAGCCTGCGAACTTTTCGGTAGCAGGTACAAAACAAAAGACGGAACACAAGATGTTAATTTCTACATAGGAATGAACACTGACCTTCATGATACAGCAGTAATTCTGCCGACTCTTGAAAATGGTAAAGTGTGGGCACGTGTGCTTGATACATCATTCCCTGGAGTAGAGGACATTGTTGAAGAAGGTAAAGAGGAAGTGCTCGACGCTCAGCGCCGTTACATAATTCCTGCCAATTCAATTGTTGTTCTGGCAAGCAAACAGTAAATGACAGCAAGTTTATAAAAGGAGAAAATTATGAATTTTGATGCTGAAAAATTTAAAGCAGGTTTAGTTGAACGTCTTAAAAGACAGTACGGTAAAGACATTGCTCATGCTAACAGTCACGACTTGTATGACGCTGTAGCAGCATGTACTCGCGAAATGATTACAAGTAACTGGATGGCAACACGTGCAGAATATGAAAAAAATCCAGTTAAACAGCTCTACTACTTTTCTGCTGAATTTTTGATGGGACGTGCATTGAGCAACAACCTCATCAACCTTCAGATTAAAGATGCAGTAAAAGAAGTTCTTAGCGGAATGAATATTGATTACAACTTGGTTGAAGATCAGGAACCGGATGCAGGTCTTGGTAACGGTGGTCTTGGTCGCCTTGCAAGTTGTTTCCTTGATTCCCTTGCATCTCTCGACTACCCTGGACACGGATACGGTATCCGCTACGAATACGGTATGTTTGAACAGCACATCGAAGATGGTTACCAGGTTGAATATCCAGACAACTGGCTTCGTCACCGCGATCCATGGGAAATCAAACGCTCTGACCTTGCTGTAACAGTTAAGTTCGGCGGAAACATCGCTTACGGAAAAACTCCTGACGGACAGGACCGCTTCTATCTTGAAAACGCAGAAGAAGTAATCGCAACTCCATATGATATGCCTATCATCGGTTACGATACAAACACAGTAAACACACTCCGCCTGTGGGAAGCAACAAGTCCAAACGGATTTGACCTTCAGCTTTTTAACAACATGGACTATAACCGCGCTGTAGAAAAACAGAACAGTGCAGAAAACATCAGCCGTGTACTTTATCCAAACGACAACGGTCCTTCAGGAAAAGCACTCCGCTTAAAACAGCAGTACTTCTTCTCAAGCGCAAGCTTGCAGGATCTCGTTCACCACTTTGTTGCAAACTTCGGACCTGACTTTAAGAAGTTCCCTGACTATCATGTAATCCAGTTGAATGATACACATCCAGTAGTTGCAATTCCTGAATTGATGAGAATCTTCATCGATGAATACGGACTCGGCTGGGATGAAGCATGGACAATCGTTCAGAAAACATTTGCTTATACAAACCATACAATTCTTGCAGAAGCTCTCGAAAAATGGCCGATTGAAATCTTCCAGGGACTCCTTCCACGTATCTACCAGATCGTTGAAGAAATCAACCGCCGCTTTGTTGAAGATCTTCGTTCTAAATATCCAGATGATTACGAAAAACACAACCGCATGTCTATCATCGGAGGTGGAAAAGTTCGCATGGCATGGCTTGCAATCCATGCTTGTTTCAGCGTAAACGGTGTAGCAGCTCTTCATACAGAACTTCTTAAAACACAGGAACTCAAAGACTGGTCTGCTTTGTATCCAGAAAAGTTCAACAACAAGACAAACGGTGTTACACAGCGCCGCTGGCTTTTGAATGCAAACCCTACACTTGCAGAATTCATTACAAAGAGAATCGGTCATGGTTGGGAAAAAGAACTTACAAAACTCAAAGGTCTTGAAAAGTTCGTTGATGATGAAGAAACTCTCAATGAACTTATTGCAATCAAACAGGCTAACAAACAGGCTCTTGCTGATTACCTTAAGCACAAGCAGAATGACTTCCTTGATCCGGACAGCATTTACGACGTACAGGTAAAACGTCTCCACGAATACAAGAGACAGCTTTTGAATGTTCTTCACATCATGTATCTTTACAACAAACTTGTTGAAGATCCAAACTTCAATCCACCTGCAAGAACATTCATCTTTGGTGCTAAAGCTGCATCTGGTTACCGCCGTGCAAAAACAATCATCAAGTTGATTAATACAGTTGCAGACCGTGTAAACAATGACCGTCGTGTCCGCGGAAAACTCCGTGTAGTATTCGTAGAAAACTACTGCGTAACTGCAGCAGAACATATTTATCCTGCAGCTGATGTTTCAGAACAGATTTCTACAGCTGGTTACGAAGCATCTGGTACTTCAAACATGAAGTTTATGATCAACGGTGCACTTACATTGGGAACAATGGATGGTGCCAATATCGAAATCTTTGAAGAAGCTGGAAAAGAAAACGGATTTATCTTCGGTCTTTCAAGTGATCAGATTATCAAGATGGAACAGGATCATTCTTACAAACCATCTGAATATCTTGCACGCAATCCACAGCTTGCAAAAGTTGTAGAACAGCTTGTAGATGGAACATACGATCCGACACATCAGATTTTCAAAGAACTTCATGACTCACTTGTATACGGTGTTGAAGGTCAGCGCCCTGACGTATTCTACGTTCTCGCAGACTTCAATTCTTACTGCAAGGCTCAGGAAGATATTGCCGCTCAGTATTCAGACAGAAAAGCCTGGGCTCGCAAAACTCTTATTAACATTGCAAACAGCGGTAAGTTCTCAAGTGACCGTACAATCGAAGATTACGTACGCGACATCTGGAAGCTTAACAAGCTCGTAGTTAAATAGTTTCAGATTTTAAGTTGAATGAATTTTCAACTGAATCTGACTGATTCAGAAATGAAAGACTCGTGGTAAAACACGGGTCTTTTTTTTGTTTAACGAGATTCATTAAATAGATTTCACAAAGTTCAGAAAATCCGTATAATAACTTTCATGAATAAAAAAATGATCAGTTTGATTTCTAGTGCCGGTCTTATTCTGACTGCTGCAATCTGGGGCTTTGCCTTTGTTGTCGTTAAGGATAGCGTTGATTCTGTTCCGCCGGTGTATATGGTAAGTATCCGTTATACGATTGCTGCAATAATTCTGGGAATTGTTTTAATACCACGCCTTAAAGTTTTAAACAAAAAATACTGGATTCACGGAATCATTACCGGTCTTATGCTTTCTCTCGGTTACATCACACAGACAATCGGCTGTTATTATACTACTGCAGGTAAGAATGCATTCCTTACAACAGTGTATGTAATTTTAATTCCACTGATCAGCTGGCCTTTGACAAAGAAAAGACCAAGCGCAGCAGTTTTTATTTCTGCAGTGATGGCTCTCTGCGGAATCGGACTCCTTGCTCTTAAAGTTGAAGACTCAGGTTTTTCAATGAATGTAGGTGATATTCTGACTTTAATCTGCGGATTGTTTTATGCACTTCACATTATCTTTACTTCTAAATTTTCTCAGGATGAAAATCCTGTCGTACTGACCTGGATTCAGTTTGTAGTTGCAGCGGTGTCGTCCTGGATTATTTCTCCGTTCTGTGACGGAGCTTTTCCTGCGCTCGTTATCTTTGAATCTAAGATAATTGTTTCAATGCTGTATCTTGGAATTTTCAGTTCGCTCATTGCTTTTCTTTTGCAGAATGTCTGTCTCAAATATGTTGATCCGTCACTTGCTTCACTTTTTCTTTCACTTGAATCCGTGTTCGGAGTTGTGTTCAGCGTAATATTCCTGCCGAATGAAACTATGACAGTAAAGATGATTATCGGATGTGTTTTAATTTTTGCGGCAATTACAATTGCAGAACAATTTCACGGAAAGAAAGAATGAAACATTCAACGCTATTAAAAATTATTTCATCAGTTTGTGCTGCAGGAATTTTTATTTCGTGTTCAAAGAATGCAAAAAGGGCAGAAGGTGCTTTAACTAAAATTGACGGGGTTCTTACAATCGGAACTGAATACGGTTATCCGCCATTTGAATACATTGCAGAAGACGGCGTTACGTTAATCGGATTCGATGTTGATATGTGGAATGAACTTTGCCGTCGCATGAATCTTAAGCCGGAGTATTATGATACGCAGTGGGCTGGATTATTTCCGGCACTCGAAACAGACCGCTATGACTGCATTATTTCTGCGGTTACTATTACGCCTGAACGCAGTCAGAAATTCCTCATAACAAAACCTTATGTCCAGAACTCCGACTGCTTTGTAGTCCGTAAAGATTTTGAAAAAGTGCTTTCAGTGCCCGAATCACTTGAAGGTCTGAAGGTTGCTTATCAGGCAGAAACAGTAAGTGATGTGTTTGTTACGGGCTTGAAAGAAAAAGGACTTAATATAAAAACTCTCGAGTATGATAAACTACTTGATGCATTTGATGATCTTCGTTTTGGTCGTGTTGATGTTGTTGTTGCAGAAAGTGTTGCTTCGGGAATAATCGTAAAAAATAATCCTGATGTTTACAGAATTGATTTTACAGGAAATCCTGAGGAGTTTTTCGGAATCCTTGTAAACAAAAAAAATCAGGCCCTGTTTGACCTGATTCAAAATACGCTTGACTCCATGTACAGCGACGGCTGGATGAAGTCAAACGAAGATAAGTGGCTTAATTAAGCTCTGTGTTTTTCGATTGTCTTTGTTTTGTTTGCAACAATGTATGTTCCGAACATTGCAGTTGCTGCATCAAAAAGTGCGGCAAAGCAGGCAATGATTGGTGCTGCATCAATCAAAAGAAGGTAGCCGCTGTTTCCGTGACCGTACATAGTACAGAGAACTTTAAGAGCTGCAAAGGTTCCTGCATATTTTCCTTCAGCAGGAATTCCTCCCAAAAGGAATGAGAAGAAGAAAGCCGCACCAGAAATCCATAGCATGTCAAAGAAGTCGAGACCTAAGCTTCCTGAGTAGGAACGGCTGATTACTGCAAAGCTGATGATTACTGCGAGTGCTGAACCTCCGCGTGCAAAGATTGCAAAAAGCGGATAAGAAAAACCGTTTGTTCTCTGACGGATTCCGAGTTTTTCTTTTCCAAGACGCATGTTAACAGGAAGTGTAAGGTATGTATCGCCTGTCAAAAAAGCTGTAAAGAATGGAACAACACATGCGCTCAATACCTTGTAAGGCTTTCCGCTGTGACATACAAATCTTACGATAAGCGGATAAATTACTCCGGCAACAAGAATGAAAATTACAGACAGTGTAATAATCAGCGGCGTAAACTGACCGCTTGCAAGAACGCCTTTGATGTTGATGAACCAGCGGCACATAATTGCGATCATTCCGATTGAAAGCAAATCTGTAAATACTGTAATGATGTTGTAGAAAAGTTCTGAAAGGGAATCTACAAGTGAAAGAACCGGTTTAAGGTTTGAATGTTCAATGCAGCAGCCTGCACCGAGGATCATTGCAAAAATAAATCCGAAAATAAGGAAGTCGTTCTGCGAAATAAGTGCAGGAATGATTTTTCCTTCATATGAATGTGGAGCAACAATTCTTGAGAAAGGAATCATTGTATCAACAAGGTCATGAACATTGCTGAAGCTGTCCGGATTTGGATCAGCGATTGTAATAATTGGAAGGTTAGGAAGTTTTACAACTACGCTGGAAATAAAACCAATGATGGTAAGCAAAAGTGATGAACCTACAATAAGAATAACTGACCATAAAACAGTTTTTCCTACAAGCTTTGCATCGTTCAATCTGTAGATTGCCATGACGGCAGAGAAGAATACAAAAGGAATTAATACATAGCCGCCGAGGCGAATCAAAATTCCCAGAATGGAATAAAGAAATTCCTGGCCAGGAACTGGCAGGATGAGTGCTGAAAGTAATCCCAGCGCAATACCAATTAAATATTTAACCCAAATTTTCATAATCTTTATTATACCATAGTTTCTATAATAATGGAAATATGATATAATGGAGGCATGGAAAAAACAATTTTGATTGCCGGAAAAGATATTCCAGATATTATGGATTTTTCTGACGGCGCTTTAATGACAGGACGTAACGTTGTTACAACATCTTCAACTGCTGTACATTCAAAACAGGCTGCAGACGGCGGAGCAGTAACTGCTTCGTGGAATAAAACCTCTCCGGTTTCTGCGCGTACACTTGTTCTCGAATGTGAAAATTATTTCAGATGTCTTGATGAAGCAGTTTTTGTATTTGACGAAGCATACTTTGCAGAAAAATTTGACGGAATGAGTCACGAAAATTGTTCCCGTGGTACAGATGAAATGATTCTTTCTTATCAGTATCTTGCACAGGAAGTTTTGAATCGTTTTGAAAAACGTTTTTCTATTAATCATGCAAGTGATGAAGCTTTAAAGCCTGCTAAGATTGTATTCCTTTTAAAGACATCTCCATCAGAATTTGATATTTTCAAAAATAATTCACTGAGAAATTCAGTTCCTTTTGCGGCAGGTCCGTTTGTAAGTGCTGCTGCATCTAGCTTTGAAGGTTTTGCAGAAAATATTGCGGCAATGTTTTCTGGTCGTGATTACATCAATGTTGTTCTTGCAAAAGCAGATGTTTCAACAGAGCTTGGTAAAAACGACAAGGCACTTGCTTCATGGCTTTGCGGTTACCTTGACGAGGTTGATAACCTTAAGACAAAACTCACTGCAAAACAGAGCACAGTTTGGGTAAAAGCCGGAGCTAAAGGTCCAGGCGGCGGATTCGGTTTCTTAAAATAAATGAAACTTGAATCAGTTGTCTGATTTTTCCAGTTGCCTGATTTTCCAAAAAATGGGTGTAAAAAGGTTTGAATTTTAGTATTCAGACCTTTTTTTATGTCTTTACATTTTTATTAAAAATGTCATTTTATTGAACAAAACAGCATAAAATGTTAAGTTAATGGAATGAATACACTTGTAGCGCTCTGTGCAATCGGAGCTGAAAAAATTCTCGGAAACGAAATCAAACATCTCGGTTATAAGCTTGAGGGAAATGCTCCCGGCCGCGTAACTTTTTACGGTGACGATGATGCTTTGTACAGAACAAATCTCTGCTTAAGAACTTCTGACCGCGTTTACCTTCAGATGGCAAAATATCATGCAGAAGATTTTGATGAACTTTTCGACGGCGTTTACAATGTTAACTGGCAGGACTTTTACCGCAAAGACGTCCACGTTATCGTAGATAAAGTCCGCACTTATAAATCAAAATTAAATTCAGAACACAGCATCCAGGGAATGGTTCAGAAAGCCATTTATAAAAAACTTGGCGAAAAATGGCACATCACAACACTGCCTGAATCAGGCCAGGACAGCGACGTTCGTGTTTACCTTGACAACAACGAAGTACTCGTACTTCTTGATCTTTCAGGACTTCCACTTCATAAACGCGGTTATCGTACAGACGGAGGAATTGCTCCTCTTCGCGAAACTACAGCAAGTGCCATGCTTCAGATGATGATGTGGAGAAGAAAAACTCCGCTTCACGACCCATTCTGCGGTTCCGGAACTATCGCAATTGAGGCAGCCTTGTATGCCCACAATATCGCACCGGGATTTGGTCGCCGCTTTGCTCTTGAAAATCTTTCAATTTACAACAAAGACCGCGCAACTAAAATCCGCCGTGCAGAAGCTGAACTTATCCGTACTGATGTTGAGACCCGCATTACAGGAAGCGACATTGATTCTGCTGCCGTAGAAAGAGCAAAGCTCAATGCTGAACACGCCTGTGTAGCTGCCGGTCGTGCATTGCAGGAAATCGGAAGCGATGCCCGTATCGTTCGTCCTGATTTTGTTCAGGCAGATTTTACAGAACTTGAAGCACCTTATGAGTCGGGACTTCTTTTGTGTAACCCTCCATACGGCGAACGCATTGGTGACGAAGAAGAAGCAGAAAAACTTTACAAGAGAATGAGCTGCCTCTTTACAAACTTCCCGGACTGGGAACTTGGAGTAATTACATCGCATAATAAATTCCAGGACAGTATCGGTAAACACGCATCACTTTTAAAAGACTTGAAAGCAGGAAATCTCGAAACTAAGTTCTACATGTATTCAGACAACTTAGGTTCAAAATCACAGAATAACGGAAAGAGGGGAAAATTTAATGGCCATCGTAGTTGAACACGATAAGCGTAAACACGAAATTCTGGAAAAATCACTTGAAGTATTTATTGAAGAAGGATACGAAGACGTAACATTCCAGAAAATTGCAGACCGCTGTGGTATTACAAGAACAACGCTTTATATTTATTTCAAAAATAAAAGAGAAATCTTTTTATGGAGTATCAAACAGCTTACTTCAGGAATTGAACAGCAGCTTAATGAAATTGCACTTGATACAACAAAGTCTTCTGAAGAAAGCCTTCGTCTGATGCTTAAGACAGTTGTTGATGCCTGTCAGGAAAATAAATCCCTGTTCAGTGTTCTTTTAACATACCTTCTTGCTTTACATAAAAGCGGAGGTGAGCCTGGAGTTCGTGTAAGAAGAAGAATTGTCCGCCTTCAGCATATGTTGAGTACAATTATAATTCGCGGTATTAAAGCCGGTGAGTTTAAAAAAGTGAATGTAAAAAATGCTAATGAATTGTTCTACGGATTGATTCAGTCAGCAATCTTTAGATTGTCAGTTCTCGATGAAAAGACAATCGATGATATTCATGATACACTTAACCTTGCAGTAAACGGTTTGCTTGCAGATAAAAAATAACAGTCATTCAATTGAATCTCTGTAAAAACTATATTTATAAGGAAAAATGAAAATGAGTGAAACAAAAGATTTGTGTCCATGTGGTTCAGGAAAAACTTATGCAGAATGTTGTGAACCAATCATCAAAGGAACAAAAAAAGCTCCAACAGCAGAAAGCTTGATGCGTGCACGCTACACAGCTTACGAAAAACAGGAAATTGATTTTATCATCAATACTTGTGAAGATTCTGATGAAGTTGCAGAAATTGACCGCAAGGCAACAGAAGACTGGAGCAAAAATTCTACATGGCACGGATTGCAGATTCTTCGCACAGAAAAAGGAACTGAATCTGACGAAGAAGGTGTTGTAGAATTCGAAGCAACATATACAAGAAAACAGATTCGTGATGTACACCACGAAATGGCATATTTCAAGAAAATCAACGGCGAATGGGTTTACTCAGTTGGTCAGCTCAAGACAACAACAGTAGTTCGCGAAGGTGAAAAAATCGGACGTAACGATCCATGTCCTTGTGGCTCTGGAAAGAAATACAAGAAGTGCTGCGGACGCTAAGAGCTTGTAAATATGGCAGAATTAGTTCTTACCGGATTTCATGCTGTAGAAGAAAGAGTGCGTAATGCAACTGTTAATAAAGATGCAGTTGCATCAATGCAGATTTTTTACAGCAAGAGCGGACCTCGAATTAAAAAAATTCTCGAACAGGCAAAAAAAGCTGGTATTGCTTCTTCACAGGTTGATGACAAGATCCTTGATGACATGACTAAACACCTTGGCAATGCAGAACGTGATCATCGCGGAATCCTTGTTCGTATAAAAGGCGCCGAAGCAAAATCAGAAAACATTGTAGACTT
Organism: Treponema sp.; assembly: GCA_016293495.1. Classification (GTDB taxonomy): domain Bacteria; phylum Spirochaetota; class Spirochaetia; order Treponematales; family Treponemataceae; genus Treponema_D. Next base: position 22,071 of record JAEDED010000007.1, on the reverse strand, counting down.
CGATAACTGGCTTAAAGATGTCGGTTCAAAATCAGAAGGCCGCTGCACTGTAGTTGTTTTGGATTCCGTTACAGATCCACACAATGTTGGCGCAATTCTAAGAAGCGCTGATCAGTTTGGTGCAAGCCTGGTTATTATGCCTGAGCGTCACAGTTCAAATAAAATCAATGACAATGATGTAATTCAGCGCTCAAGTGCAGGGGCCGCTGCGTGGGTAACCTGCAGTGTCGTTACTAATCTCGTTCGCTGTGTAGAAAAATTGAAGGACAACGGCTTCTGGGTATACGGAGCAGATGCAGGCGGAACTTCGGTTCAGGAAGGAAAATTTGCAGACCGTACAGTGCTTGTAATGGGCAGTGAAGGTACTGGAATCAGCCGTCTTTTAAAAGAGCAGTGTGATTCGATTGTATCGATTCCTACATGCGGAAAAATTGACAGCCTTAATGTTTCTGTTGCTACAGGCGTTCTTCTTTACGAAATCTACAGACAGTCGTTGTAAAAAAAAACTTCAGTTTAAAGACTTCAGATTAAAGACTTCAGATTCTTTTATAGCAAAATAAAACCCGGTTGTAAAAACAGAGCGCGAATGTAAAGTTTAAGTTTGACAAATTGACAAGATTTGTCATTTATATTATAATTCCATTAAATAAACTTGAAATTAATAGGCGGACTTTCTGCCAATAGGAGTTATTTATATGAGAAGAGTAGTAATTACAGGGTTGGGAGCAATTACTCCACTTGGAAATTCTGTTGACGAATTCTGGGCAGGAATCAAAGCCGGCAAAAGCGGAATCGGTCCTATTACACAGTTTGATGCTTCAATCAACAAAGTTCACTATGCTGCAGAAGTAAAAAACTTTGATCCTTCACTTTATATGGATTCAAAAGATGCACGCAAGATGGCTCGCTTTACACAGTTCGGTGTTGCAGCTGCAAAACAGTGTATCGAAGATGCAGGCTTGATGGGAAATTCTGAAGTTCTCGATGAAACTGGTATCATCCTTGGTGTTGGAATTGGTGGTCTTGAAGTTACAGAATCTTCTGTTCTTTCTATGGCTAAGATGGGATTTACAAAAACAAATCCAATGGCAATTCCTGAATTGATTCCAAACGAAGTTGGTGGAAACATCGCAATTAACTTTGGTCTCCATGGACCTGTACAGTCAATTGCTACAGCTTGTTCATCTGGTTCAGATGCTCTTGGTGTTGCTCTTGATATGGTTCGTTCTGGCCGTCTTGATACATGTTTGACAGGTGGTGCTGAAGCTACTATCTGTCAGTTTGGTGTAGTTTCATTTGAAGTATTGCATGCACTTTCTACAGGATTTGATGATGATCCTACAAAAGCTTCTCGTCCATTCGACAAGAACCGTAACGGTTTCGTAATGGGTGAAGGTTCTGGTATGTTGATGTTCGAAGAATACGAACATGCTAAAGCTCGTGGTGCTAAGATTTATGCTGAAGTTGCAGGTTATGGTGCATCTTGTGATGGTTTCCATCTTACAGCTCCAAACCCAGACGGAATCTTCGGTTCAAAATGTATGACACGTGCTCTTAAAGATGCAGGAATGGATCCTTCAGAAATCCAGTACTACAATGCACACGGAACATCTACACATAAAAACGATTCAGCTGAAACAGCAATGATCAAACTTGCATTCGGTGAAGAAAATGCAAAGAAACTTAAGATTTCTTCAACAAAATCTATGCACGGTCACTGTCTCGGTGCTACAGGTGCTATCGAAGGTATCGTTTGTGTTAAAGCAATCACAGACAGCTACTTCCCAATGACAAAGAACCTTGACGAACAGGATATCGAAGGCGGATGTGATCTCGATTACTGTGCAAACAAAGGTGTTGAAGGAAATATCGATGCTGCAATGTCTTGTACATTCGGTTTCGGTGGACACAATGGTTGTGTAATCTTCAAGAAAGTTAAAGACTAATAAAATCAGTTAACTGACTAAAGCCAGTGTGGAAACACTGGCTTTAATTCTATATACTAATACATTAATTCTATATATTAATACAGACAATAATCACAGGAGAATACGATGATCGTAGAACCAAAAATCAGAAGTAACATTTGTATCAATGCTCACCCAGAAGGATGTGCAAAAGACACACTTCGTCAGATTGAATATGTAAAAGCTCAGAAAGCTAAACGTGGAATTAAATCAGCAAAAGAAGGCGGAAACGGACCTAAGACTGTTCTCGTACTCGGCTGTTCTACAGGATACGGACTTGCAAGCCGTATTTCTGCTGCATTCGAATATGGTGCAGACACAATCGGTGTTTCATTTGAAAAAGAAGGAACAGAAACAAAAGGTGGTACACCAGGTTTCTATAACAATATGGCATTTGATAAGGCTGCTAAAGAAGCAGGTCTTAAATCAGTAACTATTAATGGTGATGCTTACTCAAACGAAGTTCGTGATCAGGTTATTGCAGAACTTAAAAAGTTTGGAACAAAAGTTGACCTCTTGGTTTACTCTTTGGCTTCACCTGTTCGTACAGATCCTGAAACAAAGGTAATGTACAAATCTGTAATCAAACCTATTAATCAGTCATACAGCGGAAAATGTCTGGACATCATCGCAGAAAAACTTACAGAAGCAAGTGCTGAACCTGCTAACGAAGAAGAAATGGCTAACACTGTAAAAGTAATGGGTGGTGAAGACTGGAAGCTCTGGATTGATGCTTTGACAAAAGCTGATGTTCTTAACGAAGGAGTTTGTACAGTTGCTTACTCATACATTGGACCAGAATTGAGCCACGCAATTTACCGTGATGGTACAATCGGTGGAGCTAAAAAACACCTTGAAAAGACAGCACACGAACTTGATGCTCAGCTTAAAGCAAGCCTCAAAGGAAGCGCTTATGTTTCAGAAAACAAAGGTCTCGTAACACGTTCATCAGCAGTTATCCCTGTAATTTCATTCTACCTTGCAGTTCTCTTCAAAGTAATGAAGGCTATGAACATTCATGAAGGATGTATCGAACAGATGGAACGTTTATTTGCAGAACGCCTTTACTGTGGTTCAAACAGCGAAATGACAACAGTTCCTGTAGATGCAGAAAATCGCATCCGTCTCGATGACTGGGAACTCCGCGATGACGTTCAGGCTAAAGTTGTAGAAAACATGAACAAAACAACAGACGAAAACCTCGCTGAATACTGTGACCTTGCCGGTTACAAACACGACTTCCTTTCAGCAAACGGTTTCGATGTAGAAGGCGTTGATTATACTAAAGACGTTGCACGTTTTGATGTTATTTAATTCCTTGATTTTAGAAAAAGATAAGTTTTTATATAATTTATAGGACATGATCTTGTAAAGAGTGTAAAAAAAGCCCTGCGTAGCAGCTACGCAGGACTTTTTTTTGCAGGTATTTAAAAGACCTTGTATGGTTGAATAAAAGGAGTAAATCCTTCATAATTACAATATGTGCGCAAAATCACGAAAAGCTGTCAGATATGAGATTCTCGGGAGAGTTGAATCAGAAGAATTATCTGCATTTCCTGGTACGTTGCTTGATATAAGCACTCTCGGATGTAAGATTCACTATTCAAATCCTGTAGTTGTTGCTCTTGAGAACGAATATACAGTTAAGATAAAGTTTACAGACAGAGATTTACCAGAAACTCTTACAATGATTTGTCAGCCTGTCTGGGCATCTGAAGACAACGGTTCAACTGATATCGGATTTAAATTCCTTCATTCCCCAGATACAGATACATTGCTGCGTTATATCACAATACTTCATATTGATTCTCAGGATGCTGGCGGAGTAGAAAGCCAGATTGTGGAAAACGAATGCCAGTTCATATAGAGAATCTTAAGGGCGTTGCTTTTCTTGCATACCCTGAAACACTTGCCTTTTTAAAAGCAGAATTAAAGCAGAGATTTGGTCTTGGAGACAACGCCCGTTTTAACTGTTACGGCGACATTGTCTGTCTTGAAGATATTGAAGGAATTTTCAGTTCCCCAGATCCTGAAAAAATTGCCCCACAGGAACTTCCTTACTGGGCAAGAACAACTCTTCTTAAGCCTTTTATTCTTCACTTTGACTCAATCGGCGAAGCAGCCGGCGCTCTCAAAGGAATTCAGCGTAACTGGGCTCCATATCAGTACCAGAGCTTCAGACGTGCCTCGCTAATTCAGGATAAGCTTCCTTACATTAACTTAAAGCCAAGAAAATTCCCGGTAGAAATCCCGCAGAGCCCTATCGGAGTTTATACACTTATCGATGACAAGACAATTTTAGCCTCGGCTGTGACTTCTTCGTTCATCCCGGCGGGCCGTATCGAGTTTGTTGAAGATCACGAAAACCCGCCAAGCCGCGCTTACCTTAAAATCCAGGAAAGCCTGACAATGGCCCGCCTTCTTTTTGGTGCAGAACTTCCTGGCCCTGAAAGCCGCTGTTTTGAAGCAGGGGCGTGTCCAGGAGGCTGGACATGGGTTTTGGTGAATCTTGGTTCAAAAGTATACGCTGTAGACAGAGCTGAGCTTGCTCCAAGCCTTATGGCTGATCCTTTAGTAACATTCCAGGCACACGATGCCTTTACGTTAAAACCAGAAGATATCGGTAAATGCGACTGGGTATTCAGTGATGTTATCTGCTATCCGGAAAGACTTTTGGAATGGATTAAAGTCTGGCTTGATTCCGGTCTTACAAAAAATATGATTTGTACGATAAAGATGCAGGGTGAAATTGACTACGAAGTTGTCAAACAGTTTGCTGCAATTCCAGACAGCCGTGTTGTTCACTTGAATTACAATAAGCATGAACTTACATGGATTCATTGTGAAAGATAAGCTTATAATTTTTATAAAGAAAGCTTTTTACAATTTGTAATTAATTACTCAAAGCAACTTGTCGCAAACTTTACAAGTTCCTGCAGGTTCTCATCATTATCAATATCAAGATTTCCTTTTTTTATGGAATACAAAGTTCCGTTGATGAAAAAGTAGGTTGAAGTTTCTTCAATTGTTTCATATCTTACATTTTCCCAGGGATTTATTCCTTCTGGGGCATCTGCATAGGATTCCTTGTAAACAACAAAGAAAGTATTGTCATCTAATTTAAAAATATTATGCTCGCTGGAAAAGTAATCTCTGTCGATTGAGAATCTGCAGAAAGCGGTTTTATCGTTTTTGCAATAAACGGCAAAGTTTCCGGAAGGTGAGTTAGTCATTTTGTAGGATTTTTTTGACGAAATCTTTTTTACATCTTTATTGTCATTCCAGTTACGGATTGCTGACATTATAAGCTTTGAATAGTCAGAACTGAAAAACTCATATTCCATTTTTGTAACAATACCTGTAGAGTCAAAATCAATCAATGCTTGAAAATCCTTTACAGCACCAGAAGTCATTGGACCATAGTAGCCGTCAACTTCTCCAATTTCCGTAAAACCCATTTCAATAAGTTTATTCTGAATGTATACCACATCATCTCCATGAAGTCTTGATTTCTTAACTTCAAGATCTCTTTTGTAGTTCTGTGAAAAAAATATGGATGCAGTAAAAAGAACTGCAATAATTGAAATGTACTTTTTCATGTTTTTCCTTTGTATAATCAGGTTAAAAAAAAGACCACCGAAGTGGTCTTTTCTATTCAAATAGTCTAGAACTTAGCTTTACGTAAACGAACTCGTTCAATGTCTTCACAGAACAACTCTCTCAAGTCATTCAATCCGAGAGCCATGAGAGCCATACGGTCAATACCGATACCCCATGCAAGAACAGGACAGTCAACTCCCATTGCTTTTGTTACTTCCGGACGGAAGATTCCAGAACCGCCAAGTTCGAACCAACCCAGCTTTGGATGTTTGATATGAACTTCGATAGAAGGTTCTGTAAATGGGAAGTAACCTGGAACATATTTAACTTCTTCAGCGCCTGCGATTTCTTTTGCGAACATCTCAAGGAAGCCTAAAAGTGTCTTAAGGTTTACATCGTTTCCAAGTACGATACCTTCTGTCTGATAGAAGTCTGACAAATGAGTTGCGTCAACTTTGTCGTAGCGGAAACAGCGTGCAATACCAAAGTATTTTCCTGGAATTTCTGCTTTGTGAAGTTGGTGTGCAGAAAGAACTGTTCCCTGGCTTCTCAAAAGAAGACGGCGTGTAAAGTCTCTGTCGAACTGGTAGTCCCAGCCGCGACTTCCTGTGTTGCCACCGTTTTCGTGTACTTTAGCTACGTTTGACAAATATGGTTCTTCGATAGCTTTAGCGTGTGTAGGATTCTTGATTCTGTATGCGTCGTGAATGTCACGAGCTGCGTGGAACTGTGGCATGAACAAAGCGTCACCGTTCCAGAATTCTGTTTCTACGAGTGGTCCGTCGAATTCCTGGAAACCTAAAGAACAGAGTTTGTCTTTAACTGATTCAAGGAATGATACGTAAGGGTTTGTGCGGCCCGGAATATTTCTTGCAGGTGGAATGGAAATGTTGTAGCCACGGAATGTGCCTTTTTTCCATTCGCCTGATTCGAGCATTTTTGATGTGATTTCACCGATTTCGTTTCCTGTAACACCAGACTTTTTAAGTTCTGCAGTTACGGCATCGCTTTCGCCGCAGAGCTGGTAAACTACAGTTTCACGGGTGAATGTTCTGAAAGGAGCATCTGATGCACCGCGTTTTTTTGCAAGGGAATTGATTACATCAAGTTCTTCTTTTGAAAGAGTGTCCTGATTTAATGTTCCGTCGGCAGCAATTGCGTCTTTAAGAACTTTTGAAGTTAAAGTAATACGAGCAGGTAATTCTTTGCCAGTGTATTCAGCTTTCTTTTCAGCGTTCATCGCGAGAATGCCTTCTTTAGAAAGCTGACCGAATGCACTACCAATGTCTTTCTGTTCAAGACCGAGACCTGCTGCAATCTCAGGCAATGTCTTAGCACCATTGTCTTTAAGGAATGCTACAGCTCTTTCTTCTACAGTTCCTTTTTCTGAAAGTTCACGACCGAGATCTGTGATTTCAAAGAATGTATGTGGTGTACGGCTTACTTCTTTTACAAGTTCCTTTCCACCGAGCCAAGAGAAAGCCTGGTTTGCATGACCTTCCTTGTAGTCTAATTCCTTCTGCAAGCGTGCTGAAGTTAATTCATCCTTCTGTGTATATTTTAAAAGTACTTTGATTTCAAGTGGATGAAGGTTTTTAATTGTTCCTGAGATATCCATTTTTAATTTAGCTCCAAATTAGTGACGAGAGAACTTAACGATACAGAGCATTTCGCCCATCTTAAGTCCGCGGTCATCTTTATAGTGTCTTGTCTTGTCTCTTTTGATGTATGAATATTTAACATAGTCGTGTTCAATTCTGAAGTCTTCGAGAACTGCACGAGTTGTTTCTGTAGCATCTTCTGTAGAGAAAGCTACGTCGAGACAAGTATAGTAAATATGAACTTCGTCGTAGTTTTCAATGTATTCGATTTTAACAGAAGCTGGTTTTGGTTTTCCTGTCTGAAGGTTTGTAGGAATGTGCTGGTTTTCAGGTACGATAACCTGAACAGTACGATCCATTGGGTTCTTTGGGTTTACCAATTCTTCTGTAGATGCTTCCTGTGCATAAAAGCATGAAAAAGCAGCGAGACATGCTAAAATTGCAAAAATTTTTTTCATAAATTTCCTCCAATAATGATGTAGAAAGTTATATGACATTAAAATTGACTATATTCTTTTATTTTACTTGTTTGTAAGAAAAAATCAAGTTCAACGACATAATGACCAGAATCTATATAAACTGCAGGAACTTTTCTTATCAGAATTGTTCCTGAAATTTCCTTGGGTTTGTTTTTTATTATCTTTCTATAATATTCCCTTACGCCGTCTTTTACGGCATTCAATGCAGCTTCCTGGACTCCCAGAAAGCCTCTTGAAACTCTATCCTTTCCCTGGCCGATGACGCGGGGATTTTTAATATTGGACATCTGTTTATAGTATAATTCCATCTGCTTTGTACGCACAAAGTTTACCCAGCAGAATATTTTGTCTTCTCTGACATGAACGGAATCAAATTCGATGTTTTTGCGGTCATTTTCAAAGGAATGGCGCGGTTTGCACTCGAAATATTCCTGTACACCGCGAGCTTTGTCGCTTGGTGTGTAAACAAAATCCCAGCCGTAAGTCATTCCGTTTAAAAGGAATTCTGAAAGGCTTGCAATGTGATCCTTAGCCTGCTGGTAAGGAACTTCTTCAGTGTATTCCGGATAGGAATCAGCAAGTGCCCATAAATACAGCCGGATTTTCTTTTCGTTGTAATTCTGGGCATTCAGGCCAGCAAGAAAGAGAAAGGCTGTAAAAATCAGTGTCGGAATACGTTTTTCCATACTTTAATGGGGTTAACTCCTATTCGTATTAAAAAATAAGCCCAGGCAGCAGCAAAGCCGAAGAGGTGAGTCATGTGAGCAACGCCTCCGTTAAGCCCAAGCATCTGGCTTCCTAATTCTACAACTGCATAAATAAGAACCATTACCGGACCTGGCACTGGAATAATTCCAAATATAAAAACACGAACAGTAGGAAAAATTACAGCAAAAGCAAAAAGAATTGAGTAAACCGCACCGCTTGCTCCCATAAGGAATACAAACCAGGTTCCGGTTAATGCATAGATTCCGAGGGAGAAAAGGTTTGCAAGAAGACCGCAGAGCATGTAGAAAAGCAGAAATTCCTTGGAACCCATAGATTTTTCAAGGTTGAGTCCGAAAAGAAGAAGACCGAGCATGTTAAAGAACAGGTGTTCGAAGCTTCCGTGAATGAACATAGCTGATAAAGGCTGCCACCACATATGATGGTAAACAGTATTTATCGGATTCATTGAGAGATATGAATACAGATATGGATCTGCGCGTGTTGCAAGATAAACAAGCACATTTATGGCAACAAGAATAAGTGTTGCGTTAAAATATGTATAGCGGAAAGGTTGTCTTAAGGGATTTTTCATTCTGGTACTTCTACGTTATTGATTGTTTCTGCATCTGCAAAGGTAACCTGATTACGACCATTGCGTTTAGAAACGTAAAGGGCTTTGTCTGCCTGTTCAACAAGGTCTTTTGCAGAAGTAACATGGTTGATTTCTGAATCATAAACTGAACAGCCGATTGAAATTGTTACTTTCATATGCTGGTTTTCGTAGTTGAAGTCGAAAGCTTCAATCTGTTTTCTGATTCTTTCTGCAACCTGCATTGAATCTTCTTTTGTAGTATTTGGAAGCATTACAGTGAATTCTTCTCCACCGTAACGGCTGGCGATGTCATGTTCGCGTGTGTTTGACTTGATGATTTTTGCAACTGTCTTTAATACGTAGTCACCGCAGGCATGTCCCCATGTATCGTTGAATTTCTTGAAGAAGTCGATATCGAACATAAGAACGCCGAGAGGCTGCTTCTGAGAAATTGCCATGTCAAGCTTGTCTGTAAGAAGGTTGAAGAAGAAGTATTTGAGCTTTAAGTGAGTCATCATATCAGTACTTGATTTTTCAAGCAGAGATGCGTTGTTGATGGCTACAGCGGCAAGGGATGCAATTGCAAGAAGCTGAGACTTGTCATATTCCGAGTATGAAGTTCCTTCGCCTAAATCGAGGCGTTCTCCCATGAGGAGAATACCGTTCATGCGGTTTTTATGGAACAAAGGTATTATCAAAGTCGGGTGTAATGATTCAATTTCTTTAATGTCAGTGCCCTGTGGTAAAGCAGTTTTAAGGTCCTGAAGTGTAACAGCTTCGTTACGCAAACTGAGGGTCTGGATGATAGGGTTTGTTGCCTGAATTGAATATACGATGGTAGGATCGTGATCCATACCGGTGTGGTTTGAAGCAAGATTGTATGAGTTTGAATCAATGTCGTCGAATACGAAAATTCCTGCTCCCATAACGTGCATCTGGCACATACATGTGTAAAGAATTGATTCAATAAGAGTGCTGTATTCAAGAGTTGAACAGAGAGATCTTGAAATCTCAAGCAACTGCTGAAGATCGTAGATTCTTTTTTCGTACATATCTACAGCTGACTGCATCGAATCTGATACAAGAAGGGAAGGGTCTAAACTGTTTTCATTTAAATTAAAATCATCACTCATCTACTTTTTTTCCACTGTAGTAATTATAGCATAGTTTCTCATAATATCAAAAAATACTTTCCATTTTTCGATATTATTTTCAAGGAAGTCTGTACTGTCCCTGTTGCGGCTTGACATCATCAGGACTTTAAGATTCTGAACAATTTCGCATGAAGGTTTTTTTGAATCCTGAAGAAGATCGACGATTTCATTGTAAAGGGAGAATAATGCAGTTACCTGGTGCTGGATGAGCGACTTTGCTTCTGCGTTTATTCCATTAACCTGATTTACAAGTTTTTTTGAGAAGTCTGAATCTTTATGGCTATCACGAATGTAGCCTTTTATGAGGGCTTCGTTGTTCGGACCGTTTGGTGCAAAGGAATTTTCAAAGGCTTCGATTTTTTCTGAAACCTCATTTGCAGAGAATACAGTCTGTGAGAACTGGCTTTTGTAATTAGGGTTGTTGAAGAAACCTTCAATTACAATGTCATTCAAAAGTGTTTTTACAGCGTCTGTATAATAAAAATGCGCAAAGGATTTAACAATCTTAAGCGGAGTAATCCATGAGAAGGAAGCTGAAGAGTTCTGGAGAAGGAGTTCATTCAGTTCTTCGTTGTAGCCTGTAAGAGGAAGAAGTGATTTTACGCCAAAGAGAGCTTCAAGTTCGGTCTTGATTGTTTCGTCTTGTAGTTCGTTTTTAATACGGCCTTCGTCGTTTTTGAACTGTTCCTGAATATGAATTGAAAATCTCTGTCTTGCATCAGCATTGTAAGAAACTTTGGTCGGCTGAAAGTCAGGATTCTGTTTTGAAATGCGGATGAGCGAAGTCAAAATGTCTCCGTTAAGAACTTTATGACAGGCACCTTCGATTTTTTTTAAGTTGCCGACAATTTTTTTCTGGGTTTCAGAAGTCATTGAATCCATGTCAATAATCTGGGCAAGTGCTATAACGGCATTTGCAACCGGCATTGTCATCTGAAAATCTGCAATGATGTAATAGAGATCAAGGAATACGTTTTCCATTGAAATAGGTGCGAGGGCAGAAAAGTTTGGATGCGCACTTGGTTCTGAAGGATTGAATTTTGTATCAAAAGCTTTTAATGGTGTAACAAAATTAAAACGGCACAATTCTGTAAGCTGCTTGAGCTTTAAAAAAATAGAATCCATTTTAATAAATTCTTTTGAGTTAAGTTCATGCATTAATTTTTCAAGACGGCGGCGCTGATTGTCAAAAACTTTCTGCACTGGTGTTCCGTCCTGAGCGGCTTCGAGAACCTCGTGTTTGCGTGGTTCATACTCAAGGGATTTTAATGCATCCTGATTTGAAGGTTCATAGCTTGAAACAATAAGCTGAAATTCAAAACGGGTATTGCGTTTGATGTCTGGTCCTGCAATTGTTTGCTCGAGAATTTTTGCGATAGGACGGGTGTTGATATAAAGAATGCGGAGAATTTCTGCAAAGTTCGGCTGTATTAATCCGTTGCGGTAAATGCCGTTTGGAAGATTGCGAAGTTCATTTTCTATTTTTTTCAACCTCATTTTTTTCTGAACTTCAGGAGATGAACTTCTGAAAAGAGAATCAAAAAGGTCGGTAATCATTTTAAGTAAAGACATAATTCTATTTTATTACGAAATTCCTTTTTATTGAATAGTTTCTTCTATTTTACAACCATAACTTTACGAGTTTCTTCGATTTCAGGGCCAACGACTCTGATAAAGTATATTCCTCGTGCGACAGCCTTGCCGGCATTATTTGTTCCGTTCCAGTAATAGTAATGAAGGCCTTCTGACTGACGGCTGTTTTCGAGGTACTGAACAACGTTTCCGTCGGCGGTCATTACGATGACGCGGAGATTACCTGCGCGCGGCATGTTTACTTCGAGGGTACAGAATTCTTTGTTTGTTGCGTTAACGACATTTGAGTAAATCGAAACGCCGCCGCGCTGACGCTGTGGTTCTGAAATGATGAAGGACCACAAGTCAATCGAAGTGATGTCCAATGGATTTTTTAGTCGTGCACAGTAGAGCGGTGTCGACTGAGTTGCAGAGTTATCGTATTTGTGATTGATTGTGTAAGAGCTTCCATCTGCTTTTAACACTTCAAAGAGGAATCTTACGTTACTTCCACTCTGCCAGTTAAGACATGGAGTTTCTTCTGAGAAGTTATGGAAAAGATAAGTAATGAGTTTCGGATCTGTTCCGTCAATAACCTGATCGATTTTTGAACTTCCCGGAGCATCAGAGAACTGCTTGTTAGTTGAATTGTTCAGAGTCTGACTGAATTGGCTTACAGGATTGTTTCCTTCTGCAAACCAGAATCTTGTTGAGTGTTTTGAATATTCCTCGAATACAGATCCGTCACAGCCTGCTGTAGGTGTGATGTCTGCAACGAGTTTGTATTTAAAATCTGCGACATTAGAATTTCCGTCGGCAGAAGCAACGTCTTTTGTAACGAGAGTAATGTTTTTGTCTGCGAATAGTTTGTTGTTTCTACCTTCGCCGGTAAAGTCCCGCATTACGATTGAGTCAGCCGGTGCAACGCCTCCGGTGCTGTCGATGTAGTCGTCGTTACGATTGTCGTATGCGTACTTAACATCAACACAGCTTGTGATGACGTCGGAGATACAGTGTGATTCACCGTCGACGACTACTTTGTTGTCAGGGCTGTGGATCTTATTGTCGAAAAGGAAGGTTCCTCCGTATTTGATTACAATTCCGTATTCAATCATGCTGTAATCAAGATTGTTGGTAAGAGAAAGGATAATTCCGTTTTCAGAAATTCCGTCGCGTGAAACTGAAGCTACAGGGTTTGCTACATAAGTTCCTGATGCGATGTCAGAAGGTTTAGTTACAATTTTAATTGAGCTTTCTGTTTTTTTATCATCAGCTATACTTGGGTCAAATGTCTTCCAGGTAATTCTGTCTGAAAGAGGATTGTCAAAGTAGAGATAAATTTTATTTGATGTAAAGTCTGCAATAGCAAAGGTGATGTGCATTTCTGCAATAGCACAACGGGTTGCTGTTGCGGTGAATCTGTAGCCTGGCTCGCTGCTTGGTGTCTGAGAAGGTGCTGCTTTGTAAGAACAGATTCTGTTTTTGTGTTCATCAGTTAATGTATAGAATACGTCTGCAAGTGCTTTTTCGATTGTGAGGTCTGTGTAATTTGTCTGATGATTTCCGTGTGAGTCTGCATCTGCAGCGTTACCGGCAAAAATACCAGTTGCTGTAAGGTTCCATGTGATTGAGTCAGCTTTAATATAGAAGACTGCGATATCACCGCAACCGTCAGTTGATGAAGTACATTCAGCATCGATATATGCTTTAGCATTTTCAAATACAGAAGAGCCGTTGTTTACTTTAATTGCCTGAACTGCAGAGGCAAGTGCACGGGTGATTTCATTGTTTGAGTTTTCAATGAGGGCTGTCTTTGCATGATCATCGCTTCTTACAAATTCAATTCGGATTACATTATCACGAACTGAGTAAGTACCAGAAAGGTTTGGAATTTCAGGTCCTGTGATACGACCTTCAGCGGCTGAGTAATTATTATTGTTTTTAAGAACGACAGGGCGAAGGAATGCAACGCCAGTGTTTGTTCTTGAATATCTACCGTCATTATAACCGGCAGTGTAGGTTAAAACAGCTGAAGTATCGTCAGAAGTATTTGAAGTTCCTGTGCAGTTTTCTGCAGCAGAAAGCCATGCGTAACCGCCTGGGGTAATACATTCAACTGTACAGTTACTGATTTCTGCGTTATAGATTTCGGCAAAGGAATTTGTTGCTTTGTCGTTATCTTTGAGTTTAAGAGTCCAGCTTGTTTCTTTAAGGTCAACTCCGTTGTCGTAGAAGTTCTGACTGGCAGTAATTGTTTTACCGGTAAAGCCAGTTAATGATGAACTGTAGGTTGTGTGTCCGATTGCAGTTGTTCCGTCCGGCATAACTTCTGGATACTGAGAAGTAGTTGGAGTTCCTGAAACTTTGTATACAAGTGAAGGCGGACACAACTTGTTTGCGGCTGTTCTTGCACTGTTATGGTAATCAAAGAGATTTGAAACGTTTGAAGATTTGTTTCCTTCTTTGTCATCATTGTACATTGAAGAAGCTGTTCCGTTTAAGAGAACAATGTCTTTGCCGGTTGTAAGATTTGCAGCAAGAGAAACTTTTCCGTTGAAGAGGGCAAAGTTTCCTTTTACGTCGAGAGTACCTGCTGTAATGTTTACATTCTGGGCTGTACCGCTTTCGAGTGCACTGATGTAAAGATCATCAGCTGCTGAAGTACCGATAGTAATGCTGGCAGTCGGAGAAGCGACTGCACCATTGTTAGAAGTATCAAGTGCTGCAGCATTATCGATGTAGGTTGAGTTATTGAAACTGATTTCTTTGTTATTAGTTCTGATAGTTCCTGTAATCTGTGAAAGGCCTGTGCCGTTTTTTATAAAGCCTGTTGTGGCTGTTACTGTGGCGCCTTTGTTGATGCGGAGAATATCTGAGTTTGTAATTGCAAGGGAATTTACACTAATTGTTTTTGATTGTGCAATTGAAATCTTTGCGCCGCTGATTGTTGTAGTACCGAGTGCAGTTGCAGTTCCCATGTCAGACTGTAAGCTTACATCACCAGTGCCGGCTTTGATTGTAAGGTCTTGTGAGTTTGCGGTTTTTCCCTGGAAAGGATTTACGATTGTAACATTGCCGTCACCAGTTGCAGCGCCTGTTGTTGTGTCTAATGTAACAGCTGAAAGTAATGTGACAGTTCCTGATCCTGAGAAGTTAATGTTTTTCTTTTCGGTTGCAATTGAAGTCATTTCGGCAGAAGAATCTGTTCCCAATGAAACTGAACCTGCTCCATTTTTTGTAAAGCCTTCTTTTGCAGTTACTGTTACGCCTGCAGAAATTGAAAGTGTTTTTCCTGTGGCAACAGAAGCGGTTAAAATTTTTACAGTAACGTTTTTATCGAGCTTGTAATTTGCCTGGTGGTTTTCATCAGTTGCAAGTGTCAGGCTGTAATCTCCGGTTACTGTTCCGTTTGATTCAAATGAGAGGTCTTTGTTTGCAGTTAATGTAACATCATTAGTCAAGATAACCTTAGACTGGTATTTCTGAAGGTCAGTGGTTGTGATGTTTCCTCCAATCTTACATGTGTTAGCATTAGAGCTGTTTTTTACGATAAAACTGTATGCTGTGTTGTTTGGAGAAGTAATATTTTTACCATCATCAAGTGTAAAATTATTTGCTACTGTAATACATCCGCCGAGCGGGATGTCAATTTCAACTTTGAGATCATAGTAGTCTGCTGGTTCTGTTGAATCAGGAGAAACTAATGTGTTGATGTTTGTGATTTTGTCTGCAGTTCCGGTATAAACAACGAGACCTTTTGTAATATCCATAATTGGAGAATGAGTTGTATCGTTATTTTTAATGCGACCTGAATTTGAGTAAATGATTTTTCCTGAGTTTGAAAGTGGTGTCTGGTCTGCCGCAAGATTTAACTGTAAATCTTTTGTTCCTGATAATGTGAGTACACCATTTGCTCCGATTGAGATTTTGCTGAGTTTAACAGAAGCATCTGCTTCATTGAATATCGGCCATTTATCAGTTGTAGCTGTTGTAGAAATATCAACAGTATCAAAGATGTTAAAATCGCCCCATTTTCCCGGATAATCATTTGTGAGAAATTCTGTTGAATTATAAACAGTTACCCAGTTGGCAGAAGTTTTCCAGTCAGCGCCAGTTCCTTTTCCGGTCCATTTGAATGAAGATGCAATTGCCCAGTTGCTGTTGTTTCCCATTGAAACAGATGTTGTTGTAGTAATGAGTTTAGTTGAGTTTGAGTTCTGAACTTTTACATATTTAACATCTGTTGTTGCGTCTGTTGTGTTGATGCTCCACTGGTCAGCTGCAGAAGTTGCGGTTGCAGAATTACTTTTTAATGTGATTTTTGTTCCGGTAGCTTTACCGTCAAGGATGAGTTTGCCGGTGATTTTCTGAGTTGTGTTTGTGTTGAAGGTAATAACCTTTGACGGTTTTTCACAAGTGAAGGCTGCAATTGTATTATTGCCGGAAATAACTGTGGGTTGTGTTCCGTTGATTGTGAGATTGTTGAAGGTTGTGTCACCTGCAATGTCTTTTGCAACAATTACGGTTGATGAACCGGCTGTGAAGGTTCCGTTGTTAGTCCAGTTGTTATTAACGGTAATTGAATTTGTGCCGGCAGAAAGATTTGCACCCGTGTCAATTTTTATGTCATAACAGTTTAAATCTGATCCTAATGTTACATTGTTTTTGAATACAACGACATCATTGTTTGGAGTAAAGATTCCGAAGGTTTGAGTTCCGCCTGAGAATACGATGTCCGGGTTTGGTGTCAAATCTCCGGCAGAAGTTTTTGCACCAATGAAAGAACCGCCGGTTCCTGTATAACCGCCTTTAAATTCTACAGCTGTTCCAGATGTTAAAGAAGGAACAGTGATAGTACCGGTGTTTGTAACGGCGCCTGTATATTCCTGAAGTCCTGTTGTAGTGATTACTGCGGCATTTGCGGTAGTACCAGTAACTGAAAGAGAAGATGGAGAAATCTTTTTAGAAGCAGCAGTTGAGAGATTACCATCAATTGTGAGCGCACAGGTAATTCCTGTTGCGTTAACTATATCGTCACTGAAAGTGATAGTGTTTGAAGTGCCGCAGTTGATTGTTATGGTTGCAGCGTTCAGGGTTACCTTTCCGGTGTATATCTGGTCAGCAGTTGTTGTAATGTTACCTGCAATTGTTGAAGTTCCTGCAACGTATAATGACTGGCCGTTTGTGATTGCTGCAGTTGTTGTGAGATTTCCATTTACTTTAATCTGATGTCCACTTTCTAAAGGAAGTTCAATATTTACGACAAGGTTATTGTAGTCAGCAGCACTACTTGATCCAAAGTTTGTAATCTGATTTGCGCTTCCTGAATATTCAACTGTTCCCTGAGCTGTATCCATGAGATATTTTGCTGTTGCGGCTGTGTCGATAAAACGACCTGAGTTTTTAAAGATTACTGTTCCTTTGTTTGTAATCTGATCAGATGCAGCTGTGAGAATAATATTGTAAGTTGAGTTAAGTGAAACTGAAGTGTCAGCTGCAATATTAATAGAAGAAATTGAAATTCCACTTGCACCTGCGAATTCAGGATATTTTGAATTTGTGTTTGCGACAATTGAAACAACATCTTCGTCACCGTTTTTGCCTGGATATGTTGATGCTGTAATCCAGTTATCGGCTCCTGATTCGATCTGCCAGTTTGCTGCAGTTTTCCAGTCTGTGCCTGTTGCTGTGCTGAGCCATCTGTATTTATCTGCAAAAATCCAGTTTGTGTTGTTGCCGAGTGTAGTTGAGTAAAGCGGTCTGATTGAGGCGTTTGTTGATGCAGAATCTTTTACTTTGGCAAATGAAACTTCTGCTGATGCAACTGGAGTATTGATGTTCCATTGTGTGCCGTCAGTTGTACTGTTGAGGGTAATCGGATTTGCCTGTGTTCCAGTGATGGTGAATTTTCCATTTACGGTTTGTGTTTTGCCTGCACCGAATGAAATAGTTTTTCCGGCATCGGTACAACAGGTAAAGTCTCCGTTGACTGTATTGCTTCCTGAGATTGTTGAAGTTCCGGTTCCTTCGATTTTTAAGGCCTGGAATGTGTTGTCGCCGGTGATGTTTCTGGTTATGGTGACAAGAGCTTTAGTTCCGGTGTTCGAAGTTCCTGTTCCCTGATTGTTCCAGTTAACTGCATTTACATTCTGAACTGAATCTGCAACTGTAAGGTCAGAATAGAAAGTGAGGCTATTTAATGTTTTTGTTCCACCGACATTTCCGTTGAAATAAACTTTTGTAGGATTTGCTACAGAACCGATTGTGAGAGACTGAGTATTTGCAGTTTTTGCATTAACCGCAGAGTTGAAATAAATTCCGCAGTTTGGATCAGTTGAAATTAGATTTACATCATTTTCAACTGAAACTCCGCCGACAAAAATCTGTGCGTATTTATTTGCATCGTCTTTATAAAAGCCTGCTGTTGTAATATCTGATTTTAAGTAAGTTTTTTCGCTTACGTAAATACTGTTTGAAGTGATTGTACTGTTTGCAGTAAGGTCACCATTGATTTCAATGTAATCGAGGGCTTTTATGCTACCTACAGCTCCTGTAATCAAAACTTTTGATGGATTTGCAATAGATCCGATTTTTACAGGTCTTTCTCCTAGTGGTGAATATACTGTACTGTCAATTGTTCCGTAGAAAGAAATATCAGCTCCGGTTGTAGAAATAAATGCAACAGGGGAATCAACGTAAGGTTCATTACCGCTTGAGTACATTCTGTATAAAGTTACTGCTGCAGGAGTTGTGGGTTTTCCATAAGTCTGTGTGCCTGTTGTTGTTACTTGAGCACAGTTACTTCCGAATGTCATGTCGTTTGTTATTTCAACAGAGGCAGCAGAAATATCACCGCGGAAGGTTGCCTTACCGTTGATTGTAAAATCTCCGTCACAGGTAATAGAGGAATCATTTTCGCCTTCGAAAGCTGCGTCATTTGTAGAAGGTCCGTTGAGAGTAAAATTATTAAGAGGTGTTGTTGCCCCTAATGGTTTTACAATATCTAATTTCTTTGAAGTGATTGTAAGGTTTTTTGCAGTGGTGTCGCTGTTTACTGTGCCATTAAATGTAAGATTGTATGCACTGCCTGTAATTTCTGTGTCTCTAGCCAATATTATGTTAGGCAAAGTTGTATTGGCAGAAAGAGAAGGTGAGGCGTTGAGAGTTAAGTTCGAGGAATTGATAGTTCCTGCAAGTGTAACGTTTGCAGAACCGCTGATGTCGAGCGCCTCAGTTCCGCCTGCTCCCATGTTGAATTTATCTAAGGCGTCGTTACCAAAACTGATGGTGTCGGGAGCGGGAGAAAATGCTAGAGTTGTTACAGTTGTACTCTGTGCTCCTGTTCCTTCATTGAAATATAATTTTGAGGAAATTCCTCCTCTGATAGTGCCAAGAGTGAGGTCTGCGTTAGAAGTAAATATTCCGCCGTCTCCTAATATTACCTGCTTGAGACTTGCTTTACCGTTGATAGTTAAAGTATCTGTTCCGATAGTAATCTCGCCATTAGGTGAGGTAACAGTATTAAGAACAGTTGTTCCTGCAAATTCGACATTTGCTCCGTCTTCAATAACTAAATCACCGTCTAGAGTTATCGGTGTTGCTGCAGAAGCAATAGGATAGTTTGTGAGACCTGAAGGGATTGTTACTGTTGCAGCTTCTTTTAATTGAGAAATATCGGTAATACCCGTCCAGTTTGCAAGAGCTGTCCATTCTCTTCCGTTGTTTCCGGTCCAGGTTGCATCAATAATTATGTCTCTCTCAGTATAATTTTCCGCCCAAATTCCCCCGAAAGCCACAGCCATCATTAACCCGACAGCCACAACTTTTTTCGAGTCAGTCAATCTATCAAAAATGCGAGAAAATAATCTATTTAATAGAGAAAACATGCGTTTTTCCTCCAAATTTATACCTATTCCCTTCAAGTATCGGAAAATTCAACTTCCTACCTTAGAAAATTCCATATAATCAATAGTTACAATATAGTAAAAAAAGTTTGCATTTTATTGAATAGGTGGTAACATAATAATATGATGCTTCGTGGTGCCGGAAAGAATAAATTTAAGATTACTCGCAAATCAGTTAAATATATGTGCTTTATTTTAAGCTCGCTTGTAATCGTGCTTTTTATTGTTTCCATTGCAAATAAAATGCTCAAACTCGTCCGAATCGACTCCGAAACTGTAAGCCGCACTTCTTACGAAGCACTTGTTCATGAATATTCCCTTATCTCAAAATTTGCTTTTGACAGTGCACAGGCAGAGCTTAAGCAGTTTTCAAATAATCCTGAATTAAGAAAAATCAGAACAAAAGACGAAGCATTTGAATGGCTTAAAAAAAATGAAACTATGAAGGCTGTGTATTTTGACAGAATCGGTTATGCCTTTGTTAACGGTCAGTGTGTCAGTCTTGATGGAGAATACGATGCCTCTGGAGATAAATACTTTTCAGACATTATTTCAGGAATTAAAGTTGAAACTGCGGTTGGTCCTTTCGAGACTAGATTAGGAGATTACATAGTTGTTGTTGCCCGTCCTATTTATGATGATTACGGGAATGTTAAAGGTGTCATCAGTGGAACTGTAAAACTTTCAACTCTTCGTGAACTGATGGAAAAGCTTAAAATCAAAAATGACGGAAATTATTTTCTTCTTGGTGATGACGGTAATTTTATCTGTCACTTTCAGGATGAACTGATCGGTAAACAGTATATTCCTGAAAATCCTGATCTCGGAGATTATTCGTCGCAGTTTTTTTTCCGTGTAAGGAACGGTGTTTATTCAACTCACGGAGCAAAAGGTCAGAAGATAAAGGTTTTTCTTGAAGCTATTGAAGGAACTGAATGGACCTGTGGTGTTGTAGTTGATGAAGATGTGATTATGAAATCTTATAATCAGCTTCGATGCATCATTATTCACGAAGTTTCTGTTGCCGCACTTGTTGTATTCATATTGATTATTTTATCAACAGTATTCCTCAACAATGCAAACCTCTGGGAAACTAATTATGATTCGCTCACCAAATTGTGGACCCGTGCAAAGTTCGAAAAAGAAGCTAAGGTTCTTCTGGATAAAGGAAAAAACGACCGCTTTGCAGTTGTAGAAATTGACTGTCCGGGCTTTAAGTTTATAAACCAGCGTTTTGGCAGTCAGACTGCTGATGATCTTCTTAAACAGACAGGCTACGAAATCTTCAGTTATTGTAGTTCTCGCAATGCGTTGTGCGGCCGTGGTTATGCCGATCACTTTTACATTATTTCGCCTCTTGAAAATGTCGGGGAATTTATGAATTCCTTTGATGTGTTTGTAGAGCGCCTGAACGAAAGCCTGACAGTAAAAGACTCTCCGGTTCATCTTAAGTATGGAATTACTTTCTATCTGCCGGGAACTAATTTCTATGGAACCAGAAGAAGTATTCAGGATCTTATCGGGGAATCTTCGTTCGCCAAGAGTCAGATTAAGAATAACCTGATGCAGACTTACTCGATTTATTCCCTTCAGATGCAGAAAAAAATTGCAAGAGAAGGGCTTATTGAGCGCCAGATGGAAAAGGCTCTTGCCGGCGGAGAATTCTTTGTTGTGTATCAGCCTAAGATTTCTCTTGAAACTGACAGGATTGCAGGTGCAGAAGCTCTTGTCCGCTGGAACAGTTCCAATAAAGAACTTGGCTTTCTCGCTCCTAATGAATTTATTCCGGTTTTCGAACGCAACGGTTTTATTACCCGTCTTGATTTTGAAGTTTACGAAATGGTATTCAAATTTCTTCGCCGTCAGATTGATGAAGGTAATCCGGTAGTTCCGATTTCGGTAAATGTTTCTCGTGCTCATCGAAATCCAGAAATGTTTGTTGCAGAATTTGTAAGACGTTTTAATAAATATGATCTTTCTCCGGAACTTGTAGAAATTGAAATCCTTGAACGTTCTTCGGACGACGATTCCTTTAACCTCATTACGGTTACTAACCGCCTTCATGAATATGGCTTTAGCGTGGCAATGGATGATTTCGGAAGCGGACAGTCTTCTCTCAATATGCTCAGTGATGTTCCAATCGACGTAATCAAGTTTGACCAGAACTTCCTCAGAAGCGAAAAGGCAAAGAAAGGACAGTTCAAGATGATCAATACTTTGATAGAACTCGGAAAACAGCTTAATAAAATAACTCTGTTCGAAGGTGTAGAAACTGAAGAACAGCGTGACATGCTTAAAAACTTAAAGTGTGATAAGGTTCAGGGCTATTTCTATTCAAAGCCGCTCCCTGAAAAAGAGTTCATTGAATATATAAAGAATCACATTTAATAAAGGTTCTCATTTAATAAAGGTTCTCAGTTAATAAAAAATCACATTTAATTTGAGGCTTCATCAACAAGTGTGAAACTCCTATAGTCTTCCGGGCAGGAAAATT
>JAEDED010000039.1 GCA_016293495.1 Treponema sp. | reverse complement strand
AAGTACTTGCGTTTATCACTTCATCTTCAGGATTTAATCCTAGAAAATATTTGTAGGAAAGGTCATAAAGAGCTCGTTCCACAAGGTCAACATCTGACATAGGATGCAGACATTTGAGGAAAAGGAATTTGAAAAGATATTCAGGATCTTCGGCTGTTCGTCCGTTGTCTGGACAATATTTATCTTTCAGTTCATCCCTTATGAAACTGAAATCTATCAGCTCATTTATTTTTCTGAACAGATGATCCTGTGGAATCAATTTGTCATATAAATCTGTGTATTGACTGAAATTTAATTCTTGCTGTGACTTGAGCATAAAAAAACACCACCTGAATAAATTTTACTCTATTTAGGTGGTGCCTGTAAATTCAATCCTTAGCGGACTTTTTCAGTGGCCCCGGTTAGGCCGCCCATTTTTTACGCAAATCGGAAAGAATTAGTATTCTTTCTTTTCTGACTTTCTTCTTTTGTTCAAGAGTTTTCTCTCGAGTGTTGTTTTCTTCTGGTGAAGAATAGAAGAAGGTTTTTCGAAGTATTCGCGTTTTTTGTATTCGCGGATGATACCTTCTTTTTCAACCATGCGTTTAAAACGTTTGATTGCTTTTTCAAGGTTTTCTGAATCGTCAACGTTGATTGTTGCCATAACTAAATTCACCTCCTCTTCTTCGGTAATTCCGTAAAAACATATTAATTTTATAGAAAAACTGCTATTTAATCAAGTCCGGAAATCTGTTATTATCAATTGTATGAAGATTTTACTGGCAGCCGTAAACGCAAGCTATATGCACACAAGCCTTGCAGTCAGGTCAATTTACAATTATGTAAACTCCCGTATTGCAGACAATATCAGAAATGCAGAAAACAGCAGAAATACAGAAAATGCCGTTTCTGATATTGAGCTTGTTACAGTTGAATTTACGATTAACCAGCCTTATACCGAGATTCTCAGAAAAATTGCTCAGTCCGAAGCTGATGCAGTAATTTTTTCAACTTATATGTGGAATGCTTCCGTTGTAGAAAAAATAATTCCAGATGTAAAGAAAGTTCTCGACTGTATCGTCGGCGCAGGCGGTCCAGAATTTTCATACGCCCCAGAGGTTTATTTCAAAAAACTTCCGTCTCTCGATTTTATTCTTCACAGTGAAGGCGAAGAAACCTGCTTTGAGTTTTTCAAGGCGCTTAGTGAAGGTAACGCCTCTGGTGATGGTAAATCATCTGATGCTGGTAATGCCTGCGGTGAAGGTAGCGCTCTCAGGGAATTTTCGTACGACCGTTTTCTTGAAATCAAAGGCCTTTATTTTTTCGACAAAGTTCAGAATAAAACAGTCTTTACTGGTAACCGTGATTTAATTTCTGATCTTGATGTAATTCCTTTTACATATCCTGAACTTCTTACTGACAATTTTGATCCTGATCATAAAATTTATTATTACGAATCAAGCCGCGGCTGTCCTTACAGCTGTTCTTACTGTCTTTCAAGTGTTGATAAACGGGTTAGGTTTAAGTCATTCGAAAAAGTTAAAAGGGAACTTCAGATATTCCTTGATGCTAATGTTAAACTTGTAAAGTTTGTTGACAGAACTTACAATCTTGATTCTGACCGTTATATCGGAATATGGAAATATATTCTCGAAAATCATAACGGCAAAACAATGTTCCACTTTGAAATTGAAGCTGAATATCTTTCTGAGCAAGCGATCGAGTTTTTACAGAAAGTTCCGCACGGAATCATGCAGTTTGAAATCGGCGTCCAAAGTGCAAATAAAAAAACTCTTGAGGCAATTCATCGTTCACCAAATGTTGAAAAACTTGCAGCCAATGTAAAAAGAATACCTTCAACAATTCACCAGCATCTGGATTTGATTGCAGGACTTCCGTTTGAAGACCTTGATGCATTTGGCTACAGCTACGATTTTGTAATGGCATTAAAACCAGATGCTTTGCAGTTAGGCTTTCTCAAAATCCTTCACGGAACAGAAATGGAATCTTTTGCAAAACAAAATGGCTGGAAATGGCAGGAGAATGCAGTCTATGAAACCTTTGCAACTCCATATATGCCTTTTACCGACATTATGTATCTTAAAGACATTGAAATTATAACCGATGCATTCTGGAACAAGCATCAGTTCGATAAAACCTGGAATTATATTTTGAAAAATGTCAGTCCGTGGAAATTCATCTGTACGCTTTGTGATTACTCAGAAGAAAGAGAAACTTTTGAAGCTGCCCGCAGGGACACATACTGGTTTGAACATTTTGCATCGTTTATTAAATTTATTGATGACAATAAATTATTCCCTGAGTTAAATGTTGAAGTTTTGCAAAACCTTCTTCGTTATGATTTTGTAAAAACTGGAAAGAAGGGCGGGTTCCCACAGTGGTATGTTCACCGTTATGATAAGGATCGCCATCGTGCACTTCTTGAAGAAAACGGAATGCTTCACAGTACACGTCTTGCGTTTGCATTAACTGAACTTGAAGTTTTTGATTTTGACGTAGAAGGTGATGAACCAGAAAAAAATCCCGGTACTTTTGAAGTGCTTATAAAATATGATTCATAGTTTATAATTGAAGTTGACAATGAGACTGAGGTTTAATCCTGCTCTTTAATTATTGGTTTTGTGAACTTGAAATATTTTGGAGCCTTGTAGTCTATGTACCAGCCACCATTATAAAAACCGTTGTCGTTTGCAGTGGGTATTACAAAGATTACGTTTGTCGGATTGTCTGTATCGTAATAAAAAACATTGGAGGTCCAGTCTTCTTTATTTGAAGTTACAACCGGGTATGTTTTGTCTTTTGGCGTGCAGACAGTGATGTTGTATTTTCCGGGTTTGAGAAGACAGTGCATGGACATTGCTCCGCTTAAGAAATAGGACTTCTGATATTCGTGAGCGATTTTTGGTGTTGAAATCCATGCATATTTTGCTTTGACTTTTGTGTAGCTTACATCTTCACCGGTTTCGGCATCTTCAAATTTTACATAGCAGCGGACTTCATTCATGTCGCCTGCATTGTAAGGCCTGTAAATGATTAAAGACCATGGATTCGGATGAAGGTCAGGACTTTTTGAGAAGATGCAGATGTCAGAAAATAATGCAGCTATAAAAACTGCAACCAATATTTTCTTAAGCTTCATGCTTTTACTTTAACAAATAAATAAAAAAAATTATACTGATAATAACTATATGAAAACAATTTTTTTTGATCTTGACGATACTTTATATTTCAGATGCGATGCTTTTTTTCAGGCATTCGAGGAATTTTTCCACAAAACAGAATTTCCTTCAGATGAATATATAAGTATTCAGAAAAAGGCAAATGACAGATGCCGCATTCGTGGAGATGAAGTTTTTTATCAGTCGCAGCGTGGTGGAATTACTATGGACCAGATGTATGTCTACAGATTTCAGAACGGCTTCGCTGACTGCAATATTCAGATAACGGAACAGCAAGCTCTCGATTTTCATTCCATTTATAAACAGAAATTGTATTCGTTGAAGCTTAATGATGATATCGTAAAAATGCTTGATTATTCGAAAAGACATTTTGACAGAATAGGAATCATCACTAACGGTCCTGGAACGCATCAGAGAAATAAAATTAAAAATCTTGGACTTGAAAAATGGCTCGATCCGGACCTTATAATAGTTTCAGGAGAACACAAGGTTGATAAGCCGGATCTTGAAATTTTCAAGATAGCACAGAAGCTGTCTGGAAAAAATCCTGAAGAGCTTGTATTCGTAGGAGATAATTTTAATAACGATATTATTCCTGCAAAAAAACTCGGCTGGCATACAGTCTGGATTGATCTTTATAACGAAAACTTTCCTGATGCTGAATATAGGGTAGAGAACGTTTCTCAAATTATAAACGCCTTTAATCATTTTATTTAATTAGTTTCGATTTTTACAACTGTTGACTAATGTGCATTTAAGTGTTATATTTTAGTAGTACTAAATAGTACTACTAAAAGTTATGGAAAAGAAAGTAATCGAAGAACTTATTGCTTTTGGATTATCCCGCCAGGAAGCTTCTATCTATGTAGAGCTTATAAAGCATGGAAAGATGACCGGCTATGAACTTTCAAAAGAAACTGGAATTTCAAGATCAAATGTATATGCGGCAGTTGCTGAACTTGTAACTAAAGGTGCCTGTTATCTTGAAGAAGGTGAGTCAGCTAAATATATTCCGGTTGATGTAGAAATCTTTTTGAAAAACAGAATCAATTCACTTAAAGAAAAAGCTGATTTTATCATTAAGCATAAACCTGCTGAGGTTGCAGCTGCTGACGGTTACATAACGATTAAAGGTTCCGTAAATATTAAGAATAAAGTTAAACAGATGCTTGAAGGAACTGAAAAACGAATTTACCTTCTTGCAAGTTCAACTATTATTAATAATTTTCAGGAAGAACTTGAAAATCTTGCAGCTAAAAAAATTAAAATCGTAATTGTAAGTGACGGTTTTGAAATGAAAGGTGCAAAGATTTATAAAACAAAGATTGAAGAAAATCAGATTCGATTTATTGCTGATTCATCTTTTGTTCTTACAGGTCAGTTTACCGGAAGTGTAGAAGATAAATGTCTTTATTCCGGTCAGGAAAATCTTGTATCTGTAATGAAGGAATATTTGAAAAACAAAATATTCCTTATTGAAAATAATTTGTAAGTTTTAGATTCTGAAACTTAAGTCAGGAAAAAATATAAATCCGCTTGTGCGGAAAAATAAGGATTTTATCAATTATATAAGGAGACTAAATTATGAAAATCGGTATTTTAGGTTATGGAAATCTCGGTAAGGGAATTGAATGCGCAATCAAACAGAACCCTGATTGTCAGCTTGTGGCAGTATTCACACGTCGTGATCCTTCAACTGTTAAACTTTTGACAGCTGGAGTTCCAGTTTACAATGTTAAAGATATTCTTGACCACAAAGATGAAATCGATGTACTCGTTCTCTGTGGCGGTTCAGCAACTGATCTTCCAGAACAGACTCCTGAATATGCAAAATATTTTAACGTAATCGATTCCTTCGATACACACGCAAAAATTCCACAGCACTTTGCAAATGTTGATTCAGCTGCAAAAGCTTCTAACCATGTTGCTCTTATTTCTGCAGGCTGGGATCCTGGAATGTTCAGCTTGAACAGACTTTATGCAAACGCAATTCTTCCTAACGGAACAGATTATACATTCTGGGGAAAAGGTGTATCACAGGGACACTCTGATGCAATCCGCCGCATTGAAGGTGTTAAAAACGGTAAACAGTATACAATTCCGGTACAGGCTGCACTCGACGCTGTTCGTTCAGGAACAAATCCAGAACTTACAACTCGCCAGAAGCACACACGTGAATGTTTTGTAGTTGCAGAAGAAGGAGCAGACAAGGCACGCATTGAAAAAGAAATCAAAGAAATGCCTAACTATTTTGCAGACTACGACACTACAGTTCACTTTATCTCTGAAGAAGAACTTTTGAAAAAACACTCTGGTATTCCACACGGAGGATTCGTAATCCGTTCCGGAAAAACAGGCTGGGACAACGAATTCAATAACGTAATTGAATACAGCCTTAAGCTTGATTCAAACCCTGCATTCACATCAAGCGTAATCATCGCTTTTGCTCGTGCAGTAAACCGTTTGCAGAAAGAAGGAAAATCTGGCTGTATCACAGTATTCGATGTAGCACCTGCATATCTTTCACCATTGAGTGGTGATGAAATCAGAGCTCACTTGCTTTAATAAAAATCACAATCAGGACCACTGATTGTGGGACCTGAATGCAAAAAGGTCCGCCATAAACGGACCTTAATTTTTAAGAAGAGGTTTATATGAATTCTTATATTAACAATGTAGATTTCTTTAAGGGAAACAATCCAGAAGATATCGTAAAGCAGTATGGAACTCCATTGTATGTTTACAACGAAGAAGTTCTTCGTTCACATATGCATGATGTAAGTCAGGTAATCACAAAGTATCCATACACTGCTAACTATTCAGTAAAGGCAAATACTAACATTAATATCTTAAAGCTTGCACTTGAAGAAGGAAATAACTGTGATGCAATGTCGACTGGCGAAATTATGATGCTTTTAAAAGCAGGTTTCCCAAAGGACAGAATCTTTTATATTCCTAACAATGTAAGCGCAGAAGAAATGAAGTTTGCGATCGACAATGGAATCATGACAAGCTGTGACTCTCTTTCTCAGCTCGAACTTTTCGGTTCGCTCAAGGGAACAAAATGTGCAGTGCGCATCAATCCGGGAGTAGGAGCAGGGCACTGTGACAAAGTTGTTACAGGCGGAAAGAAGACAAAGTTTGGAATTGCAGAAGAAGATATTTCACAGATTTTTGAAATTGCAAAAAAGTATAACGTAAAGATTGCAGGAATAAACCAGCACATCGGTTCATGTTTTATGGATCCTCAGCCTTACCTTGATGCAGTTACAAATCTTTTACGCATTGCACTTCAGTTTGAAGACCTTGAGTTTATCGACTTCGGCGGCGGTTATGGCATTCCTTATCACAAGCTTGATGACGAAAAACCATTCCCGATGGAAGACTTTAAGAAGAGACTTGAACCAATTCTTGATGACTTTGTTGCAAAATACGGAAAGGCTCCATTGTTCAAATCAGAACCTGGCCGTTTCTGTGTTGCAGAAGGAAGCGTAATTCTCGGCCGCGTTCACGCAGTTAAGCAGAATGCCGGTAAGAAATATGCAGGAACAGACATCGGTATGAACGTACTTGTTCGTCCTTCAATGTATGACAGCTGGCATGATATTGAAGTTCTCCGTGAAGGAAAAACTGTAAGCCGCGACAGTCTTGTTGAACAGACAGTTACTGGAAACATCTGTGAAAGCGGAGACATCCTTGCAAAAGACAGAATGCTTCCTGAAATCAAAGAAGGAGATCTTGCATGTCTTCTTGATACAGGAGCTTACGGATGGAGTATGTGTTCAACATATAACTCACGTCCACGTCCTGCAGAAGTTTTGATCTGCAAAGACGGAAAAGTAAAACTGATTCGCCGTCGTGAGACAATCGAAGACTTGATGATGCTTTTCTAGTCTGAAAGCCAGCCTTCTTTTACGGCTCTTTCAATATTTAAATCGTACCAGCTTTTGACCTGAGGAATCGTTTCAACAGCTGGTGCGATTCTTTTATTTACCATTTCGATTGAAGGATGACCTTCTTTCCAGGTGTGTCCTTCAGTAAGTGTGTTGTGCAGGAAAGGCTGAAGCCTGTCCATTGCCGCTGCATATTTTGAGTCCGGTGTATTCATGGCATCAAACTCTTCCCAAAGTTCACGAAGCTCTTTTCCAAGATCCAGAGGTAATTCCCCAAACAATCTGTCAGCCGCAATTTTTTTCCGGTCTTCTTTACCCTTATTAGCTTCAGCATCATAAGCAAAAGTGTCACCAGCATAGATCTCAATCAGATCATGAACAATACACATTTTAACAGCTCGTCCAATATCACAGCCTTCAGGAGCATAGTCTTTAAACAGAATGGCCATCAACGCAATATGTCAGGAATGCTCAGCATCATTTTCATTACGACTCATATCAATCAACCTAGTGTGTCGAATAACAGAAGTCATCTTATCAACTTCAGCAGTAAACTTAAGAAGCTGATTGATCTTTTCATCATCCCCAGGAAGAAAATTCTTAATATCCATCAAAGCACTCCAGAATAAAAGGTAAAAAAAAAGAGACCAAAAAGTCTCAAAAAAAAGATATCAAAAAAATATCAAAACCAAAAAATCAACACCCCGCCACCAGCGAAGCGTCGTGGCGCCCCTTGAGTCCAGGCCCTCCTGGTCGTGCAGGAGAGAGGGCTGCTCCGAAATTAAGCCCTCTCTTCCCTCCTAAAGGGGGTCTGGGGCGCCAAGGAGACCACTGAGAACTACACCACGCTCTACCTATTCTTATTTAACGCTAATTTAATTAAATTTTATGATGTTTTCGGATTTAGGTCAAGAAAAAAACTATACCAAACTATAAGCAAAAATACTTTTTTCTACCTGTTTTTTCTACTAAAGTTCGGTAGTCGGGAATTTTTCCCGGAGGCTTGCTTTTGAAAAATTTCAGGCGATAAACCAGAGACCTCAGAGGGATTTCAAGCAAAAATATTGTTTATTTTTTTCTGCATAGATTACTAGACTAAACATCCACACATACAGTTCCCTAAGTATTTGCATTTACAGTTTTTTTTGTGTTGCTCCCTAAAAGAAGTAAATACAGAAGAATTATATGCGTGTTCAGAAATATTCATTTTATACATATATAAAAGACTGAAAAAATATACCTACTCCGGACAAATAGGTACAAAAAAATATATGTTGAAAAATTTCTACAAACGGCGTGCAAAACGGGACATGGGAGCGTTGAAAGAGGGACAGCGGG
>JAEDED010000023.1 GCA_016293495.1 Treponema sp. | reverse complement strand
CCAATTTTCCTGCCCGGAAGACTATAGGAGTTTCACACTTGTTGATGAAGCCTCTAATTATTCTGATATTTAATTATTTAGCTTCTGACTCTTTGGCAACAGAATCACTTAGTTTATCAAGATTTTCCTTCAATGACTTTAATTGAGTTGTTGAAGGAAATTTTTTTTCCAGAAACTCAAGATTGATTTTTGCAGTTTCGTAATCCTTTGCAACAATTAAAACACTGACGTAATTGACAAGTAAATCTGGATTGTCGGGATTTTCAAGAACCAGATTTTTATATTGAGTACAGGCGCCTTTGACATCCCCCTGCATTGCAGTAAGATATGCTACTGTTGATTTTAAGCTGACGTTATTTTTGTCTTTTTTGAGAATATTAGAAAAGACTTCAGCCGCTTCTTTGTATTGCTTATTCCATGCATAACACTGACCTATTTTATAATAAGATGCATCGTGCAGGGATTTATCTTTCATTGCAAATTTATAATTTTCGATGGCCTTTGTGTAGTTTTCAAGTTTTACGTATTCTTCTGCGAGAGTGTAATATTCTGAAAAAACATTTTTTACCAGTTCATTTTTTTCTCCTGGAACAAATACAGTATTTGTCTTGCAGGAGAAAAATAAAACTGATGAAATCAATACAAAAACCTGAAATCTTTTCAAATCAAATTCCCAGCATTTTTACAAGCTGCTTAGTATTAAGGTGAACACCTGTCAACTGAACATGTGTTGGAGAAATTGTTTTAACATCTGAATCTGTAAGGCCCATTGTTAAAAACAACAATGAAACTGCCGGTTTAACAAATTTGGCATTCTTGAATTCAAGATCAAGTGTGAGTTCGTATTTTGAATTTGGAAGTTTTGAAAAATTTCCTTTTGCAAATACAAGCTTAAAGACTTCTGATGACATATCAGAACCGATAAGAGTTGAAAGGAATGCCTGTGGACGCACAATGTAAAAATGAATTGTTGAAACATCTTCAGAAATCCACTGATACAAATCAGAGGACTTCCAGTCACCTCGATATTCCTGCACAAAGTCAATTGTCTGACCGCCAATTTCGTTAATTGCATCTCTTTCGCAGTTATATGAATCAATCATTGGTCTGACATTTTTTGAAATAACAAGCTGTGTTGCCGAAACTACACCAACCTGCATTTCTGACGAGTCATAGCAATAATATGTTGAAAGCGAGTCATCGTTTCCTTCGTAAAGAGTAGAAGCTACATATTTATTTTCTGTAAAACCATTTCTCTTTAATCCAGTCGGAAGCATTGAAGGAATATTTCCGTCTAATGCAAGTTGGATTCTTTTCTTATCTTTTCTGGAACCGAAAGCGGCATAAACATTATCTATTTTTGAGACAAGATTTTTTGTATCACCTTCAGACATTCCCTTGTAATAAGAAGAAACCATGCTTTCAAGAAGTTCACTGTTTTCTTTAGCCGGAATGTGAATGTACATCGCAGCTTCATCATCGAGAATATCAACTGTTTTTACAGGATTGAGATTTTTTCCTGCCTGAGGAACAGTTTTACATCCGGTAAAGGAAATAAAACTGATTCCCAAAATTAAAAAAGTTTTTTTTAGAAAAAGATTAAGCTTATTTCTTTTCAACTTTAATACTCCATGTTTTGTCGTCAGCTTCAACTGTTGTTGCACCGTCGAATGAATCAACCCATGCAGCTTCTACAGTCAAAGTTTCTGATTTAATAAAATCAGCAAAGCTTTCGTATGCAGATTTAAGTTCTGCATCTCCGCCAACTGTAAGCTTGATTCTGTCAGTTACTTCAAAGCCGCTGTCTTTTCTAAGGCTCTGAATACCGCGAATGAGATCACGAACATAACCTTCTTTCTTAAGTTCGTCAGTAATCTTTGTATCAAGACCGACAGTCAAAGTACCTTCATTGATAACCTTAACATCTTCTTTTTCAATACGGTCAACGATAATCTTATCTTCTGTAAGATCAACAGTCTTGTCACCTACTTCAATTGTAAGTTTAGAACCGTCAAGAATTGACTGAATTGCATTCTGTTTAAGTTCAATAATTTTAGCAGCAGCCTCTTTCATAAGTCCGCCAAGTTCTTTACCGAGAACTTTAAAGTTTGCTTTTGCCTTAAATTCAACAAGTTCATCTTCTCTTTCGTGGAAGATTACATCTTTAACGTTCAATTCCTCTTTAATTGAATCAAGCATTTCTTGGAGAACTGTCTTTTCTTCTGCATTGCGAGTAACAAGTGCAACGCTTGCAAGTGGCTGACGGTTTTTGAGGTTGAACTGGTTACGGAGGCTTCTACCCATTGAGATAGCCTTCTGTACAGTGTTCATCTTGAACTCAAGTTTTTTGTCATGGAACTTTTCGTTGTAAACAGGATAGTCTTCGAGGTGAACTGATTCCTTGTCTTCTGCAGTCTTAAGGTTTTGCCACATTTCTTCTGTAATGAAAGGAACAAATGGAGCTGCAACTTTTGCAAATGTCTTGAGTGCTGTGTATAAAGCTTCGTATGCTTCTGTCTTGTCACCGTCATTTTCGCTCTTCCAGAAACGTCTTCTAGAACGACGGATGTACCAGTTGTTAAGCTGATCAATAAAGTCAACGATCGGGTCAATAGCTGCAGAAAGATCATACTGTTCCATAGCTTCTGTAACTTTCTTTACGAGAGACTGTGTTACAGACAAAAGCCAGCGGTCAAGAGGATTTTCTGGAAGCTTTGAATCAAATGCATGACCTGTACAAGTTACACCGTCAATGTTTGCATAAGTTACAAAGAATGAATATGAGTTCCACAAAGGAATGATAATCGATTTAAGAACTTCACGAACACCATCATCTGAATAACGGATTTCGTCAGCCTTAACTACAGCTGAATGCATTAAGAACAAACGGATTGCATCTGCACCAAACTTGTTGATAGCTTCTACAGGGTCTGTGTAGTTACGAAGAGATTTTGACATTTTGCGTCCGTCAGAAGCAAGAACGATTCCGTTTACAATACAGTTTTTAAATGCAGGCTTATCAAAAAGCTGTGCTGCAAGAACTGTAAGTGTATAGAACCAACCGCGAGTCTGATCCAATCCTTCTGAGATAAAATCAGCCGGGAAGTGGTTTTCAAAATATTCTTTATTCTCAAACGGATAATGCTGCTGAGCATAAGGCATTGAACCTGATTCAAACCAGCAGTCAAATACTTCAGGGATACGCTTCATTGTACCCTTGTTACATTTTGGACAAGTGAATGTAATCTTGTCTACAAACTGCTTGTGAAGGTCTTCAGGGTATGTTCCACTCAAATCTTTGAGTTCCTGGCGGCTTCCGACACACAATGTGTGTTTACAGTCAGGGTCATCACAACGCCAGATTGGAATCGGGTTACCCCAGTAACGGTTACGGCTTACTGCCCAGTCACGGCTTCCTGCAAGCCACTTACCGAAGCGGCCTTCTTTGATGTGAGCTGGCTGCCATGTAATCTGAGAGTTTGCACGCAAAAGCTTGTCGTGATGATCTGCAACTTTTACAAACCATGAACCGATTCCGCGGTAAATGAGTGGAGAGTTACATCTCCAGCAGTGTGGATATGAGTGAACGATTGTATCGCGTTTTACAAGTTTTCCTTCGTTCTTGAGGCGTGCAATAATATCTTTATCTGCATCTTTTACAAATACGCCCTGATAGTCAGGAACTTCTTTTGTAAACTTACATTCAGCATCGATTGGTTCAACGTTAGGAACGCCGGAACCTTTGAATACCTTGTTATCTTCTTCACCGAATGCAGGTGCGATATGAACGATACCAGTACCGTCTTCTGTAGAAACGTAGTCAGCGTTGAACATACGGAATGCACCTTCAGTACATTTCTGACCAGATTCTTCTTCACAAACTTTAGGGTCTGCAAGACGGGCAAAGTAAGGGAACAATGATTCGTATTTTGCACCGATAAAATCTTTACCTGGATGTTTGTAAATGATTTCGTAATCTTCTGCATTTTTGTAGTAAGCAGAAAGTCTTGCTTCTGCAAAGATGTAGTAATCGCCAGATGCTTTGTCAAGAATCTTTACGTATTCAACTTCCGGTCCCATACAAAGACCTTCGTTTGAAGGAAGTGTCCAAGGAGTTGTTGTCCATGCAAGGAAGTATGTTTTTCCGTTTGCCATGTCAGGATCGTTAACGCCCTTTGGAGCTTCTGTAATCTTAAAGCGAACTGTTACAGTTCCATCCTGAACATCTTTATAGCCCTGAGCAAGTTCGTGTGTTGAAAGAACTGTAGAACAGCGAGGACAATAAGGAAGAATGTATTTTCCTTCGTAGATGAGGCCTTTGTCCCAGAGTGATTTTGCAACCCACCAGATTGACTCCATGAATTCAGGATTCATAGTTTTGTAGTCGTGATCAAAATCAACCCAGCGTCCCATACGTGTAATAGTCTTACGCCATTCAGCTGTGTATCTTAAAACTGAAGCCTGACAAGCTTCGTTGAATTTATCAATTCCATAATTTTCAATTTCGTGTTTAGAGTTGAGACCAAGTTCCTTTTCAATAAGATTTTCAACTGGAAGACCATGACAGTCCCAGCCGAAACGGCGTTCAACCTTCTTACCTTTCATTGTCTGGTAACGTGGAATAATATCTTTAATTGTTGATGGAATAAAATGTCCGAAGTGTGGAAGTCCTGTTGCAAAAGGAGGTCCGTCATAGAATACGAAGTCCAGTGCGCCTTCACGCTGAGAAATAGACTTCTTGAATGTGTCGTTTTTTGCCCAGAAGTTTAATACTTCTTCTTCCTGTTTAGGGAAATCTGTTTTTGGATCGACTGGCTTATACAAAATAAAACCTCTTATATTTTAAAAGTTAAAATTTTTACTAAATTTTAAGTATTATACTGAAATTTAAGAAATTATTCTACTATGGCGAGAAAATGAGATTATATATATATGAAAGAATTAGTAATGAAGTCCGAGTTTGTACTTTTCGTAAAAATCTCTCTGGCGCTTTCTTACAGCCTGAATAAGCTGATTACTGAGTTCTACGCGCGATATATCTTCAAGATGCCAGTCCAGTTCTGCAGGCGGGAACGGAGGGTCCTGAGGAGGTGCTTTTCGTGCATTAGAAACCTTCACAATCTGCATCATATCTTTTAAAAGACAGCTTTCAGAAATCTTTTTCATATAAGGTTCACCAAAAGCGATTACATTATTTTCACTGTTCATAATGTAGTTTTCAAGGGGAAGTTTTTGTCTCTGGACATTTCTGATTGTAACACTGCGGCCTGTAACACAAGTGTAAATGTTTCCGGCAGAATTTATATGTTTTGGCACTTCGTATTTATACTTTCCGTCAGAAAAGAACGCCATATCTGTTGAATACGGCATGTCAGTTTTCCAGTAGCGGATGTAATAAACAGAGTCATCAGTGATATACATAGATGTAAGATTCTCTTTAACAATTGGACGGCTGACCTTAATTCCACTTACCTTACCTATTGAACTCCACGATCCTGTTAAAGGATTTTTTTCAATTTTTTCATCATGAGCATTTTCAGGAAGTTCATTTGTTTTAATTGCAAAATCAAGATAAAGCTGATTGTTTATAATACAGACTGGGATAACCGTATTTTCCCTGATACCGGGATAAGTTACGATAATCTCATAAGCACAGCAGTTTTCAGAATCAATTAAAGGCTTAAATTGGATTTTTATATTCTGAATATCACGGAAAACAACATCGTTTCTATCATAGCCATTTTTTGCATTTTTACGGGTTGTTTTTTCTGCAGCACGGTCAACGTACCAGCCGTAAAATATTTTAAGGTAAATCCAGATACAATTATCGTCCGTCAATTTTACATCGCCTTTAACGATATCTTTAAGTTCTGATTTTTCCTGAAAAAGAATATAACGATCCTCGCCTTCCCAAATGCCGTCAAAGATTTCTGGAACACTTTCAGTAATCAAAAGTGCATCGGGTTTCTGAATTTCAATTTGAGAACTGTCTGAACTTTGTAAAGTTTCTGCACTGTCTGACTCTGTAACTGCATCAGAAAGTTTTTTCTGAGAAAAAGAAAAATTGAGAGTAATTAAACTTAATGTGATAAAAACTAAAAACTTTTTCACAATATAATTATCGGCAAATTATGAAAATCAAGTTAAAGAATTTGATCTTGATGCAAACAGTTTTGCAATTTCCTTTGAATAAATTGTTTCAATCTTATGACGCATTACAATCTGCTTTGCATTGATTTCTTTACCAATCTGGAAGCTTTCAGGTAGAGAAATGAATTTTGCAACTTTTTCACAAGTTCTGAATCCATTTTTCTCATCTGTAAAGCGGTCAATTTCTTCGCGGATAAGATTATGAATTTCATTTGATTCGAGAAGTGACTCATAATTATCGTAATAAACATTATTGTCCTTTGCATACTGAAGGATATTGTCTTTACGAGGAACAATGAGGGCACCGATATATTTTTTATCCTGACCGACAGCAACGCAAGATTCTACATAAATACTGCGGCAGATTGCATTTTCAATAATCTGAGGTTCAACATTTTCACCGCCCATCAATACGATTGTATCTT
Organism: Treponema sp.; assembly: GCA_016293495.1. Lineage (GTDB taxonomy): Bacteria > Spirochaetota > Spirochaetia > Treponematales > Treponemataceae > Treponema_D. The sequence continues at coordinate 31,166 of JAEDED010000023.1, read as the reverse complement.
TAGCGCGGCCTGTGATTGTGATTTCGTTGGCGATGGAAAGCATTCCAAGGTCACCAGTGTTGATCCAGCCGTCATTATCAATAATTTTTTTAGTCAAATCCGGACGGCGATAATATCCTTTCATTACCTGACGGCCACGGGCAAAAATGAGGCCGCGCTTTCCTGGTCCTAATGGAGTTGAGGCCAATGGAACACCGTCTTTTTCAGGAACAACGATAACTTCTGCGGATGGGAAAATTTTTCCGACACAGCCAGACATTGGTTTCTTAGGACTTCTGACAGAAAGAATCGGTGCTGTTTCTGTCATTCCGTAACAGTCGAGCAGCGGTACACGAAGCGCACGGAAAATCAAATCATTTTCTGGCTGGAGACTTCCTCCACCGCAGACACATGCTTTAATATTTTTACCGAAACGGCGGCGAAGTTTTCTTATAACTGTTAAATATCCAAGACCTGCAAACGGAGAAAGCAAAAGGAATGGAATAAAGCCGTAAATTCTATCGAAGATTTTCTGCCAGATTGAAAAACGGCAGATCCATCCGAATACGCGGTCATGTGCCCAGCAGAAAGATTTTCCTGCAGACATTGCAAGATTAAAGAAAAGCAACGCAAAGCCACTTTTTCTTTTCTGTTCACGATACCAGCTCTGTGTAAACGCATCCCATAAACGAGGAACACCTACAATCCATTGAGGATTAATCGCATTGATATCTTCTTTCATAATTTCTACAGCAGGCTTTGAATATGCAATTCCACTCTTTAATGCAATAATGAAATATGTATAAACACGTTCCATGATATGCCATACAGGAAGAATTGAAAGCCACATATCGCCTTCTTTTGCTGTAGTCAAAACTTCATGAACAACTTCGCACTGGCAGATAAAGTTATCGTGCGAAAGCATTACGCCTTTTGGAGTTCCCGTAGTTCCTGAAGTAAAAATAATTGTTGCTAAATCAGAGCCTTCAGTTTTTTCAATTTCAGCTTCAATTTCTGCACGCTGTGCATCTGTTGATTTTTTTCCGTTATCTTCAAACTCAATAAATTTGTGAACGCGGATTCCAAGTAAAGCGGCGCGTTCCATTGTAAGGTCAGACGGAGAATCAAAAAGAATTGCATCCTTCAATTCGGGAACTTCGTCAATATTATCGAGAACTTTAATAAGCTGTCTTTCATTTTCAAAGAAACAAACTTTGCACGAAGTAAAGCTTAAAATAAAACGGATTTCAGTTCCCATTGAATCGCATCCACGAGGAACATCTGCAGCGCCGAGACAGAGCAAAGCAAGATCTGTAATGAACCATTCACGGCGGTTATCTGAAATGAGACCAACAAGGTCACCGCGTTTGATTCCAAAATCTTTTAATGCACAGGCAAGATTTAAAATGTGACGGTAAACAAGTTTATAACTGTGGTAATCATAGCTTCCGATTTCATTTTTAAATGCCTGAAGTACAGTATCAGGACTTTCTTCCACAGATTTTTTGAGCATCTGGGGAATTGTCTTTCCTAAATCACGAGAACCTTGAGATCTGAAATGTAATAAACGGTCAATACTGTGCATTTTTAAAATTATAAAGGGAAAATTGAAGTAATTCAATACATTTTCAATCTTTCGATTTGATGCTTTATAGGCATGGGAATATTTGTATAAAAAGTGAAATTTCTATATACTTTCAATATGAAAATTACTTATCTTGCAAAACTTGGAGAACTTACACTTAAAGGTTCCAACATCAAATCTTTTGAACAGCAGCTTGTCCGTAATGCACGTGATTTTTTAAAGCATATTCCCGTTGACGTAATTTTACGCGCAGGAAGAATGTACATTGAAGTTGAAGAAGAATATTGTTCCAAAGTTGAATTCTGTTTGAATCATCTTATCGGAATTACAGGCTGGGCAAAAACAAAAATCTGCGAAAAGAATATTGAAGCAATCACAAAAACAGTAACTGAGCTTGGGCTTCTGGCAAAAGAAAACGGTGCAAAAACTTTCAAGGTAGATGCAAGAAGAAGTGACAAATCATTCCCGCTCGATTCTTATGCAATCATGAGGGAATCTGCTTCAGGACTTTTTGATGACGGTTCCATGAAAGTTGACCTTCACAATCCTGACGTCGTTATTTCTGTTGAAGTTCGTGAAAAATGTTTTGTTTATACAAACTCTCAGATTGGCTGCCGCGGACTCCCTGTCGGAACAAGCGGAAAAGGTCTTCTGCTTTTATCAGGCGGTTTGGACAGCCCTGTTGCAGGATACAGAATGCTCCGCCGCGGAATGAAAGTTGAATGCGTTTATTTTCATTCCTACCCTTACACTTCTGAAGAAGCTCAGAAAAAAGTTGAAGATCTTGCAAAAGCTCTTTCAACTTACGGACTTCAGACTACACTCAACATTATTTCGTTTACAGATGTTCAGATGCTCATTAAAGAAAAGGCACCCGATAGCTGGAGTACAATTGCACTTCGAATGTGCATGATGACTGCGAGCAACATGCTGGCAAAACACATTAACTGTCAGTGTCTTATTACCGGTGAAAGTCTTGGTCAGGTTGCAAGCCAGACACTTGAAAACATGGCTGTAACAGAAAGCATGGCAGAAGTTCCGCTTTTAAGACCTTGTGTTGGTCTTGATAAAGAAGAAATCGTGCAGACTGCGTATTTTATCAATACTTACGAAACATCGATTCTTCCATACGAAGACTGCTGTGTTCTTTTTAGCCCAAAACATCCTGTGTTAAGGGCATCAATTGAAGAGGCAAAAGAAATTTACAATCAGATTAATCCTGATGAGTTAATTAAAAAGGCCTTTGAAGAAAGAGTCGTAAAGCATTTCTATGCTCACGAATCTTTGTAGACTTTAATAAGAAAGCAGAAGTTTTGCAGTTTTGTCTGTATCAACATCGATATCCAGAGCTGCAAAACGTTTTGCCATCTTTATATCAAAATCTTTATCATCGAGAAGTTCTTCAACTTTATCATAAATCTTTTCTGGTTTCTGAATAAAATATCCGACCTTATTTCTAACTGCAAACTGCATGTTACCTTTTTCCTGGTTGTGAATATAACGCGAAATAATTACAGGTTTTTTACAAGTCAAAACTTCAACCAATGTTGCAGGTCCGGCTTTCATTACTACACAGTCACAAAGTTTAACAAGTTCATCAAGATAATTAACAAATCCGTAAACATGTAAATCAAGCTGAGGATTTGCTTTTTTTACCATTTCAAGATAATCTTTCTTGACTTTGTCTTTACCGCAGATAACCGCAACAGCGAAATCAGCTTTTTTTCTGATACATTTATTAATAATATCAATAGCACCAGGAAGACCGTCTCCACCGCCAATCATAAGAAGTATTTTTTTATTCAGATCGTAGCCGTGCTTTTTCTTTAATGCGACTACATCCTCTGCAGTAAATTTTTCCTGATATTTCGGATTTAATGCAAATGGAACGATTGTAATATTTTCTGCAGGTACTTTTAACTTGATTCCTATTTCTTTAGCTTCCTGGGAATATACGAAATAGTTCATTGTCTTTTCGTAGAACCAGCAGCGAGGAACTGTAAATGGATCTGTTACCATTACAGTCATATTAATTTTTCTGTCTGTACTTCTGAGAACTTTTTTCAAAAATGGAGTTAATGCAAAATGAAAGTTAACGATATCTGTTGGCTGTTCTTCTTCGATAACCTTTTTAATATATTTTATTGTATGAGGAGCAATTGTATAAAGCATCATTTTCTGGAAAAATCTTGACTGAGCCAGATCGTAAGTCAAGGAATAAAGTCCGCCCAGGAAGTTTGTAGAAAAATAATAGCCTGTTTCAAAAATGAGTTTTCCTAAAAAATTCTTGTTGTCAAAACCGTTGATCATTACAATTTCTGCGTCAGGGTTATTTTTAAGAATACAATCTTTCATAACTCTGGCAGTAGAAATATGTCCTGCTCCTGTTGTTAAGTAAAAAAATAAGAATTTGCGTTTATTGCCCATAAGTTCCCCAAAAATTAGTAGAAATATTTTACTGATACGCTAAAGTAATTATTAAACACATTGTGTAAATTTGCAACCCAATTTTTCTTTGCATCTTCAACCTGCTGTAATGTAACAGGATTTGAAGTATTATTGATTGCGCTGTAAATATTTGTGTCAACGCCTTTATTATGAATGTATTCAAACATATAACCGGCATTGAAGACTAAAGTTCCCCACTTTTGTCTTTCAAGTTCATATTCTGCATTTAATGCATACTGAAGAATGTACATTTTGTGATCCTGTCTCATAAACCAGTTGTAATCACCGGCTTTCATATCAAGCGAACTTGTCCAGATTGAACCGTCAGTTGAATAATATAAAGGTTTATCACCATTTTTTGCCTCACCGGCAAGTGCATTGTTGACAGTTAAAAGATTTCTTGCTTCTTCTGCACTGTAGCTTTCTGCAATATTTGCATGACGAACGAAGGTTGTATTAAAATCAAGTCTGAGTCTTTCTACAGGTCTGAACGATGCGCCGAAATGAATGCGGTCTGAGTTTGGCGGAATCTTTGTTCCGAGGCTTGTAAGGCGTGTTGTGAAATTATCTTTGTTATAAGATGATGCCATGTCTTTAGCTTTTGTAAGTAAAGAAGTATCTAAATCTCCATTTTTATCATAAACGTTGATTTTTAATGAAGGGTCGTTATGACTGTAGGTATATGGAGGAACAATTGTATAATCGAGAGAAAGATTATCAATAAATGAAACTTCCGGTGTATAGTTAACGCCTGCCATAAGAGCAAACTTAAATCGTGTATCAAAATGTCCTGTCATAAGTTCATTAAGATTAACATCATCAACTAATCCTGAAATTGAAACTCCAAGACGGTCAATCGGTCTGATATCAAATGTCAAACCGCTGATTGTGTTATCACTTGCTCCGAACATTCCCTGAATAATCATGTAAGGAACAGGAAGTAAATATGCAGGATCGAATCTGTTTGTAATAGTCGAAGTTTCAAAATATGAAATTGCAAGTTGTTTGATTGGAGTAAATCTTACAGAATGAAATCCCATATATTTTTCAGGTACGAAATTAAGAACTCCGGCATCTCCATTTTTTTCCGAACGGCTTAAAGTACTGAAAATCTGTGTATAACCGAATTTTTCACCTTCATATATAAATGAAAAGTTTCCTGAATGAAACTGAGTTCCATTTAATAAAACTGAATCATTTACAAATGGCCCGTATGCAACTTTATTTAAACCGAACATACCGTATAAGTCAGATTTACCAACGGTTAAGTTTGCGGCTACATCAATATTTGCTTCGATCTTCCATACATTGGCAGGATCGTCATAAGTATTATTACGGGAATTTTCAAACATCGGAAGGATTTCTTTCTCTTTAACAGAATTATTCTGAGCAAGGATTCCTGCCTGATAACCAAAGCCTACAATTTTAAGAAGAGAAATATCGCCAAAAATTTCTGGCTCTGCATAAATCATTTTTTTAAGGCCATCGTCATTTGCCTTTTTCAAATCAGCTCCGACAGTAATTCCGGCATTCCAGTTTTTAGAAAAATATTTCTGGGAATAATAATCAGCAAGCTTTACATCTTCTTCATCACCGTTTTCTTTAACTTCAGCGAGAATTGCTTTTACAGTATCAATCGAGTACGGACGAATCTGTGGAAGCCAGCCGATAATTCCTTTAGTTTCCCAGATCTTGGCATCTTTATAAAATACATCATTTGGATCAACAGAAACCTGTGCAAAAACACTTGCAACAAATGTCACTAGAAGGCAGAATAAAACTGATATTTTTTTAGACATATACATTTCCTTTATTAAAATTATTTTCCTATTCTATTCAAAAAACATTTAACACTCAATGCAATTTCAAATCCGAAGGCAAATTCCCCCTGCTTATTGTTGTTATTGAATGCAAAAGAGATTCCAGGATAAGCAGTTACACAAAGCCAGTTAAGCGGCCAGTATTCACCTTTAATGCTGATGACATTAAGGTATTCAGGAATTCCTGAAGGAGTTATTAATTTTGCTCCGTCTTTGTATTTATTTGTCGAAGTTGGATAAACCCAGTTTTCACGATCTGGATTACTGCAATGTGAAGCTCCCCAATTACCAAAAATATTTGGGCTTGAAAGCTCTCCTCGAGCTAAGAACATATATGATAAATTAATACCCCATTTTTTAGGAACTTCATAACCGACGTCAACTTTACCACCGATTGTATCTGGCCCGTAAGGAAACCCAATCCATTCATAGAATGTTTTTGCATTATCACATGTTTCACTGTAAGTTTTTACAAATGACCAGTTAGGACTTGAATTAAGATAGAAATAAGGTGAACTTGAAGCCCCTTCAAGTCTTAAATGCAAAAAGCCTTCATTAATTGGAATATAACTTTCGATACCAAGCTGCATTGCACCCCCGTTTGGAATTGTCTTGTCATTTTCATTTGGCATCTGATACTGAGTCAAGGCAAAGTTTGAATAAAGACGAAGATGTTCAACCGGAGTATAATTTAATTTAAGACCGACATAACTTGATACATCTGAACCACTTCCATTCCATCCTGCATTCTGATATTCCCACCAGCCTGCATAACCATGAAATACACTGAATGGAACAAAATAGCGTAAATCAAATCCTCCATAAGGAAGAGCGGCTTCAAGAACTGAAATAGTAATTTTTTTATGAGGTCTTACTTCAAGATTATGCATATACATATATCTGTTAAGACCAAGCATAGTTACATTTGCAGCGTAATTAATGTAAGGAGAAAAAACTTTCAGTTCAGCATAAGGGGAATCTGTAAGATAATCAGAAAGAATGATACTGCCCATACTTGTAAGTCCTACATTCTGATTTAGTGTTGCAACTTTCAGATTCAAGCCGCTGTTTTCATTAAGCAAAAATCCGGCAGCAAGATATGCATCATGAGGAAAGTTAATATCAATTGTCTGCATATTATAAGGAACATTTACAAAATTTCTGTTGGCTTCACGGGCTGACTTTGACTGAGCCAGAATAATGTCAGCTCCTAAATATGCATATTTTGAAACATTGATTCCAACATCACTGTGTACAAAGTCAGAACGAAGTTTTCGGTTAAAAATCCAGTCCAGATTATCATTTGATTTATACTGACCTTCAGCGGTTACTACAACTTCTGCATCAAGAAAAAAATCATCTGTTCCAAAACTCCAGTTTGTTTCATTAAGATAATTAATGATTCTGTCATAATGAGCTTTTGCAGGAATGCTTAATTTTTCATAATCGATTTCATTAAGCATTATTTTTATTTCCTGAACAGTCAGTGGTGTCCGGTCATAAAAATGTGTTCTTGCACTGTCAATCATTACTGCATTCAGTGATTCATAAACCCAGCTGTCTGATTTTATAAGCTGCTGTTCACCTCGGATTCTTTCTGCCAGAACATTTGAACAGAGAAAAATTCCTAATATTGAGATTACAAAAAATCTTTTGAATTTAAACATTTATATCATCCTGCCTGTTATTTTATTTACCATCTGTAAAAAGAAAATCAGAAGAAAGTTTTTTATTTACCATTTTAGTAAAATTAATTCTTGTACTTAATGCAATTTCAAATCCATGTCTGAACTTATCTGCATCATTATCATAATTAAAAATAAAAGTATAACCTGGCTGTACAACAAAAGTAAGCCATGGAGTTGCATACCAAGTTCCTTTGACAGCAATTTTATTTTCGAATGCTACAGTTCCATGAGGAGATTTATAGGAAATTCCATCAGAATATTTATTTGCGTTATTCGGATATACCCAGTTACTTTCGTTATAGCTTAAATCTTTTTTATTCCATCCAGACTCTTTAAATATTTTAGTACCGCTGAATATTCCTCTTGCAGCAAAATCATACGCAAAATCAATCGAATAACTTTCAGGAACTTCGTAACCTAATGCAACTTTAAAAGCAAGTGAATCGGCTCCGAGAGGATTTCCCATCAACTGAAAATTATCACCGCCGGAATTCATTTCTGTAAATACTTTTGCAAATGAAATATTCGGAGTTTCTTTAATCAAAAAATAAGGTGTTGAATAATAAAACTCAAGACCGCCATGAATTATTCCATTTTGTACAGGAATATATGTTTCAGCCCCAAGCTGGAATCCATTTCCTTCAGGAGATGCTGCTGGTTCTGAAGCCATAGTGTGTTCGTTCTGCGCATAAAGTCCGTAGAGTCTTAAGTAAGGGCAAGGTGTAAAAGAAAATTTTGCAGCAAAGAAGGAATTAACTTTTGCATCATATTCATGGAATAAAGCATAACCGTGAAAAATTGCAAATGGATTTACAAATCTTAAATCAAAAGAACTGTAAGGAAGAACTCCTTCAATAAATGAAAGCTGGAGTTTTTTAAAGAAAACAGCTTCAATCCGATGAGTATATAAATATGATTCACGTGTAAGCTGAGTAACGTTCATATTGTAATTGAAAATTGGAGAGAACAACCTCAAATTAATGAACGGAGCATCAGTAAAATATTCAGAAAGAATAATACTTGGCATTAATGAATTTCCGATACTTTGAGTTCCTGAGCCGAAACGAAGATTGATTCCAACTCCATTATCCCACATATATCCTGCAGAAAGATAGTTTTCATGAGTCAGGACCGCATCAAAAGTGTCCGGTGTAAAAATCTGGTTGCAGTAATTATTATTACTTGTGCGCGCAAGAAAACTCTGTGTTGCCTGAAGTCCCATATAGACAGAAACATAATCACCAATTCCAAGAGTTATTGGAAGATCGGCAAACGCCTGTCTTTTTGTATAATCGTAAATCCAGTCAATATCAGGGTTCGATTTATAATAACCTTCAACACTTAAACCTGGCTCCGTTCCAAGCGAAAACAATCCCCAGTTAAATGACCAGTTCATCTGATCAATATATGATTGAATACGGTCATATTGTTTTTTTCCAGGTTCACTTAATCTTTCATAATCAATTTCTTTCATATAGCATTTTAATTCATTAATCGAAACTGGAGCCTGGTCACTGAAAGTAACTCGAGCCATTTCCATTTCAATTGACTGCAGTGCATCATAAACCCAAGACCCAGGAAGAATTAAATCCTGTCCGCCTCTTTGTGCAGCATAAATTCCTGACAAAAGAGAAAAAGAAATAATCGAAGAAATTAAGATTTTGAAAGATTTTTTCATAACCTAATAATTATAAAGATTTATGGAATTATGGTCAAACAACGACAATTATGCTATTATAAAAGAATGAAAGCCGAAGAAAAAAAGCAGATTTATAATTTACTTAAAACAGTTTCCCTAGGAATTAACGGATACACTCCGGCTGCTTTTGACCGTGAAGATCCTGTTTTTACAGATGATTTTGAAAAATCTTCGGTTTCCTCAAATCAAATTTCAAGTGACCCAACAGAAGCTGCAGTTAGTGCGCCTGAATTTTCTGCACAGACCTCATCATCTTCACTTGAACATGCTTTACCAGCAGTTCAGAACAGCAGAAAAACAGTTTCGCTTGATTCCATTGCTTCAAAAATCCATGACTGTTCAAGATGCCGTCTTGCCGGCGGAAGAACAAATACAGTTGTCGGCATGGGAGTTGAAAATCCGCTTGTACTTGTTATCGGAGAAGCACCAGGTCAGTCAGAAGACCAGACAGGAAAACCTTTTGTTGGAGAGGCCGGACAGCTTCTCGACAAAATGCTTGCCGCAATACAATTGAGCAGAAATCAAAACTGCTACATTACAAATATAGTAAAATGCCGTCCTCCACAGAACAGAGATCCAGCCCCTCAAGAAATCCAGGCCTGTATTTCATACCTTGAAGCACAGTTAAGTATATTAAAACCAAAAATGATTCTTTTAGTCGGAAGAATTGCCGCTCAGACACTTTTAAAAACAAGTGCAGGAATTAATTCGCTTAGAGGAACTTTCTATCAGTACGGTTCAATTCCGATGATGGCAACTTATCATCCAAGTGCTCTTTTACGCAACCCTCAGTTAAAAGCTCCCGCATGGCAAGACTTAAAAGCTTTCCGTGCAGAACTTTTAAAAATTGCTCCAGGTTATGAAAGCTCCTTTGTTCAGGAGTAATTTTGAAATACGCCGAAATTGCACTTAACGTGCCTTTAAATCAAACCTTCACTTACCTCACCCTTGCAGAAGGAACAGAACGGGTTTCTCTTAAAGGTGAAAATTTACAACCGGACTTATTAACCAAAACAAGAAAATCAACTGTAAAAAATTTTGAAAGCCAGATCGGAAAACGTGCAGAAGTTAAATTCGGTAACCGCCGTCTGACAGGAATCATCGTTAAACTTTTTGACGAACTTCCAAAGGACCTTCCTTATGACGCTTCAAAGATCCGTCCTATCATACGCGTATTGGACGAAGAACCTTTACTGACATCAGAATTAATTAATCTTGGAATCTGGATGTCAAATTATTATCTTACTCCGATTGGTGAAATTTTAAATTCCATGATTCCTTCCGGAAAGCGCGAAACGAGTTCACAGGACTTTTCTTTTACTGATGAATTTCCAGAACAAAAGATTGTTACACTGTCTGATGAACAGAAAAAAGCAATTGAAAGCATAACTTCTTCAAACAATGAAACAGTAAAATTTCATTATCTTTACGGAACTACCGGAAGCGGAAAAACTGAAGTTTTTCTTCAAGTTGCAGAAAACATATTAAAAAAAGGCAAAGGAATTATTTATCTTGTTCCTGAAATCGGTTTAACTCCACAAGTAATCGAAGCGGTAACAATGCGATTCGGCTCAACAGTTGCAGTATTACATTCTGGTCTGACTCCAAGCCAGAAGCTTACTGAATGGAACCGTATTCTTCATAAAGAAGCACGTATCGTTATCGGTGCTCGCAGTGCAGTTTTTGCACCAGTTCCTCAACTCGGCCTTATCATTATTGACGAAGAACACGACGGTTCGTACAAATCAAACAACACTCCGCGCTATCATGCACGTCAGATTGCAATGTACAGATGTTCAAAGCTTGCAATTCCTTTGTTAATGGGAAGTGCAACTCCTAGCGTTGAAAGCTGGAACTCAATCTCAAACGGCCAGTTTGAATGCCACAAGCTTACAAAAAGACTTGCAGGCGGAGCTCCGCCTAAAATTAAAATCATAGATTTATCAAAACAGCCTTCTTCCGGACAGAGCATTTCACAGGAATTATTTGAAGCAATCGATAAAGCTGTTGCAAAAAAAAGACAGGCCATTCTGTTTTTAAATCGCCGCGGATTCAATCATTTTTTCAGATGCTCTTACTGCGGATACGAATTAAAATGCAAGAACTGTTCAGTTCCTTTGACATATCATAAATCAATCAACCGCTTAAAATGTCATTACTGCGGCTGGTCTTTAGAAGCGCCAAACAGCTGTCCGCAATGCGGCTCCTTTGATGTGGGATACAGCGGATTCGGAACTGAATTTATCGAAGCAGAAGTCAAAGCTAAGTTTCCTAATGCCAGAGTTGTTCGCGTTGACACAGACTCGCTTACTAAAAAAGGTGAACTTCAAGATAAGCTTGATGCCTTTAAAAAAGGTGAATACGACATCATGCTCGGAACTCAGATGATTGCAAAAGGTTTGAATTTTCCTAACCTTAAAGTTGTAGGAATTGTCCTTGCCGATACAGGGCTTCACCTTCCGGACTTCAGGGCTTCTGAAAAAACATTTGCGCTTATCACTCAGGTTGCAGGAAGAGCCGGAAGATTTTTTCCTGACGGTGAAGTTTATGTTCAGACTTACAATCCAGGAGCAGAAAGTATTTACTATGCCTGCAACTCAAAGGTAAACGAATTTTATTCCTCAGAAATCAGCACGAGAAAACTCCTGGAATTTCCACCATTTTCCCGTCTTGTCCGACTTGTTTTCAGATCACCGAATCTTGAAGATGCAAAATCAACTGCACACAATGCAAAACAGATTCTTGAAGAACAGCTTTCTGAATTAAAAAAGAAATTTTCTTCATTAAGTGCTGATGTTGAAATACTTGGAGAATCGGAATGTCCAATTAATAAAATTGCGGCTAATTACAGATATCAGATTATTTTAAAATCAAAGAACATAAACATTCTTCAGAGAATGACAGATCACTTAATCAATGACTTCACTCACCCGTCAAACGTTTATATCGAAACTGATATCGACCCGGTAAATCTTCTATAACTTAAAATCTCAGACGTGAACTCTTTCGCCGTCAAAACAGATATCCCAGAGAAATAATCCCTGCGGCGGAGCTGTAGGACCGGCTTTACTTCTGTCACAGCTTTCAAGAATCTGTTTAAAATAATCTGCATCCTTATCTTTTTCAAAATAAATCAGAGAACCTACAATCGATCTGACCATTTTCCACAAGAAGGCATTGGCAGTAATTTCAAACACAAGTGCTCTGCCGCATGGATAAAGTTCCTGATAAAAAAAGTGTGCATCGTAAAGATATCTGCATGTCGAAAGGCTTTCATCTCCGCTTGCTGCAAAAGTTGCACAGTCAATTTCTCCTTTCAGACACGAAGCCATTTTATTCAGTTTATCAATATCAGGTTCGTGACCGATATCCCAGGCAAACGGCATCTGGGAAGCAAGCGCTTTGTGTGAAGGAATTATAAAATAACGGTACGATCTTGAAGTTGCAGAAAATCTGGAAGAAAATTTTTCATCTACCTCTTTTGCTTCAAGGATTCGAATATCATCAGGCAAAAGAGAATTCATTGCGAGCACGTATTTTTCTGCAGGAATAGAATCAACGGGACTAAAAAAATTAGCAGCCTGACGAACGGCATGAACACCGCTGTCAGTTCTTCCAGAACCTTGAAGAGGAGTTTTTACCTTATGGATTTTTTCAAGAACCTTTTCAATTTCTCCCTGAACTGTTCTTACCGGCTTTCCTCCGTCACTTTTGTCCTGACGCTGCCAGCCGCAGAAATTTGTTCCGTCATAAGAAACTGTAAGTAAAATATTACGCAACTATTAATCCTTATATTACAAATCTACGTCATCAACATCCTGACCATCAAGAAGCTTAGTCAGTGTTTCGTAGAGGTTGCGAGAATGTTCAAGAAGCGGACCTGGTTTTTCTTTAGTTGTTTTTCCAAGACCGAAGATTCTGGCAATTGCAATTTTTGCTTCATCAAGTTTTTTCATACGCAATGCTTCATCTTCTCTCTGACCATATTTATATTCAAGAAGTCCGCACAGGTAAATAACGCCATCCCATCCGTAGTTCTTGTCAGTATCAGGTCCCATACCAGCAAGTGTAGAACTTTTTTCGATACGTTTTGTTTCGTTGATTACAGCCTGCTGGTAAAAGAAAATAGCTTTTTTATAGAACACGTCTGCAGCAACTGCAAAATTGTGTTTAGGAACTTCTTCTTCAAGTTCCTGACAAAGCCATGCAAGACGGAGAGTAAGAATTGCTCTTTTCATTGTCGGAAGATATGAAAGGTCAACTTCATCATATGTAAGCAATGCAAGATAATACATTGCCGCACCATCAAGCAGTGTTCTGTTGCGAGTTAAATCGTAATAGGGGAATACAGCATTAACCGCAGCTTTTCTCTCATCTGCTTTATCATAAATTCTGTCAAGCGATGCCTGATCTGTAATATCCTTAAAGTCATTCCATAAAAAAGCAGCGTGACAGTTAGGACATGCACCGATAGCGTAAATGATAGGATTAATTTTTCCGTAACGTTTTGAAGGAATATAAAGGCGGTGAAGTTCATCAGTAAGCTTACCAGCATTCATTCGACCGTTACCAGAAAGCATTTCTTCTCTAGGAAAGTCTTTTTTACAGACAGGACAATGACACTTATTTTTTGACCAGTACGAAATCGCAGGCTTTTTCTTTTCGTCTGTTGATGATGATTTTTTTACACCAGAAACCATTATTCCACCCCTTTATGGTTGATTACTATAATTATAACAGAAAATCTCTATATTTCAATAATTACGCTTGCAATTGCGTATTCCCTTTCATGGGATAAAGAAAGATGAATTTTTCCGCCCGGACATTTTTCGTCAAAAATTTTTCTAGCGGAATTTTCAAGTACAAGATAAGGTTTTCCGGATTCTTCCTTCTGAACGTAAACATCTTTTAATTCAAATCCGACTAAGCCAGTTCCAAGTGCTTTTGAAAAAGCTTCTTTTGCCGCAAACCTTGCAGCATAATGCTGGCTCATTGCTGACAACTGACGGTCTGTTAAATCTCCGTCTGTTTTTTTTGAAAATTCATTTTCATTAAAATAACGTTCAATAAGGTTACCGTCAATAATCCATTTTCTGAATCTTGAAACCTGGCAGATATCAATTCCGTTTCCAAAAATCACTGTTCACTTCCGTTTACGTTAACTTCAGATGCGTGATTAACCGGTACAGGATTCTCTTTGACTGTAATTTTTACATTTTCAACGGATGTGCTTTCAAGCTTTAAGCCGTCGGGAATATTCACAGTTATAGGAAGTGTAAACTCTCCAGCACCTGTAATCAAAGAACAGTCAACTTGAACATTCTGTTCTGACGGAAAAAATTTTTCCACAATAAGCTGGGAACCTGAAACTGTAAAATCAACTTCAGGAACTGAAGCAACTTCAAGATGTGGAGAAAGATGTGTCATTCCAACCTGAATATTATTAAAAGTCTTATTTACTAATGATGCCTTAAATGAAACGCTGACATTAACATTTTCTGAAGATACAAGACTTATGTGGCGATTAATTGCACGAATCTTTTTTACATCATTGAAATTTTCTTTTCTGTCTTCAAGGCTGAGTTCAACAGTTGAAACCTGATTAATATTTTCGAGCATTGATTTAGGACCAGAAATTACAACCTGCTGAGGAGAAACTTTAATCTGTTCAACTTCATAACCATGTTTAGGGTTTCCATAAATAGGAACTTCAACACTCACACCTTTTCTGACACGTTCTTCAAGATCAATTGAAATCTTTTCCGGATAAACCGTAAGTTCAACAGGAGCAGAAAGATTTACATTTGAAGCAAGAGAAGCAGAAACAGGAACATTGTAGTTTCCTTCTTTTGTGTAATAACTTAAATCCAAAACAGCCTGGATATCACCATTCTGGATTCCTGAAATATTATCAGGTTCAGATCTGATGATTACATTTACATGAGAAGGAAGTAAAGTTGAACGGCAAAGGTTTCCGTCTTCTTTTATCACAAGCGGAATTGAATATGTTTTTGTTTCAAGACGTGATGTTTTTGCAAACATATACAATGCAACGGCAGAAACAATACAGAGACATTTTGGAAACCAGTTATGTGTAATTTTCTTAAGAATTAATTCTACTTTCATCGATTGTGTCCTCAATATTGCGTGAATCAGAAGTAATCTCAAGAAGTTCTTCCAATGTTTTTGTCAATTCTGTAATAGACAGGTCATAATGAAGCTTTGAATCATAAGCAAGACTGATTGCACCTGTCTCTTCTGATACAACAAGAATTACTGCATCAGTCTGTTCAGAAAGCCCTAATGCCGCTCTATGTCGTGTACCGAAAGTTTTTTTAATATCATACTGTTCACTTAACGGAAGAAAACATCCGGCTGCAATAATTTTTCCATTTTCAATAAAGCACGCCGCATCATGCAAAGGTGTATCATGACTGAAAATTGTATAAAGAAGTGCAGATGTAAGATTAGCATCAAGACGTGTTCCTGTTTCAATATAATCATCCATTTTTGTATGACGGACAAATACTGCAAGCATTCCACGCTTCATTTTAGAAAGCTGGTCTGCCGCAATCAAAACTGCATCAACATGAGTATGCTTTGAACGTTTACCAAAAGTAAACCATTGTTTCTGTCCAAGCTTCAAAATTACTTTTCTTAATTCCGGATGGAATACGATTACGAAACAAACAAGAAGACCTGGAGCAACAATGTTAAGAATCCAGAGAAGAGTTTCAAGCCTTAGAATAAAAGCAGCAAAATAGAACAAGGCAATAATAACTGCAGAACGAAGAATCTGAACTGCGTTCGTTTTAATCAGAAGTTCATAAGCCTTGTATAAAACAAATGCAATAATTGCAATATCAATAACAGGACTTATGTATGAATAAATTTTCAACAATGTCTGAAATGCTAACATTTATTTTTCCTATTTCAATTTCTAAACTGACAGTATTGCAGCCAGCACAGAAAGTGTATCCACCGTTTCCTTTACATCGTGAACTCTTACAAAAGTTGCACCGTTCATTACAGAATACAGATCTGCTGCAAGAGTTGCAGAAAGTCTTTCGCTGACAGGCCTTCCGGTAATCTGACCAAGACACGATTTTCTTGAAAGAGCCATCATTATAGGATATTTTTTCTGACAAAGCTCACCTGCTCTTTTAATTAGAATCAGGTTTCCTTTAAGGTCTTTTGCAAAACCGATTCCAGGATCAAGAATTATTTTTGAAGAGTCAATTCCTGCATCGAGGGTGTAATTAATTCTCGAATAAAGATAATCCTGAACTTCAGAAAAAATATCATTATATTCTGTATATTCTTGCATTATAACAGGATTTTTACGTTTATGCATTAAAATAACAGGGATTTTTGCCTGTGCGCAGTAAGAAGCCATCTGAGGATCATCTTCCATTGCAGAGATATCGTTTAATATATCAGCGCCTTCTTCAACGCAGGCTTTGATTACATTTTTCTTTCTTGTATCAACACTGATCGGAATGTCAGAATATTTTCTGATTTTTCTGATAAGAGGAATTAACGCTTTAAGCTCATCTTTTTCAGAAATGTAATGACTTCCAGGTCTTGCACTTTCAGAGCCGATATCAAGAAGATCAGCTTTTTCTTCGATCAGTC
The DNA here is from genome assembly GCA_016293495.1 of Treponema sp. GTDB lineage: Bacteria > Spirochaetota > Spirochaetia > Treponematales > Treponemataceae > Treponema_D. The sequence continues at coordinate 14,312 of JAEDED010000023.1, read as the reverse complement.
TTTTTGCAAGCTTATAACCGCCACGGCTTTCTTTCCAAAAGGAATCAGAATTTGCATTCACAATTCCTGCAACAAAAGCAGGCTTTTCAGTTTTTATAATACGGTTACTTAAATTAAATTCCGGCATTGAAAACATCCTGACAGGAAAGACCTGCTGCAGAGAGAACTTCTTCCCTTGTTCCCTGAGAAAGATATGACTGTGGAAAGCCCAGAACTTTTATATTTTTAATTCCATTTTTCAGTAAAAGACATTCAATATATTCGCCGACGCCGCCCTGCTTGATTCCATCTTCTGCAATTACAATTTTTTTATATTTTTTACATAGGGAAACAAGGTCGTTTTCGCAGACAGGTTTTATAAATCTTAAATTATAAACATCAGCATGAATGTTTTTATTCATAAGTTTTTTTGCTGCTTCTATTGATTCATTGATCAAGGAACCTGTAGAGATAATCAGAGTTGATTTTGAAGAATTTTTCAGCGATGATTTTTCACTTAATTCTTTATCAATCTGTTCACAAGGAATCAAAATACCTTTTGCGTTTTTCAAAGGAGCCTTATACGCTTTGAGTTCTTTTGAAACTGAAAGTTTTGGATAACGGATTACAATTGCACCTTTCATTTTTACAGCAGCATTGAGCATTGTTTTAAGCTCAGATTCAGAAGCCGGGCTTAAGATTGTAAGATTAGGAATTGAACGCATAAGTGCAATATCGAAAATTCCTTGATGAGTTTCTCCGTCACAAGGAACTGCGCCTGCCCTGTCGAGCATAAAAATTACATGAAAGTCAGGAAGAGAAACATCGTGAATAATCTGGTCAATCGAACGCTGGATGAATGTTGAATAAATTGCAACAATCGGAATAAGGCCGCCTTTTGCAAGACCGCCTGCAAAAGTAACTGCATGCTCTTCTGCAATTCCTACATCAAAGAATCTGTTCGGAAACTTTTTTGAAAATTCTTCAAGTCCTGTACCAGAAGCCATTGCAGCTGTAATTGCAACTATCTTATTATTTTTTTCTGCGATGTTTATAATTTCTTTTGAAAATACTTCTGTATATGTTTTTGATGATGTACTTAAAACTGTTCCGTCTGAAGTATCAAAAGGTCCGATGCCATGGAATTTCTGCGGATCCTCTTCGGCCATCTTGTACCCTTTTCCTTTTTTTGTAACTACATGAACTACAACCGGTTTTTTAAGTTTCTTAACTCTATTGAAGACAAGTTCCATTTCCTGAATATCATGACCATTAAGTGGTCCTACATATTCATAACCGAATTCAACAAAAAGATTGTTTGCAAGAAAAAGTCCTTTTAATCCTCTGTTAAATTTATGAAGAACCTTTGGAAGGAATTTATTAATAACAGGAACTTTATGAGCAAAAATTTTAAGTCCCCGTCTAAATTTCTGATAATGAGATGACATTGTCAGTCGGCTCAGATAACGCGAGAAAGTTCCGTTGTTTCTTCCGATAGACATCTGGTTGTCATTTAATACAATGATAAGATTTTTCTGAAGCTGACCTGCGTGACACAAACCTTCAAACGCAAGACCGCCTGTCAAAGCTCCGTCACCGATTACGGCAACAACTTTTTCATTCTGCGCCTTATCTTTATTCTGGAGAAGTCTTGCTGTAAGAAGACCAAGACCTGACGAAATACTTGTTGAAGCATGACCATTATCAAAATAGTCATAAGGGCTTTCGGCCATTTTCGTAAATCCAGAAATTCCACCGTTAGTTCTCAAACCTTCAAACTCATTAAAACGACCTGTCAAAAGCTTATGAGCATAACACTGATGGCTTACATCCCAGATAATCGCATCCTTTTCATGATTAAATACCCGGAACAAAGCAATCGTAAGCTCAACAACACCGAGATTACTTGCTAGATGCCCGCCGTTCTTTCCGACAACTTCAATAATACGTTGTCTGATTTCTGAGGAAAGCTGTTTTAATTCTTCCTTTGAGAAATTCTTGATGTCTTCAGGTTTTGTAATTTCGGAAAGATTCGTAATAAGCCTCCGCTTATATTATACTTTATAATATTAAAAAAAAAGACCGCCAAAGTGTTCACTTTTGCAGTCTTTATTGGCACATAAAATATGTACTGCAAGTATTAATTACTTGCTCTTATGACGATTTCTTCTAAGCATCTTCTTACGCTTATGTGTCGCCATCTTCTGACGCTTTCTTTTTTTACCACAAGGCACGGTGCGCGCTCCTTAATAAATTTGAATATTTCTTTACATTATTACGGATTTAGATGGTTTAGTCAATAACTGAAAACGCAAAAATTAAAATCTTGTTAAAATCACTAAATACCTACTAAAATAATAGTTTATAAAACCTATTCCTTAATTTGCATTTTTTTGTTATATTTTCATTAATAATTTACTTATATTATAGATATACATAATAATTACCAAGGAGCGACTTAAATGTCAGACAAACTTCTCGATATTCAGGATATTTTCGTAAACATCGACTCAAGACAGGTTCTCAAAAACCTTAACCTTCAGATCGGCAAAGGTGAAACACACGTACTGATGGGCCCGAACGGAGCCGGAAAATCAACTCTTGGTAATACTATCATGGGAAATCCTGTCTACAGTCTCGAAAAAGGAAAGATTTTCTTTGACGGACAGGACATTACTGACCTTTCAACAGATAAAAGAGCAAAGCTTGGAATGTTCCTTTCATTCCAGAATCCGCTTGAAGTTCCTGGAATCAGCGTTGAAACTTTCATCCGCAGTTCCCTCCAGCAGCTTACAGGTGAACATGTAAAGCTTTTCCAGTTTCAGAAAACTCTTAAGGCTAACATGGAACTTCTGAATATGGATCCTTCTTACGCAAGCCGTGACCTCAATGTAGGCTTTTCAGGCGGAGAACGCAAAAAGGCAGAAATCTTACAGCTTCTGATGCTTAATCCAAAATTTGCAATTCTTGATGAAACAGACTCTGGTCTTGACGTTGACGCTGTCCGCACAGTTTCAAAAGGCATTCAGGAATATCAGAAAAAGCAGGACGGTGCACTTCTGATTATTACCCACTCTACAAGAATCCTTGAAAGCCTCCACGTTGATTACACTCACGTTATCGTAAAAGGAAAAATCATAAAAACCGGTGACGGTTCTCTCGTAGACGAAATCAATAAAAACGGATTTGAAAAAATTATCGCTGAATGCGGTGAAAATACAGAACAGGATAAATAACAATGAGCGAAAACGAAAAAACACAGGTTGGTGATATTGATCGCTCAATGTATGACTTCCGTTACGAAGAAACAGAAGACTTCTACAGAATCACAAGCGGTCTTACACCAGAAATCGTAGAAACACTTTCAAAAGAAAAAGACGACCCTGAATGGATGAGAGAATTCCGTTTGAACAGTCTTAAAATATACAACGAAGCAAAAGTTCCTGAATGGGGACCAAGCATCGAAGGCCTTAATATCGACAGAATCGCAACTTACGTTCGTCCTAATACAAAAATGCAGGGCAAATGGGAAGACGTTCCGGATGACATCAAAGAAACATTTGATAAACTGGGGATTCCAGAAGCTGAAAGAAAATCCCTTGCAGGTGTAGGTGCTCAGTACGACTCAGAACTTGTATACCACAATGTTCAGGATGAAGTTGCCAAACAGGGCGTTGTATACATGGGATTTGAAGAAGCTTTAAAGTCCGAAGAATGGGGACCAATGGTAAAAGAATATTTTATGACACTGGTTACTCCAAAAGATCATAAGTTCGCAGCCCTTCATGGTGCTGTCTGGTCAGGCGGAAGTTTTGTTTACGTTCCTAAAAATGTTCACCTTGATTTTCCTCTTCAGTCATACTTCAGATTAAATGCTAAAGGTGCAGGTCAGTTTGAACATACTTTGATTATAGTTGATGAAGGTGCTGACCTTCACTTTATCGAAGGATGTTCCGCACCAAAATATAATGTTGCAAACCTTCATGCAGGTTGTGTAGAACTATTCGTAAAAAAAGGTGCACACCTTCGCTACTCTACAATCGAAAACTGGTCAAAGAATATGTACAACCTTAATACAAAGCGTGCAAAGGTTGAAGAAGACGGTGCCATCGAATGGGTTTCAGGTTCCTTCGGTTCCCATGTTTCATATCTTTATCCAGAAAGTGATCTTATGGGACGCAATGCCCGTGCAGAGTTTACTGGTATTACTTTTGCCGGAAACGATCAGAACCTGGACACAGGCGCAAAAATGGTTCATCGTGCTCCAAACACAACAAGCCTTATTACAACAAAATCAATTTCAAAGGGCGGCGGAATTTCAACTTACCGTTCAGCTGTTTACATTGATAAAAATGCAACTGGCTCAAAAGCATCTGTAAGCTGCCAGAGTCTTATGCTTGATTCTGAAAGTCGCAGTGACACAATTCCTGCAATGACAGTTTTAACAGATGATGCCGATGTAGGACACGAAGCAAAAATCGGACGTATTTCAAACGACGCAATTTTCTATCTTATGAGCCGCGGAATACCTGAAGACGAAGCGCGCAGCATGATTGTTTCAGGCTTTGCAAATCCTGTCAGCAAGGAACTTCCGCTTGAATACGCAGTTGAAATGAATAACCTTATCAGACTTGAAATGAAAGGCACACTTTAAGGCAAAGGAGACAAACATGAAAATTAATACAAAAGTTAATACAATCCCAAGCCTTACCTGGAATTGGCTTAGAATGAATAACGGTGTTTTAGACATCGATTGTAATTACAAAGAAAAACTCAACTACTCTGTTTCAAAACTTCCAAAAGGAATTTATTTTGAAAAAGATGCAGAAAAATTTCTTATGACTATGCCTCCTGCAGAAAGCGCAATGGGAAAAGATTTTTCACAGCTGCTTTTTGACAACAGAATCATTCCAAGCGCAATGGTAATTGATTTTGCAGAAAAAATTGAAAAACCTGTTTATTATGATTTTGACTGTAAAGATAAAACTTACTCGATAAGTTCACATATAATTGAGGCTCGCAAAGATTCCTCTGTAACTGTCATAATGAACTTTACCTCTGACAAAGCCAGCGAAGGGCTTCAGATTGTTCAGACAAAATTATACGCAAGAAAAAATGCAAAGATTCATCTGATTACAATTCAGACACTTGGCAAAAACTATGTTCATGTAAACGACATCAGTACTTACTGCGAAGAAAATGCAAACATTGAAGTTACACAGATTGAACTTGGAAGCAAAAAAGCATTTACGGGCGTTGATTCAATTCTTCGTGAATACCAGTCTTCTTTCAAATCTGACACTGCGTACTTTACCCGCAAAGATCAGGAACTCGACATGAACTATATCGTAAACCATATCGGACGCAAGACAGAATGCGAAATGATGGTTTACGGAACACTTAAAGATAACGCAAAAAAAACTTACCGTGGAACAATTGACTTCAAAAACGGATGTCAGGGAGCAAACGGTAACGAACAGGAAGAAACACTTTTATTAAATCCACAGGTTGTTAATAAATCAATTCCTGTAATTCTCTGTGATGAAGAAGATGTTGCAGGCGAACACGGTTCAACAATCGGAAAACTTTCCAATGATGTATTGTTCTATATGAACTCACACGGAATTTCACAAGATGAAGCAGAAAAAATCATGACTCTTTCAAAGATTAACCGTGTTTCATCTTTAATTCCTGATGAAAAAATTAAAACAAAAATACAGGAATATGTAGAAGAGGCTTTTAATGAGTAGTGTTTCAATCAACGAAATCAGAAAAGACTTTCCTATTTTTTCTGTAAAAGAAAATGAATGTTTAGTATATTTTGACAGTGCCGCAACAAGTCAGAGACCTCAGTGTGTTATTGATGCAGTTGCAGACTTCTATAAAAGAAACAATGCAAATCCACTCCGCGGCCTTTATGACTTAAGCCAGAGAGCAACAGATGATTATGAATCATCCCGTGCCGCAGTTGCAAAATTCATCAATGCAAAACGCACAGAAGAAATTATCTTTACACGCAATGCCTCTGAAAGCCTTAACCTTATTGCCTACACTTACGGAATGCAGAATATAAATGAAGGCGACGAAATTATCGTAAGCATAATGGAACATCATTCAAACATTTTGCCATGGCAGATGGTTTGTAATGCAAAAAAAGCAAAACTTGTATGGCTTGAATGTGATAAAGAAACCGGAATTATTCCAGAATCTGAATATTCTAAAATTACTAACAAAACAAAAATCGTTGCCATAACATATGTCAGCAATGTTTTAGGAACACAAAATCCCGTTAAACAGATTGCAGAAATTGCACACAAAAACGGTGCCGTAATTGTTGTTGACGGCGCGCAGGCAGTTCCTCACATGAAGGTTGACGTTCAGGACATCGATGCAGATTTTTTAGTTTTCTCAGGACATAAAATGCTTGCCCCAATGGGAATCGGTGCAGTTTACGGAAAAATTGAAATCCTTGAAAAAATGAATCCGTTCCTTCGCGGCGGCGAAATGATTGAATACGTAACAAGAGATGGGGCAACCTTTACCGAAGTTCCTCACAAATTTGAAGCAGGAACAGTGAATGCATCCGGCGCAGTCGGTTTAAAAGCTGCCTGTGAATATCTTTCAAAAATCGGTTTTGACTATATTCACGAAACAGAACAGTCACTTACAAAACTTCTTTTTGACGGAATGAAGAAAATTCCGCACGTTCACTTAATCGGAAATCCTGATTATTCAAAACATTCAGGCATCGTAACTTTTACAATTGATGATGTACATCCACATGATATTGCTTCCCTTCTTGACTCAGAAAAAATTGCAATTAGAGCCGGCCATCATTGTGCACAACCGCTTGGATCTTATCTTAACGTTCCTGCAACTGCAAGAGCATCCTTGTATTTTTACAACACAGAAGATGAAGTTAAAATATTCCTTGAAAAAATTGCAAAGATAAGAAGCTGGTCAGGATATAAAGACTAATATAAAACTTAACTGGAAATACAAATGGATACAAAAGAATTATACCGCGAAATCTTAAACGAGCATAACATCAACCCAAGCCACAAAAGCGAAATGAGTGATTCAACAATTTCACTTAACGGAGTAAATCCAAGCTGCGGTGACAACATTACATTAAATTTAAAAGTTGAAAACGATGTAATTACTGACGGTTCATTTACTGGAAGCGGCTGTGCAATCAGTCAGGCTTCTGTTGACATGATGCTTGATCTCATAATCGGAAAACCTAAAGCAGAAGCACTCAAGCTTGCAGAAAACTTTATGGGAATGATCAAAGGAACAGCATCAGAAAACGAAATTGAAGAACTTGATGAAGCAGCATGTCTTCAGGACATTTCTAAAATGCCAGCCCGCGTTAAATGCGCCGTATTGGGCTGGCGCACAATGAAGGAATGTTTCGATTCAGAAAAAGATTCCGCATCTTCACAAAATCCTGAATGCTGCACAAATAAATAATAAATATTTATTTTAATGCATTAATAAAAAAAAGCCACGGTAATGATTTATTTTCAAAACCGTGGCTTTTCTATTTTACAGGAAATTAATTCTAGAACAATCCAAAAATAACTCCGTCATCATCAACATCAATATTCAATGCTGCAGGAAGTTTTGGAAGGCCCGGCATCTGTACGATTTCTCCGGCAAACGCTACAACAAAACCTGCACCGCTGTAAAGCTGTACGTCACGAACAGGGAATGTATAACCTTTTGGTGCACCAACTGCACCTTTATCATGGCTGATTGAGTTCTGAGTTTTTGCCATACAGATCGGAAGACTTCCAAATCCGGCTTCTTCAAACTTCTGAAGTTTTTTCAATGCCGCAGCATCAAATTCAACTCTTTCAGCTCTGTAAATTTCTTTTGCAAGAGTTTCAATTTTTTCCTTCAAAGAAATATTTGATTCATATAACGGCTTAAAGTTTGACTTACCGCTGTCAGCAATTTCACATACAACTTTTGCAAGTTCCTTTGCACCTTCTCCGCCTTTTTCCCAGCCTTCAGAAAGTACTGCTTTAGCACCGATTTTTTCACAAAGTTTTGTAAGAAGCTCGATTTCTGCATCTGAGTCAGTAATAAATTTATTAACAGCAACTACAGCTTCTACGCCGAACTTCTTGATATTTTCAATATGAACCTGAAGGTTTTCAAATCCCTTTTCAAGAGCAGCAAGATTTTCTTTACTTAAATCTGCCTTAATAACTCCACCGTGCATCTTAAGAGCTCTGATTGTTGCAACAATTACACAGGCAGAAGGTTTAAGGTTATTCATACGGCATTTAATGTCAAAGAATTTTTCTGCCCCAAGATCTGCAGCAAAGCCTGCTTCAGTAACAACATAATCACCTGTTGCAAGAGCACAGATTGTAGCATTAATCGAGTTACATCCATGAGCAATATTTGCAAAAGGACCGCCATGAATAAAGGCCGGTGTTTTTTCAAGTGTCTGAACAAGATTTGGTCTGATTGCATCTTTGAGTAAAGCTGCAATGGCACCTGTACATTTAAGCTGACCGAATTTTACATATTCTTTTTTGTAAGTCTGAGCAATTGTAATATTAGAAATTCTTTCTTTAAGTTCACTGATAGATTTTGAAAGGCAGACAATCGCCATAATTTCTGAAGCAACAGAAATGCAGAAATGATCCTGGCGAGGAACACCGTCAATAGTTGTTCCCATTCCAATTGTAATATTTCTAAGAGCACGGTCGTTCAAATCAACACAGCGCTTCCAGCTGATTGTGCGTGGATCAATTCCAAGTTCGTTTCCCTGCTGAATATGATTATCGATTAACGCAGAAATAAGATTGTTCGCAATGGAAATAGCGTGAATGTCACCTGTAAAATGGAGGTTAATATCTTCCATCGGGACAACCTGTGCATAGCCGCCACCGCAGGCTCCGCCTTTTACACCAAAACAAGGACCTAAAGAAGGTTCACGCAAAGCAATAACAGCCTTCTTTCCGATTTTCTGCATACCGTCAGCAAGCCCAATAGAAACTGTTGACTTACCTTCACCGGCTGCAGTCGGAGTAATAGCTGTAACAAGAATTAATTTTCCTGCCTTTTTTTCGTCAAGAACTTTTGCCTGAAGTTTTCTAAGTTCAGGCATTGTAATTTTTGCCTTATACTGTCCGTAAAAATCAAGACTATCTTCGGAGACTGAAATTTTCTCTGCAATGTTTTTAATTGGCACCATTTCGTTTTTCTGAGCGATTTCAATATCTGTAAGCACTTTATGTCTCCTTATAAAAAGAATCTGATTTTTATAAATTAATTGTAATTTATAATATACTAAAAAAGGAATTTATCCAAGAAGAGCAACTTCTTCCGGACTCATTTTGCGGTAGGAACCTGTCGAAAGATTTTCATCAAGCTTAAGTTCATTAATGCTTACGCGCTTAAGAAAAATAACTTTATTACCCAAAGCACGGAACATTCTTTTTACCTGATGATATTTTCCTTCTACAATTGTCAAATAAACTTCATCATCACTTGAAGTAAATTCAATTTTTGCAGGAAGACAGTCAGCTTCATCTTCATTATCTTCTGCCGGAATACGAATTCCTGCTGCCAGTTTTTTTTCGTATTCATTTTTAAGATTTTCATCAATGGAATTTTCAAGACGGACAAAATATTTTTTAGGACAGTTTGTTTTCGGACTTATAAGCCGGTGAGTCAATTTTCCGTCTGTAGTAAAAATCAAAAGTCCTTCTGTATCAATATCGAGGCGTCCAATCAAATGAAGGTTTTCAAGAGCAAAACCGATGCGATACTGTTCCTCAAGAAGATCAAAAACAGTCTGGTGAAGTCCGTCTTTATTTGCACAAACTGTATTTTGAGGCTTATTCATCATAAGATAAATATTTTTTTCAATATTTAGTATTTCACCTTCTACAGAAATTTCATCTTTATCAATATCACAATGAAAGCCCGGATCAGTAATTACCTGTCCGTTAACAAGAACTTTAGATGCACGAAAATATTTTCGTACATCTTTTCTTGTTCCAAAGCCTTCATGTGCTAAAATTTTATCAATACGGTCTGTGCTCATAAACTAGCGGCGCTGGTCCATTGGAATATACTTGCGTTCCGGACAAACATTCTTGTAAGCAGGACGATAGATTCTTCCGCCGGCAATGACTTCCTCAATACGGTGAGCACTCCATCCTGCAATACGAGAGATTGCAAACAATGGTGTATACAATTCACGAGGAATGTTAAGTATTGTGTAAACAAAGCCAGAGAAGAAGTCAACGTTTGCACAGATCTGCTTTCCTTTACCGTGAATTTCGTATAATACTTCAGGTCCGATTTTTTCAATTGATTTATACAATTTGAATTCATCAAGACAGCCTTTTTCTTTAGCGAGCTTTTCAGCAAGTTCATTAAGAAGAATTGCGCGAGGATCTGAAATTGTATAAATAGCATGACCCATTCCGTAAATGAGACCAGTCTTATCAAACGCTTTCTTTGTTGCAATTTTCTTCAAGTAAGCTCTGATCTGTTCTTCATCTGACCAGTTTTTAACATGCTTTTTAATATCATCCATCATTTCGATAACACGAATATTTGCACCACCATGTCTTTTTCCTTTGAGCGAACCTACGGCAGCAGCAATTGCAGAATAAGTATCAGTATCAGCAGATGAAACTACGTGAACAGTAAGAGATGAGTTATTACCACCACCGTGTTCAGCATGAAGAATCAACGCAAGGTCAAGAATCTGAGCTTCAAGTTTTGTATATTTTCCATCTGCACGAATCAGTCGCAAAAAGTTTTCTGCAGTTGAAAGTTCAGGAAGAGGGTTATGAATATACATACTCTTTTCATCATAATAGCGGCGTTTTGCCTGATATGCATAAGCAGCCAAAGTTGAAAAACGCGCAATCAATTCAAGACACTGTCTCATGATATTTGAAACTTCACGGTTTTCAGGATCAGGATCGTAAGAATAACTTGCAAGAACACTACGGGCAATTTTATTCATGATATCTTTTGATGGTGCTTTCATGATCATGTCTTCAGTAAAGTTTGGTGGAAGAACACGAAGAGAACCAAGGTACTGTTTAAATTCCTCGAGCTGTTTTTTAGTAGGAAGTTTTCCAAAAAGCAAAAGGTATACAGTCTGTTCATAACAGAAGTCATTATGCTTTTCAGCATCATGAACTAATTCTGCAACATCATATCCGCGATACATAAGTTTTCCAGGAATCGGAACTTTTTTTCCGTCCTGAATTTCATAACCAACAACATCTCCGATTTTAGTAAGACCAACGAGTACACCAGTTCCGTTCGCATAACGAAGTCCGCGTTTAACATCATATTTTTCGTAAAGATCCGGATTAATACAGTATTTCTTTTCTGTAACAACTGCCATGTGCTTAAGAAATGCATTGTTGTGAATATTTTTCAATATTTTTCCCTCAAAATTGCATAAATATGCAATAACTATAAAATTATTATTATAATTATACAAATTATAAAGGATTTGTGCAATATTGTTATTATTGATATAATAGTAAACATGAGTAACATTGATATAGCAAAAGAGGAATTTTCAAAGGATAATTACAGTTTTGTAATTGCCGGCGAAGGAAAAATTATTACAAATAAAGAAAAAGGTCTTAAATCTGTAATAGATTTAATTGAATCAGGTGAAGATTTCAGTGAATATTCCCTATGTGACAAGATCACAGGACGTGCAGCAGCCTTTTTATATGTACTTCTGGGAATCGAAGCAGTACATGCAAAAAAAATGGCAAAACTTGCAGTTCAGATTCTTGACCGTGCAGAAATTGAATATTCCTATGATGAGATGATAGAAACAGTTCTCGACGCACAGATGAAAGAAATCGATCCGGTTGAACTTTCAGTTCTCCGTTCAGGTTCTGCAATCCAGGCAATAGAAGACATCAAAAAAGCAATTGGTTATAGTAAATAAACTATTTTTCAAATAAAACAGCAATTACAGGAATTAAATGAATTATATAGAAAAAGAAATGCCTGCCAAAGGAAACACCGTAATCGTAGGAATGTCGGGCGGCGTTGATTCCACATTAACAGCATTACTCCTCAAGGAACGCGGATGCTGCGTCATAGGCGTTACAATGAGCATGTGGGATGGAAGTCTCCCTGAAGGCGTAAACCCCGAAGACCTTCCACCAAGCTGTTTTGGCCCGGGAGAGCAAAAAAATATCTCAGAATGTATGAAATTCTGCACAGATAACGATATTGAATACCATGTTATTGATGTACAGGATGCCTACAGAGAAAAAGTTCTTGAATATTTTAAATCAGAATTACGCACAGGCCGTACACCTAACCCGTGTATTCGCTGTAACCAGACAGTAAAGTTCGGAGCTCTTCTTGAAGGAGTAAAAAAACTCGGTATTGAATTTGATTATTTCTGCACAGGTCATTATGCAAAAATTGTAAGCCCTGAAAACGGCCTTTATGGAACAGATGAAAAACCGTGCATGATTTCAACAGCCTCCGATCAGACTAAAGATCAGACATATTTTCTTTACAGGCTATCATCTGAAACTCTTTCAAAAGTAAGATTTCCTCTGGCTAATACAAAAAAATCTGAGGTATTTGAACTTGCATCTAAAGCAGGATTGTACGCCGCTACAAGAAAAGAAAGTCAGGATTTTATAGGTGAAGATTATTTTAACATGCTTTTTTCTGATAAAAAAAGCATTCCTGGTGACATTATTGATCTTGACGGAAAAGTTCTCGGCCGCCATCGCGGTATTGAACACTACACTATCGGTCAACGTCGCGGACTTGGAGTAGCCGTTAACTACCCTGTTTATGTTCAGGCAATAGATGCAAAGAACAATGTTATAGTTCTTGCTAAAAATGATGAATTGAACTCAAACGCTTTAATTGCAGATGATTTTATCTGGCCAGGAAACATTATTCCTGAAGATACAGTTGAAGCAACTGTAAAAATCAGACTTGCAAGCCGACCCGTTAAAGCAAAAATTGAAAAATACATTCCAGACGAAGATGACGATTTTAGCTATCACGGTCAGCCATATAAAGTAACCTTCGAAGTTCCTCAAAGAGCAGTCGCACCGGGACAGTCAGTAGTTATTTATAAAGATAATGTAATTTTAGGCGGAGGAATCATCTGTAAAACAGCAGATTAATCCGCAGTCAATTTTTTGTTCTGTTATAATATTTTAATACACGAGGTCTGTTAAACCTCTGTATTAAAACAAAAAGACTGTCAAATACAGCACCACCTAACGAGGTCCAGAAAAATACCCAGACTTGTCCCCACCATATTGAAAAAATAATCGGAATAAAACTTAAAACCATACAGACTTCGTGATAAGCTTCAGCAAAGCACATATTATTTAAAACTATTTCAGACTCATTCAGAGAAACCTTAAAGTCACCTTCATTCCATGTTGGAAGCGTTTCTTTCCATTTCTTTACGAATAAAATTCTGTATAACATTTTTTCAAAAGGTTTTTCCCTAAACCACCAGGCATCATATCTGATCAATTTTTTTATCAGGTTACAAATGATATATGCGAAACTGAATCTAATTGTAAAATGAAATATTGTTGTAAATGTTGAAATAAAAACTGTAAACAAGACAGGATTGAAATCTAATCTGGTGATTATAAATAATCCTAAAGTTATAAGGATAAGTATAAAATATGCTATATATAAAAATATTTTTTTATTTCTGGTCATTATCAATACAATCAATAAATTGATTTAAACAAAAAAAAGCCTGGCAGCTACCTACTTTCCCACAATAAAGCAGTATCATCGGCGTTAGAGAGCTTGACTTCCGTGTTCGGTATGGGAACGGGTATTTCCTCTCCACTATGGCCACCAGGCATTTATTACTAAGCTGTACGGAACTGATTCAGTCAGATGTTACTCTGAGGAACTTCGTCCCTTTTGGAAAAACATAACTTTAAGTTAAGTTAATGCGTAAGAAGATAAACGAAAATGATAATATGGTCAAGCCTCACGACTTATTAGTACTGCTCGACTGAACACGTCGCCGTGCTTACATCTGCAGCCTATCAACCTGATAGTCTCTCAGGAGTCTTCAGGGGAGTTAAACTCCCAGGGATATCTAATCTTGAGGTGGGCTTCCCGCTTAGATGCTTTCAGCGGTTATCCCTTCCAAACTTAGCTACTCTGCACTTGCTCTTGGCAGAACAACAGATAAACCAGAGGTTTGTCCACTTCGGTCCTCTCGTACTAAAAGCAGATCCTCTCAAATATCCAACGCCCATAACAGATAGGGACCGAACTGTCTCGCGACGTTCTGAACCCAGCTCACG
>JAEDED010000022.1 GCA_016293495.1 Treponema sp. | reverse complement strand
CGGGTGGTTGCTTGTGCGCCTGCAAGCATGCGCACCGGCTCACGAGCCGTAAAGCATAAAAAAAGCGAGGTCATAAACCTCGCTTTTTTTTATTTGACAGCCTTTAAGCTGTCAAATAAATTCTACCAGTTGTCTGGCATATCGTCTTCATCACGATTCTGCAATTCGAACAAGTCAGTTACAGCACGTAAGTCATCGAAGTAGATGTAATATGTACCGCGAGCCAACATTGGGTTACAGTCGATTCTGAATCCAACAATACGAAGACCTGGTTTATCGCCATAATAAGGGCTTGACTGAACGATTCCATGTTCTCCATCTGGACTAGGTGGAACAGCAACTGTCATCTGTTTCCAGCCAGAGAATCCAAGGTTTCCGAGGTACAATTCGTAGTTATGTCCGAAATAATCCTGAACGAGTACGTACATATCGTGATTTGCATTACGACCTGCTACCCATACAGAAATAGTTTTTGTTGTTCCTTCGATAGGAAGAGGACGAACTGCTGTGATGTAGATTGAGTTGACACCACGGCGGAAGAACTGAACTTTAACACCAAGTACGTGTGTATCAAGATCTTCGTTTTCTTTATCTTCTTCAAGAACTTCTTTAGCTGCTGGAGAGCCTTCAAAAAGACGAGCTGTAATAACACCAGCATCTGGAGAAATATGAACGTTCCATGCACCGTCACGTTCAAATTTTTCAATTGAAACTTCTCTCAAAGCGCTTGCAGCAGAACCTGTTCCCATATCTTCTGAGTTAGGTTCAGCAAGACTCTTTGACTGAGCAAAAGCCATACCTGCAGCACAAAGAAGAGCTGCTGCTGTAATAATAATCTTTTTCATTATTTTCCGTCCTTAGCTGCTTTTTCGTCATCGCCGAAATCAGCCTTCTGAAGTTCATAACCATCAAAGATATATGCAAGAGCACCTGTTGAGTACTTGAAGTGATCGAAGTAAACAACATAGTCATCTACGTATTCAGCTGGGTCAGTTGTAATTCTGAATGCAACGAATGTCATCTGTTCTGGACCAGAGCGGAGACGTGAGTGCTGGCGAATATGTGTAGGAATGTCTACGATTATGTTTCTCCAACCGTCAAATGCGAGGTTTCCAGCGTGAATGATATGGATACGTCCATCAGCATCACGAACGAGAACATCAAGGAAGTACAAGTAGTGTGCTCCCCATACCCAGAAGTCGAGAGTTTTTACGTTTCCTCTGAAAGGAATTTCGTATGGTTTTCCATCTTTTTCTGGATATATTTCAATCCAGTTATCACCTTTACGGTCAAACTTCGTTTTTACACCGATGACCTTGTGTGTATCTTCAGGATTTGTTACTGCCTTGAGGCTGTTTGGCATTGCTTCGAAAGAATTGATGATAGGATAATTTTCAGTAACAAAACGGCTAGCCTGAACATTCCATGTCCAAGTTACAGCATCGTTATTGCCATCGAAATCATCGATCATTACAGTCTCTACACTTCTAGAAGGAGCCTGGCTAAATGCAGGAATTCCAACAGTAAGAAGGAGAGCAAAACTAGCAAAGAGAATTAAGCCCTTTTTCATTTAAAACTCCTTAAATCTATCTCCCAATTATCAGAAGACAGTTTCATACTTTTATTATCGGAAATTTATTATATTCACAATAGTATTTCTTTTATTATATTTCGTAGTAAATCGTTTGTCAAACTCTATTTTTAGTATTTTTTACTCTTACTTGAAAAAATTCCCCTAAATCTGTATATTCTATGTATCATAGAAATTAATTTAATTTCTTTATACATTGTATGTCCTTATAAGGAGAAATTATGGCTAACGTAAGTTACAAAGAACTCGGTCTTGTAAACACAAAAGAAATGTTTGCAAAGGCTATCAAAGGTGGATATGCTATTCCAGCATATAACTTCAATAACATGGAACAGATGCAGGCTATCATCCGCGCTGCAGTAGAAACAAAATCTCCAGTTATTCTTCAGGTATCTAAAGGTGCTCGTGCTTATGCAAACGGAACTCTTCTCCGCTACATGGCTCAGGGTGCAGTTGAATACGCAAAAGAACTCGGCTGTGAAAAACCACAGATCGTTCTTCACCTTGACCACGGTCCTAACTTTGAAGTAGCAAAAGACTGTATCGACAACGGATTCTCATCTGTAATGATCGACGGTTCAGCTCTTCCTTACGATGAAAACGTAGCTCTTACAAAGAAAGTTGTAGAATATGCTCATGCTCACGACGTAACAGTAGAAGCAGAACTTGGTGTTCTCGGCGGTGTTGAAGATGACGTTTCTGCAGAAGAATCAAAATATACAAAACCAGAAGAAGTTGTAGACTTCGTAACAAAAACAGGTTGTGACTCACTCGCAATCTCAATCGGAACATCACACGGACGCTGTAAGTTCACACCAGAACAGTGTACACGTTCTGCAGACGGAGTTCTTACTCCTCCTCCATTGGCTTTCGATGTTCTCGAAGCTATCGAAGAAAAAATCCCTGGATTCCCTATCGTACTCCACGGATCTTCTTCAGTTCCAATGAACTACGTACGCCAGATCGAAGAATTCGGCGGAAAAATCCCTGACTCAGTTGGTATTCCAGAAGAACAGCTCCGTAAAGCTGCTAAATCTGCAGTATGTAAGATCAACATTGACTCAGACGGACGTCTTGCTATGACAGCTGCTATCCGTAAGCACCTTGCAGAACACCCAGGTGACTTCGACCCACGTCAGTACCTTACACCAGCTCGTGACGAACTCGTTAAAATGTACTCACGCAAGAACATCGAAGTTCTCGGATCTGCTGGACATCTTGATGACTAATTCAGTGCTCGCACTGAAAGCGACCGGGTGTTGACCCGGATCAACCAGGGCGGAGGCCCTGGACTCTCTTAGGAGAGAGAGGAACCGCTCCTTATGATAGCCGAAATATAATCGATTATATTTCGGCTAAACAAGGTGTCAAGACTTTAAGCGAAGCGTGTCTTGACGCCGTTGTACGCGTGGTTCCTCTCCCTCCTAAAACCTTCATCTCCTTCCGCACGACCAGGAGGGCCTGAACCCGAGAGACGCCACATTGCTTCGCTCGTGGCGGATTGCTGGTTTTTGATAGTTTTTTTTGTTTTATTTGTGACTGCGGGTTTACGCGTTTTTTTTCAATTAAAGCTTGCAGAGTTCTGCGTTTGTCAGAACCCACACGCCGTCTTTCTTTTCAAAATCTACGAGAGCGTATTTTCCTTCTGCGAGAGAGCCCGGATTAATTACAGTTGAATCTTCGATTTTTTCAATTGCGGCGCCTTCGTGGATGTGGCCTGTGACTACAAGAACAGGTGCTTTTTCTTTGATAAAGTCTGTAAGCATCTGGCTTCCGGCATGAACGCCAGGACATGGGCTGTCACATTTTTCTGTCTTCGGTGGATTGTGCGAAATCAAAATAAGGTTTGACCATTTTCCGTTTTCGTCAGCGCAGGATTCTGTTGAGTTTTCTACAATCTGAAAGTCAGAAAGAAGATCTGCCTCTTCCCTTTCGTTTGGTGTTGTATTTGTAAATACTGAACCGCCGGAACTTCCTGCGATTGCAAAACCTTCATGGAATACTAAAGTCTTGTGAACACTTGCATCCTGATTTTCTACGTCACCGATAAACTCAGGATCGTCACAGTTTCCGATTACTGAGAAAATTGATTCGTGCTTGGAAACAAGTTTTTCTAAAACAGGTTTTGCAGTTTCGAGTTTTTGGAATTCTGCAAAGTCTCCGGCGCAGAGAACGCCGTCAACTGTTTTAAATACGTCATCAAGTTTATCAAGATTTTCTACATTTCCGTGCATATCAGAAATTACTAAGTATTTCATATCAATTCCTCCATGATCTTTTTTATCAAAAAATAGTTTTACAAACGGTTCATTATTTCTTTTAACTTGTCCATCTGTTCCTGTGTTCCGATTGTAATGCGAAGATATTGTTCGATTCCCGGAGTATCAAAGCGGCGGACTAAGATTCCGTTTTCTTTTATGAACTCGTAGGCTTTCTTTCCGTCAAGGCCGTCTTTCTTGAGGAAGACGAAATTTGTTTTTGAGTCATTCACCTCATAGCCTTTTTCTTTAAGAAATAAAATAAAGTCAGAACGAGTTTTGCAAACCTTCTTTGCACATTCCACGTAATATGCAGCATCATTACATGCAGCAGTTGCAGCAACCTGAGTTACTGCATCCATCGGAAAGTGATTCAAGCTGTTCTTTACAGTTGTTACTGCATTGATAAGTTCAGGATTTGCAACGATGTAACCGGAGCGCATTCCCGCACCGCAAAGTGATTTACTGAAAGTTCTTACAACTACAAGGTTTTTAAAATCCTTCAAAAGCGGAATTACACTTTCACCGTCAAAATCAACGTAAGCTTCATCAACTACAAACACTCGGTCAGACGGAGCTTGTTCAAGCATTGCACGAACCTGTTCCCTTGTCAAAGAAAGGCTTGTAGGCGCATTTGGATTTGCAAAAATTGTACTTGAGTGATTTTCGTTTGCAAGCTGCACCATTTTATCTGTCTTAAGTGTCCAGTCATCGTTAAGTTCAACCGGTAAACGCGGAATGTCATAAAATCCGCAGTAAACAGGATAGAAGCTGTAGGAATGTTCAGGACAGATGAGTTTTTCTTTTGAATCAAAAAAGGCATAGAAAACAAATGACAGAACTTCGTCACTTCCGTTTCCGGTGTAGATCATGTCAGGAGTTACTGTAAAAGGAATTCTGTCTTTAGGATCCGGCGAAACCTGACCGTTTTCTACATGAGCACGCGACAATACGCCGCCTGTTTTGTTGAGCATGTCAGCAACAGCCGCATGGAGAGCGAGCGAATCAGGGTCTGGATAAAGACCGAGTTTTTGAATATTGTTTTCAACAAAATCAATAACGGCTTTCTTTACCTCTGGTGAAGGCGGATAAGGGTTTTCGTTTGCGTTGATTTTGATGTATTTCCTGTCCTTTGGCTGTTCACCCGGAACGTAAGGCTTAAGATTGTTCATACGACTAGCTAACATTTTTTGTACCTCTGAACCTGAAAATCATTGTTTTCAAGTTCCTTTATTTTATTGTCTAAGCGATTTTTTTTCAATTGATTACTATTAATGATGCAGTTTAATTTGATTTTATCTTGTTTTATGAGGAATTTGCCTATATAATAGTAATTATGGCAGCAACATCAAATATCTCCGTTTTGTTGAAATATTTTGCGACTAAACAAAACTCTCCATTTGTAATTTATAAAGATTTCGCAGACTATGTAAAACGCTATGCCCAGCATAATGTTGAAGAACTTCCTGAACTTGTCACCTATCTCGGAAACCCAGAAAGTGCAATCGATAAAGAATTAATTCCTCTTGTTGAATCAAGACAGGTTGCCCTTCTTGAATCTGATCCGGCAAAAAAACAGATTTTCGTTACAGGCTTCTTAAATGCAAAATATGCTGATCGTTATAAAGAAATTCAGTCTAATGCTGCCGTTCCATTTCCGACTGTTTCAGATTTGCCGAAGCTTACACCGCTTGATATTTTGAACAAGCAGAACTCTCAGGACATTATTTTTAAGCTCATGACAAAGCAGGATAAAAATGATAAACAGCTTTATTCGATTATCATTCCTAACAATGTTCCTCCTGTAATATTCCCAGGAAATATTCCTGTTGCCATTCTTATCGATGCGGTTATGTCAAAAATCCGCAGAATGCTTAAAAAAGAGGAATACCACGATTATTACCTTAAAAAATTAAGAATCGCAAATCCTGGCAAAGAAATGACTTCGAAGAATTTCTTTACTGATTTTGTAGGAAAACCTGATGTTGCAATGCGCTCTCTTGAAAGTGCCGGTGACAGTTTCTATTTCTGGAATCAGCTTTGTTACTTTATCAAACAGGATTATGAAAAGGTAAAGGATTTTACTCAGGAAGACATTAACGTGCTTCAGTCTGTTTACATTGCAGAAATCATTATTTCTTTCTACAAAAATAAAGCACAGTCTAACCTTCAGAGAGAAACTGCAATCAAGACTTTGCAGAACTGTCTCACAAAACCTCCTTATTATTTTACAATGGATACAATTCTCAAGTTTACTGATACAAAAGGAATTCCTCTTTACGGTCAGTATACTGAAAAAGACTTGAAGGATTTCTTGCAGAAGGAAACTACAGAATCAGAAAATCAGAATCTCCCAAAGCTTCTTGTTTTCAAAATTGAAAATGGTACACGCTACTTCGTTTACAAAAACAATGTAATTCCACTTATTGTAAGACTTGCAAGTGATGCTCATACTGCAATTGACGAAAAGATTACAAAAGAATGGTTCAAGAAACTGCAGAATTTTGAAAAATCGCCAGACATGTATGACGAAGGCGCTTTCAACAAAAAGCTCGAAGATGAATGTGCAGTTCTTGCACCAGCCTTGCATGCACTTTTAACTGCAAACTTCCTTCCTATTCTCAATATGGAGATGCAGGAATCTTCGACAGTCGGCGCTCAGGGAAGCATTTTCGAAGGTGACGAAATGATGAGTTATGCAGGAATTCTTCAGCTTAACAGAAATACAATTCTCGAAAACGCAAAGATTCTTCTTCCTGTATGGTATACAATTCCAGTCGTTTCGTGGATCATTGCACTGTTCACAAAAAAGAGCACAAGAAAAAACATGAAAAAAGCAAAGAAAGCTTCAAAACATGTTGTTACCCAGCAGACAAATACAGAAGAAACAAACGAAGAAGAAATGCATTCAACTCACAAACCTGTTTCAAAGAAAGATGCTTTTATTCAGGCTGCAAAAGAAGTTGAAGCAGAATTTGTTCCAAACGGTTCAACAATTGAAAAAGAACTTACTGATTACCGCAAGATGTGGAACAAGATGATTTCAAAACAGGCAAACAACGATTTGACAGAAGATGTTAATGCCCTCATCCGTGATTACCTGAGAAAAGTATTGAGAACACTTCCTGCAAAAGGCTTTAATGCAGAAAGAATTACAGAACTTGCAGAAACTCTCTGTAACACTCCTAACATGAAAAAGATTACGGAACAGACAGCTATTCTTGAGTACACAAAACTTTATATGGTTTATCTTGTAAAGAATATGTAATTTTTTTTAATTTTTGGGTATAAAAAATCAAACTAAGAGTATGTTAATGGTGTCAGGAAAATCCTGACACCATTTTTTTTGTCTGGCCAGCAAAGTCAATATTCAAAGAGGTTTATATGAATAACATTAACTGTCTTATCGTTGAAGGAAACATTACTCGTGTTCCAGAATTTAAAACAACAGCACACGGATTTCCTGTATGCAGACTTCCAATTGCTGTTAATCATTATTACAAGAAGGCAAACACAGATGAATATGTGGATGAAGTGTCGTATTTTGATGTGGAAACGTTCGGCAAGCTTGCAGAAATCTGTGCTAAGTTCAGTCAGAAAGGAAGAGGCATCAGCGTTGTCGGAAGAATCAAACAGAACAGATGGAAAAATGAAGAAGGAAAACCACAGAGCAGAATTACGATCGTTGCTGAAAAAGTAGAATTCAAGCCACGTGTAAATTCTCTGAATGATGCTGATGGCGAAACAGAAACTGCAGTCGATGAATCTGTTAATCAGAAAGAACTCCAGGAAAAAGAAAACCTTGCAGAAGCAGCACTCGCTGCGGCTAAGGAAGATTCTGAAACTACAGTATTCTAAAAATAAGCCCTGGCTTTTTAAAACTGCACCATTTATAATGTTCACGTAATCAAGCCAGGGCTTTATATTTTAATTTTTACTCAATAATAAAAGTTAAAATTTTATCTTTTTTTTCCAGAGCCTTTAGAAGTACCGAACTTTCCAGGACCGCCGCTTCTTTTTGAAGAAGAACCAGTTCCTCTAGGTCCGGCAGATCTTGAACCGCGGCCGTTCAAGGTTCCTCTGCCCTTACCACCAAAGTCACGGCCTGTACGTTTCATATTTTCTGCTTCCATGCGGCGTTCATCTGCGGCGCGGTAGTTTTCAAGTTTTTCAGGATTGTAGAAACCGTCTTTCCAGTTGAATCTTGAAGTACCAGGAAGAATCTGTTTTTTAAGCAAAGCCTGATAAACTTGCTTGAAGTGCGTTTTCTGAACTTTTGTTTTTGAGAAATCAATGAGGACTCTCTTGAATCCAAGACTAGCAAGGAAATCGACTTTATCAATAATTGAGAAAGGAGCTTCAGGCATTACAAAAGATCCGTCCGGTGTAGAGTTCACTTTAAAGTTCACTTCTTCTTTGTCAGAGAAAAATGTAAAGTCATAAGACTTTGGAAGTTTAAAACGCATTCTGAACAAGGCAGGATATGCAAACACAGGAACAAGTACACGCTGTCTGAACTGAGTATCATATATTTCTTCAAGGTTATGTCTTGAGTTTTCGTATGGTGAAACAAATGCACCGATATTCTGATTTTCAAGCCAAGAAACAGCCCAGCGGTTGAATGTATAAAGATAAGGACCTGCAATCATGTTAACGCCCTTTCCTTTGAGCATTGAAATGTGGGCAATATTGTTAATCATGAAGGTTTTAAAACCAAGTTCAATTAACTTATCAAGTGTCTTTTCATATTCTTCTTCAGTTCCGCCCGGACAGAACGGATCGAGAGAAAGAATGAGCTGTTTTTTACTTAATGGAAGAACAGTCTTCTGATTAACAAGATCCTTGATTGTTGTTTCATTCAATTCAATTATTACACGAACCGGATGACCTGCCTGTACTACAAACACATCTTCGATCGTAGAAACCTGAATGTAAACGCCTTCAGGGAAGTAAGACAATTCGTTCTTTGCAACCGGTGTAAGGTCAAGAATCGGAAGCTGCTCATCGCCCGGCTGGTGTGAGTATCTAGCGATGTCGTTTGGAAGAACATGAGGGTATCTTTTTGACATAGACTTTGTCTGTAAAAGATAAACGCTGTCGCCTTGAGAAAAGCCTGCAGGAATATCAATCCAGCGGTTTCCTTTGTTATCAAGGTCAAGAAATCTTACTTTGTGGCTTTCGCGTCCTGTGTCGTCTTTTTTATGGAGACGGATTGAGTCGCCCGGATCCGGGTCGTATGAACCGCCCTTCAAAAGTGCCATTTTAAAATCCTGAGGACCAGGACGAGTCATATCAATCTTACCGAGATAAATACCAGTTCCGCCTGCCTGCTTTGGATTTAAAATCATGTCGCCTGCGTTTTCAACACCTTCATTTACAGACTTAAAATTATACCAGTAAGAAGTTTTATTTCTTGCAAAGTCAGTTGAAAGCATACGCTTTGCAGCCGCAATTGCTTCTTTTTTATTTTCCTGATAATGATCCATCACATAACGGTACGCAGAAACTACATTTCCAACATACTCGGCTGACTTCATGCGGCCTTCAATTTTAAAGCTTTCAACTCCGGCATCCAAAAGAGCTGGCATCTGCTCGATGAGCTGAAGGTCACAAGGAGAAAAGTAGTAGCCCTGATCCATTCCACCAGGAACTTCTGCTGTATAAAAACGACGGCAAGCCTGAGTACACATACCGCGGTTTGCAGATTTTCCTCCCAAAAAGCTTGAGAAAAGACAGAGACCAGATTCACTTACACACAAGGCTCCGTGAACAAACACTTCGAGTTCTGCATTTGTCTTTGCTTTAATTGCCTGTATTTCTTCGAGTCCAAGTTCACGGGCAAGAACAACACGCTTGAAACCTTCTTTACTTAAAAGGTTTGCTGCTGCCGCACTTGCAACGTTCATCTGAGTACTTGCATGAAGCTCAAGCTTAGGAAAAAATTCCTGACACATTCTGATAACGGCATAATCCTGAACGATAAGTCCGTCAGGTCCGATATTATTCAAATAAGCGAGAAATCTGTAAAGCCGTTCAAGATCACGTTCTTCACTGACTGTATTTACAGTTACATAAATCTTTTTATTCTGACGGTGAAGTGAATTAACTGCTGCTTCAAACTGATTCCAGGCGAAGTTAGTTGTTCTAAGTCGTGCGTTAAAACTTTTTAATCCCAAATATACAGCATCAGCGCCTTCACCGATTGCTGCATCTAATGATTCAATATTCCCTGCTGGGGCTAATAATTCTGCCATGCTGATACTCTAGCATAAAAAGTTTTAATTTTCTAGACAGAGTACAGTTTGCGTATTGCGAGATTTTACTCACCAGGCGTTTTTCTTTCCAGGTGTCATTTTTGACTTTGCAGTTCCTGTCCAGCATTTTGCATCATTATTTCGTTCCGGGGAATTTTTTAGCCCTTCAATATTTGTCCTTGAAACATAGCTTATAGATTTACGTTCATTGCTGTATACGGCATTTTCCGGGATACAAGGTTTATTCCATAAACCGGCATCGGAACATAATGCTGCGTATTTGCACAGGCTTTCTGTCTTCCAGTCTTTATTGGAAAGAGCGTAATCTTTTTTACAATACATTACACAGTCGAGAAGTTTATTTTTTGCCTTGTTGTTAAGCAATACAATTTCTGCAGTTGAATTAAGTGCGCTTTCTGAACTGTTAATCCAGATGTCACGCGCAGCAACAGAACCACGGGCTTTCGAAAGATTGAGGTTACTGCCCTTTTCGGTTACACAGTTTTTATCGTTTTCATCACCGCGAAGATGAACGACAATATATTCCCCTTTATTTATTTCAATGTCAGGAAGCGGATAATGCCTTTCATTGCTTGCAGAAATCAATTCAAGGCCAAAAAGGTTTCCGGAGGAAAGTGCATATAACTCAATGTATTCCGAAAGCGCTTCCTTATTTGAATACGCTTCATTTATTTCAGAAATAACAATGTCCGGAAAATGATCATTCTCTCCGAAAAACGGAAGCGCGAATGAAAGGCTTGAACCGGCAGAATCTCTTACAACAGAATATAGTTCGTAGCACTTTCCGATTTTTGTCTTTTCCTTAAGCTCATAATGAATTATAAACTCGTCAGGGTCGTCCTCCCATTCTACCTGCATTTTATTTTCACAATTATGAAAGTTTTCAATTGAGGAGACTTTTTCAAGATCATCAGATGCTTCCACGACAAAACATTGTTCAACCTTAACATTCTTCGAAAATTCCACATGTATATCTGAACCATCAATCTTAAAGCCTTCAATTTTTGCTGATTTACAATCATTTGTTATCAGCGTAATTCCTTCAGGCGTAATATGGCACGAGGTATGGTACATACAGATTATGACGAAAGCAGTAATTCCAAGAGCTGTAAGAAATGGACGAAAATTGTTTTTGATGAATTCTTTCATAAAAGCCTCCATATATATCATTCTTTTATTTTTACTTTTTTCCTGCAAAATTTTTAAAATACGCAAAAAAAAACCGTCGGTTTTTTTCCGACGGTTAAATAAGGAGGATTTACTTTATGAACTTCTTATTATCTATCATTATCAGCTACAGTTTTTTCACCTGCATCAACTGGAGAATCAAGACGTTTTGTTTCAACCATGTATCTTACTGAAACACCGTTTGAATCTTCAATTGTTTTTTCAACAACAAAGACAATGCTCATTCTGTCTCTGCTTGTTGCAATTCTTACGATTTTATACTTAGTTACGTTTGGACGTTTAACTGAAGGTGTACCAACCTGATAACTGAGTTTTAAGTTTTCATCTTTGTCATAAACTTTTACATCAATGTAGAATGAAGATTTTCCAGTATAGAATGTAGGAACAAGCTTGATGCGGTATGTATATTCACTTTCTTCAAAACTTGTAAATACAATTTCTTCTGTCGAACCTTTAGATTCCTCTTCCATTACATAAAGAATGTCTTCTGGTTTTGGCTGATAGTATTCAAACTTTTTAAGTTCAGAATAATGCTTTGCAAGAAGCTCTTCGTATAAAGTTTTACTTGCTTTTGTAAATGATTTATCCTTTGATTTGAATACTTTTCCGCGAACGAAGTCGTTTTTAGCAACATCAACAGTATAAATTTCTCCATAAGGGAAGAACTTCTTATCTTCCTTTCCATACTCACCAAAAATATAGTTTTTACCGTCTTTTGAAAATCCGATTTCCTGGAAAACTGCAACGTCTCCGGCAAAAATACAGAGATTCATAAGACAAAATGTAAGTGCGCCAATTAATAATTTCTTCATAACTCTTACCTGCTTTGAAATAAGTTTTACTTTTTAATTATCGGAACTTAAACACCCGACTTTACTATTATTTCTTTTACTTATAGAATTATATTATGACTTTAAGAACCAGAAACCGCTCATTAATCATATTTATCATTCTTTCATTTCTTTGTCTGGGTTTTTCTTTTGCAGCCCTTTTTTATCAGGTTCACACAGGCAATTTTGATCAGATTTTCGGCTGTAAATTTCTTTCTTTTGCAGGTCTTTCTTTATTTGAACCTACTGATAAATCCGTAATTTTCGGCCTTCTTTTTCTTCAGGTTTACATTCCCGTAACAGCACTTTTTCTTTATTTTAGCTTTGAAAAAACTCAGTCGACTTTGATTATTCTGTTTGCTATATTCCTGCTGGGATGTCAGTTTCAGATTGCAAAACTTTTTATCGGTCTTTTGAATTATAAAATGACCTTCTCTCTCGAATACCTTTGTCTCGGAAAAACATCAATAATGGGAAAACTTCTTGCCCTTGCAAGTTTTTTCCTTATTGCCTCAGAAGCAAAAGACTCAAGAAAACTTAATATCGAAATGGATATCTGTATCCTTTTAGTTTCCTGTCTCGTCATTACAATTGCAGTACCGCTTAGAACAGCCGTTCCGTCTAAAAACTTCGGAATAACTCTCGGCTACACAACAATTGTAAACACTCTCGGAATGATTACAGCCCTACTTACAATTCTCACATTCCTTGTATCGTATCGAGAAACTGAAGAAAAAGTAATGATTAAGCTTTTAATCAGTTACTGCCATATAATTGCTGGTTTCTTTATTTTAACAAGCACAAATATTTTGTGGTGCATTATTATAGGTGCCGTGCTTATTTCTGTGGGAACACACCTCTTCCTTAGTTCACTTCACAAAATGTATCTTTGGGATTAAAACAATTTAAGCTATGAAAGTTTAAATTTTAGCAGTTTAAGCTTTTGCCGTTTTCTTCTATATAAAAAGTAATTTTGAAAGACCTGCAAGTGCAACAGGAATGACAAGGTTATCAAGATCCCTCAACGGAAGCATCTCAATTACCATTCCTGCAAACGCAATAATCAGGCTTTCTTTTACAACCCCAGAGACTGCATACGAAACACAGAAAATTGCAATAAAACACATCAGGGAACCAGCGCAGGTTTTCTCGCACGACATAGGGATTTTAACTTTTCCGAACAGTTTTCCGGCAAGGCTTGCAAGTCCGTCTCCAAACGCAAGCGATAAGATTCCTATTGTGTAACACATTTCATTAAAAAGAAGACTTGAACAGACAATTCCAATAACAAGCATTAAAGGCCCCAGGACAAATTTGCCTTCATCCCTTTTTCTAGATGCAGTTCTTGTAATAAAGGAAACTAAAGGAACTTCGATGCCTTTAAGCCTTAAAAATTCACTTAACGAAAAACCTAGCGCTGCAAGAACAAGAAGAATTTCTATCGTCCAGTAAAATTTTGAAAGCAGCAAAGGAATAAACGCTGTACAGATATGAATTGCTTTTCTGAAAATTTCTTTTGCGAAAGTGTTTAGATTCTTACTCGAGGGTTTTCTCATTTTCAAGAATGCGAGGAATATCAGTGTAAATTGCAGGCTCGTAGCTTGTAATCGGACTTGTTACATATTTAATGTTCTGTTCTGCAAGGTTTGTTCCGCCAAGTCGTACGAGTGATGTTCTGTTTCTTGTAAGAGAATCCCATGCCCTCAGAGAATTCTGGAAGTTATAGATACTCTTTCCGTTCATCGAACTGTCGCCTGTCTGACGTGCAAGTCTGAACTGAACTACACCAAGGTTGTTTGTAGCCTTCCTATATGCATCAACAATCTGAGTATCTTCTTCATTTACCTGTGGCATAAGAATGTCTTTCTTTTCAATTTCAAGATTCAAAGAACCGATGAGTCTATCATAGTAACCTGCGCTTGCATAATTATCATCACGAAGGGCAAGTGTATTTCCTAATGCAAGAAGAAGATTGCTGTCATCAACTTTATCCTGGCTCGCAACAATAAAGTTCTTAAATGCTTCATCGTATTCTTTATTCTGATAATCGATATAACCTACACGATATCTTACAGAAGAATTATCATTCTTATTTCTGATTGATTTTTCGTAATAATGTTTTGCAGCTTCAAGGTCACCTGAGATAAAGTAGTCAAGATCACCCATATCTGAATACATGACACCGATATTTTTATCACTGTCAAATCCGCTCTCAGCTTCTTTATCTTCAAAGAGATCAATTCCCTGAGTAAGAGTTTCGCTGGCAAGAATATAATCTCTGTTGTAAATATATTCTTCACCGAGAAGTCTGTAAGTATTAAGCTGCTTGTAAGTATCACGAGCTTTCAAATGACGAGCGTCATCAAAAAGCTGAATTGTTTTCTTTAATGTATCGCCTGCACGAAGGTGATCGCCTGACTCGATGTAATAACGCGACATGTTATAACGCGAAATCGGATCTGACGGATCTTTTTCGATTGCGCGTACAAGCATGCTGTAAACGTCTTCGATTGAAGAACGAAGATATTCTTCCTGAGGTGTCAGCTGTCCATAAAGCTTATCCATAAGATAGCCTGACATTTCTGTCCAGTCTTTTGCTTCAAGGGAATCTTCGTCATCATAGAAATATTCTTTATCTGAAAGGACATCCTTGAGACTGTCAGTTCTTACATGGTAACGCATCAATCTTGCAAGGTATTCATCCTTAGCACCATATTTCTGACAGAGGAATGTATACTGCTCGTAAGCGTCCTGGAATTTAGAACTGTCAACTTCTGTACCCCACTCAAGGAAAATATCTCCTAAAAGAAGAAGTGCATCAGCATCATTTATGTGGTAATCAAGAACTTCACGTCTGAGAATATCTTCTGCTTTCTCATAGTTTGCAAGATCATCAAGTTCCATGTGAACATACTCAAGTCCGCCCTTCTTGTCATGATCAAAGACATAAAGAATACGTTTGTACATTTTTTCTGCTCGGTCATACTGATTGTGTTCTCTATAACCATTTGCATAACGGAAGAACCATTTTTTCTTAACTTTAAGATCAACGGCCTTCTCAAACATTACTTCACTTTGAGGATATTCATTATTTTCAATAAGGGCATAACCCTGCTTGTAATAGTTTTCTGCCTTAATCGGTTTGTAAATAAATTCAATTCCAAGATAAACAGAACAGAAGCCGACCATGAATACAAATACACCGATAATTACTGCCGGAATGATTCTGTTCTTTAACTGGTACTGAAGTGACTTTTTATAAGCTTCATATTCTTCTGCTGTTCGTCTTTCAAAATCACGTGGAACAGGAAGTGAAATATCAAGCATTTTTTCAAGGTGCGATGCAAGCTGTCTTGCAGGAACCTTTTTCAAAATCTTTTCAACAACTTCAAAAATTACATCGTCTGTAAATTCATTTTTAACAATCAGTTCTTCAACTGCAATACGGACATTGAGAGGATAGAATTTAAGATTTTCTTTAAAGCGTTTATATTCTGCGTCTGTTAATGTATTTTTTCTTCTTTCGTCAGGTGCCGGTTCAGGAATATGCGATTTAATGCGACCTGATTTATCAAATGGATTTGCATCTGCACCAGTATAACCTGCAATTTCAAAGTCAGGTTCTCCAGCTCCAGCTGAATCAAGTTCAAAGTCATTTCCAGAACTTAACTGTGTATCTGTATCCTGAATGTTGAAATCAGCCATTCCTTCAGAACCGCCAAAATCAACTCCGTCCATTTCTGATGTATCAAATACCTCAGGCTGAACATTTTCATCAAAGCCTGCGCCGCTTTCATCACTGTCATCGCCAAGATTTAAGCCTGAAAGATCAAGAGATGCAGGATCAAAGTCACTGTCACCGACTGTCTCTGCACCAGTTTCTGGAACTGAGAAGTCTGCCTGCATGCTCGAATCAAGATCAAAGCTTGCAGCATCATCCATGGCACCTGTGATGTCGCCCATCGAACCAAAATCAGCAAGACCAGATGTATCTATCGGATCAAATCCAAAATCGCCGGATGTAGGAATTTCATCTTTAACAGGTTCACTTTCAAATTCTGCACCTGTAATGTCAGGCATTACAAAATCATCAGAACCGGCATCAATTCCATCTCCGGTCTCAATTTCATCTCCGGCATCAGGAACACTTTCTGCATCCATTCCGGCTGCAGCTTCAGGTTCTGGTTCCAGTTCTTTTTTTACCTTTGCAAGTTTAGCCTTAAATGCATCTCCGGGAACTTCTTTTAGTTCGTCAGGGAGATCTTCTGTCATATCGATTGATTCACCGGAATATGCAAATTCATCATCTTCTTCTGTCGATGAAGGAATTTCAAAATCGGAATTAAGGTCGTCAGTTAAATCTACTGCCGGTGGAACTGGTTCTGCAAAAGCTTCTGAAGCCGGTTCATCGAAGGAATCTGCAACAGGTTCATCTAAATCAAGATCTTCAACTTCATCAAGTTCTGAAGGTTCTTCTTTAGCAGAAGAGGCAGCGATATCGGCAAAAATATCAGGACCGGCAGGAGCTTTATATTCCTGTTTTGGAGCAGCTGCTTTAACAGGTTCTGGTTCAGGTTCTGGCTCTGGTTCTGAAAAATCTTCTGACGGCATGCTTAAAAGAGCATCGAGGTCCATGTCAGCGATTGATGGTTCTTTTTTCTTTGGAGGTTCTGGAGGTTCTTCAAATGCAGAGAGGTCTGGCTCACCGTCATCTGCTTCTGCCATCGGGTTTAATAAGCTTGAAAGGTCTGGTTCAATTGGTGCTGCTTCCTGAGGAGCGTCATTTTCAGAAAGAATTGAATCAAGGTCACCGGCTGCCTGAGCGAGAGCCTCTGCTTCGCTCTGATCGTTTTCAGGTTCTGCGACTTCTTCCTGGGGTTTTTCTGGCATACCCAGAACAAAGTCTTCTGAGTCGTCAATATCTTCGACTGTTGGAGGGATTGTCGCAATAACTGGTTTTTCACCACGTTCTGCGCGGAGTTTTGGCTCATCTCCCAATTTGAGTACGTCTTCGCTTAATTTTTTTAATTGACTTAAACCCGGCATAAATTAATTATTCTTTCCCCAAAAATCAGTGGAATATAATCCCACATATATATTATATCATAAATTTTCGGTATTTGTCAGTTATTTATTTAGATTTATATATAATTATATTGAAGATTTAAATTCCCCTAATCTGCTGTAAATTAAACGCCGATAATTAACGTATGAAACGTTTTGTTAAAATTATTCTTGCTGCAGGTTTGCTTTTCAATTTATTCCCTGCATTTGCAAAAGGATCAGAAAAGAGTTCTGGTGAAAATTTCGTTTACCCTTATGAATACAGAGTTGTAGTTAACGAAATCAGCGGTGTCTCTGCACCTTACCAGGTTGATGATTACATTGTATTTACAGCAAAAGACGGTCCTAACCATATCGGAATTGTTTTTGATTTTGAAGACTACAAGACAATTCACAGTTTTTTCAGAAAAAACATTACAGACATTGATAACAAAGTAATTGACAGTTACCGCTTTTACATTCTTGAGCTTCCAAAAGATACTGAATCAATTTCTTACAGACTGATTATTGACGGAATCTGGACAACAGATCCTACAAACATCAACAAGTATTACAATCCATACACAGGTATTGAAGTTTCAACACTTGACGTAAAAAACAATCACGTAGATGAAACTCAGGCATCAAGTCAAGGCGTTCATTTTATCTATCAGGGTGAATCTGGATTAAAAGTCAGAATTGGAGGAACTTTTACAAACTGGGATTCGTGGATTTACGAACTGACAGAAACAAGACCAGGATATTATGAACTTTATCTTCCTCTTCCTGAAGGAACTTACTATTACGCATACTACACTGGAACAAAATCATTTGTAGATAAAACAAATCCAGACAGAGCATGGTCCGGCGAAGGCCGTGAGGCTTCTAAAATAGTTGTAGATTAATACTTTTTTACAAGTATTAATCTTAAAACTTAGAACTTAAACTTACCTGCAAGCTTTGACAAATCCATTCCTCCCATACCGCCAAAGCCGCCCATATCTCCGCCGGCAAGCTGACTCATAAGTTTTGCCTGCATGCCTTTATTACGTGTAAGCTTTTTCATTGTAAGCTTTGTTTTTTCAAACTGCTTGATTAGCTTGTTGACTTCAGCAACAGTTGTTCCCGACCCTGCAGCAATTCTTTTTCTGCGGCTTGGTCCGATAATAAGATGGTTTGCCCTTTCTTTTTTAGTCATCGACTGAATGATTGCTTCCTGGCGTTTCATTCCGCTTGTATCAAGGTCACGGCCCTGCATGGCACCTGCCATACCCGGCATCATTTCCATTAATGACTGCATTGAACCCATTTTCTTGACCTGCTGGAACTGAGCAAGCATGTCATCAAGAGTAAACTCGTTGCGGGCCATTTTCTCTTCAAGCTTTTTAGCCTGTTCAATATCAACCTGTTCCTGAGCTTTTTCAACGAGAGAAACAATATCACCCATTCCAAGAATGCGGCTTGCAATTCTTTCTGGATGGAATACTTCAAAGTCTTCTGTTTTTTCACCGGTACCGATAAAAAGAATAGGTTTACCAGTAATTGTCTTTAATGAGAGAGCTGCACCACCACGGGCATCAGAGTCAAACTTAGTAAGAATAACCCCTGTAAGGCCAAGCTGTTCGTCAAAGGATTTTGCAATATCAACAGCATTCTGACCAGTCATTGAGTCAGCAACGAGAATAACTTCATCAGGCTTAACAGCAGCCTTTACGTTTACAAGTTCCTTCATCATTTCTTCGTCAATCTGAAGACGACCGGCAGTATCGAGAATGATAACATCATGACCATTCTTTTTAGCAAAATCCATTGCATTTTTTGCAACGCGGACTGCATCTTTAGTACCTTCTTCTTTATAAACAGGAACATCAATTTTCTGTCCGAGAACGCACAGCTGTTCGATAGCAGCAGGACGTACAAGGTCACAGGCTGCAAGAAGCGGACGGCGTCCTTCTTTCTTTAACTTTGCAGCAAGCTTATGGCTGGCTGTTGTTTTTCCGGAACCCTGAAGACCGAGCATTAAAATTACAGACTGAGTATCAGGTCCTTTTAATTTTAATTCGGTTTTTGTGTCACCGAGCATTGATACGATTTTATCATTGATTATTTTTACAAACTGCTGGCCTGGATCAACTGCTTTTAATACCTTTTCACCTTTTGCTTCTTCAATAGTTGAATTAACAAAGCGTCTTACAACACGAAGGTTAACATCGGCTTCGAGCAAAGCCATTTTAATCTGTTCAACAGTTTCTTCAATATTCTTTTCTGTAATCTTAGATTTACCAGAAAGAGAACGGATAATACCACCAAATGTATCTGTTAATTTTTCAAGCATAAGTTACTCCAGAAATTAGCGCTTAACTCTTTTTTTAAGTCTTAACAATTCCCTTAAGAATTCTTCAGGCTCAACTTCGCGGTTTAAGATTCTATAAAGTCCATCACAAATAACAAGCTTAAGATTCAACTTAGCTGAAACTTCGTGAACATATTTACATGCGATAGCTCCTTCAGGAAGGTAGCCGATTTCGCTTACGCGGTTAATAAGATCATCAAGATCTTTGAAATTTGAAAGAATATTTTTCTTAATAATGTCCTGACCAAAACGGCGGTTACGGCCATATTTACTTTTACATGTAACATCAAGGTCACCTACACCGGCAATTGATGTAAATGTTTCTGCGTGTGTAGCTCCCAGAGCAAAACCGAACTGCTGGATTTCGTTAAGACCGGCAGCAAGCAAAAGGCTTTCTGAGTTGTCACCAAAAGTATCAGAAGTTTCAGAAATTGCATCACAACATCCGTAAACAACTGCAATTACGTTCTTTACACAGGCACAAACCTGAACACCAATAACGTCAAGACTTGAATAAGCAAGGAGTCCCGGAACTCTCATAAGTTCACGGAAAATAATTGTATTTTTTGGATTTTCACATGCAGCAATGAGACCAGTTAATTTTCCCATTGCAACTTCTTCTGCATGGCTTGGACCGGAAATATAAACTGTGTTTCCTTTGTAAATTCCAGGGAGAACATTTTCAATTGTTTCAAGACAAAGCTTTGGTCCGTTCTTTGAAGGAACAAAACCTTTTGTCAAAACACCAATGTATGTATCGCCTTCTGCAATATTAGGAATTGTTACAAGCTTCTTTACTGTAGAAGCAAGATAAAGTGAAGGGCTTGCGAGAATAAGAAAATCTTTTCCTGTTGCAACTTCTTCAAGATTTGTAGAAGCTGTGAGGTTTTCAGAAAGTTTGAACCCTGGCAAGAATTTTTTATTTTCGTGTTCATTATTGATTGAGTCTACAACTTCCTGTTCGAGAGCCCACAAAGTTACCTTGTGTCCGCCACGGCCTAAAGCCTGCGCAAAACCTGTACCCCAGGCACCTGCTCCGATTACTCCAACAGATTTTGGATTCATTACAAAACCTCCAGCTTATTATATTTCCAGCTATTAATATTTCCGGTTATTTTTTAAGGATTAAAGATAATCCTGTGTATTGTCTTTCCAGTCAATGATTTCTTCTGGTTTGAAGAAAAGATTAATTTCTCTTTCAGCAC
The DNA here is from genome assembly GCA_016293495.1 of Treponema sp. GTDB lineage: Bacteria > Spirochaetota > Spirochaetia > Treponematales > Treponemataceae > Treponema_D. Next base: position 17,796 of record JAEDED010000022.1, on the reverse strand, counting down.
TTTCGTCTGAGTCAGAAGCATGAATAACATTGAATGCAGTATGAAGACAGAAATCACCACGGATAGTTCCAGGAGCTGCTTCAGATGGTTTTGTAGCACCACAAAGTTTTCTTACCAATGTTACACAATCATCACCCTGCCATACCATTGCTACAACAGGAGCAGAAGTAATATAGCTTACAAGTTCTCCAAAGAAAGGTTTTTCTTTGTGTTCTGCATAATGCTTGCCTGCAAGTTCTTCTGAAATATTCATCATTTTAAGGCCAACAAGTTTAAGACCTTTTCTTTCGAGGCGGTTGATAACCTCACCAACAATCCGGCGATTCAATACGCCTGGTTTTAACATACTAAAACAACGTGTTTCCATAATTTTAATAGTATAACTGAATATGCTTGAATTTTCAAGACAGGCATTGCCCGTATAATCTGCTTACAACTTCATCAATTACATTATCAGGTGTACTCGCACCTGCCGTTACCCCAACCGTTTTAAGATTCTTAAAAAAATCAGGAATCTCATCTGCTTTTTCAATATGAACTACATTTTTTACAAAACCTGCCGCCTTCTGATAAAGACGGATTGTGTTTGCAGATTTTTTTCCGCCGACAACAACAACTCCGTCGACAACTTTGCAAAGTCTTTCAAGCGCATCCTGTCTCTGCTGTGTCGCAGGACAGATTGTGTTTATAACCTCAAGATTTGAAATGTGTTTTTTAAGAAAGTCCGAAATCTTTTCAAACTCCTGAGGGCTGAAAGTTGTCTGACATAATAAAAGGTATTTTTCTTTAGGGGAATTTTTAAGGCTTTCAGTTTTTTTTAATTCAGGGGAATTTACAAGTTCGCGTGCTTCATCAAGATTCTGAACACAGAAAAAATTTCCTAAAGCAAAACCGCGGATACCTTCAACTTCTGCGTGACCTTTATCACCGGCTAAAATAATTCCGTATCCTTTTGATGAAAATTCTGCTACCCTGTTCTGACTTACAGTCACACGCGGACAGGTAGCATCAATAACTGATGCTTTCTGATTTTCAATTTTAGCTTTAACCTTAGGACTGATTCCATGCGCGCGGATTACAACTACGGTATTTGAATCAATTGATTCGAGATCTTTTTCCTCAAGCACACGAAGGCCCTTCTGTTCAAGTTCCTCGAGAGCAACAGTATTATGGATCAGGGAACCAAGGGAATAAACTTTTTTTTCTTTATATTCTTTAAGGGCAACTTCGGCACTTTCAACTGCACGCCGAACTCCCATGCAGTATCCGAGTGTATCTGCTTTTATTACATTCATATCTATAGTTTACATTTAAACAATAAAAAAGTCATTCCAGATTAAATCTGAAATGACTTTTCAATCAATAATTACCAGTAAAAAGTTACTGAAAATTAAATTAGTTTACTTTTGGTTCTCTTTTTGTAAAAGCATGGAGACCATATTCAGGCTTCCAGTTTTTGCGAACCAATGCAATGAATGCACTTGAAATGAAGATTGATGAGTAACATCCACTTACGAGACCAACAATCAATGCAAGAGCAAAGTCCTGAATAGCACCAGTTGTAAAGATATACAATGAAACTACTGCGAACAATGTTGTTACAGTTGTAATGATAGATCTTGTGAGTGTTTCTGAAAGTGACTGATCAATAACTTCTTTGAATGATTTAACTTCAAGCTTCTGGATGTTCTGACGAACACGGTCAAGAATAACGACAGTATCGTTGATTGAGTAACCGATGATTGTAAGAACAGCAGCGATTGTAGTTGTACTGAATTCAATCTGGAATACAGCAAGGAAAGCAAACATAATCAAAGTATCATGAATCAACGCAATGATAGCACCGAGGGCGAAGTCCCAGCGGAAGCGGATAGATGCATAAATCCAGATACAGATCATTGTTCCAAGCAAAAGAAGAATTGACTGGAATGCCAATGAACTTGAAAGTGTCGAACCGATAAAGTCAGTCTTAAGAACTGTTACCGATTCTTTTCCGAATGTATTTTCGAGAGCAGCATTTACTGATTCAAGAATTGAGTCATTCTGTTTATCAGCACCAATGCGGATCTGATATGCTTTATCGCTGTCAGCACCGATTCCTTTTACAGACACTCCAGTGTTAGCAGACAATGCAGAACGTACAGAATCTACAGATGAATCTTTATCAGCTGCAATCTGAACTTCTTCAATGTAACCTGACTTAAAGTCGATACCGAAGTTAATTCCACGAGTAACGATACTGATTACACCACCAACAATAAGGAGGGCACTGAAAATTGCACAAGGAAGAAAAGCCTTGCTAAAATTAATTCTCTTTTTCATTACTTAATCCTCCAGCTGATGCTTACCTTCTTTTTGTTGTGAAGTTCTGTTCCAACATCAAAGATAAGTCTAGATACGAACAATGCTGTAAATACTGAAGACAATACACCGATTGCCAATGTGATTGCGAAACCTTTGATAGATCCTGTACCAAGGATAGAAAGGAATAATGCAGCAATGAATGTTGTAATGTTAGAGTCCATAATTGCCCAGAAAGCACCGTCAAATCCTGATTCAATAGCAGCAGCACGGCTCTTTCCAACGCGAAGTTCTTCTTTGATACGTTCAAAGATAATTACGTTGGCATCTACGGCCATACCGATTGTAAGAATCATACCTGCAATACCAGGCAATGTTAAAGTCTGGTTCAAACCTGACAATACAGAGAATACGATGAAAAGGTTGAGGATCTGAGCTAAAACGGCATTAAATCCGGCACCTTTATAGAATACGAGCATAAAGATAATGATCAAAGCAAGACCGATAACCAAAGCTTTTGCAGCAGCAATCTGCTGTTTTTCTCCGAGAGCGGCACCAATAATCTGCTGGCTTTCAATAATAAGAGGTACATCAAGTGAAGCAGTTTCCAAAACCTTCTGGAGGTTCTGAGCTTCTTCCAATCCGAATCCGTCTACACGAACGTTTCCGCCTGGAATTGCACCCTTAATTACTGGAGCTGATTTAACTTTATTGTCGCTGATAATAGCAAGACGTTTTTTAACGTTCTTAGCAGTTACATCAGCAAAAATTGAAGCGCCTTCATAATCAAGTGTAAGGTCAACACCAGTCTGTCCTAACTTGTCTCTTGAAATATTTACAGTCTTAATATGTCTACCATCAAGAGAGATATCTTTCTTTACAACAATCCAGTTTACAAACTGATCAAGGCCATATTCGTCTTTTACGTAATAACCGAGAACTTCGCAGTCTTCAGGAATAATTGATGGATCAAGGAGATTTCCTTTTGCATCAAATGTTGTTGTAGAGTGATTCATGTAGTACTTAGAGAATTCTTCATTTGCAGCATCATCAACAAGGCGGAAATTCAAAAGACCTTTACCCTGTACGATTGCATTAATAGATTCATTCTGACCTGCACCAGGAATTTCAATATAGATTCTGTCTTCACCCTGCTGGCGGATAACTGGTTCTGTCAAACCGAAACGGTCGATACGACTCTTGATAGTTTCGATTGCAGATGTCATAGCCTGCTGTTTGAAATATGAAATTTCGTCAGATTTGAGTTCACTTCCGGCAGCTTTTTTAGCTTCGATTGCAGCATCAAGATCAGCGCGAATGATGATGTTTACACCGCCCTGAAGGTCGAGACCCATTTTAACGGCATTTGTGTAATAATTCTTGTTCTTGAGAATATTTTCGCGGTAATGATCCTGGAACAAAGTAACAAGCTTATTGTGAATAGAGATAGCAGCTTCTTTTTTCTGTTCGTCTGTATCAGCATTGTAACCGAAACAGAATCCCTGGAACATAGCAGAAACTGTCATGTCAGCTGGAATATCTTTCTTATAAGCATTGTAGTTAGCCTTTGATTCCTTTACGAGCCAGCTGTATTCGTTAGAAACGGCAGCGTTAGGATTTTCCTTAACTTCTTTTTCGAGTTTTTCAACAGATTCAACAGCCATTTCGATCGCAAGGTCTCTGATCTGTTCTCTTGTTTTCATTGCGATTGTCTGATCTGCTTCAGGAACGTTGAAGTACCACTGAATTGAAGGCCAGAGACAGTAAAAACAAAAGCCTAATACAGCAAGGATAATAAGAAAACGAGTTCTTTTCTTCATTTTGTTATAACTCCAGGTTATTTTTTATTATTTAGCTTTTGAAGCCTTTTTAGTTGTAGATTTTTTTGCAGTTGCTTTTTTAGCAGGAGCTTTTTCTGCTTCTTCAGCTGGTTCTTCTGCTTTTGCAGGTGCTTCAGCAGGAGCTTCAGTTACAACTCTAGAAATTGCAGTTTTTGTAAATTCAATTTTTGTAGAATCATCAACTTTTACAACTACTGTAGAATCTTTTACTGAGAATACTGTTCCGTAGATTCCACCGATAGTAACAATTTTATCACCCTTTTTAAGTGCATCAATCATTCTTTTAGTTTCTTTTTCCTGCTTTTTCTGTGGACGAATGAGGAAGAAGTAGAAGATAACAATCATCAAACCGATCATTACTAAAGAACCTGTAAGGCTTCCACCATTTGTTCCGCTTTGCAAAAAATTTAAAATAGACATATTATTTCCTTCCTATTTTTTTATTAGAATATTAGATTATAAAGCATATCACAGATTTTAAACATTGGTCAATTAAATTATGAGTACAATAGATAGATTTTATCTATTTTACGAGCTGATCAAGTTCTTTGTTGAGGCGAAGGTATGTTTCGTCGTTTGGATTGAGCGAAACTACCTGTTTAAGGTAATACTGAGCCTTGCGGTAGTCCTTTCTCTTGAAATAAATCTGGTACATTCTGAAAAGCGCATCAGAGTTACGTGGATTTGAGATAAGGCTGGAACGGAGGTCAGAAAGCATTGTACTTTCATTTGAAGTCAAAAAGCTTCTCTCATAATAAAGGAAACTTTTTAATATTGCAGACGGATTTGCAGAAAGCATCGAATTGATAAGCTTTGAGGCGCTCTGAGTCCTTCCTATTGCAATCATTACTTCTATATAATACTGAATGATATCAACATCATCAGGATTACGTTCGTACAAACCTGCAGCATAACGCCATGCCTCATCATTATATTTTAAGGCAAGGCAGACTTTGATATGCATCAATACTGCTGACTGCGGAACGTTCTGAACTGACATCAGTTTTTTACTGACACTGTAAGCCTGTGCGTAATTTGCTTCGTTATAGCTTGACTGTACGGAATACTGAAGGCCCTTAATATTCTCCGGATCTTTGGCAAGAATAATATCTGCAAGCTGACCGCCTGTTCTTCCGCTGATTTTATAACCGGTTTCTGAAGCAAGCTGTGCTGCATAGAGAATAATATCTGAATCTTTTGGATAAAGGGAAATTGCTTTTTCAATTGTTGTAACAGCAGCCGAAACATTTTTATTCCATTCCTTCTGGAGTTTTGCGCGAAGGAGAAGATATTCATGCTGTGTAGGATATGTCTTTGCGTATACATCAAGCAGTGACGAAGCTTTTAAATATTCCCCGGTCTCGACAAAAATCTTTGCACGGAAAAGAACAAACTCAAGGTCAGACGGATTCTGCTGAAGAACCTGGGACGCAAAACTCTCGGCCTTAGCGTAATCCCCTACTTCAAATGAAGCCATTGCATAAAGCTTTAAAATCTGAATATCTGACGGGTACTGAACGATAAGCCTGTCAAGAATTTTTGTAACGGCATCGTATCTTCCGAGCTTGATTAAAACATCCGATTTTTCAAAAAGGATTTCAAAAACTACAGTATTTGATTCAGTTGCTTTATCAAAATATTCAAGGGCTTTTTCGTACTGCTTCTGTTTTTTGTAAAGAACACCAAGAAGGTAATTACAGAGCACAGAGTCGCGTTTTATCTTAAGACCTGCATTCAGGGCAGCTTCGGCCTTTGCGTAATTATCTGTATTTGTTGAAGAAGACAGTACAACCAGCGCCGGCAGTACTGTCATAAAGAAGTCCTTCTCACCTTTTCTTTCTTCAAACACGCCTTTTGACGCAGAATCAATCAGGGCAAGATAGTTATTTCCCTGAGCTGAAACAGAATTGAGTTCAGGCACATCGGCAAGCGGCGCTTCGCGTGACCATACAAGAGTCATTAATCTTGATGTGATGTTGTAAAGAACCTTTTCGCTTTCTGTATATTCAATCTCAGCCTTTCTCATTTTGTTAAGACCACGGCTGATGCCTGCAGGTGATGCAATCTGCATTTCGTCCATTACATCTTTGCTGATTGAACCGAAATATACAGTGTTTTTCTTTTCAACCTTTATAGGTGTTGATTCAGAAGTATTGTTTGTTTTCTTATTTCTGGGATTATTCTTCTGGTCATTTGCCTGTTCGCTTTTTTCTTCAGGTGATGCCTGATATACTGAAGTCATATCAGAAGATGCCCCGGAAATAACTTGCTGAGACGAACTCTGACATGACGCAAAACCAACAAAGGCTGCAGTGAGGAAACTTATAATTTTTACAGAAAAGCCCGAAAGCTTCTCAAACTTAATCATTGTCTTCATCATCTCCAGAAGTGAAAACTTTTATATCATCTGCTTCATCTTCATCGACTTCTTCCAGCAGCTTATTTTTATTGCAAACGCCGTAAAAATAAAGTCCGATCAATACAGCACCGGCGGTCAGGAAAATTCCCGGCCACATATATATAACAAATTCATTGAGTTTAATGGTAATTATTTTGAATGCAAAAAGGCTGAACAAAATTCCCAGTAAAACAAGAGCTACTGCAGGAATTACGTAAAAAGTCTGCATTTTCTTATAACGGAAATATCCGCTTGGAATAAGGGTAACGCCAAAAGAAATAAGAAGCAGCGGCCAGTATTTTACAAGCTGATAATTTTCTTTGTTTGAGGAAATAAAAATAATACAGACTGAAAGTATAAAAACATTAAGTCCCAAATATAAAAGAAGGCTTTTATGGAGTACCAGAGAAAAGTAAACCATAACGGCACCGATAAACATTAATGCTAAATATATAATAAAAAGAACGCCTTCTGCTTTGTGCGCCGGAAGAGAAAAAATAAAAGTCAAACCAGCTAAAACAAAAAGAAAGCCTATCGCAAGCACAGAGCGAAAAAGTTTTACATCGTTTTTTGAAGTCATAACTCACCACCGAAGTATAAAACCGATTAATCCAGTCTGATGACAGGATATCGCTATAGAATACAACAAAAAACCTAATCTTGCCAATAACAAAACTGTATGGTAAAGTAAAAAAATATGATGACCAGAAAGAAAGTAATCTCAACCCTTACTTCAATTATTGCCTTCTCGCTTGTTTTAACAGTAACAGTTTCCTGCGCAAAGAAAAAAGACAAAAACGAAGGCTACGAAGCAAATATTTTGGCGATGCAGGACCTTCTTCTTTCTGAAAACCTTACTGAAGAAGCCCGCTACGGCATCATCAAAAAAATCGCAACTACATATCTTTCAAATAAACAGAATGCCGAGCTTATCGTATATCTTACTGACTGGGTTGAATCTCACCCTCAGGATAAATTCAATGCCTACTGGCTTCTGATGGTTGCACATTCCTACATGCAGACAAACGAAGATCCGATGGCTGAGTTTTACTTTGAACGAATCATCAAAAACTATCAGGACCTCGAAGTTGAAGGTAAATCAGTACACTTTCTGTGCCTTGAAAACCTCATTAAAATCAGCCACAACTCAGACAGCCGCATTAAATACTTTAACCAGCTTATAAACAGATTTCCTTCAAGTGTAAGTATTACAGAAATGTACATGCGTCTTGCCCGCGAATACGAAAATATCGGGGAATGGACAAAAGCCCTCAGAACCTACAATATGTTCCTTGAGCAGCCGGACGCAGCATCAATTCAGATTACTGACATTCCTGACGCATATAACTACGCAAAAACCCTCATTGACTTTAATAAATCGCCTAAAGACTGGACCTTCAGATCCCTTGCATCGCTTGAAGCTGCCATCAGAGAAGCAATTTACCGCTATCAGCCTAACAGACTTGATGCAATGCGCTCAAAGGTCAACTTCTTTGCAGTTTCATGGAAGCAGGACGAAAATGCAAGCACCGGTCAGGTTGCCTTCTCTATGGGAAACTACATGCACGGTAACAGAATTACCTGCGACAAGGAACTCATTCCTGGCCCTACACCGAACGAAGCTTACCTTCGCACAACAGGCTGGACAACAATGCCTACCTGGTATTTCTACTTCCGCGAAGTTAACTTTCCTGCTGACCCTGATATCCATGGCCGCTGGGAATGGGCCGGAATCTACATTGGTGACATGCTCTAGCTTTCAAGGGCCTGAGATTTGAAAAAAGTACTATCACTGTTTCTTCTATTAATAAACATTAGAAAAATACCGACAATAAAGGGAACGAATTTTTCCATTTTATGGAGTCAGGTTTTATGAAAATGATAAGTCAGAAAATTAAAAAAACTTCAGCTGCTTTAATGTTCAGCTTTTTACCTTTATGCTTTGCTGCTCCAGGCGCATCCCTTCTTGAATCTACAAGCAGCGTAAACTGGATTACAAAGGAATTTAAGTCAAACATCAGCATTGATATTGATAAAGCCCGAATCGATATGCCTTCCGGTAAAACAACAGCAATGAATATAATCAATTCTAGAGTTCCGGATTTGATTAAAGATCCTCTTTTGACACTTAACATTGACGCAGACAGAAAACTCGGCGACCTTATTCTCGAACAGCAGATTACTTACCAGAACATTTCTGATATCATTTCTGAATCAAACTGTACTCTCGGATATTTCAAGAAAGATTCTTCAACCTTTACTACAAATCACTTGATCAAGCTTCCTAACGTTTATTCCCTTTTCATAAAACACAATACTCCCTACAGACTTAAAAAGCCTGTAGAACATGTATCTTCACGTCCATACACAGGAATCATTATCGATGCCCGCGGAAAAATTAACGTACACGGCGAATATATGAAAGAATATGTTGAACCTAGCTTCTTTCCGCGCATTTTTAATGACGAAATGGATGTAATTTACGAAAAGAACATGGTAGAACCTTCCTTCTGCAAGTCTCAGGGAACAGTGCACTATGATTATTCAGACGATGAATCGCGCTACAAGGATCAGGCCGGAAACAATCCCCTTCATATTCTTGCCCAGCAGTGTTACGGCGAAAACAGAAGTGATATCGTAATCAAAAAAGAAGACGCATTAAAAATCCTGTGCGTTCCAGAAAACATTGACCTTCTGCGCCAGGGAAAAGTCGTAATCCTTCTCGAAAAAGAACAGCTTATTTATAATGTAGCTGCGCCTCTCAAAGATGAGGCTTACTATACTTCAATCAACGCAATCAAAAATTATCCTACAAAGAAGCTTTTAGGCCCGGACGGCTTTGAAGTAACTCCTGTCGGACCAAGATTTATCTATAACCTCAAGTTCATTCCTAACAGTCCTGAGCTTCTGCCTGCTGAACGTGAAAGAATCGCTGAATGTGCAAATCTTCTTAAAGAAGCACTCAAGAGCAATTCCTACACTATCTTTATCGGCGGTCATACAGCCGACATCGGTCAGCCAGAAAACCAGATGATGCTTTCGATTGAACGTGCAACATCAATCATCGACATTCTCGTTTCTGAAGGCATCGACCGCGAACTTTTTAGTTACCGCGGTTACGGAGAAACTGTTCCTGCAAAAGGCGGCGATAACTCAACTCCTGAAGGAAGAGCATTAAACCGCCGTGTAGAAATTACGCTCAGAGCCCGTCAGACTTACATCCAGAGGGCAAATTAAAAGCCTCACCCGGTATTTACTGCCTTGCTGGCTACAAATTAGTTACTGCCTTGCTGGTCATAAATTAGTAATTGCACCTCTATATATTGATGTGATATAATATTTGTATTCTATATATAGAGGTTTATTTAATGACTTTTCTTTACATCGACCCGGGTACGGGAAGCATGCTCTTTTCTATCCTTATCGGTCTTGCAGCAGCTGGAATTTTCGGAGCAAAAGCCCTTTTCTTAAAACTTAAATTTGTTTTTTCTGGCGGTAAAGATTCTAAAAATACAAATTCGGCACAGAAAATTCCTTTTGTAATTTACAGCGACCACAAGCGTTACTGGAATGTCTTTAAGCCGATTTGTGATGAATTTGAAAAAAGAAAAATTCCTTTAGTATATTACACTTCAAGCAGTGACGACCCTGTTTTGACTGCAGGTTACGAATTTGTTAAAGGGGAATTTATCGGCGAAGGAAACAAAGGTTTTGCAAAACTCAACTTTCTTAATGCCGACATTCTTCTTGCAACAACACCTGGTCTTAACGTTTACCAGTGGAAGCGAAGTCGCAACGTAAATTATTACGTACACATTCCTCACTCTATCGACGATGTTCCTGCAACTTACAGAATGTTCGGTACTGACTACTATGATGCCTTCTTAACAAGCGGCGACCATCAAGAAAAAGTAATCCGCAAACTTGAAGAAATGCGCAAACTTAAAGCAAAAGAAGTTGTATGCGTCGGATCAACTTACCTTGATTCAATGAAGGCAAGAAAAGACAAACTTGAAGCGCAGGGCAAAAACGAAAAGCCTGTTATTCTTCTTGCACCAAGCTGGGGCAAAAACGGAATCCTTTCTAAGTTCGGCAAAAAATTTATCGACGCGCTCATCAAGACTGGCTACGAAATTGTTGTACGCCCTCACCCGCAGTCAATCACATCCGAAAAAGCAATGCTTGATGACCTTAAAGCTTCTTATCCTGACATTCAGTGGAACTTTGATAACGACAACTTTAACATCCTTAACAAGGCAGACCTTATGATTTCTGACTTCTCAGGTGTTATTTACGATTATTCCCTTATCTTTAACAAGCCTTTGATTTATGCTGATACAGAATTTGATACACTTCCTTATGATGCAGACTGGCTTGATGAAAAAATCTGGTCTCTCCGTGTTCTTCCAAAAATTGGCGTAAGACTCGAAGAAAAAGATTTTGACAACCTTAAAACAGTAATTGACAGCGCACTTACAAGTAAAGAACTTGAAGCAGGCCGTAAAGAAGTAACAGCAGAAGCATGGAGATACACAGGTGAAAGCGCAGTCCGTGTAGTAGATTATTTAACATCAAAAAGTTTGGAGAACAAATAAATGCAGGCATTAATGTTAGCTGCCGGAATGGGCAAAAGACTTGGACGTTACACAAAAGATGCAACAAAATGTATGGTTCCAGTAAATGGAAAAACTCTTATCGAATATGCAATTGAAGCACTTGTAAAAAACAATATCAAGAAAATGATTATTGTTGTCGGTTACAAAAGTCAAGTTCTCATCGACTTTATTAATTCCAAATTCAATGAATCAAATCTTAAGGGAATGAAAATTGAATTTATTGACAACAAAGTTTACGACAAGACAAACAATATTTATTCCCTTTACATGGCAAAAGACAAGCTGTGCGAAGACGATACAATCCTTCTTGAAAGCGATTTGATTTTCAAACCAGAAATCATCAGTAAACTCATCAAATCAAAAGATCCTAACCTTGCAGTTGTAAGCCACTTCGAAAGCTGGATGGATGGAACCTGTACGCTCCTCGATGAAAACAACAACATCACAGGCATTCTCGACAAAGCACACTTCAACTGGTTTGAAACAGAAGATTATTACAAGACTGTAAATATTTACAAGTTCTCAAAAGAATTCTCAGTAAACTATTACGTGCCATTCCTTGAAGCATATCAGAAGGCTTTCGGTAAAAACGAATATTACGAACAGGTTTTGAAAGTACTTTCATTCCTTTCTTCTTCTACATTAAAAGGTCTTCCAGTATCAGGTGAAGACTGGTACGAAATTGACGATCCAGCAGACCTTGCAATTGCAGAAAACAGATTTGCCAAGGGAAAAGAAAAGCTCAAGCTTTTACAGCATCGCTTCGGCGGTTACTGGAGATTCCCACAGCTTAAAGATTACTGTTACCTTGTAAATCCATACTTTCCGCCACAGAAAATGGTTGAGGAACTTGAAGCAAACTTCCACACACTTTTGACACAATATCCGTCAGGTGCTGCTCAGATGAGTCTCCTTGCCGGAAAGATTTTCAATATCCTCCCAGAAAACATCGTTGTCGGAAACGGTGCAGCAGAATTAATTTCTTCACTCGGCGAAAAACTTACAGGCAAAGTTGCAGTTCCTTACCCTACATTCAATGAATATCCAGAACGCTTTACAAACTGCCAGATCGTTCCTGTAAATACAAACCCGAAAACTTTTGCATATACAGCAAAGGACATTCTCAAAGTCGTAAAGGCAGAAAAAGTCAACACAGTACTTTTGATTAACCCTGACAATCCTTCAGGAAACTTTATTCCTAAAGCAGAACTTATTTCTCTTTTAAAAGAATTAAAGGCACTGGATTGCAAACTCATCTTTGACGAATCGTTCATTGATTTTGCAGAAAAGAAACGCCGTTATACACTTTTAGACCAGGATGTAATTGAACAGTTCCCTAACCTTATTGTTGTAAAATCAATCAGTAAAAGTTATGGCGTTCCAGGTCTCAGACTCGGCGTGCTTGCCTCTTCAAATGCTGATTACATCAAGCTCATCAAAAAGACAAACGCAATCTGGAACATCAACTCGTTCGGTGAATACTTCCTTCAGATTTATGAAAAATATAACAAGACATATCTTGCAGCATGTGATTTGATTGCAGAAGAAAGAGCACGCTTTATTAAGGAACTTTCTAAGATTAAGAATCTTAAAGTATTCCCAAGCCAGGCAAACTTTGTATTGTGTAAACTTGAAGGCAACAACCGCTCTGACAAGCTTGCAGTTGAACTTCTTGAAAAATCAAACATTTACATCAAAGACCTGACAGGAAAGAAATGTTTTGACGAACCGGTTTACATCAGACTTGCAGTTCGCGACACAAAGGACAACGACCTTCTTGTTGCAACACTCAAAGAGGTTATAAAATAAATTTATTTCTTTTTGTACTCTTTCATTGGAATCCAGTTTTTGTCATATCTGATGTCAGATGAAACATGCCATCCTTTTTCATCATCAAGATCCAGAGTATAAGCAGAACGAAGATTTTCGGCATTCCATACGTTACAGTGATAAATGTCGATCCCGTTCTCTTTATCTGTTTCAAACTTCTTTCCGGTAAAAGGATTAACATCTGACACTTCTTCAATACCGTCTTTTGCAAGGAATATAGTATCTGCATTTGTCATAAAACTGTAATCTTCTTTAAGCGGTTCATTTGAATTAAAATCTTTGTAAAGCAAGAGTACCTGATACCACGAAACATGCTCGTTGCACGCAGGATATTTAATGCCGCGGCCGTGATCAGAAACGATAATGATTCTTGTATTATCGTAACAGTCATTTGCCCTGAGGTAATCAAGCCATTTTCCGATCTGTTTGAGCGCTGCAATATTTGCATGAAAAGTCTGAACTGTAAAATCCTTTATCTGGAATTCTGCAGGAGTTTCGTAATCATCATTCAGAGAAATATAAACTTCGTGAGTTGTTTCATTTTCGACAAAGTGAAAGGTACTCTTTTCTGAAGTAAAGTCCGTAAGCTGGTTCATGTAATAAAGCGATGAAAGCTGAGAATAGAAGCTGTCATCAAGGCTGTTAAAGTAGAACAGACGTCTGAACACAGGGAACACAATCTGAATCATCGAGAATGTAACAGCGCCGGCTTTACAGATTTCGTCCTGAGCATCTGAGATTTTGATATTCTTTTCATGAAGGAATTTATCCTTGTGTTTTCCTTCTACTTCAAGGACATTAATTTCAGGGTAAGCATCAAAGATTGAAAGGTCGCCGCTCCAGTGGTAGTTACACCATGGCGGATCAGAAACAGTTGAGGCAAAACCTGCATCAGCAAAAAGCTTTGGCATTACGAGGATTGATTCATTATGCTTGTCCTTGAGAAGTTCCTTGTTTCTGCTGTTGATGTTGTGCTGGGAATATTCATATCCACCCATCATTGGAGGAGCCCCTGCAACAGTGTAGTCAGAGAAACTGACTGCATTTCTATAATCAACAAAACCGTCAAACTGTTTTTTAATGTCCGGATGATCGTTAAAAATATCTGATGTAATCATTCCCATTCCGCGATCAAGGAAGAGAACAAAAACGTTCTTTCCGGTTTTGCTCAAATGGTAAACAGGTTTTACGATATTTTCATCTTCTGAAGCAATAACAGGATTTGAATCTTTGTTTGCCTCAAGTTCATTGAATACAGATTTGATTTTGTTTATCTGATAGAACGAGAAAACACAGGCTGCAACACAGATTGAAGCAAGCATACCGGTTACAATATGTTCAGCTTTTTTATAGCGGATAAATCTGAATAACACGAAAATAAGAACGAAAACAACAAAAGGAAAAATCGCAAGGAATCTTCCGGTATTCATGAGAGTTGAATAATCCCTCATTTCAAATACGGCATTGATTTCGCCATAGTTAGATTTAAATACAAATGCGTTCAAAAGAGAAATAATGAACAGCATAAAGAAAGAAGGACAAAGCCATCTTTTTACGTTGACATTAAACATTTTGTAAATGACAACTGGCCAGAACACGAACATTCCCAAAAAGAAATAAAGTGAAGACCATACATAAGCTGTAGGACAGCCGGTAGTTCCAAGATAAGAAAACTCAATCGGACTTGAAGCAATTGTACTTGAAGGAAGTACAAAACCCGCAAGCAGAGCAAGACCGAGGCATGAGAAAAGGAACATCGGAAACTGCTTCTTTACTCTGATTTTTGCCTCTTCCTCAGAAAGCTTGTCGTATCCGATCTTGTTCATAAATAGATTGAAAGGACCTTTGAGGAACGGAAGAAAAATTACACAGAGCGTAAGGACAATAAAGAAAACCATTGTCCAAAAGCCCATTCCCCCATGAATAAGAAAGTACAAAGTAAAAGGAACAAGACAGATACTGCAGGCAACCTGAGTAACAAATCCCGGATTCTTCGACTTCATCACGATATTTTTCAAAAGTGAGAAAAGATTATTAAGAATCCAATAAATAACAAGACCGCTTGGCGAATTGTAAAGAAGAATGAGGAATAATGCGGCAATTCCATAAAGCTGAATCTTTTCGCGCGACGGAGCATCCTTACAGTAAATCGCACCGCTTACGAAGTTAATGAGGGTCATCAGAATCGGGAGCACATGAATTGTAACGCCACCGATTGTAAGAAAAGTATCCGGTGCTCCAAGGTTATCAAAAATCCACCACGAAGCACCGCGCAAAGTTTCGTTATTGCTTAAAAAATGATAAGCGGCAATAAAGAAAGGAATTTCGATAAGAATTGAAAGTGAACTTCTAAGAACGTAAAGCGGATGATAGTTATTCTGCTTGTAATAAGTCTGAAGCATCATAAACTGTTCATCGCCTTTAAAAGCTTTCTTAATCCGCTTTACGCGGCTTTCAAGAGATTTTGCAATTTTACGTTCTTTTTCCTGAAGGGAATCTGCAATGTTATAAAGAGGAAGTGCTAAAAAGTTGATGGCGATGCTGACACCAACAACAGCTCCGATAACTCCAACCGAAGGAATATTATTTAATACAAATGCAAAAATCCAGCCAACGAGGGCCTCAATAGGTAAAATTATAATCCAATATAACATTACAAAAAACTCTTATTATATATAGTTAAATAATCTCCATTTTAATAGTAAAGCCTAATTTTATCAATATATTATTCACCCAGTCACACGGCCTTATCTACAACAGGATTAAAATGCAGCTTAAGCCCAAAGATTATGTTTTCACACATTTAAATCTCATGCTGAGGACGTGAGTTTATACCAAGTTGCAGTTATCATGTTTGCAGCGGTTATTTTTGCTATTTTGAATAGAAAAAAAAAGTCAGGGCTTTTTGCGTAAGCGTGCCCTGACTTGACGTATTCTACTCGACAATCATCTGATGCAGGTTTTCGAGGTTGGTGGCGGCGAGTTTAAGTTTGATTGCCGTTTCGTTTTCTGTGTTTGTCGAAGTAGAGAAGTTTTCGATTCCGGCGGCAATCTGGCGGACAGTAGAAACAATCTGGTCAAAGGCAGCGGACTGCTGGTAAATTATTTCTTTAATCTGAACGGCAGACTCAACCGTAACTTCCGACGACTTCTGGATTTCGGCAAACTTGTCTTTTAGCAGGCCTGAAAGTTCGAGACCTTCTTTGATTTTTTCTGTACCGCTTTCAGAAGTGATGATGAGGCTGTCGGAAGAATGCTGGATTTCCGTAATCCGCTCTTTTATCTGGTTTACGGAATTTGTAATTCCTGCGGCAAGACGGCGGACTTCGTTTGCGACGATGTGGAAATTTTTGCCAGACTCACCTGCGCTTGAAGCTTCAAGTTCAGCGTTGAATGCGATGATTCTCGTTTGGTCTGCGATGTCGTTGATGATTTTTACGATGTCCCAGATGCTTCCGATTTTGTCGCCGAGTTCTTTTATTCCGCTGATTGTAGAAACGTTTGCGTCAGTAATTTCGTTCATCTTGTCTAGGTTCTGCTGAAGGGTATTAAAACCGGTTTCTACATTTTTTGCCGTGCTCTCTGCAACAGAAGTAACGTCTGCGATACGTTCTGCAATGCCGCGTGTCTGCGAGTCAGTTTCTTCCATCGTTGCAAGAATTTCTTTTACGCCTGTTGACTGTTCAAGCGACGTCGAAGCCGTGCTTTCTGAAATTTCAGAAAGTTTGCCAATCGGTTCAATCATCGTGTTTCCGATTCCGCGAATGTCATCGAGAATGGAACGGAACAAAAGCACGACGCGATTTACAAGCGCGATGTTGTAAGAAACTTCGTTGTCGTAATCTGTCGGTGTAAGTTCAACCGTAAAGACATCGTTGTTGATGATGTTAGTCATTGCCGCCTGAAGTTTTTTTGTCGATTCAAGAATTCGCGACAAAAATGAATAAACAGATGCAATGCAGACAATTAAATTTACAATCAAAGTGAATATAAGGCGCGAAAGCTGAACTTTTGTAATGCCAAATGTCTGTGACGCAATAAAGCCGTTTCCATCAGGAGAAATTTCATTATGA
This sequence comes from Treponema sp., assembly GCA_016293495.1. Taxonomy (GTDB): domain Bacteria; phylum Spirochaetota; class Spirochaetia; order Treponematales; family Treponemataceae; genus Treponema_D. Next base: position 737 of record JAEDED010000022.1, on the reverse strand, counting down.
AAATAATAGCAGCCGTAAACAAGAACAAAAACGATTACGGAAAATATAATTGGAATTATTACTGCAGTCGTAAAAGTTTTTTCGTAGTGTTCGCCAAAGCATTTTTTTTCATCGAGGATTTTCTTGTCAAGACCTTTGCCGACAAGTTCCGTTTCGTATTTTGAACAGACTTTTTTTGTATAATTAAAACCAAGAAGCCCGGCGATGTAAGTTCCAAAATAACATGCAAACAAAGCGGCAAGGCTTATGTACAAATTCACTTTTAAAAGAAAATGAAATCCGCAGAAAAGAAGGTTCGCGCTTATAAAAAAATAAATGAGCGTACTTATTCTTTCATACTTCGGAATTTTGTGAAGCCTAAGAAAAAGTTTTGTCCGCTCTTCAACTGAAAATTCCCGCTTTTGCATTTCTTCAATCAGTCTTGACGGTTTGCCGATGAACATTCTGTGTGTAATCGGGCAAAGAACAAACTGCGCAATCAAAATCATAGCGATTACAAATAATGCAAATCCCCAGTATTTTCTTATATCGACATTGATTATTAAAAATGAATACGAAAGAAGAATCAATGCGCAGAACATATTTGGCAAAATGGATACCTGATAACATTTGTCATATAAAGTCTTTTGTTTATTTTTCATAATTTACGCTCCCCTGAACTTCATTGCTGGCAGTAACTTCATCTTTAGGCTGAAGGCTTTTTAATTTTTCAGAAACTTCGCAAAGGCTTTCTGCAA
>JAEDED010000038.1 GCA_016293495.1 Treponema sp. | reverse complement strand
CAGTTCTCAGTTCTCAGTTCTCAGTTCTCAGTTCTCTAGGCGAAGAATATACAGACAACAAATATACAATAATAGTTGAAAATTTTAAAAGGCACAGGTTTCTGCTTTGGCGGAGGACTGTGCCTTTTTTGTTTTAAGCTTGTCATTTCGACTGAAGCGAAGGGGAAGGTAGAATTCTTTTTCTCCACTGCCATTGAGGTGACAAAGCGATAAAAATTATTTTAAGGGAGAATACGATGAAAAGTATTTTGAAAAAAGTCGCAGGAGTTGCACTTGCGGCAGTTCTTGCATTGGGAATGTTCAGTTGTTCTAACGGTATTGATTATCCTGTTAAGCAAACAGTAGCAACCCCAGAATTCAGTGTTGCTTCAGGTGCAGTTAACAGCGGAACAAGTGTAACAATCAGTTGTGCAACAGAAGGTGCAAAGATTTACTACACAACAGACGATAGCGATCCAACAGCATCTAGCACAGAATACACAGAAGCAATCAGTGTTACACCACCAATGACACTTAAGGCAATTGCAGTTAAGGACGGCATGAACGACAGTGCTGTTGCAAGTGTTAGTTATACAATAAAAGGAACAGTAGCAAGCCCAGAATTCAGCGTTGCTTCGGGTGTAGTTAACAGCGGAACAAGTGTAACAATCAGTTGTGCAACAGAAGAAGCAAAGATTTACTACACAACAGACGGCAGCGATCCAACAGCGGAAAGCACAGCATACACAGAAGCAATCAGTGTTACACCACCAATGACACTTAAGGCAATTGCAGTTAAGGACGGAATGAACGACAGTGCTGTTGCAAGTGTTAGTTATACAATAAAACCAGATTACAGCAAATGTGCAGTCGGAGACTTTGTCTTAAAAAACGGAACAATTTTGTCTAAAGATGCGACTCCAGAAAGTGGTACAGTTGCCGCCGTAATCGTACGTGCTGCAGCAGACGGCAAACTAACCCTTGGCGTAGGAATTGTTCATAACCAAATGACATGGTGCACATTTAGTGCCGCAGGTTACGATAAAAACATAACTGCTTTGGTGGGAGATGAAAAAACCGGCTACATGGACGGAAGCGACGGCTGGGAAAAACTAAAAGCAGCCTGTTCTGATGCAGAGAGCAATCCTGAAAATTACCCTGCATGGAACTATAGCTTAACTTATGCTAAAAACAACGGCCTTACAGGAGACCTTGCAACAGGCTGGTATTTACCAACTGTGGCAGAACTGTACACAATCTATCAGAACAAAACTGTAGTAGATGCAAGCCTTAAAAAAGCAGGCGGAAGTACATTTGGCACAAGATGGTACTGGTCTTGTTGTCAGAAACCTTCCGACAATAAGTACGCCCGGATGCTTCTTTTCAGCGATGGCGATTTCACCAACGACTGCAAGGGCTTCGATAACAAATATGTATGTAGTGTTCGGGCTTTTAACTAGTGCTGCGTAGCGGCACGGATTTAACTATTTAGCCTGAAATTCGAGTTTTCTAAATTAACCGTAATCTGAAAAAATTTTGATAAAAGTCCAGATTGCGGTTAATCATTTAAGCTGCAATGCTATAGAAAAAGTGCCGGAACATTTGGAGCAGCTTCAAATTTGATTCCCTTTTCTTCCATTCGTTTTAAGGCATCTTTTTTCTGTAAATATCCTGCATCCGCAAATATTGTCCCCTTTACAACTTCTGGCACGGTAAGATGAAAATGGTTGAGAATATGAAAAATAGAAAATCATTTATTGGAATTGTCATTAATTGTTTTTTGAAAATGTTGACAAATTCAAAATAAATGGTATATTTAAAGTATTAAGTTCAAAGTAACAAAATTGGAAGCCGCTGAAAATGAAATAAAAGCATTGGAACCGGCTCAACAAGAATTACTGAAAAGGTCAAATTATTGTGGTTGGAGTAGTCTTTGTGAAAAAAACACAGAAAACTCCAAAAGAAAAAATAAAGCTTGCAGAAACAAGATTGAAAGAGGTGTAGTTATGGAATATGTATTTGTAAAAGATTCAGAAGGTTATGTTTTTAAGAAGTTGGCAAATGAAGTTTCTGCAGATGAAAAAATCATAACAGAAAAAGAATATATGAAAAAATCTGGTCTTGCTGCTTATGAAAAAGAGTTTGGACATGGTGGAGCAAGAGAGAATGCCGGAAGAAAACAAAAATTCAAACAGCCATTGAAATTCCAGATAAGAGTAACTCAGGAAGAAAAAGACTTTATAAATTATGCAAGGGAACATCATCTGAGTTATTCAGCTATGATGAAGTAGGAACACATAACAACATCTTCAAAGCCGAAAACCGGTCAAGCCGGTTTGCGGTTTGATATGTTGTGCCATTTGTCAACATATTGTCCTTAGCGAAATCCAAAAAAGAATAGTACTCTGGGAAATTATTACAGGTAATAATCTTCATTATCTCAATTGACAAAGGTTCGTTAATTAAAACATCTTTTTTTAATTCTTCAAGCAAAAAATCAAACATTTCATCAGTCATGATATCTCTAAGTAAATTTACACAACTGTATGATCTAAAATCAGATCTTCGGATAATCTAGCAAATAGGCATATTCATTCTTCATTTCTCTACTCCATTAAATTTGGTGCATTTCCATTAGGAACATAAGAATCAAAATGGTGTTTGTAAATTCAGTCTTTAACAGACATTTTCAGTGGAATCGTGTTTAGCTGACCTATTTTATCAAGTAACAAGTTTAAGGAATTTCATTAACTGTGCTTTTTCAATCAAATCGATTGGACGGCCGTCAATAAACTTTCTTGCTTCTTCTGAGAAAGAACCAGAAGTAATACAATATCCTTTATCACATTTAGTATCACGGATCTTTGCGTGGAAGTCACGGATATAAAGTTCACCGATTGAACCAGAGTTACGATAGAAACGGAACAATTCCTTGTCTTCCCATTTTGCATTTTCAACTTCGCAGAGGATTTCGATGCTGTCTGTGATTACGGCAACGTCTACGATTTTTACAAATGAGTTTTTGTGGAAAATCTTAACGAGGTTACGGCACAAAGCAACGAAATCACTTGTTCCGGATGTAAGATAAACCTGAAGGTTTGAGTTAGAGTTTAATTCCTTGTAACGGGCGATCAACTGGTTAACGTCTTTGTAAACCGGTACAACTGCCTGAATCTTGTTCAAACAATCAAGGCCTAATGCGATCTTGTTGATTCTGAAATAGCAGGCAGCCAGGCGGTAGTTAAGTTCAAGGTATGTTTCCTGAGGAACATCTGGAAGCTTGAGGCCGATTTCGAAGTCCTGAGCGGCATTCTCAAGCTGCTGCATTTTTGTATGAATGATTCCGGCTGACAAACTTGACTGTGCTCCGAATTTTGGATCTGGACGAAGATGCATAAAAATCTTGAGAGCCTTATCGCCGAAGCCACATTCCTGCATTGCATCAGCAAGAGCAAAGAGTGCTTCTTTGTCTTCAGGATTTTCATCAAGGGCATGACGCAGATACTGTGTTGCTTCTTTAAACTTGTGAGCTTTATAACAAGCCATTCCGATTGGCTGGTAAATTCCCTGAGTTTCTGGATTGATAGTAAGTGATTTTTTCATAAGCGGAATTGCTTTTTCGTAATCACCTGTTTTATACATTGCCTGACCGAGATAGAAGTTTGCTTCATAGCTTTCTGGTTTTACTTTGAGGGCTGTAAGAAGGGGGTTGATTGATTCCTGAGCCTTTCCGAGTTTTACAAGACATACACCAAGGCGGAGATTTGTTTCGCCGATGTTGATTTCTGTATGACGTGCTGATAAACCTAAAAGTGTTTCGTAAAGAGGATATGCTTTGTCCCACAAATGTTCTGAGTAATAAAGTTCAGCAAGTGGTTCAAGAGCCTGAACGTTCTGAGGATTGTGAGCCAGCTTTTTTGTACAATCCCTGATTATAGTAGCACGGTTTTTCTGTCTTGGGGCTGAACTGTTCCCTTCTGAAGAGCGGCCTTTTCTTCCCATAATAGTAACCAGCAGACTGACAAAAACAAGGATTGCAACTGCCGCAATTGTTATTGGTAATGCGGTATCCATAAACTTCTACTCCTTTGTTAATTCCTTTACGAATTGAGCAATGCGTTCCATTGCGATTTTAATTTTATCAATAGCTGTAGCATAACAACAGCGGATGTGTCCTTTGCCTCCAAGACCGAATACGCTTCCTGGAACAACTGCAACGTTATATTTCTGGAAAAGCTGTGTTGCAAATTCCTCGTCAGTAAGTCCTGTTGAACTGATATCAGGGAACATATAGAAAGCACCTGTTGGTTCTGGAACAGGAAGTCCCATATCAGTAAAGCATTTGTACATATAGTTTCTGCGCTGCTGATAGCTTACTCGCATTTTTTCTACGTCTTTGAAACAGTTCTTGAGTCCTTCAACAGCTCCGTACTGGCTGAAGATTGGTGCACAGATTGTGTTATAACCGTGAAGCTTAACAACGAGTTCGAGTACTTCTGCTGGTGCTGCGATGTAACCGATACGCCATCCTGTCATTGCAAATGATTTTGAGAAACCGTTGAGGATGATTGTGTAATCTTTCATTCCAGAGAAAGAACCGATTGAAACGTGTTCGAATCCGTCGTATGCAAGTTCACAGTAAATTTCGTCAGAGATACACCAGATTTTGTTTTCCTGGATTACCTTTGCGATTTTTTCAAGTTCCTCGCGAGGAATCATTGTACCAGTCGGATTGTTTGGTGAACACATCATGATGGCTTTTGTCTTTGGGGTAATGAGGGCTTTGATCTGGTCTGCAGTCGGGTAGTAGCCGTTTACGCTTGAATCAAGTGGAACTACTTTTGCATTGCAGAGTTCTGCAAGCGGTGTGTAGTTTACGTAACAAGGCTGAACTACGATGAGTTCGTCACCAGGATTTAAGATAGCACGGAGAACTGCATCAACGCCTTCAGATGCACCTACTGTTACGAGGATTTCGTTCTGAGGGTTGTAGAACATTCCATAGCGCTGCATATATTTTGCAATTTCTTCGCGGAGTTCGATTAAACCCCAGTTTGATGTATATGATGTGTGTCCTTTTTCGAGGTGATAGAATGCTTCTTCTCGGATTGCCCAGGGTGTCGGAAAGTCCGGTTCACCAACTGAAAGTGAAATTACGTCATCATGTCCGATAAGCATTTCAAAAAATTTACGGATTCCCGAGGGCGGGATATTTTTCATAGACTGTGAAAGTCTGTCTTCTCTTGTATTCATTAAGCCATAGCTCCTTCGCGGCGGTCGCGTTCATCTTCGACGTAAAGTACGTCGTTCTCTTTGTAAGTTTTAAGGATGAAGCAAGTCTTTGTAGAACGAACTCCATCCATTGTGGCGAGTTTGTTAGAAACAAAGAACGCGACTTCCTGAAGGCTGTCACCTTCAATAATTACTTTGAGATCATATCCGCCGCTCATCAAATAGAGAGACTTAACCTGTGGGAATCTATAAATTTTGTCAGCGAGTCTATCGAATCCGTGTTCACGCTGTGGTGTTACCTGAATCTGAATTTCTGCGCAGACTTTCTGTTTTGCACCGACATTCTTATCTGGGTTTACGATGGCCGCGTATTTTAAGATAATTCCGTCCGCTTCTAATTTCGCGATAATTGCTTTGACTTCTTCTGGAGTCTTTTTTGTCATTGCTGCAATGTCTTCAACTGAAAGACGAGCGTTTTCGCGTAATAATTCGAGAATTTCTTCCATACTAAAAACCACCTTTTGAATATTTTTTTATTATAGAATATTTTATTAATTATCGGTCGAATTTGCAATTATATAAGTATGAAAATGAATTCCAAAGGAATTTTGGGGGATGGGGACCTTTGTCTGTTCTGGGGATGCCACACGGATTTTTTTCGGTTTGACGACCTATGTCAGTTGGGGGGGCCACACACGGATTATGACGGCCTAACGGCCTATTGTTGGTTTGAGGAACGGGATTCGTGCTGATGAAGTTGAGCTTTCTAAATTTCCTTATATTAATCCTTGTTCATATAGCCTTCGAGAAACTTGATGTTCTCTTTAATATCTCCGGGTAGTACTTCCTGCATTTCATCGAGGGTGTGGAATTTATGGAGATTGGTGAGGGCTTTCTGGTGAAGTTCTTTTCCGTGTTTTTTGATGAAGAGGGCATTGCTTTTGGAGACGTTAGCATCTTTTGATTCGAGGCCATAGAAGCCTTTTTTGCAGGTTTCGATTTCGGTGCATTCCCAGCACCCGTCGAGATTTTTGTCGCGGGAACAGATAAAGTTTGTGCAGTTTCCGTGAGCGCAGACTGTGGCATAGGAACAGATGCAGAATGAGGAACGGCAGCCGCCGCACCATTGGCCGAGAAAGCAGTGATTGCAGCTGAAACCGCATGGGGCTGTCATGTCAAGGCAGGAAGCTTTTGCTGTTTCTATGATTTTAGATTTTGCGGCTGCGCCGAGGGTTTTGCGTTCTTCCTTTGTTCCATCATCAGCCGAAAGTTTTTTTCTGTAAATGCGGGAATCTTCGCCGTGGATGTCTTTGAGGAATTTGAAAAAATCATAGCCGTACTTTTCGTAAAGGCCATCTTTGTCTGTCGAAATGTAGATGTATTCTTTTTCCATTGCGGTAGCGATGTTTTCGATATGTTCGATAAGTCGGCCTACATAATGATGACCGCGGTATTCGGGGAATGTGTATACAAAGCCGATCCATGGAGTGAGGTCGGTTGGCTGGACATCATCAAAGGTTGAAAAAGTACAGAAGGAAACAAGGGAATCGCCGTCAGTCAGAAGAAATACAAGGCTGGCAGCGCCTACTGTGTCCTTAAAAGTTCCTTTTGAGAGAAGCTCATAAAGAAGCTGGGCTGCTTCCCAATCTGATTTTTTAATTTCTGAAAGCCAGTGGTCCTGGTTATCACAGGTAAAATATTCGATTATTTCCATTTTATTCTCCATGGAATATTATAACATGAAAGTGTAGTTTTAAAACTTAAAATACTGGTTTATAATAAACATAGTTCAACACGGAGGGAATATGAAAATCACAGACAGACTTTTTGAATTGCAGGATAAAGAGTACGCGGCCTTTCAGGCAAAGCTTACGCCCGGAGTTCCACTGGAAACGTTTATCGGTGTGCGTGTTCCTAAGTGCCATGCGTTTGCAAAGGAACTTTATAAAGCCGAGGATGCTGAAACACAAAGGGCGCTTTCAAAATTCCTTGAGAAACTCCCACATAAATATTTTGACGAGAACATGCTTCACGGTTCAATTATTTCTGAAGTCAAGGAATATGATAAGGCCATTGAGATGGTCGAAGCCTTTTTGCCATATGTTGATAACTGGGCTGTGTGCGACACGATGAAGCCGAAGGCGTTTAAGAAAAATACTGACCTTCTGATTAAGAAGATTAAGGTGTGGGTAAAGTCAAATCATGTTTATACCTGTCGATTTGGTATTGAGATGCTGATGAACTTTTATCTAGATGATAAATTCGATGCGGAGTTCCTTAAGATTGTGGCGGGCGTTAAGTCTGAGGAATATTATGTGAACATGATGATTGCCTGGTATTTTGCGACGGCTCTTGCTAAGCAGTGGGATGCGACGATTGGGGTGATTGAAAGCGGTGTGCTTGGCAACTGGGTGCATAATAAGACGATTCAGAAGGCGCGGGAAAGCTATCGGATTGCCGAGGAACAGAAGGCCTATTTGCTTGGGTTGAAGAGGTAAGAAGATTTTTGAAAGTAAAAGACAACGATGAAATAAAATTATTTAAGGGTGATAAAAAAAAAACAAAATAGTGACGTCTGATGAGAGAAAAGAAATTTTCCTTGCTAAAAAAAATAACTGGGTGTAAAATTTGAAAAGAATAATATGTTTCGTATTGGAGGAGTATATGAAATTAATGATGAAAAAAGGTATCATTGCATTTGGAATTACACTTTCACTATTTTCAGCAACATATGCAGCACCGAAAAAGAATTTAACACCGAGTCAAGCAGTGGGCGTAAAATATTCACCTGCTGCACTTTACAAAGTATCTGTAAGTGGAAATGCTAAAACGTACACAGCTTCTAAAGCTCGCGAACTGGTTTCTAACTATCTTCAGGCTGAGGGTGGTTTTACTTTTGTCGATCAGGAACGTGTAAACGAAATTTATGTTAAAGTAAAAGAAAAGGCCGAAAAAAAGGCAAAACGAAAAAATGTTACTGATACGCTTTTAGGGAAAAAATCAATATTAGATGCAATATTAGCAGATTCAGAAGATGATGCTGTTTATTATGCCAGTGATGTTTACAGTGCTGTAGCAAAGGAACTTAAATGCAAATATTTTTTAAAAGTCAGTATTAATGCAGGAGTTGCTTTATTTCGAAAAACAGATGAATTTGAAAAACCTGTAAAACCGATGGCAGAGACAATCATTTATATTTACGATAAAAAATCAGAATTGAAAAAAGAAATACATGCAATCTATGCTTTGCCATTAATGGATATGACGAAAGTAAAAGACAAAGAGGAAATACAAAAACTTTTTCCAGATTTAATTGAAAAATCAATTGCTCTTGCTGCAGAAAATCTTGATAAGAAAGAGAAACTTTTTGAAATCAATATTTTAAAACCAGAAACAATAGAGCTTGTTACAAATTCAGATATTCCAAATTCGATTTCATCTATTGAGTAAGATTTCTTTTTCAATAAAATAGCCAGTAGCGTCTTTGTTATTAGTTATGATCATAATTTAGCGTAGATTATGAAAATTTTAGATAGACTTTTTGAATTTGAGGACAAAGAATAAGCAAAAAATTCCAGGCAAATCTTATGCCTGGAATTTCTATTGAAACATTTATTGGTGTAAGAGTTCCAAAATGTCACGCTTTTACAAAGGAACTTTACAAAACAAAAGATGATGAAACTGTAAAAGAACGCAACAAGACGATTCAGAAGGCATGTTGGTTTTGCAAGACCACCCACTCCTTTATAGAGCACAGGAAGGAATTGTTCTCTTTTGTAAGGATTTTTTATTTTGAACTCTTCATCATGAGCGTGCTTATTCTGTCATAAACATCTAAAATCAGGATATATTTTGTATTCAATCAGATACTGTTTTTTTGCGCCTCATTAAAATCAAAATTAAGGGAAATTTGCTCAATATTGTTGCTCAATATCATGACCTCCTTGCAACTACCCCGGAGGTCAATCCGATTATTCCTTATACAAATCTTTCAATTCATAAAGAATCAGCTGTTTTTTGTAAGCCTCATCAATTTCTTTATAACCTGATTTCGAGAAAAATCCATATTTGCTGCAAACTAAACCGGTGCTGTTCACCTGTTGAATTTCGTTCCAGATAAGGTTTTTATCTATTTCACTATCACGGAATTTTGCTTCGTAGAAAATATAACTGTTATCATTTTCGGTGACCACATCAAACTCACCGTTTTTGTGATTTGCCGGATCGTCATACCAATATTTTCCAATTTTCACAAATGAGTCCTCTAATTCTCCAGAACGATTCTTACGAATCAAAAATTGTTTGCAAACCTGTTCGAAAGTCAGAGGTACATAATGCTCTTCAAAATCAGTTTCAATAAATTTATCATAAAAAACTTCTGAATCCATAACTGCAAGGCGGGAAAGATTCCTGTAAATATATTTGAAATAAAATAAAGTCAGCTGGTCCGAAATATAATAGCCGGCCTTTTTCTTGTTATTTTCATCGTTAATCGGAGATTCTTTTACAACGATATCCATGCTTATTAACTTATCAAGAACATCGACCAGTGTTGGAGAACTTGAAACCTGAGACTGGGAGAGAATATCTTTAAATCGAACAAATCCTTTTGCAAGAGCTTCAAA
>JAEDED010000021.1 GCA_016293495.1 Treponema sp. | reverse complement strand
ATCTGGCTTTTTTATTTCAGACCTTAAAAATTAGAGACCTTTTTCAGTGGCCCCCTTTTTCAGTGGCCCCTATAATGTCGGAGTATTTTTTTTGACCTTGTAAAATTTTCTGTGTAAATGGCTGACAAATATGATACTCTTAAGGAGGAGTACAATGTTATCCAAAAGCTCTGGATGCCGAAACGGCTACTCAACTAAAACTGTCATAACCGATGACAATAATACAATTGAGGTTCAGGTTCCTCGTGACAGGAACAGTACATTTGAGCCGGTAATAATTCCAAAACACGAAAAACGTACACTGCTTTTCAACGACCAGATTATTTCGATGTATCTTGCAATTAAAAATGCCAGTACCCGCTGGACTATGTCCATTAAAGACTGGGGACTGGCAGTAAATCAGTTTGCAATATTATTTGACGGGCGTGTTCCCGGCTTTAATTAATCCCTGCCATTTACACAGAATTTATGACAGGGTCTAGATAATCAAACCAGCTCATATTTTACGTCAAATGCAAACTGACCTTGTGCAATAAAAAATCCACGATGTTCAGGTGCTCAATGCCGTCGTGGCTTAAATCTATTTTGTCCATCTTGCTTGATTTTTTGATTATATCCCTGTTTATAATATTTGAATACAAGTTATCAAGAAAACGTTTAATTGAAGTTTCTTCTCTAAAACTAAAACGAAGCGGAAAGCCTCCCCATTTTATGTAATCTTTGATAAAATCATCCGGCACACATTCAATATTATTCAATGCCATAAAATCCACTGATTCTTTAAAACTGAACGGGAAAATTTCAAATTCTACAGTTCTTCCGGTAAGAAGTGTTGCAAGTTCTCCGGAAAGCATCGTTGAATCACTTCCAGCAGCTCTTCAAAAAATCCTCCACACTTAAACCCCATTCGAAAATTGACCTAAATAAATTCTACAGGTGTGTCATTCTTTGAAACAGTTATATGCAATAATTAAATCATAAGTCTTGATTATAAGGAGATTCTAAAATGAAAAGATTTACGATTAATTTTTGTCTTGTTCTGTTTATCATGTCAGGAGCTTTTGCCGGACCATTTGGTCTTGAAAAAGGAATGACGCTTGATGAAGTTAAGGCTGCCTGCAAAGGGCGTGTGGAACTAATTGATGACGATTGTTATAAAATCACACCGCCCAAAACACATCCAAAATTTGATAACTATATTGTATGGATTGATCCTGATGTAGGTCTTTATTATATAAAAGCAATTACGGCTGATATTCATACTAATGGTTATGGAACAGAATTGAAAAACCAATTTATGGAGATTTTAAGTCCCCTGGAAAATAAATATGGTAAATTCAAATTAATAGATTATATTGACCCTAGTTCGTTATGGGATTACGACCGTTATTGGGTTATGGGCCTTTGCCAGGGTGATAGAACATGTTTTGCATACTGTTCAAGAGAAAATGATAATAAATTGCCCGAAGATATAAATTATATTGGATTAACGATTAAAGCTGATTATTCAGATACCGGATATATTGCTCTTGAATATGAACTTTCGAATTATGACGAGCTTAAAACCAAAAATCAGGAGCGCGATGAAGACACTTTTTAGTGAATTTCCCTAAAAATTTAGCGGAATTTCCATAATAATCTTACTGAAAATTCCCTAAAATTTCTAAAAATTCCGCTAAACTAAAATTATGGATTTCCGAAAATAAAGTATAGGGTGGTAAAAACCCCACATGGGCAGTTGTCCTTGCGAGGTTTGATACTTACAACTACCAAATCTTACAAGGACCAGATTGAAATTAAAAACAATTTGATCACAGATTTTAAGGAGATCCATTATGGTTATCAATCACAACATGAGTGCAATGTTTGCACAGCGTTCACAGGGTCTTACAGACCTTAGCAATCAGAAGAACATGGAAAAGCTCTCATCTGGTATGAGAATCAACCGTGCCGGCGACGATGCTTCAGGACTTGCAGTTTCTGAAAAAATGCGTGCACAGATCCGCGGTTTGAACCAGGCTTCTACAAACGCAGAAAACGGTATTTCTTTCATTCAGACAACTGAAGGTTACTTGCAGGAAACATCTGACATCGTTCAGCGTATCCGCGAACTTGCAGTTCAGTCATCGAACGGTATCTATTCTGACGAAGACCGTATGCAGATTCAGGTTGAAGTTTCATCACTTATCGATGAAGTTGACCGCATCGCTTCTGCAGCTCAGTTCAACGGTATGAACATGCTTACAGGACGTTTCGCTCGCCCTACAGGTGAAAACGCTGTTACAGGTTCTATGTGGTTCCACATTGGTGCTAACATGGACCAGAGAACTCAAGTTTACATTGGAACAATGTCTGCTACAGCTCTCGGATTGAAGAACCTCGGAGACGAATCAAAAATGTCTCTCGCAGCTCCAGATGACGCTAACCGCGCAATCGGAACTTTGGACGAAGCTCTCAAAAAGATCAACAAACAGCGTGCTGACCTTGGTGCTTACCAGAACCGTCTCGAAAAGACAGTTGTAGGTCTCGACATCGGTGCAGAAAACCTCCAGGCTTCTGAATCACGCATCCGTGATACAGACATGGCTTCAGAAATGGTTGACTTCACAAAGAACCAGGTTCTCAGCCAGGCTGGAACAGCTATGTTGGCTCAGGCAAACCAGTCATCACAGAATGTTCTTTCATTGCTCCGCTAGTCTTAGCAGCATAGGTTAAGAATGAAAAAGCTCGTACGAAAGTACGAGTTTTTTTTTGCTGAGCCAACATAGTGGTAGTGCCGAAAGAGAGAATTGCATAATGCAATTCTCGTCTCCGCTCGAAGAAAAGCTGTTGTGGTCAGAAGAGATGGCACGAGCGGAGATCAGGCAAATCATAGGGAGCGACGGCTTTAGCCGGCAAATCGCGAGTGACGCAGCGATTTGAGCGAGTCTCGGAGGCGCCCCGACGCCTCCGGCAAGCAGAATGTTCTTTCATTGCTCCGCTAGTCCTAGAAGTTTTTCTTGACGCATTTATAATTCCTTCGTATATTTTAATTAAAAGCTGCGTATTTATTTTCAAATTAAAAACACATGTTTGTAAGGAGTTCATTATGGCAGAAGTAACAGTTACAAAAGACAATTTCGAAGAAGAAGTTCTCAAATGTGACAAGCCTGTTCTCGTTGATTTCTGGGCAACTTGGTGCGGTCCATGTCAGATGCTTGGTCCTGTAGTTGCAGAAATTGCAGAAGAGCATCCTGAATATAAAATCTGCAAAGTGAATGTTGATGAAGAAATGGAACTTGCAACAAAATTCAACGTAATGAGCATTCCCTTTGTTGCAGTTTTCAAAAACGGGAATGTAACTAATTCCTCAATCGGATACGTTCCAAAAGAAACACTTTTATCTTTATTCAACTAACAGTACAATAAGGGAATGAGCGGTTACCCATCATTCCCTATAACACTTTACCTCGACGAAATTATTTCAGAACTCAAGGCTTCTGAAAAACATTGCATGATTTTAAGTGCCGAAACCGCCGCAGGTAAATCAACAGTTCTTCCGCTTGCACTTCTTGATGAATTTTCACTTAATTCCAATTCACAGAATAAATCTAAAACTGATAAAATTCTGATGACAGAACCTCGCCGTATTGCAGTTCTCGCAGTTGCGTCACGACTTTCAGAACTTCGTTCAGAAGAAATCGGAAAAACTGTCGGCTATAAAATCCATCTTGAAAATAAAATCAGTTCAGATACAAAACTTGAAGTTGTAACAGAAGCTGTTCTTGTTCGAATGCTTCAGTCAGATCCGTTTCTTGAAGGTTACAAAGTTGTCGTAATCGATGAGTTTCATGAACGTTCGGTTAATACAGATATGGCACTTGCTTTCTTGAAGGAAACGCTCGAAGTCCGCGATGATCTGTATGTAATCATCATGTCCGCGACAATGGATATGGAAAAATTGCAGAACTATCTTGGCGGTAATGTTGCCGTTAAAAAAGTTCCAGGAAGTTCTTATCCTGTTGATGTTATTTATGAACCTTCACTTTCTGTTGAAGATGCAATTGTAAAAGAGCTTAATGTAAAAACAGAAAATGATATTAAAAATATTTTAGTTTTCTTACCTGGAATTTCTGACATCCGTAAATGCGAGGCTAATCTTGAAGGACGTATTCCCAATGATACAGAACTTTTAATTCTTCACTCAAGCATTTCTATCGAAGAACAGAAAAAAGTTCTGCGCCCTTCATCTGAAAATAAAAACCGTGTAATTCTTTCTTCGGCCATTGCAGAAACTTCACTTACAGTGCCTGGTATTACAAGCGTAATCGATTGTGGCCTTGCACGTGTTAATCGCATTAATACCGCCACTGGTATGACTAATCTTTTTACCGAAACCGAAACTGAATTTTCTGCCCAGCAGAGAAAAGGCCGTGCAGGTCGTGTGCAGAAGGGTCGCTGTATCCGCCTCTGGAACAGCATCGAACCGCGCGTAAAGAACATGAGCCCAGAAATTCTTCGAACTGATTTAAGTACCTTTGTTTTAGAATGTGCCGACAGAGGAATCACTGATATAACCAGAATGGATTTTCTTGATAATCCGAAAGAAGCTTCTGTAAGACAGGCATCAGAACTTCTTTACAATATGGGCTTTCTAAAACCAGACGGTAATATTACGCCTAAAGGTAAGGCTGCTTTAACCCTTGCGCTTGAGCCGCGCCTTTCAGGAATTGCATTGACCTGCGGGCTTAAAAAATTCCCTGAAGTAAAAAATCTGCTTTTAAAATATTCTCAGTACGGACAAAGTTCAAAAGAAATTCAAAACCGTTTTCTTTTTGATGTAGAAAAAAGGCTTTCAAAATGTGATGACTTTTCAGAAGAAATTCCTTCATCGCTTTATGTGCTTGCAGGTTTTCCGGACAGACTTGCAATTCGTATTTCTGAACCGGGAGCAGAAAAATCTGAATATCAGTTTTCTAGCGGCAGAAAAGGGGTTCTTAAAAATGAAGTTAATAATGCACCAAAATGGATTGTAGCATCAGATGTAATGGCAGGAACTTCATCAGCAGTCATTTTCGAATATGAAATAATAGAAGAAAAAGAAATTCAAAAATATCTTGAAAAACATTCAGAAACAAAAACTGTCTGCAGTTTTGAAAATGGAAAAGTTCAAAAGTCCGAAAATGTCTGCTTCGGACAGATTGTTCTTTCTTCAAAAAAACTTACTGCAGAAAAAGATGATCTTGTTAATGCCTGGATCAATGAATGTAAAACTAAAGGCTTTGGATGTCTTCCGTGCGATGAGCGTATTCAAAAATTCCTTGTGCGCGTAAAGTTTTATAAGACAAATTTCAAGGGCGAAGATATTTCTGATTTTGAACAGGCGCTTTCGTCTTCTGCAGAAAAGTGGCTTCCGTCATTTATGTCCGGTGTAACAAAGCTTACGCCTGAGATTTTATATAATGCGCTTTACTGGTATCTGGACGGAAGCTGCGTTGACGAAAAAGTTCCCGAAGTTCTGATTCTTCCGAATAAAACTAAGGCAAAAGTATAAATATGAAGTCATTTCGTCAGAAGAAGGAATTATCGTAAAGCCCGTTATCGAAATCATAATCCAGCGAATATTCGGCTGCTTTGAAACTCCTCAAATCTGCGGTAAACGTGTACTTTTAAGGCTTCTTTCGCCTGCTTCAAGACCGCTTCAGATTACAGAAGATCTTGAAAACTTTTGGACAACCACATGGCCCGAAATCTGCAAAGAAATGAAAGGCCGGTATCCAAAGCATAACTGGGATTACCGCCAGATTTGCGAAGAAAAGCAATAATATTCATAAAGATTCCAAAATAAAGGTAAAAAAACGCAAAAAAAGTCAAAAAAATCATTTTTTTTGTAACTATTCTGTAGCTGTTTTGTTTACTAGATGAAAATACGCATAATTAAAAATGATAGCTAATAACCTCCGGGAAGCGGCAGCCATTTACTCCTTTTGGGCTGCCGCTTTTTTTTGTTCTAAAATCGAAAACTGTAGATATTAATTAAACTTCAGATGGAATTTCTAAGCAAATTCCACTAAAATAAAAGCCATCATATGGCAGAAAAATCAAAAGTTATTTTTACAACTTTACTCATCGAAAAATCCCCGCAGGCACTTCCTCTTGGAGCCGCCTGTGTTGCCTCTGCCGTAAAACATTCACCTTTAACTAAAGACATTGCTGATGTAAGCCTTGTTCCTTTCTGTAAAGAAGATTCTGAGTTTATAAAACATTCTGCAACTGATGACGATGCCGCTTCATTTATGGCATCTGAACTTTTGAAGCATAATCCGGCAATCGTCGGCTTTTCAATTTTTGTATGGAACAGAATTGTTCTTGAAAAAACAGCCGCCGTTCTTAAAAGTCACGGTGTCAAATGCATCTGCGGCGGACCAGAAGTAACTGCAGATCCTTCAAGCTTTACAGGTTTTGAAAAAGCCATTGGCGGAGAAGGGGAATATTCGATTCCGCACATTGTTTACGAAATCCTCACCGGAAAAAAAACTGCGCCTTCTTCAGAAGAAAAAAACTATGAAGATCTTGAATCTCCTTACTTAGACGGAACACTTGATCCTTCTGAGTTTGAAGGCGCATTGTGGGAGCTTGCACGAGGCTGTCCTTTTAAGTGTTCGTACTGCTACGAATCAAAGGGCGAGAAAAAAGTACGTATGTTCCCGATGGAAAGAATCGAAAAGGAACTTGAACTGTTTGCCAAAAAGAAAGTTCCTCAGGTATTTGTTCTTGACCCTACATATAACGCAAATAAAAACCGTGCAATTGAGCTCATAAATAAAATCGCAAAAAAAACTCCGGACACGTTCTATTATTTCGAAGCCCGTGCCGAGTTTATCGACCGACAGCTTGCCCACGCCTTTACAAAGATTCCGTGCAGCCTGCAGATCGGACTCCAGAGCGCCGATCCAAACGTTCTTAACCTTGTAAACAGGCCGTTCAACAAAGCTGCGTTCTTAAAAGGCATAAACTGTCTTAATCAAGAAGGCGCGGTTTTTGGCCTTGATGTAATTTACGGCCTTCCTGGTGACAGCCTTGCAGGATTTAAAAACAGCGTTGACTTTGCCATCAGTCAGTATCCTAACAATCTTGAACTTTTCTGCCTGTCGGTTTTGCCCGGCACTGATTTACATGACAGGGCAGAAAGCCTTAAACTTGTCTGGGAATCACATCCGCCTTATCACATTATTCACACTGATAAGTTTACAAATGAAGACATCAAAAAAGCTGAAGGAATTGCAAAAGCCTGCAACGTGTTTTATAACGACGGCCGTGCTGTTCCGTGGTTTAATTCAATTCTTCATGCACTTCATATGAAGGCATCAGAATTTTTTGTTTTCTTCTATAAATATATGGTTTCTCACAACATTCCTTCTGACTGCCGCGAACACCGCGAAATAGAAAAGCTTCAGATTCAGTTTATTACCGATATATTTACTCAGCGCAAAATGGAACGAATGATTCCTCTTGCCCAGGACATTATTTCGTTCAACGGAGCCGTTTCCCGCAAAATCGACACCGGAAAATCAGAAACAGTACAGCTTCATTATCCTGCAGAATATATCGACTCGGAATATGCGATGGACCTTCAGTTTTTTGTAAAAAACGTACAAAAACGGCCTTCAAAATTCACCACATAACAAAATGTCATATCCTGGTATAATTTAAATGTAGAAAATTGAATTGATTTTAAGTTGAAAAATTCACCAAACCGTATTATCATTGAAGTGCTATGACTTTTGACGAAATATTTAAGAATATCATTCCAAATCAGGAAGAAACTGTAAGACGCTTCTCAGGAAATCTTGCGCTCCTTGAAAAATTCGTAAGAAAATTTCCTACAGATGAAAACTGGCTCAAATTAAAAGCTACAGCAAATGATGATGACTGGGCTCAGATGGAAATGACAGCACATACATTAAAGGGTTATGCCGGAAACATGGGTTTTGCAAAACTTTATGATGCCTGCTGTGAAATCGTAAAGGCAATCCGTGAAAAAGATTTTGCGAAAGCTAAGGAATTCCTTCCAAAAGCAGTTGAAGCTGGAATTGAAATTGAAAATTTCGTAGCTCAGCTGGCCTAAAGGAGATTGTTATGTCGGAACAGAGAAAAAAAATTATCATCATTGATGATGTTGAATTAAACAGAACTATTTTAGGCGAAGCTTTTTCCAAGAAATATGATGTAATCGAAGCGGAAGATGGATGGGAAGGTCTTGAAAAGATTTTAGCAAACATCAATGACATTGCTGCAATTTTCCTT
The DNA here is from genome assembly GCA_016293495.1 of Treponema sp. Taxonomy (GTDB): domain Bacteria; phylum Spirochaetota; class Spirochaetia; order Treponematales; family Treponemataceae; genus Treponema_D. The sequence goes on along the minus strand of JAEDED010000021.1, from coordinate 33,435 downwards.
GATATCATTATGCCAGAAATGGACGGTTTCTCAGTTCTTTCTGAACTTGAAAATAAAGAAGTAATGAAAAAGATTCCTCTTTTTATCATTACAACAGAAACAACAGACTATGTTGTTGAACGCGCATACGATTACGGTGTAATTGATGTTATTCAGAAGCCATTCAATCTTCTGATCATTGAGCGCCGTGTTGCAAATATTATTGAACTTTTTGAGAGCCGTTCACAGCTCATCTGTAACTGTGCAAAAAAAGAAGAAGCTCCGGCTGTCGCTTCTCCAAGCGAAAAGGAACGCGAATACAAGCACGCTCTTGCTCAGATTGCACAAATCATTAACGGCGTTGCAAAATAACAATGAAAGATTCATTTAAGGCTTTTGCCTGCAATTCTTCAAATCCAAACTGGCAAAACTGTATAGCCCGTCAGTCAGAACTTTACGACCGCGGAAATGACATCCGTTCAGAATTTGAACGCGATTACACTCGACTTCTTCACAGTCAGGCGTACCGCCGCTTAAAGCACAAGACACAGGTTTTCTTTGCGCCTCACAATGACCACATCTGTACTCGCATGGAGCACGTTCAGCACGTAGCTTCTGTTGCAAGTACAGTTGCAAAATACCTCGGATTAAATGATCAGCTTACAATGGCAATCGCAACAGGACACGACATCGGACACGCTCCGTTTGGCCATCACGGTGAAGACTGTTTAAATTCCCTTTTGATTCAGAAGGAAGGAATGAACGCACCGAAAAAATTCTGGCATGAACGAAACAGTCTTTTCTTTGCAGATCACATTGAAACTTTACCAGACCCTAACGGTTATCACAAACCATTGGATCTTACATATGCAGTCCGCGACGGATTAATCTGCCATTGCGGTGAGATTGACCAGCAGGGCATTAAACCGCGAAGCGATAACCTTGATTTGTATTCAATCAAGCGACCGGGCATCATTCAGCCATACACATGGGAAGGCTGTGTCGTAAAGGTCGCTGATAAAATGGCATATCTTGGACGCGACATTGAAGATGCCCGTGCTTATCATATTCTTGATATGGGTGCTTACCGTCAGCTTCGCGAAATTGTTGGTTCTACTTTAGGCTTTGAAGGTAAGGGAAAAAATGCTTTTAGAAGCGGAAAGGCAGTAAACACAACTGTTCTTATTAACGATCTTATTGTAGATATGTGTGAACAGAGTTCCCCTGAAAGAGGACTTTGCTTCAGTGATGAATATTTCAAATTTATTCTTGAACTTAAAAAATTCAGTTTTGCAAAAATCTATAATCACTGGCGTCTCCAGGAATTTATGAATTATGCAAAAATCGTAATTGAAACAATCTACCGCACTTTGATGCATACTCATGTTTTTGCCCTTAACGGTCGCGTAACTTCTGCATTAAAAACTTTCCCTATACTTAGCGTTGAATTTGAAAACTGGCTTGTAAAATATACAAATTACATGCCGTTGATGCAGAAAGACAGAAAGCGAATTTATCGTTACGATACAAAGCAGGTTTTCGATATTACTGAAGAAGAAAATTTCCAGAAATGTGTAATCGAATTTATTTCGGGAATGACTGATCAGTTTGCAATCGAAGTTTACGAAGAAATAATTCAGTTCTAGACATTCAGTAATTTCATATGTGTTAATTTATAATCAGTCACATAAAAGTGGTAATGATTGAATTAAAGCGGCATTTGGAGTAAGATTGCCTTTATGCAGCACGAAACAAGACATTTAAGTGAAGAAAACCTCAACAAAATCCGCAATGCAATCAGAGATATTATCGAAGCTCTCGGTGATGATCCAGCCAGGGCAGATATTGCTGATACTCCTGATCGTGTTGCTCATATGTACGATGAAGTATTTGAAGGAATGCGCTATACAAATGCAGAAATTGCAGAAATGTTTGGCCGCAGCTTTGAAGTTCCTGTAAATACAGACATGGTTTGTCTTACAGACATCGATACATTCAGCTATTGTGAACATCACCTTGCCCTCATGTATAACATGAAGGTTAACGTTGCATATATTCCAAATAAAAAAATCATCGGCCTCAGCAAGATTCCGAGAATCGTTGACATGGTTTCAAAGCGTCTTCAGTTGCAGGAAAAAATAGGTACTGACATTGCTGACATTTTAGGTCAGGTTCTTGAAACTGAAGACATTATGGTAGTAATCAAAGGTGAACACGCCTGCGTTACAACCCGTGGAATCAGAAAGCCTGGAACAGTTACAACTACAATGTGTGTCCTCGGAAAATTCAAGAAAGATGAGAATTTAAGAAGAGATTTTCTTCTTCAGGTAAAATAATTTCTGAAAGTTGAAATTCCTTACTTCTTACTATAAAATTAATTAAATGATTACCGAAGAATATTATTCAGAAATTTCAAACCGCTTTGGCAATATAAAAAGAGCCAGAGGAACTTTTCTCTATACCGAAAAAGGTGTACGCGTTACAGATTTATATCTTGAACAGGGACGTGCAGTTTTAGGATGGGGAAATGACAACGGCACAAACGGAACTTCGGGATTTCTCAAATTTAAAAATATAATCAATCGCGGTCTTACAGGTTCGTTCAATACTGATTTTTCAAAGCAGCTTGACCGTGCTGTTTCTGATCTTCTAAATGCAAACTGCAAAGCATTTGTTTTTTCTACAGAAGAAAATCTTGATAAAGCTGCCTTCTCAATTTCTAAAAAGCCTGTTGCGTTTGTTCCATGGATGGGACTTGTATGCGGCGGTGCAAAAGTTGAAGATTTTGAATGCGTAAAAATTATTCCGCCGCTTCCGTGGACTCAGAATATTTATGTGCTTGCTGTACGTGATGACATTACGACGCTGTTCTTTGGTGAACGCCACAATGGAGCTGTGTGCGCTGCAATTGCGCGTTCAATTTATGATTTAATTGCAGCTATTCCACAGCGCAAAGAAAAACACTGGTTCCTTTATGACACTGTTCTTAAAAATTATTTTACAAGAAAAGGACCTTATCTCTATCCAAAAATGAAAGAAGAACGATATGACGATTTTGTCCGTCATTGTTTAGACTGCAATATCGCAATCAGCCCTGATTATAATATAACTTCAATTGTTCCGTTCGGTGCTGACAAAGGTGTGTTTACTTTACTTAAAAATAATCCATGGCAGGAATAAGGAAAAGAAATGAATCAGAGTCAAATTATTATCTGGTGTATTAAATTAGTTCTCGGTGGAATCGCTGCGTTTCTTGCAATACTGTTGTGGTCAAAAAGCCGTAACGGCGGATGGATGTGTCTTGTTGCAAGCGTTTTAATTTCGTATGCCGGAATAATTTTTAATATGATGACTGAACTTGGTATTATCAGTTTAAATAATATTTCAGTTCTAGGAATACCAGTAATAGATCTGTGTTTTACAGCAATTCCTTCTATACTGCTGATCATTGCATTGATTCTTTTTATCAAAGAAGCGTCATAAATATTTTAATCTGAATTATAAATTGGAGATTTATCATGGGATTAAAAAAGTTTTTTCTTGCGTTTTCACTCGCAACAATCGGTGGAGCATTGACCTTAAGATGGCTTGCTCTTGATTTTCTGTATGCCACAATGCCTGATTTTATTCCTGGTATTGCTGGTACATTAATTTCTTCTGCAGCACTTGCACTTTCTTTTTCAGTGATTCTGTATTACTGGATTCATAAAATTGAGAAGGTAGGAAAGAAAGTTCAGCAAACAGGTGAAGCAACAGAAGAAGATAAGAAAACTGTCCTTGTTTTTTTTAAGACATTAAAATCTCTTATCATCGTAGAAAATGTCTGCGGATTCTTTATTGGTCAGCTTGTCTGTATGATACTGGATTTTAAAAATGGTGTTCTTCCGTATGAATTTTCGAGAGCCATGATCATTATGATTCAGGCATCTTTAGTCGGTGTCATTGCAGGAATGTACGAGGTTTATTATCTTGATAATATTTTGGGGCCATATCGTAAACTTTTACAGCTTCGTTCTGTAAGAGATATTCCTGGAAAGCCTCATGCAATTTCTGGACGTATTCTTATAACATGTGTTGCTGTTTTATTTTTTATGGGGCTTAACTGCTTTACATGTGGTTATTCAATCATTCACGGAGATAATATTGTTCCTGGCTCAGATCTTATGCAGGAATATCTTTTTAGAGGTGCAAGATGTATTGTACTTGTTGCTGGTGAATGTTTGGGACTTCTATTATTAATCATGTCTGAAATGAAAAGACGCCTTGCTGCAACTTCGGAACTTGTAACAAGGCTTGCTGATACAGGTGATATTACAAAACGCATCGACGTTTCAATGCAGGATGATATTGCAGTTCTTATTTCAAGTCTTAACTTCTTTCTTGATAAGCTTGAAGGAATTGTCATGAATCTTTCTACTGACAGTTCCGCAGTTTCTGATACTGCAATGATTCTTGAAGAATCTGCTGCTAAATCAGTTGACGCATTGAAGGTCGTAAAAGAAGCAATTGCGTTTATCGATTCAGAAGATAAGCATAATAATGAATCCATCAAAAAAGCTTATACCGACATTCAAAGTGTTAAAGATGATGCAGAACGTGTAGAGGAACATATTCATCAGCAGGCAGAAGCAATTCATGAAACATCAAGAGCTGTTTCAAAAATGAATGAAAGTATTGAGAACGTTGCAGATATTTCAAGAATGGCAGATCAGGTTTCTGAAAAACTTAAACGTACAAGTGAAATTGGAACTGAAGCAATTCAGACTGCAGTTAATGCAATTTCAGAAATTCAGGAATCGTCAGTTCAGATTTCTGTAATTATCAAGATGATCCAGAAAATTGCAAGTCAGACAAATCTTCTTTCTATGAATGCATCAATTGAGGCCGCTCATGCAGGACAGTTTGGTGCGGGCTTTGCAGTTGTAGCTGATGAAGTCAGAAGCCTTGCAAATACATCATCAAAGAATGCAAAAACAATAAAAGATTACATGAATGAAATGTCATCGAAGATTGAAAATGGAGTTCAGGCTATTCAGAAAGCAGGACTTGCATTCAATGAAATTGATCGTGATGTTGAAGAAACAGTTTCTATTGTTAACCAGATACGTCAGGCAACTGAATTGCAGAAAGCAGGTGCAGGAGATACACTTGCCTCAGCTCAGACTGTCGTTAATGCAATCAATCAGATTGAAGAAGTTGCAAAACAGCAGAGACAACATGCGGATGCGGTTTATGCAGTAATGCTTAACGTAGTAAATTCCTCACAGGAAATCACTAATGCACTTGAAAAAACTTCAGAATCGATTGAAAACGTAGGTGTAAATTTAACAGACGTTGAAGACTGTTCAAGAATCAACAAAGTCAGCGTAGAAAGCATGAACGATCATATTAATCTCTTCAAGTTAAGGGAAGATGTGGTTAAACTGTAATAGTTGAAAGAAGCCATTTTTTCAGATATAGTAGACTAGTTCAGAAATCGTTAAGGTACGAGAAAGAGTGAAGGTTTGAAGAAAGCCTTACGTACTGTAGGTGATGGTGCAACGAGTAATCTCAAACAAGAACCATTACAGGTCGTCTGACCAGAACCGACACAGAATGCCGGTCTTTCGGCAGAACCAACACAGAGTTTAATTTTTACGAAGTAAAAATTTACTCGTGGGAGTTCGAAGAAAGCCTTACGTGCCTTCAAGTGACGATACGAACTCCTGATCCATTAGCTCACCTGGATAGAGCGGTTGCCTCCTAAGCAACAGGTAGTGCGTTCGAATCGCATATGGGTCAAAAAAAATCTCAAGGAGTTTCCTTGAGATTTTTTTTTGGACTACTTTATTAAATTGTACACTATCGATTACGTTTATGATTTTATCGAAGCAAATGATGATTTCTATGTTGAACTTATTAATTTCTATATAAATAAGTTTTAGAAATAATTATAATAAATAGAAAATTTTACAAGATATAAAATAAAAATCTTTAATAATAAATTAAATAAAATCTTTTAATTTATAAACATCTTCAACGCCGGTAACTAAAACGCCGCCCATGCCCATTTCTAAGGCAAGACTTAAGTCTATGTCGTAACGGTCGCCGACGCTGAGACATTCTTCAGGTTTTGCACCTGTTTTTTCACAGGCAAGTTCGAGAACCTGGCGGCTTGGTTTTGATTTGTGGCAGGTGTCAAGACCGATGATGTCTGGAACAAGTTTTTCAATTCCGATTGCCTGTAAGGTTTTGAATGCTGGCAAAACCGGATTGTTTGTTACTGCGATCATTCTGTATTTTTTAGAAAACTCTGTGAGAACCTGAATCAGTTTTTCATCACGGTCAAGAAAATCTTTTGGTTCTAAAAGTGTTTCCCGCCACTTGATGCTTTCTTCGATAGAAATACCAAAGTGGGTGAGTGTGTTTCCCAGACTGATTTTTTTACCGTCATGTTCCTTGCTGTAATTGGTTCTGAAGTCTTCAATCATTTTTCTGATTTCAGAAGCTGTAACGCCTTTGATTTCTGCAAAGTGACGGAGCTGAACATCAACCTGTTCAAAAGCATATTTGTCGTTGGAGTATAAAGTTGAGTCTATATCAAAAATAATTGTCTTAAGGTTTTCAGGTATTTTATAAATCTTCATAGCAAGTTTTCTCAGTCTGTTAAGTTATTGTAACTTATAATCCTAATTTATAATTTTTTATTTAATGGGAGAAAAAACAGTTTTTATTTTTACCATTTTTTCTGCAGCCTGCTGTATTGTATCATAAAGCCCGAGGGCGTATGAAGCAAGCACTGCATCCCCGATCAATTCCGAATCAGGAACTTCTGCAATACCAAAATTGATTTTTGAAACATTTGCCTTATGCTGAAGCCATAGCGGATTTTTTGCCTGTCCTCCGGTTACCATCACTGTATCAGAAATTTCTAAACCATTTTCTTTTGCAAGATTTCTCATTGTTTCAACTCCGTCACTGATGAATGCCGAAAGTTCCTTCAGGGTTTCTGCACCCCGTTCATCTTTGCAGGATAGACAGAGCGGAATGTAATCTTCGTACGAAATATGAGTTCCTGTTTGTTTTTCGTAATTTAGTTTGTCAGAAGCGATTCTGTCTCCGCTGTCGTTATTTAAAATTGATGCATTCCAGAGGTTGGGAATTACTGACGGTAATGTACGGAGTCCCGGTGCAAACACTGGTTTTTCTGTACACCAGTTAAGGCCTTCTGAAGAGCCGGCTCTGTTGCAGAGTTTTCCTGGAGATAAAGTATTTGTGCCGATCATTGCAACTGTAAAGTCAGGACCGCCGGCGATTATTTTTGCATTTGAAGAAATCTCAAGTTCATCACTGATTGTTTTTGAAATGTTTCCGCAGACAAAGCCTGGTTTTACGAAAGGCCCGATTGATGGTGAAGAAATGGTTGTAAGTGCTTCGTCGTTCCAGTATGCGGCTTCGTAGCGGCTTTCTGGTAAGATTGTAATCTGTGTATTTGAAAGGAGCCAGATTAAATATTCCGGTCCGGAGAAAATTTTCTGATTAATAAATTTATCGCTGTAAAGATTTTTGAAGGCTAAGAGTCGAGGTAAGAAAAGTGAATGCTTGAATTTTTCAAAAAGTTCTGGCAGTAATATTTTTTGAAGGTCGGATGATGCATTCTGGTTTTGTAATTCTGCAACCGGTGAGTTCCACAAAAGAGTTGTTCCGTCTTCTGAAACTATTGTCGGTCCGTTTCCTGAAATGCAGACGGCGTCAATGTTAAGTGTGCCGGTTTCAGAATCGAATAATGTTTCATTTTCTGAAAGTGATTCTATTTGATTTTTTTTGAGGGCACTGATTGATTCCTTTAAAGCTCTAAACCACTCAAGTGCAATTTTAGATTTGTCGATTGTTGTAAATTCAATTTTAGAAAAGGACAGCACTTGCCCCATGTCTGAAACAAGTGCTGCTTTAAGAGAAGTTGTTCCTATGTCTACACAGAGGAAATTAAACTTCATCATCATCATCTGGTGAAGCTTCGTGTTTAACGAGCTTTTCAATGATGTTACGGTTATCGAGAAGATCGCTCAAAGACTGGTTGTGGTGAACGCGTGTAATTACGTTTGCAAAGAGTCCAGAAACGTTTGTGCTGATATACCATTCTTTTGTAAGAAGTTCTTCATGGTAAACTGCGTTTGTACCGATGATCTTGTAGAACAAGCCTTCTTTGTAAGCCTGATCGAAAAGTTCAATTGCGTTACCTGTGAAGAATGGAAGGCTGATAGCACAAATTACTTTTGTTGCGCCCTGTTCCTTAAGGAACTTCATAGCTTTAAGCAATGTTCCACCAGTTCCAAGCATATCGTCAGCAAGGAATGCAACCTTTCCGCGAACGTCGCCAAGAAGTTTGATGGCTTTAATGTTTGTTGAGTTAGCATCTTGAGTTACTACTGAGTAGTCTCTTTCTTTGTAGATCATAGCCAGTGGAAGCTTAAGACCTGATGCGTAGAATTTATTTCTGTCGATTGCGCCAGTATCAGGTGAAACTACAACGAGATCTTCTGTTTTACCAGTAAGGTCAACGATCTTTGAAAGTTCACGGATAATCTGATAGCTTGCGTGTAAGTTTTCAAGTGAGATTGAGTTGAATGCGTTTACGATTTCGCGTGAGTGAATGTCGAGAGTAATGATTCTCTTTACACCGAGCATTTCGTAAATATGACCGAGCATTGAAGCTGTAAGACCTTCGCGGCCCTTCTTCTTGTGCTGGCGGCTGTAAGGGTAAACCGGGAGAACAAGTGTAATGCTTGAAGCTCCAGCCTGGCGAACTGCATCGATTGTTACGAGCAATGACATAACATGGTCGTTAACAGAAAGTGCAAGTTTGTTTTTTCCTTCATTTAATGAAAGAACTTCATGGTTTTCTACGTCCTGGAAAATGAATACTTCTTTTCCGCGGATACATTCGTTAAGTTCAGTTTTGAACTCACCGTTCATGAAGTAAGTGAATTTTGCATCTACTTTGAATACAGGTGGTCTGTATTTGTCTGTAGCACCGCGCATGCAGACATCTGAAGTAGTGATATCGCTGTCAAAGTTGATTTTTTTGATCAACTCATTTTTTTCGATATCGTAGCGTTTGGAAATAACATCGTTTTTGAGAGTAAAACGGTGTTTGTACATGTGGCGAAGATGTGTGATTACTTCATCAGCAAATGCTTCTCCACCCGGACAGGCAACAATGGCCAGGTTGGTTGGTTCAGAATATGGCATTTATTCTTACCCCTTAAAAAGAGAGCTGTAACAGTCAAAATAAGGCATCACATTGACTGGTACATGCTGCAGCCATGCTTTAACGAGCACCTGGACTGCAGTCGTCGTTATCTTATCACCAAATAGCGTGTAGGGTCAACGAAAATTCCCTATAAAACACTATATCTAGTACCGAAATTTACAAATGTTACCGCGCACGATGTATAGTAATTGCATTTTTTCTATATAAAGTAGTAAAATATTTTAAACTATCAATAAAAGTGGAGAAAAATATGAAAAAGTATTTGACACTCACAATGCTTTTGTGTGCTGCATTCACTTTCTGTTTTACAGGATGTGGAAAAGACAAAAAAGCAAAAAATGGTGCACCTGATTATGGTGCTGTGGCTCAGACTGAAAATATTGAACAGATGGATTCAAGTTCGTACCTGTCTGAAGAAACAATTGAAACAAGAGTCGACTTTGTAGAGGCTGTTTCAATCTACTCAAATGCAGGTGTCTACGTAACAGGTTTAGCCGGCGATGACAAACTTCGCTGGGTTGGATCTCTTGTTAAAGGTCAGCAAGTTCTTGCAGAAGGTTTGGGTGATATCAACGGATATCCTATGAACTTTGTTAACGATAAAGAAGGAGCTGAAAAAACTGTTATGGCTCGTATTCGTATCGATTGTGAAAATGGAGACACTCCTGGTAATGACGGAGTGTATTATGTTGTAAAAGCTAATCTTGCTTATGGATCAAAAACATTTGTTGTAGTTGGTGATGACCTTGCAAACGATGTAGATTATACATACATGTACAGCGAACCAGATCTGAAGAAAATTACTTCAAGAAAAATTCCTACAGGAACACTTATTGCTGTTTCTGATTACGATCAACCTGAAGCTGAATTCTATCATGCAACTTTCTATATTCCAGACGGTGACTATAAAGGGCTCTATAGAGATAAATATGTTGAGGCTTCAGCTGTAACTAACCGCAAGGCTTATGTTGATGGAGCAATGGTTGCAGACAGACTTCGCAATATCAAAAAAAATGATACAAAACCTGAAGTTTACAGGGGTGCAATTGATTCACTTCATAAATATTATGGTTCAGAAGAAATCAGCAAGTTCTATAGTTATATCGGTGTTATGGATGAACGCTAGGGAGGAATAAAGGTATGAAAAAGATTTTTGTTTTAAGTTTGCTTTTGGTAACTGCTCTTTGTTCTTTCGTAAGTGCTCAGGGTTCAAAAAAGGTTTATGCATTGGCAGATCCATCTTATGTTTATACAAAAAATGGTGAAGGAAATCTCGAATGGCTTGCTACTGTTGATGCTGGAACAATGTTTGATGACGTTCATCGTGATTCCATCATTCCTGAAAAAATCAACAAAAATGCAAACACTAAAAAACTGGAATTTACAGGCGTTGTATATAAAGGTAAAAAAGCTTATATCCTTAAAAATTCAGTAATTGAAGAGTTTGCATCTGTATGCCTTCAGGATCGTGCTGTTATTACAAAGGATGCCGTTGTTTACACATGGGGAAACCTGGGTGCATTTGAAAATATCTTTCTTCCTGCAGGAACTGTAGTAATTACAGCAGACGTAATGCCAGGAGAAGTTTTTGATGAAGATCTGGTTAGAATATATTTCTTTGATAACCAGACTTTCTGGAATATCAGAAGTGTATATGTTCGTAAAGACTGTATTTCAACATCTAAAGGTGACTACGATGCTGTTGTTCTTGCAAAATCAGCTCTTGCAAAAGATGTTTCAAAAGAACGCGAAATTATCACAAAACTTCTTGCAAGTGCAGAATCTAAAGCTGATTCAAAAGATATAAGAGAATATGTTCAGGAAATTTCAAATAAGATTGATGCTAAAGACATTTCTCAGAGTAATATCTTACCGGTTAGTGGTGTATCTACAGGTGTCATCAACAGTGATGGAGCAAAAGTCAATGTCCGTGACTGTCCTGGAACAAACGGTAAAGTTGTAGGTCAGCTTTCTGACGGCGCAAACATTGACATAATTGAATACACAGAAATGAAAGAAAAAATTGCCGGTGAAGAAGCTTCGTGGTACAAGATTTCTACTGCCGGTGAAAACTCAGTTACTGGATGGATTTTTGGTTCTTCAATTAAATGGGATGAACCATAAGTTGATTCTTGACTGACTGAAAGGCCTCGGTTTTCCTGAGGCTTTTTTTTGCTATAATGGAATTATGAAGTTAACGATAATGGGTTCAGGAACAAGTCACGGCATTCCGGTGATTGCATGTGACTGTCCTGTTTGTACATCAAATGATCCTCACAATAAACGATACCGTGCCAGTGCTTTTGTAAACGACGGCGATACAAACATCGTAATCGATGTAGGGCCGGAGTTCAGGCTGCAGGCAATTCGTCAGGGAATCAAAATCCTTGACGCCGTCCTGTTGACTCACGGGCACGCTGATCACCTTCACGGGCTTGATGACATCAGAATTTTTTCAAGTACAAAGCAGAAGGACGGCTGGCATAAACAGACAACAGTGTGGGATTCTCTTCTTAAAAGGCATGGCGGCGGCCTCAAGGTTTTTGCTGACCGTCATGCAAAGAAAGCAGTGATGGCCCACTTCGATTACGTTTTCAAGAAAACTCAGAAGGGCGGCGGAAAGCCGAGAATGGACCTCTGGAATATCGAGGAATTTTCTGAAAACCATCCGGTTGAACTTGGTTCCATGAAGATAATTCCTATCCCGATGATGCACGGAACGCTTCCTTCAACAGGCTACCTTTTTACAAAGCCTGACAGTGACGGCAAAATTCACTCAATTGCATATTTGACTGACCTAAGTTACATAAGCGACGAATCGGTAGCCGTTATTAACCGCAATAAAGGAATTCTGGACCATGCAGTAATTGACGGTCTTAGAATCAAGCCGCATTCAACCCATTTCAGTTTTAAGCAGGCAATGGAATGTGCACAGAAAATAATGCCGGTTCATACCTGGTTCACTCATATGACTCATGATTTAGGCCACGATGAGGTGCAGAAATATATAGATGAAAACCTTTCAGAATTCCCGGAACTTGAAAAAATCGTCAAAAACGGCGGTTCTGTAAAACCTGCATATGATACGCTTGAATTGGTTTCAAACCCTTGACATAAAAAGCAGATTTATATATTATTCAAGAACTCACGTTGTATATTATTAAGGAAGGTGAATATATGTCTAGAACTTGTGATGTTTGCGGAAAAGCTCCTTTGTACGGATGTAAAGTAAGTAAAACTTACAATCACACAAAACGCACATGGCGTCCTAACTTGCTCAAAGTTAAAACAGAACTCAGTGGAAGAACAATGACTCTCAATGTTTGTACTCGTTGTCTCCGCAGCGGATTCGTAGAAAAGAAAGTTCGTGTTCCAAAAGAAACACCAGTAGCTGCAAACTAATTTCAGCCTTTTATACGCAATTAGCAAATTGACCTGTCCAGTTTTCGGACAGGTTTTTTTTTCCTATAAAGTATAATGCCAGCCTGCATTTTTGCAGACTGACATTTTTTTTGGGAATTATTATTTTCCGTAAGTTTTTTCGATTTCGAGAATCTGGTCGCGGACAACGGCAGCCTGTTCGTACTGCATGTTGTCGGCAAACTCTTCCATCTGCTTTGTAAGAGCCTTGATGAGTTTCTTTCTCTGGGCTGGAACAAAAAGATTTGCGCTTTTCTTTAATGCGGCAAGTTCAACTTCTACCTGTTCTTCTGCATCCTGTTTCTGATGTTCGAGAATGTCTTCAACGGCTTTCTTGACAGTCTGCGGTGTAATTCCGTGTTCTTTGTTGAACGCCTCCTGGATTTCGCGGCGGCGTTTTGTTTCGTTGATTGCTTCTTCCATGGCTTCGGACTTTCTGTCGGCATACATTACGACTTTGCCTTCTGCGTTACGGGCTGCACGTCCGATAATCTGAATCAAACTTGTTGTAGAACGAAGGAATCCGATTTTGTCTGCATCAAGCAAAGCGATGAAAGAAACTTCTGGTAAGTCGATGCCTTCGCGAAGAAGGTTGATTCCGATTAAGACATCAATTTCGCCTGAGCGGAGACTCTTTAAGATTTCGACACGTTCAAAGGTATCGATTTCTGAGTGAATGTATTTTACTTTAAGGTTAAGACCTAAAAGGTATTCAGTTAAGTCTTCTGCCATTTTTTTTGTCAGTGTAAGAATAAGTGAACGTTCGCCTTTGTCGATTCGTTCCTTTACTTCTTTATAAATGTCCTGCATCTGTCCTTCGCTTGGACGAACTTCTACGATAGGATCGAGAAGGCCTGTAGGACGGATGAGCTGTTCAACTACCTGTGTGCTCTGCTTAACCTCTTCTTTGCGCGGAGTTGCTGTTACGTAAATAACCTGATTGAGCTTCTTTTCAAATTCATCATATTTTAACGGACGGTTATCAAGCGCACTCGGAAGTCTGAAGCCGAAATCAATCAGGTTCTGCTTGCGGCTTCTGTCACCTTCATACATTGCGCCAACCTGAGGAACAGTAACATGTGCTTCGTCGATGAGACACAGAAAGTCGTCAGGAAAATAATGAAGGAGAGTTGCTGGCGGTTCACCTGATGGTCTGTTTGCAATCGGCGCAGAATAATTTTCGATTCCGGAACAGTATCCCATTTCTTTCATCATTTCGATGTCGTAAGTTACGCGTGTCTTTAATCTTTCTGCTTCAAGAATCTTTCCCTGGGCGCGGAGAGTTTCTACGCGTTCTTCCATTTCTGCATTGATGCGGTCTGTTGCAAGGGTAAGCTGTTCCGGTGGAACTACGAAGTTCTTTGCAGGATAGATCATTGTTTCATCAAGCTCTTCTGTTATTTCGCCTGAGATTACGTTGAATCTTCTGATGCGGATAATTTCTTCCCAGTCAAGTTCAATTCTGTAGGCTTCGGTAAATTCCATGTAAGGCGGATAGATTTCGATAACATCACCTTTGATGCGGAAAGTGCCGGGCTCTAAAACCATGTCGTTTCGTGTGTACTGAATCTGTGAAAGTTCGAGAGCCAGTTTGTGGGTATCTAAAGTTTCACCTTTCTCCATATGAATGCGCATGCTCTTGTAAAGTTCTGGCATACCAAGACCGTAAATGCACGACACTGTTGCAATTACGATTACGTCACGGCGTTCCATAAGGCTGTAGGTTGCAGCCATTTTCATTCGGTCAATTTCTTTGTTGATGCTTGCATCTTTTTCGATGTAAAGGTCGCGGGCAGGAACATAAGCTTCTGGCTGATAGTAGTCGTAGTAAGATACAAAGTATTCAACAGCGTTTTCTGGAAAGAAGGTTTTGAATTCTTTGTAAAGCTGGGCTGACAGAGTTTTGTTGTGGCTGATGATGAGGGTAGGGCGTTGAACTTTTTCGATAATCTTAGCCATGGTAAAAGTTTTACCGCTTCCTGTTACACCTTTTAATGTCTGATATCTGTCGCCGCGCAAAAATCCTTCTGCAAGGCGGTTGATTGCTTCAGGCTGATCGCCTGACGGTTCATATGGTGAATGTACTACGAATTTTTTCATTGTATTCCTGTGCTGTATAGTCTTATGATTAAATGATAGTATAATAAAGGGTAAAAGAAAACACTTTTAAACTAATACATTATAGAATTTTTTTTTGTTTTCATATATCTTGTTCCGAACGTTCTGAATGCCATTCTTGGAACGTTAATTTTTTTAGGAGGAAAGTATGAGTATTACAGTTAGAAGAGCTTATTTAGGTCCGCTTTTAAAAATCGCATTACCGATTATGATAAGCAATGTCATTTCTCAGATTCAGATGCTTATTGACCGTTTGTTCCTTGCAAAGCTTGATGATATTTATATGAGTGCGTTAAGCAATATTTCAACACCGCTTTGGACATCAATGTCATTTGTTTTTTCACTTTCAATCGGTGCTTCGATTATTATCAGTCAGTCAATCGGCGCCGGTGATAAAGATAAAGCTGCAGAATATTCAGGAGCTTTGTGGAAGTGGCATAACATTCTTGGTGTATTGCTTTTTGTGCTGTGGTTCTTTTTCGGGGAATTTATTTTTAAAGCAATGGGCGTGTCACAAAGATTGATTCCGATGTGCGTTACCTATACACAGATTTATGCACCAGTTCTTTTAATTATGCCGCTTGGCGCTGCGTGTATGGTAACGTTCCAGACTTCAAATTATACGATTCCGCTTGTATTTCAGGGAATCATCCGTTCGGGATTAAATGTGCTTCTCGACTGGATTATGATTTTCGGAAACTGGGGCTGTCCTGCAATGGGTTTGAAGGGTGCTGCGATTGCAACGACAATTGCAGAAGTTGCAGGTGCGTTTGTTCTTTTTGGAGTCTGCATCTTTAAAAAGAACATTGCAACAATGCCAAATATAAAACAGATTTTCTGTGCAAGATTTTCAAGTTATTTAATCGGATGTAAGCTTGGAATTTTTACAGCGCTTGAAGATTTTCTATGGAACAGCGGAAACCTGTTCATCATCATTATTTTGAATTCTATTGATGAAATGGCTGCAGGAATTTATTCAGTTGTATTCACTGTAGAAATCCTTGCCGTTGTACTGATCGGTTCCCTTGGAAACGGTGACATGACTTTAACCGGCGAAGCTGTCGGCAAAAAAGACAGTAAGCAGTTCAGAAGTGTAACCAGACTTTCTTATCTTATAAGTGCAGGAATTTCTGGAGTTACATTGATTCTCTGTTTTGCAATTCCGCGACAGATGATTGGTTTGTTCTTTAGTGATGAAAAGCTTATCGCATCTTCTGTAATCTTTATGTGGTTTATGGGAATCAATCTGTTTTCAAAGTCAGGGAACATTATTCTCGGTAACTCAATCCGTGGTTACGGAGATACAATGTGGATGCTTTTGACACAGGTATTTGGAACTGTGTTTGTAATCAGCCTTGCATTGCTTTGTGTTAAAGTTTTCAATCTTGGTATTGCAGGCGTGTTCGTTGCAGTTATTTTAGATGAATTTGTAAGGTGCATGATAAATCTGTTCAAATACCTTTCAATCAGAAACCTTAACAGATCAATCAGAATCAGCTGATAAAAAGAACAGCAGTTTTAACTGCATCTCTTTTTTATTTTGTTAAAAAATCAAAAACCTCAACTGGAGTTTCAAGAACAAAGTCGGCCTTTGCTTCTTCAAACTCCGCACGGTTTCCAAAACCCCACAATACGGCGGCGCATTTAAGACCTGCAGCGTGAGCTCCGTTAATGTCATATTTTCTGTCACCAATCATAAGACAGTTTTCTTTTTTATCCGTCAGGTTATTTTCTTCAAGAACGTAATTTACTACTTCAATTTTTTCGCAACGTTTCTGTTCCGAAATATCAGCGCCGCCTACAAAATCAAACAGGTCAAGAAATCCTTTCTTCTCAAGAATCTGTTTTGCATAAACTTCAGGTTTGCTTGTAGCAAGAAGAATTTTTTTGCCTTGATTACGAAGCTTTTCAATTAATTCGAAAACCCCTTCATATGGATTACAGTCAAACATTCCGATTGTCGAATAATGTTCGCGGTAAAACTCGATTGCTTTCGGTACTTCGCTTTCTGGCAAATGAAAGATTGTTGTAAAACTTTCTTTAAGTGAAGGTCCGATCATTTTTTTGAATTCAGTCTCACCGTAAGGAAGTTTGTAATGGTCACAGACGTGCTGCATGGACTTGTAAATTCCCGGAGCTGTATCAAATAATGTGCCGTCAAAATCGAATAAAAGGTGCGAAAAATTGTTCATGTGGGTAATATAGCAGAAGATTTATTTTCTGAGAAGTAATTAATAATTGGAATCGAAAAGCAGGACCAGAAAGGTGTAATAAATAACTGCTTCCTGAGCCCTGTATTTAAGAATTAATATATAGTTACCAGTTTATTGAAGCGCCGAACCGAGTTATTTTTGTATGTCAAACTGACGGCATTTTTTTTAAAAAATTTTTTTCACCTGTATCACTCTATGAGATACCTGCCTGTTTATAATGCGGATAGATTGAAACGATAAATAGAGAGGTGATTGTATGAGTTCAGTAAATGTAAAGTATTTCAAAGAAATTGACGGTGTTCCTTTTTTGTCGGCAGAAGAAGAAAAACAACTTCTGGCAAAGGCTGCAAAGGGTGACATCAAGGCGCGTAATAAGCTTGTATCATCTAATCTCAAGTTTGTTGTAAAGATGGCTCATAAGTACGAAGGAATGGGACTTGATATCGAAGATCTCGTTGCTGAGGGAAACTTCGGGCTTATCAAGGCTGTCGAAAAATTCAATCCTAAAAAGAATGCAAGACTTATTACATATGCGGCCTGGTGGATTATGGATTCCATTCAGAAGGCAATTCGCGAAAACGGAACAGGCGTAAAGCTCCCTGCCGGTAAATACAAAGAAATGAAAAACTGGAATACAGAAAGCTTTGATGAAGTTCTCGGTTCTGAAAATGATGCAAGCCTTTACGAATACATCGAAGATAGACGCTACAGAACTCCAGAAGAGGAATGTATCAGAACAAATGAGCTTGAAAGATTCCATGACTGTTTTGCAAAACTTTCAGAAAAGGAACAGGCAGTTCTCGAAAACCGTTATGGACTCAAAACTGGAGAAGGCATGAGCCTTGCCGCAGTCGGAAACACTATCGGGCTTTCAAAAGAAAGAGCAAGACAGCTTGAAATAAAGGCATTATCCGCAATGTGTGAATTGCTTGCCGGCTAAAATCGGATTATAATATCCTTATGAATATTAAAACTCTTTCACAGTCGGTTTTGGATTTTTCAAAAAAACTCTCACGGTTTAATGATGCAGGTAAAACTGAGCCTGTAATTAAAATGACGCCGGATGCAGTCCTTCAGAAAAAAATAAATGATGTCGAAGCCGACCGCCGCGACAGATTTTTAAGACAGTACAACTGTTACTCAAATCCAGTAAGTCAGCAGATTGAAGAAGACGAAACAAATATTATTTCTGCGTACAATCTCTACAAAGCCGCACTTGAGCTTAATGCAAGTTCCGGTAATGAAAACACAAAGCTTGCATCTCTTAAAATCTCAAGCTCGTTATGTGAAAAAGGGGAATATGTAAACGGCGGTGGTTTTTCGTTTTTACGTATTTGGTTTTTGAAGCACGAGGAGGGAATCGAATTCGTTCCTGTCATTACACAGGATGGCGAAAAACGTTATCTGGAATTTGTGCCTGTTGATGAATACGAGTTTACAAGACTTGAAAAAGAAATACTTCAGATTATTCCACAATAAAAAAAATCGGGATTTAAGAATCCCGATTTTTTTTGTCTGTTTAATTTTTCTTAAACTTCAATAAATCCCAGTATTTTTTAAACTTCAGTTCTTCCCCTAAAGCTTCTGGCAAGCGTAAGTTTGTCTGCGTATTCAAGGTCGCCTCCAACCGGAAGTCCTGAGGCAAGTCGTGTAACTTTGA
Source organism: Treponema sp. (assembly GCA_016293495.1). Taxonomy (GTDB): domain Bacteria; phylum Spirochaetota; class Spirochaetia; order Treponematales; family Treponemataceae; genus Treponema_D. The sequence goes on along the minus strand of JAEDED010000021.1, from coordinate 14,792 downwards.
TTCCTGCTGCTGCGGCGATTATTCTCTGCAGATACAAAGCAGTTGTGTCACCTTCGACAGTAGGATTGGTTGCAATGATTACTTCCTTTACGCTGCCATCCGAAAGGCGTTTCAATAAAGACTGGATATTAAGCTGGTCCGGGCCGATTCCGTCTAAAGGTGAAATTACACCGCCGAGAACATGAAACAATCCCGAGAACTCATGAGAACTTTCAATAGTTGAAACATCCTGTGGTTGTTCGACAACGCAGATTATTGATCTGTCGCGAAGACAGTCCGTGCAGATAGGACAGGGATCGTTTTCTGTCCAAGTTCCGCAGATTGAACAGGGTTTGATTTTATCCTGAAGGCTGTTAAGCTGAGAAGCAAACTGTTTTACATAGCTTTTGTCGGCTTTTAAAATATAGTTTACAAGACGGCCTGCAGATTTTTTTCCGATACCTGGAAGGCGAGAGAAACTTTCTGTTAATTCATCGATTGCATTCATGATTAAAGTCCTGGAATGTTCATTCCGTTGAGAAGAGGACCGTATTTTGCTTTGATTGCTTCCTGGATTTTTGACATTGCGTCATGATGTGCGGCAATGATGAGATCCTGGAGCATTGTGACATCGCGGGGATCAACGCATAATGGATCAAGACGAACAGAAATGATTTCGAATTTTCCGTTAATAGTTACGTTGACGATATTTCCGCCGGAACTTCCTGTAGCTGTAAGTTCCTTTAATTCTTCCTGAACGCTTCTAAGCTGATCTTTCATCTGCTGAATATTTTTAAGCATATCAAATGGATTCATCAGTTTCCTCCCACAATTGAACCTTTAAATGTTCGTGCAATAATATCTACTATTTCTGGAATCTCAATTTTCTTTGCTGTGGTTTCAACCTGTAGCTGCGAAAGTTCGAATGAAACATTTTTGCCGATAAGCGCTGAAATGTTCTTTGAAATATCACCGGCTCTCGCCATCAGCTGATTCATTTCAAAAAGAGATTCAATTTTTGCTTCTACTTTATTTCCGTTTAAAATCCAGTCAGTTGTATGCATAAGGCTTGCACTGATGAAGGCATCATCAATTGAAGTTGTTGCAATAACTTTTGCCTTGATCGCATCCATCGAAAGTCCGTCTGAATTAGACTGTGGCTGTGATGAAGCTGCTGACATCTGAGTTGAACTGACAGGCGCAGAATAGTTCTCTGCAAAATCAGGTACAACTTCGTCTGGTGGAACTGGCTGTGAATATTCGTCTGCTGCCGCTGTATTATCAGGCGGCAGGGCACCGCCATTATAAAAAGGGTCTGGATTTTCCTCCGCTTGTGGCGGCGGCGTTAATTCTTGACCAGAATTCTGCAAAGCGCTGAACATCGGCATTCCTGATGTTCTTGCATTTGACTGAGGCATTGAATTACCTGAAGGCATTACGCTGCCTGATGGAGCCTGTGGCTGCGAGAATGATGGAGCTGCACTGCCTGATGGCTGATAATTACCTGAAGGCATTGCGCCGCCTGATGTCGAAGCAGGCGATGAGTTTGCGCCCTGCATTAAAAGGCTCTGTGCACTGTCGATTGCTTTTTTAATTTCTGCAGGGCTTATATATTCCTTTAACCAGCAGAGCTTCGAGAAAATCAGTTCGATTTCGTAGCGTGGTGAAAGGGAATATCTTATGTCACGGTACAGATTTAAGAAAAGTGAAAGTCCTCTTTCAAGCTGAACGCTGTTCCATGCGGAAAGAACTTTTTTGCTGTAACGGTCAGCTGCCTGGCCGAGAAGTGATTCCTTTGTAATACCGCTTTTGATTAAAAGAAGGCTTCGTAAATAATCTGCGCTGTTTGTAATAAGCTGTTCGATCGAAATTCCCGACTGAAGGAACTGATCGAGCTTTTCTGTAACGCCTGCTGCATTTGCATCAACACAGTCGTCGAACAAATCGTTAAGGCGTTCTGTTCCTACAAGACCAAGCTTGTCGCGGATTTTTTCATATGTAATGTGACCGTCACTGAAGGCTGCAACCTGATCGAACAGGGTGTATGCATCGCGCATTGATCCTGTTGATTCGCGGGCAATCCAGTAAAGGGCTTCGTCTTCTGCAGTGATTCCGATATCATTGCAGGCTTCGGCGAGCTGTTCCTTTACTTTTTCAATTGGAACGAGTCTGAAGTTGAACTGCTGACAGCGGCTTTTGATAGTTGCGGGAACTTTCTGAAGTTCAGTTGTTGCGAAAATAAAAATGGCGTATGGAGGCGGTTCTTCAATTGTTTTTAAAAGTGCATTGAAGGCCTGGTTTGAAATCATGTGGACTTCGTCGATGATGTAAATTTTGTAACGGCAAGAGTTAGGTGGAAATTTTACTTCTTCGATTACCTGGCGCGCGTCGTTGATACCCGTGTTTGATGCACCGTCGATTTCGATTACGTCAAGGCTGGAACCTTTTGTAATTTCCTGACAGGTTGAACAGGTACAGCATGGTGTATCTGTCGGTCCGTTTTCACAGTTCAATGCTTTTGCAAGAATGCGCGCTGTTGAAGTTTTTCCACAACCGCGTGGTCCTGTAAAAAGGTATGCGTGAGCAATCTTTCCTGTTTTAATTGAATTTTTTAATGTTGCCGCAACGAATTCCTGTCCGATAAGGTCTTCGAAATTTTTAGGGCGGCGTCTTGTTGCTGTTACTTCATAAGCCATATGTTAATAATAGCGTAAAAAAAGGGTATCGACAAGATTGTTAGTACTAACAAAAGTCCAAGTGCATTGTGGGTGAATAATTTGGTAGTTTAAATAGTGAAATCTTGTATTGATGAAGTTTATCCGACGACCCAGCGTAAAATTATTAATTGCAAGTTTATCTTCTGGACTTCTGCTAGCTATGTTTGACTTGTATTATCTTTACGCCTCTATAAATAAAAAGGCAAATTGTGGCACATACAAGCTTATCTACAAAGTTTGTGATTGTGCCGCCTATGTATGCTGCAACCGGCAGGCTTCTGATTACAACGTAGATTCCCTGAACGGCGTTATCAACCTGCGGAATTGAAGTGTTTGCACCATAAACAAAAGTTGAAATTGTGTCGCCGACAATTGAATTGCTGATTGCGGCTAAAAATCCAGCCCACATAAAGCTGTCTGCGGAAAGAAGTTTTTCGCCCGTGGAAGCCGTGCGCGCATTGCCCAAAGTTTTTCTCTCGTGAGTGAAAACCATCCAGGCAATTAAAGCGGTAGAAAGATGACATGCAGAAAAAAAGATTCCCGTGTGTGCAAAAATGAACAAAAGCAGATTTGAACCAAAGGCGCAGATTAAGCCCGGTACAAGTCCGCACAAAGCAGTTACCGCAATGGTCATTACTGAATCAAGGTAAAGCGGAAAGGCAATTAATCCCGCCAGAAATGAACCGAGATAATTTATTCCGATTGAAATTGCTGTAAAGAGAACTGTAAAAATTATTCTGCGGGAAGTCCATTTTTTGGACGTCAACTTGTCAGTTAGATTTTCACTCATACTATAAGCCCCAGAAGTTTTGCTTTTTCAAAAAGGTCGTGCCTGTCTTTTATATCAAGTTTTGAATAGACTTCGGTTCGCTGATTGATGACAGTTTTTTCTGATTTGCCGAGCTTTTTTGCAATGTCTGCGACATGCATATCCTGCGAAAGAAGAATAAAAACTTCGCGCTCTTTTTTGGAAAGTGATTTGTAGTTGTCAAAAAGGTAGCTCAAATCATTTGTGATGTCATGTTCGCGTCCATGTTTTGCAAGAAGCGACTGCATCAGTTCAGTTGCAGCCTTATTAAAATATGAATTGCCGTTTGCAACAGTAATGATTGCAGTTGCAAGTTCATCAATTGTTGCGTCTTTTGTAAGGTAGCCCTGGACTCCGTTCAAAAGGGAGTTTTCAACATGAATCACATCATTGAACATGGTGTAAATCAAAATTGAAATGTCGGGAGAAAGCTTTTTGAGTTCGGGAATCAATTCAAGTCCGCTTCTGCCGTCTAGGTTCAAATCAAGAATGACGATTTTGATGCCGGGGTTTTCCTTTAAGGTTTCCAGTGCGCTTTCATAATCACTTGCACACACAAAATCAAAAGAGGAATCTTTATTTTTAAGCATCTGAGTCATGCCGTCGCGTAAGCCCACATGATCATCAACGAACAGAATCTTTAATTGTGATTGCAATTGTTGTTCCTCCCTCGCTTATAAAATTGACAGTGCCGCCCAAAAGTTCCACACGCTCCTTGATGTTTGAAACGCCGTAATGCTTTTTTGCGCTCTGCTTGTTTTTAAGTTCAACTTCTTCTTCCGAAAAACCTTTGCCATCATCTTTTATAATAAAGCGGAAGTCGTCAATGCCGTCTACAAAACGGATTTCCACATTGCTCGCGTTTGCATGGCGGCTGATGTTGGAAAGCGCTTCCTGCAGGATCCGGATAAGTTCAATCTGAACATTTTCGCTTAAATGCTGGATTTTTGTTGAACCGATATAGACCTTTGTTGAAATGTTGTAGTTTGCTTCAAGCGTTGCCGCCAGTTTTTTTACAATTTCTTCAAAGCTTTCGTTCAGGTTCAGGTGAGTGGTTCCAATCATATAGCGTACTTCGTTAAAAGCCTGCTGAGCATAAAACTTTGATTTTGAAATATCTTCTTTTTCAAGATAAAGCTTAAGCGCCGCAAGATCCTGAGCAACACCGTCGTGAAGGTTGCGGCTGATTTTAGACTGTTCTTCATTCATCACTTTAAGGCGGTGAAGGTCTATTCTGTTTTTAAAGGATTTTTCGACAATCAGAAAAACTGCAATCATAATGAGGATGAGAGAGCAGTACAAAAGCGTGTCGTAGCCAAGGTTCAGGCGGTTCTGCGTCTGGTGCATGTTGTTTTGAAAAGTGATTATCGGCTCAATTGTGCTCTGATTTGTTTTCAGAAGTTCAATAATCTCTGAAAATTCAGTTTTTAATTCTTCATCAAAATAAGTAAAAGGCGCGTAATCGTAAGTGAGTTTTTCTATCAAATCATCATGATTAAAATTGCCGCTTTTTTCTTTCAGCTGAATTTTGAGCATCTGAGAATCCAGTTCCGAAATCTTTCTGTTTGAGTAGGTCTTAAAATAAATGGAAAATCCAAAATTGATTATTGCCACATAGATGATGAGTAATTCAATTTTAAAAACATGCTTCAATATAAAAGCAACACTTTTGCTCATGCGCCAAGTATACACCAAAAGTCCCGTTTTTGTTTGGGAAATTTTCCCAAGAATTTTAGGAATCTGTCCCAAAGGAATTTTGACCTCTTAATGTATAATGATGGCGGAGGAAGATGAATGAATACAGGAGAATTTTTATGAAAAAATCTTTTAAACTTTTTTTACTCGCATTATGTGCGGTTTTCGCATGCCTTGCATTTATAGGCTGCTCGAGCCCGACGACGACACCAGAACCAACGGTGACATACATTGGTTCAAAAACACCGACAGAAACAAAAGCCGTAGGTGATATAGTTTTTACTGACGGAAGCGCCATTCCATACACTGAGGAATTAACAAACGAGCAGAAAGCAGCTGCCATTGCAGTAATTTTCTATGTCGGAGATGAAAACGATACGCTTGGAGCAAAAACACTTGGGGTTGGTTTAGATATATCAGTTACAACAAAGTGGTGTATGGATCATGTTTTTTCTGATAAAGAGCATGCAACAAGCATGACCGATGGCAAGAGAAATACAGATGAAATTAAAGAAATGATAGATTGGACAGATGAGTGGGCAGAAGATAATTTCAGTTATACTTTTCCTGCTTTTTACTTTTGCGTAAATTATAACGTTAAGGGATTTACAAGCGGCTGGTATTTGCCTGCAAAAGAAGAAGTTCAAAAAATATATGATAATCGTGAGCCACTATACACAGTTTTAACGATGTTAGGAAAAGAAAATCCATTTGAAAGTGATTTAACATGGTCGTCAACTAATGATGTTGATTATAACGGCGCATGGGCACTCAATTTTAAGGACACTGGACACGGCTTAGGATCGTGTTACTGGTATCAAGGCAGCTACACAAACTATAAGTACAACGTTTGTGCAATTCACACATTCTAACAGGTACATTTCAATTTAACTTTTCTGCAGGGACTTTCTCTGCAGAAAGCATTTTTTCAACAGGAGATTTTATATCAATGAGCAATTCAAAAGAGCAATTTCTTAAAACTGAATTTTTTATTTTCTCGTGGAAGGCCGCAACAGAGCATAATTTAGTTTGGAATAAAAACACTACAAATAAAGCAAAAGGTAATTTTAGAAAAAACATAAAAGAATTTCTGGAAGATAAGCTATCAAAAGTTTATGGCAAAAGGAAAGTAACAGAAAAAGAGCATATTGCGAACATTGAAGAACTTCAGTCGGAAATCGAAAACCAGGGTAAAGACCTGCTTATCGGAGATTGCCTGAACTTCGGCACCTGTCAGAAACTTCTGAATATGATGTGTAAATATTACTGGTGTGCCGGCTATATAAAAGAACCGCCGCACCTTCCAATCGACAGTATCAACCTTAAAAATGCGGGGATTAAAGGCAAAGATATGGTTAATTGGACCGAAATAGAAGAGCCTCAGGTTTACATAAATCTGATTAATAAGATAAAGGAAAAAACATCCGGGCAATCCCTTGCTCAATGGGAAGTGGATAACTGGAAACGACGTAACTATTAGAAGCATAAAATTCACTGAGTTCTGCAATGGTTTTTACAGCATCGCAATTCTTAGCTGCTTACTAAATACAGAGACTACTTTTTGTTTGGGAAGTTTTTCCAAGAATTTTAGGAAAGCGTCCCAAAGGAATTTTAGTGTGATGATGTAGAATCATCCATCAGTGAAAATTTTTAAATAATTTAGGAGATTCGAATGAATAAGATTTTGAAGATTATAAGTATTTTGATTATTGGTTTTGTGATGTTCTCTTGCAGCACACCTACAAATGATCCTGAAACACCTGCACCAAATCCTGAAGTTCCAACATATTCAATTATTTTTAAGCATAACGTAAGCAGTATTAGTCCGTATTATTTGGTGTTTGATGAAACTATAAGATTTTTAAACACTTTACCTGACTTTAAAAATCTTGAAGAAGGAACTGAAGTTCAACTTCCGTGGGTTCTTTATGCAAATGTAAATCTAGAGGATGAATCGATAGGTGAAATATCAAAGACTGAAACTGACAATTCAAATTATGTTATTGAACCACTTTTAGGTTATTATAATGCTGATATAGGGGTGACTACTGACTGGTCTAAACGTCTTAAGTCAGTAACTATTGGAAATGAAGATATTGTAATTCAAATTTTTAATTATGGTTTTATTAGTATTGATGAATATCATCAGAATTCTAATTAAATAAAGGTTAAAATTTTATATACAAAGCTTGAAGTTCAAGGAGTAAATGATTGTGAAAGAAATTGAATCTGAAAAAGATTTGGAAATCAGAATTAGAAATAATTTGAAAGATTTGTTCTCTGATACTGATTTCATTCTCTTTGAAAATAAAGATGTCGTTGATATTGTAATCCTTAATGACAAAACCCAAAAACTCTTCTTTATCGAAGTTAAGTTTTTTAAGAAAAGTCACCTACGCTTGGGAACTGGTTCAGAAAATGGAAAAGGTTTTCAAATCGAAATTTTAAAAGGAAAATTCGCATATTTTGAGTCAAATTTACGATGGATATTAGCAACCGAAGACGATGATTATTACAGGTTTTGTACTAATAAACAAATAAGAGAATATATCTGTAACGGTCTGGGTGAAAAATACAACAGCATATCTAAGAAATTGTTTGAAAGCGATAAAATATCAAAATTAACTGAAGAGGAATTGATTAAAGAAATCAACCGCTGGCTGAATCAGTAATATCCCAGTATCCTGGCTCCTTCAGCAAGATCTCTTATTCCGTGAAGCTCCATTTTTTCATAAACTGCCGTCCGCTGATTTTCTACGGTCTTTATGGATTTTCCAAGCTTCCGGGCAATTTCAGAGACGGAAAAACCTTGTGCCAAAAGCCCAAAAATCTCTTTTTCCTTTGGAGAAAGTTTTTTGTAGCTTGCAAAAAGTCTTGTAGTCCGGTCAGGAGAATCAAGAAGTCCGCTTGCAATTTTTGAAGCGTTTACATTTGCCTTCATTACATTAAGAGCTTCCGTACAAAAATATTCTTTTCCGGAAGCAACCATTTTTACCGCAAGAGTAATTTCTGTTTTGTTTTGATGGAAAAAAATATGAATACGCTTGAAATAATTTATAGATTATTTCAAGCGTATCGTCATTTTTAAATAAAGTCAAATTTTACAGCATCGCAATTCTAAGCTGCTTACCAAATACAGAGGCTACTTTCTGTAAGGTCGACAGTCTTATATCTTCAGAATGATTTTCCATTCTTGAAATTACACTTTTCTTTGTATCAAGTTTTTCTGCGAGCTGTTCCTGTGTCATTCCATTTTCAAGGCGCATTTCTTTTATCATCATTCCGATTTTAAATTCTTCGTAACCGGTATCAAATCCCGATGCAAAATCAGAATCCTTTTCTTTTCGCTGAGAAATATAATCATCTAAATCAAAAGTTTCATTTTTCATTTTGTAGTACCTCGTTTTAGGAATTCTTTCATTCGTTCCCTGCAAGTTTCTATTTCATTTGCAGGAGTTTTTTGAGTTTTCTTCTGAAATCCGTATCAGTTATTTTCTTAAAGTAAGTTTTCGGAACCTTTTCCAGTTCCTGAACAGCCTTAAGAACCCAAGCGATTTTCTGAGCAACTTTAGCTGGCTGAGAATCTATAAATTCTGCAACGGGACTTTTTCCGTCGACAGTTTTATAGAATGTAACCTTTCTGTACATAATTTTATGTTAGCATATATGCTAACATTTTGTCAAATGAAGTTTTTTGCAATAAAAGTAAAAATGTCACTTCAGTGTGGACTGATGATTTGAACAGATGATGAAGATTTATAAATTAAGTTTTTCACTTCGATAATTAAAAGAGAGGATTGCTAAAAAGCAGTCCTCTTTATTTTAAATATACTTTACAGTTGCAGGAACAAGTTTGTTATTACTATAAGACCAAGCTTCAATCATGTAATGTGCTGCTGTTTCAATGTTAAATGTAAAGGCAGTTGTTGTATTAAATATTCTACCCACCGCATTTACACTACTTTTATATTGTGTAGTACCATCTGACATTTTTGTAACTCTTACAGCACAAAGTCCATTGCACCTGATATTTTAGAATCAACATAAGCCGTAACTGCTGCACAAGATGGAACTTTATTTGTTTCAGAAGTTACAGTTGATGTAATTTCTGTATTATTTTATAGTTTACATTGATTTTTTATGTATGACTTAGCATAAAAAAAGAGCGCCGTCGCAACGCCGCTCTCGTAAGAAACACAAAATAACGTGTTCTCCAATCTGATTAAAATATAATGCAGAAAGTTGATGTTAACTATCTTCACACTTGTTTTAATTCAAAACAGGAACCATCTGTGCAATTTTCTTAACTTCTTCAACAGGAAGTTTTAAAATATCTGCAATCTGTTCAACAGTTAATGCTTTTGCATCAAGCATCTTTCGGATGATATCAGCTTTTCCTCTGTTCTCTATTCTCTCTACAACATCGCACATAGTAACACCTCCTTTATTCTTGAAGTTACCTTCATTATAAGCCATTTCAAAAGAATTGTCACCTGTTAATGCAGTAAACATTTTCATTAATGAATCTGCATGCAGGAGTTCTTCGCTTGTAGGTATGTAATCTTTGTTCAAACGTTTTGTCTGAAAATACTTAGCAACAAATTTAAAATCGCTCTTAAATAGACTTATTGTTTCATCGTCAAGCCAGGCAATATCAAATACGTTAATTTTATAATCACTTACGAACGGTTTTAATTCTTTTGGAACATCAAAACATTCATATAAAGACTTTGGAGCAGTCCATTTTGAATCAGTTCCAAAATATAAAACAAGAGTTGCGACAGGATATCTATTTGTATTTGATTTATCCAGAAACTCCTGTTTGTATGATGCACCGTCATAGCTAATAACACGTAACGGCATATCAGAATCCTGTCTTGTCTGATTTTCAAAACCTAGAATAGAAATACGGATTTCCCCATTCTTCCAGATTTTAGAAACATCTCGTTCCTGTTCATGAAGCTCACCGTCTGCCTTGAACATTGTGTCTTTTGTATCGGTTTCAAGTTCATTTTCCTGAACAAGCTGCTTTCCATTAAACAAAAGCACATTTACAATGTCAGCAAAAACATCGTTAAACGCTTCAAGATTCTTTTCTGCAATGTCTTTTACACCCATGGTTTAAATATAATGATTTTTTTGTAGAGTGTATATAAAAACCAAAAATTGCCATATAAGCACCGCAGGTCAAAAACCTACGGCTTACGAATTTATTGAAGTTTAAATTAGATAATACTTGAAAGAAAAATTAATTCAATATAGTACTCCATTTGTAACTATTCAGCACTAAAAACCAAAACAAAGAGACGGCGTTTCTGCAAAAGCTAATTTAACAGCTTCAAAAGCATTGACACCGGGCTTTCTTGCAGAATCAATATAAGAACGAATTGTGAGATACCACTTTGCTCCATCATCAGAACGGAAGTTGCCTGCAACTTTTGACTTTGACTTCAGGTTGCGGATAGTCTGTTCTGCAGAATTGTTCGTAAACGGGACCTCAAAATTTCTGACAAAGAGAAGCATTGAATCTTTAAGACAGGCAAGCCGTTCGATAAGTGCAAGAACCTTGCCTCTTTTCTTTCTACCGCGTTTTACTTCTGTAATAACCGGCGGCGGATTTTCTTTTCTTGCAATCCTGATTATTTCGTCATATTTCAAATCATAATAATCAAGATAACAGTTATCCAGCTGATTTCTTCCGCAGCAGACATAAGATTTTTTCAGAATATAAAGCTCATTGAGCATATCCTGAAACATTTTCGGCCATTTCTGCTCAGGATGATTTTCAATTACCCCAACCAGTTCGCGCAGAATATGAACTCCACATATTCCATGTTTTACATCTGGAAATTTCCAGTATGGTTTCCAGCAGTCATGAACTGCAATTCCCTTGAAAAGTGGAAGTACTCCGTTTTCTTCCATACCTTTTTTTCCGCGTCGTTCGCTTAACGTCAGGTATGTAAACAGTTTATTTGATGATGAATGAACCCACTTTGTTTTTCCGTCTACACGTACTCCTGTTTCATCAAAGTTCACAATTGGAGAGTGAATCAGTTTATCCTTAATTTTTGACATTACAGGAGAAACGAGCTCTGCACATTTTTGAATCTTGTTTATGACTGTTCCCTGCGAAAGAGGAAGATCGAACATATTTCCGATTGTCTTATGAATGTGATCTGTACTAAGACCGTCCATACTCAGATTTACGATAAGTGAGTTCAGATTATGTCCATACTGTATATGTGCATTTACACCTTTCGGGAAATCAGCCTTAGGCATTCCGCCTTCCAAAGCACATGTATTCATTCTGTAGGCAAGATGCTCAACTACATCTGTTTTTACAATGATATCAACTGTGTATCTCTTTTCTGCCGGAACACAGATTGTTCCTTTGCATTTTTCAAACAAATGACATTAGAGAAAACGTTGCTGTATTCGTTTTTCTTTAATCCAAAGGTTGTTATTAAGGTACTTCGGATTACTGTCTTCGGAGAAACTTCTTTTTGAAGGAGAGATTCTCTGTTCATCAGAGTTTTATAATATTTATTGTCTACATCATATTCTTCGCTATAAAACTTCAGCTCACACATATTAATTACATTATCATCCCGGATAATAAGCAAATCGATTTGAGTTCCTTCTTCATCGTCTGCTCGTTTAGACCAGGCAGAAGATGATGTATTTACACCAGAAATTCCCATAGATTTTTTTAACTGTTCAACATGATTGAAGCAGACATTTTCAAAAGCGTTACCTCTCCAGGATGATAGTAAATGTGAATTTGTATTCTGCTGCCAGAATTTTTCAACTATTTCTGCTCTTGTATAACCTGCATTCTTTTTTTCGACCAATCATAACCAAGTACTCACGTTAAGTAAAAAATATTGCACCTTATGTGATTATCAATGGAATCTTACTGATTATTTATACTATTGGAATGTATGGTATAACAAAAATTAAACAGTAAAAAATTTGCATTTTTCTTAAAGAATTTTACTTAAAAAAAACACCTTTCTTGTATTTATTATATAGGGGGTAAAAATTATGGCGAGAGAACAGAACAAATAAAAAAAAGCATTGGAAAGATTAACAGATCCTCGTCGGGGAATATTACGCGATTATATAGAGAAATAATTATGAAGAAAAACGCTTTGTACATTCACGGCTTTATGGGAAATCCAAAGGGCGGAACTTTTGAAACGCTAAAAAAGACTCTCACAAAATGGAACATTCATTCAATACCTTTTCCAGATTTGCACACTGATGTAAAAAAAACTCAGTGTCTTATCAGGGACTATTGTAAGAGTGAAAAAGTTGATTTGTTAATTGGAGCCTCCCTTGGAGCTTTTTATGTTCTTCAATATGAAGAGATAAAAGACAAACTTGTAATAAATCCGTGTTTATATCCTTCTATTGAAATCCCAAAACTTAGAGACCGGTCAACTGGTAATCCCATAATTCTTTCAGATAAAGTATTGGCAGACTTTCGTGAAATGGAAAAATATAAAGACATTCCAGAAGAACAAAAAAGAAGAAGTTTTGGCATTTTTGCAAAGGACGATGAATTATTTCATTTCAAAGATTCATTTGATAAATTATTCCATTATAAAGATGGTTTTTATCAAAACAGCATTTTAATAAATGGACATCACAGTATTGAAGAAGAGTATTTAGCTGATGGTTTAAAGCAGGCAGAAAAGTATTTTTAAAGACAGATAAACAGCTGTTGTGATGAATGTATTGATTAAAAAATTGCAGGGCTTAGAGAAGTGCAGACTGTGGAGAATTTCAGCCTGTGCAAATTGGTATAAGCTAGTCATTTGGAAAACCTCATTATGAGTTTTTCCAAATGACTTACGAGTTTTATACGGAGTGACAGATTATGTTAGATAATTTTCAATTACACGAATTAAGTGGTTACACTGGTTTAGAAAGAATCAACTATCTGCTGGAAATCCTTATAAGTTCGAAGACTTATTATGATTATGTACTCAATTCTTATGAACAAAAAGATTATGAAAAAAATCATTTCCCGGATATTATTCGAATATTCTTTAATGAATACAGACAAATTGAACCAGCTGCATTATTGAAAGTAAACTATGGTATCTTTATGGTATTAGGTGAGAATACTAAAGCTGCAATAAAAGTATTGAAAGATCTATATTACGAAAATAAGATTTCAGTTTCTGATGATGAAATAAACGAAATGACAGGAACTTTAGAAGAATTACTTTCTAATATCAGAAATCAGGAAAATCAAGTTTATAGATTTAAAGTATCAAACCTCAATGAAAGCTTATCTAGGTTTATAGAAGAGTTACAATCTTTTCTTGATTATATATTGTTTTTTAAAGATGTTAAAACAGAAATATTAGAAGCTCTTAGTTCTGCCTATTCAAATTATAAAAGCGATTTAGATTCTTATAATGAACAAATTATGTCAGATGGTTATAACAAAGTAGGGGATGAAACTCAAGACGCAATCGAAAATGAGAACTTAAAGCAAAAGGCATTGAGTATTATTTCTGCAATATTCAGGCAGAAATGTTATATCGAAAATCCAGAGCTTCTGGAAAAAACTTTAAGTCTTGTCAGTCAATCCAAGCGTATCATAAATGATACTTTACCCTTAAAAATATCTGTAAAAGATAAATTGCCGGTCGTTATACGATAAAGAAGGTGTGATAAAAATTACATCCATGTAATTTTTATCAATGCAGATTTTGCCGTTGGCAAAACTGCGATTCGATGCCTCGTGCATCGCCGCTGAACGCGGAGTTTTATAAGGAGGATGATTTGGCTATATTAGCACAGTTAAGTCTTGCTGAAGAGTTTATTAGAACTATTTTGCCAGGAGATATGAATTATAAGTTGTTCAATTCAGAAGCTAACCAAATGATCAAGATTTGGGAAGGTTTTGGAAAAGCTCTTAAAAAGAACAAGCCGTTAAAATACAATCCAAGTTTGTCACCTGAAGCAAAAAAGTATCTTAAAAGATATTCAAAGTTTGTTGCTCTCAATTTGGTAGAGCTAAGAAACAAAGCTCAGACAAATACAATTGTTCCGGTTAAAACAGAATTTGAAAAAATGGAACTTGAAAGGTATAAGCTGCGAACTGAAGGTTTTATACTTAATTTTGAGCATACTGAAGACGAAGCAACAAAAGCTTTTGTTAAGCTTGTAGAAGATACTAAGAATATGATTTTAGGGGAAAAAGAGAACTCTTAAAAGAGCAGCCTCTCAATCCGTTTAGCAACTCTGTGAAGTCCTTTCTGTAAATTCAGTAGGCAGACGGTCTGTGTCAAGATGGATGTCGCCTGATGGAGGTGCATCTATATGAAATACACAAGATAGCGCAGGTAAAAGGAGAAAAATCAATTCCAAAAAATTAAGTCCAGAAGAGGAACTTGCAATTTATAATTTTATGCGACAACATATTAAAGCAGGCTGATTTTTCTGTAGGCCCTGCTTTATCTTGCCTTCATCTACAAAAATGGCGGGTTGTGTGATATGATGATATAATAGAAAAATCAAGCAAGTAAAATAAAGGAAACCACACATGGCAAAGTCAAAATCGTCTAAATCATCAT
>JAEDED010000020.1 GCA_016293495.1 Treponema sp. | reverse complement strand
TAAATGTCTTTACACCTTTTGTTACACAGGTTGGGGCTGTTGTTACTGACCCTCTGTCTTCTGTGTGGAGACCTGTTGCAGGTATGTCTTCTGTTCTTTGTACTGCATCACATACACTACACTTAAATGTCTTTACACCTTTTGTTACACAGGTTGGGGCTGTTGTTACTGACCCTCTGTCTTCTGTGTGTCCTTTAGCGGCAACATCTTCTGTTCTTAAAACTTCATTACATACACTACACTTATATTTCTTTATACCTTTTGTTACACAGGTTGGTTCTGTTGTTACTGACCCTCTGTCTTCTGTGTGTCCTTTAGCGGCAACATCTTCTGTTCTTAAAACTTCATTACATACACTACACTTATATTTCTTTATACCTTTTGTTACACAGGTTGGTTCTGTTGTTACTGCCCCTCTGTCTTCTGTATGGACGTGAGCAATATCATCGACATAAAGACAAACAGTACAAGTTCATATATTCTTACCTGATACAGAATCATACTGGTAGTCTTCATGATTCCAGATATGCTCAGCAACATCCTCGTTATGCTCTTCTCTACCACAACTTGCTGTATGCCAATGCTTTGTACTGTCTGCTGTCCATGCTTTTGCAATATCATGATTATGATTCAACTGTGGTATAACCCGAGTTGTATGGTAGTTACATACATCACAAAAACCTTCTTCAAGGCCGTCAGAGTCTTCTGTTGCTGATGTTATTATGGTCCAGTTTTCCGGGAATTTATGTAATTCCTCTCCCTTAACTTCCTCACTATGTCCACAAGTTGCTGCATGCCAGTGAGCTGTGTCGTCTAATGTCCAGTCATTACTGAATGTATGAACATGTGGTGGCTCTGGTTCCGGCTGAGAACAACCCGCCATTACCATTAAAAAAAACGATACAATAACAATGCCTGATAAATTTAATTTTTGAAGTTTCATTTTTCACCCTCTTTTATTTCATCTATTGCCTTAAATATTTCTGCAACAGTTTCTTTGTTATCATAATTTTCATTATTCTTTTTAACGTTTACTATTTTTATATTGTCACTATTCTCAAGTCGTAATCTTGTTTTAACACTTTCAAGAACTTCTTTTCCTTCTTCCGTAGAAACAAAAATTATTTTCTTGTTTTTTTGACTGGCATAATCATGCAAATAAGAATTTACATGATTATCATCTTCATTAATTGCAAATCCCAGAATCACAAGACAATCGGCGTTCTCTAAAATCGCTGGAATTTTTGCAAATTCTTCAATCTGTTTTTGATGTACTATTGGTTTTACGAATGACTGGCCAAAAATAAATGGAAAAAATAGCTTATCAGATGGAACATTATCTTTTTGCAAATTTCTAACTTCTAACAGCTGCGGAATTTCAAAATAATCTAATCGTCCATTAAGATATGCGTATTTTCCGTTTTCCTTTACCTTTATTTGTTCAACAAAATTAAAATAATTTGTTGTCAAAATTCCTTGATTTACATACTTTTGATTTTCCAGCTTTTGATTTATAAGATAGTAATATGAATTTTCTATTTGACTGTTTTTTAATTTTGAACTTTCTTGATTAAGCCTATAAAGTTTTTTAGTAAAATCCTGTAAATTGTTTACAATTTTTCCATAGTCAATTTCCGCAGAATTTTTATATTCCTTTAATTCATCTTTTTTATCAAAGTTTTCAACAATTTTTTGAACAATACAAAAATAACATGCCCAATAATAATTAACGAGCTTACTGAACTTTCTTGGGCCATATTTTACAGGATTATTTATCGTATAAAAATATTTGTCTAAGATTCCTGCATAATTAACATCTTTTAAGGATTTTAAACAGATTTTTTTTAAGAATGAATGAGTCCAAAAGTTTTCATCATTCTTATCTTTATAATTTTTTAACTTTTTTTTGAACTCTTTTAAAATATCTTCCTTTTCTTTTTTATCCTTATCTGTCAATATGTAATCAGTATTATCAATTTTATCTCTGAGTTCTTTTATATCTTCCTCTTTTAAAAATAACAAACATCTTTTTTCTATATCAGCTTCAGGATTGTTAATTTTTTGTAAATAATGAAAACAAGCCTTTCCTAAAATATGTTTGTATATGCTGTCATCTGAAGAAAATAAATAATTTGCTAATTTTAAATCTGTCTTTGAAAATTTATTTACGATTGGATTAATATTATCTTTATTGAGAAAAATAGTATTTTGTAAGTATTCAAGTCCATTTGGAAGGCCAAAATCGCATTCTGCCCCAGCCCCAAAGAAAAATGCTACATTAATTTTCGCGCACACTTTTTAGAATGACAAAAAAAAAAAAATGTCAAGCATTCTGAAAAGTGCAGAAATTTCAAAAATGTCATCAAAAAAGACATTGTAAAACATGTTGCTACGGTGTTAGCGGAAATTTATAGTAGAGAAAATAATAAAGAGTAAAAAATAAGGCCGCCCTAAGTTTTCCACAAGCACAGGGCAGCCTTTGTACAACAACGTGGAGACGACCGACGGAGTCGGGCGCTTCCGTTCTTCTAATATACCACAATTTCCAGCCACCGTCAATTTTCAGAAAACCGTTAGGTACATCAAACCAAAAATCATACTCTACATATAGATACTATACACAAAATGTGTTATAATTCATTTATTGGAAGTGCCTGATTCCCAGGCGGCGTCTCCCGGACTCAATCGACTGTATGTCGAAATTTGATGAAGGGAGGCTTGCATATGACTTGTTCGGAAATTATTGCGTTAGTAACTTGCGTTGCTACGCTAATTATGACAGTTATTGCAGTGCTCTCATATTATAAAAATAATAAAGAGTAAAAAATAAAGCCGCCCTTTCAGTACCCACTTTAGGACGGCTTTCTGTTCGAACTGTGGAGACGACCGACGGAGTCGGGCGCTTCCTTTATTTTTAATATACCATAGATCCATTTTACCGTCAATTTCGTTATAACGAAATTGATAAAGCTGGAACTACGCCGAACTTAGTATAGTTGTCAAGTATTCTGGTAAGTGAAAAAAAGCTACTTTTCCCCAAAATAACCGAAAATTTCAAAACAAAAAGGTATCTATAATTAACAACTACCACTTAGGAGATACCATTTAACAAGCAAAAAATTCCCTTTGCCAAACCACTCAATGTAAATTCACAAAATAATGTACCATACCAATGTAACTTGACACGTTACGCGTAACGGGATAAATTATGATTAAATCATGGAGACACAAAGGTCTTAAAGATTTTTTCGAGACAGGTAGTAAAGCGGGTATTATCCCGGAACATTCCTCTAAACTTGGACGAATTTTAGACCGTCTTGATGCAAGTGTAAATCCACAGGATATGAACTTGCCTGGTTATAGACTACATCAATTGCAAGGACAAGAGAAGGATATGTGGTCAGTTACCGTAAATGGAAACTGGCGGGTTACATTTTATTTTGAAGGACAAGATGCAGTTCTTGTCGATTACCAGGATTATCACTAGGAGGGCATTATGACAAGAAAGCCTGTACATCCAGGTGAAGTTTTCTTAAAAGATGTACTTGAACCACTTGGAATAAATATTACAGATGCAGCAAAGATGCTCGGTGTTACAAGAAAAACTCTTTCTGAATTTGTAAATGAAAAATCTGCCTTAAGCCCGGAGATGGCTCTTCGAATTGCAAAAGCCACAAATACAAGCCCAGAAAGCTGGATGACTATGCAGATGAAACTTACCTTATGGCAAGCTATGCAAAGCAAACCTTTGAACGTAAAAGTTGCCTGCCTAGCTTAACCATTGGCTCTATTGAACTAAATCCCAGTTGATTAATTCCGACTTTCGAAATCTCTCACCCTACAGCGCACAACCTCTGAAGTCTTCGATTGTCTTAAATCCTTTTCTTGCCATAAATGACTTAAGGCCGTCAACGATTTCTACCATTGTATTTGGATTTGCAAAAGTATTTGTTCCAACCTGAACAGCTGTAGCTCCTGCCATAATGAACTCAACTGCGTCTTCCCAGGTTGCAACGCCACCGATTCCGATTATCGGCACCTGTTTTTCCTTCGGCAGTTTTGCGATTGCCGAGCACACTTCGTAAACCAAGCGAACCGCAATTGGACGAACAGCCGGTCCTCCAAAGCCTGCCTTTACTTTATCAAATACAGGGCGGCCTTTTTCGATGTCGATTGCAACACCCTGGAATGAGTTACACAAACTGATTCCGTCAGCGCCGGCTTCGATACATGCAAGGGCAATTCCTACGACGTCTGATGCCTGTGGTGTAAGTTTTACGATAAGTGGCTTTTTTGTTACGGCGCGAATTGCTTTTGTGATTTCGCCTGCTGTTGAGCAGCTCATTCCGAATGCTGCACCGCCTGCACTTACGTTAGGGCATGAGATGTTAAGTTCGATAACTGGAACTTTAGTTTTATCAAGAAGCTTTGCGCCTTCAACATAGCTTTCGAGAGTTGAACCTGAAAGGTTTGCAATTGTCACAGGTTTGAGCTTTAACATTGCAGGAAGTTCGTGTTCGATAAAGTGAGGAATGCCGGGATTCTGAAGTCCGATGGAATTCATAAGGCCTGATGGTGTTTCCCAGATTCTGATTCCGCTGTTTCCCTGACGAGGTTCAAGTGTAAGACCTTTGCTTGAAATTCCACCAAGCTTGTTTACATCGAAAACGTCTTTGTATTCAACACCAAAACCGAAGGTTCCTGAACTTCCGATTACAGGATTTGGGAATACAACGTCTTTGATTTTTACGCTCAAGTCTGGTTTTACTTTTTTATTTTTGCGTGCTTCGATTACCTGTGGGGAAGGAGCGGAAGGTTTGTTAAAGATTAATTTTGTTCCGTCAAAAACAGGTCCGTCTTTACAGCAGCGTTTGTAGCCTTCTGTTGTTTCGATTGTACAGCCGAGACACACGCCCATTCCGCACGCCATTTTAGATTCCATGCTGAGCCAGCATTTTACGCCTGCTTCTTCTGCAATCTTTTTTACGTATGCAAGCATTGGTGTCGGGCCGCAGGCATAAATAACAGAATAACCTGCGGCTTTGATTTTTGCAGCATCGAGGGCGTCTGGTAACATTCCCTTAATGCCGACTGAGCCGTCGTCTGTTGTTACAACAAGTTTTGAAGCCTTGATATTTTTTACGCCGTACTTTCCTGATTTGAAGCAGGCATAGAAGTCATAAGATTTTGGTTCAAGTGATTCTGCAAAACCTGCAACCGGAGCAACGCCGATTCCACCGCCGATGATACAGATTTTTGGTTTTGAGGAATTTTTATCGCCTGCTTTTTTTGCTTTTGCCGATTTTGGTTTTGGAAAAATATTTCCGAGCGGACCGAGGATGTCTACCTTGTCTGCTTTTTCGAGTGAGCAAAGTTCTTCTGTTCCCTTTCCTTTTTTGAGAATAAGGAATTCAATCTGACCGTCACTGAGTTTTTGATTTTCTTTATTTGGTTTTGAGATTTCTGAGTGGAACACACTGATCGGGCGGCCCAAAAGAGTTTTTCCCTTTGTAGCACGGATCATGTAAAACTGCCCTGGCTTTGGAAATGATTTTTCCTTTGCTGTTAATTTCACCTTTAATGAATAAACGCTGTTTTCTGGAACGGCACCAGAAACAGTGCCACAGCTTGCTATAGTTCCTTTTGCGTAAACGGGTATTGTGTTTCCCTGACAGTCTTTTGTTTCACTCATCTTAATTTCTCCTAGAAATTCATCAATTCAGTTTTGGAATCGATTGCAGCTTTTGCACTTGCGTTGATGATGTCGTCCATTGAAAGTGTGCCGGCATTGCGTTTTTCTTCGAGGCTTGCATCTTTTTTCCATGCACACAAAATACCGCGGCTTGAGTTTACTGTACCGCCACATTTTTCCAAAAGGATTCCACAGATTTTTGCAGCACCACCCTGAGCACCGTATCCTGGAATCAAGAAGAAAATTTCGGGATATGCATCGCGGAGAGCGCGAGCATCACTTTCTTCTGTACAACCAACTACTGCACCTACTGGTGAACAGGTTTCGTCTGTGTATTCTTTTTTGCTTTCTGAAAGAATGTTGTTAAGTTCGTTACCGACACGGTCAAGAACACGGCCGCCGTCTTTGAGTTCCTGCTGTTCGATATCAACCATTCCAGGGTTAGATGTTCTTAAAAGAACGAACATTGCTTTGGAACCCTTTTCAGCTGTTGTGTATTCTGTGAAAGGTTTTAATGTATCGAATCCCATGTAAGGATTGATTGTGATGATGTCTGTTTCAAAGTCACCGGTAAAGTGGGCACGGGCATAAGCTCCGGCTGTTGCAGCAATGTCGCCGCGTTTGATATCGCTGATGGCAATAAAGCCTGCGTCGCGGACAGCCTTAACTGTTTTTGCATACACTTCCATTCCTTTAAGTCCCATTGCTTCGTAGTAAGCAACCTGAATCTTAAAGCAGCATGCACTCTGGTCTTTTTTGATTCTTTCAATCAAAGCCAGATTGTAAGCGAGAACAGCTTCTGCAGCTGACGAATAATTTTTGATAATGTTTTCTGGAATGTAGGAAGGATCAGTATCAAGACCAACACAAAGTGGTCCGAACTTTTTAGCGTCTTCCTGTAATTTTTGCATTGCGTGTTTCATGCAGAATATTTTAATGAATTTCAGGAAGATTGAATAGTTAGGATTTCGTCTTTTGAAAGTTTTGTTATTGAGGAAATTGTATTGAAGTCGATGTTGTTTTTTATCATTTCTTTTACGATATTACGGATGGTTTCTTTGCGGTTTTTGAGTTCTTTTTCGACTTCCATACGTTTTTCAACTTCTTTTGCAACTTCAGTTTCCATGCGTTTTTCAACTTCTTTTGCAACTTCAGTTTCCATGCGCTTTTCGACTTCTTTTGCAACTTCAGTTTCCATGCGTTTTTCGACTTCTTTTGCAACTTCGGCTTCCATGCGTTTTTCAACTTCAGTTTCCCAGCGTTCTTCAATTCCTGCCGCTATTCCTTTTTCTAGCTCATCTCTTATCCAATCATTAATTGTCATATACTCTTTTCTCCACTTTGTACTGTGCTTTATACTTTCGACTTCTTTTGAAATCAAATTGGTAAAGCCGTCATTGGGTCTGTTTGTTTCCAGATAGCGTAAAAAAGTTCCAAGTTTTGAATCTTCCCGCTGAAGCTCACTTGCACTCAAATTATAAAATACTTTGTGGGTTTTGTCATCATAACTAATCGTCGGGTATTCAGCAAAGACTTGCTTTACCGTATAAATCATTGAGTCAATGCCAAATGGATCAAAGGTACATCGGTACCTCTCGTGTTAATTTTTACCACATATAGATACCGATTACTTTTATTTTTTTCGTGGTATTTTGAAAAAATTATTACTTCCTAACCTTAACACCAACACTGGTAAAATTCCTGACATCACCTTCAGTACAAATCAGCATATCCTCAACCCCGACACAAAGCCAGCTCAGAATTTTAAAATCTACCGAAACACAATCTTTGTTATGCCAGACATTCTGCGGGAAAACGTAATCAAACTCACTTGATGCGCGAACTGCGACGCGTTCCGTTTCAAGACCGATTTCAAGTTTTGCTTCAGGACCGACATTGTAATAATTTACGTTATCAATTTTGCTTGTTTCAAGAAAAATAAAATCAGCTTCGGCATTCCACCAGAAATAATTTTTACCCGAATCATCAAACGGAACCTGCTGTCTTCAACAAACGCCGACTGCGTTTGTTGAATAATTCAATCTGTCAAAATAATTAACTTTGTAATTAAAATTGATTCCGATACTCGCCGGTAAATCTGTGTTACAGAAAAATGGCCAGGAATAAAGTGCGCCGTCAATTTCTACATAGCCCATCGTCTCGTTAAATTTTGTCATCAACATTGCATCGAGTGAAAACTGGTCGAACGGTTCTTTTGTTTTGTGACCAAAAGGATTTTGATAAACGATGTACGGATGGAATTCTGCAAGCGGCAAAAACTCAGTCGTCTTACCTGTAAATTTTTCTGCGGCACAAAAGGCTGTAAAAAATTCTGCAGCATAAATCACTTCTAAGTCTTCAGGGGCGCAGTGACGGTATCTTTCTCCACGAAGGAGTCTGTTAATTCCGTCAACAGGGCTTACTAACCAGATAAGAGGTTCCCAGATTGCGCCTGCTGCGTATGCAAGGCGATGGAATGTTTCGCCGGTAATAATACCTGCAGCTGTGGTTGTAATCAAATCGTTGTAAGATGTTACTGAGTTCTGATAAATATTTTCCCAGCTCCAGGCACCCCAGACTGTGTATGCGGCCGCTGTCCAGAAGTCGAGGTTGTTTGCACGAGCTGCGTTGAAAAATAAATTACCGGCATACGGATGAACAATTTGATTTTGAAGGAATTTTGTCTTGTCCCACACGTATGGTTGTTTTGTAATGCTGTAGATTATGCTTTCAAAATTAATGCCCTGAGGCTTCGGAGATTTTAAATTAACAAAGGTTGCACCGAACAGTTCGATAAACGCTTCTTCACCAAAGGCAATAAAGTAATCGCTTACTCGCGGCGCGTATTTCAGTTCCCCTTGCTTGTCAGATTCCTGCGCAAAAAAAGATAGAGAAAACACACTTATTAATAGAAGAAAACAAATAATTCGTTTCAAATTCTTTTCCATTCCTTGCAATTTCTTCATAATATCGGCAAAATGAATTTATGTTAATTTCTGTCACATTTTAAAAGCCATCATCAGAAGTCGAAAACCTCTTAGGTAAACCATACAAGAAAATCCGGATAAAGACAAACTCTTCAAGCACCGGTCAGTCATTCTTTGCAGAATTTTTTACCGACACTCAGGCTTTTCACAAAACATTTTCAGAATCAGAACTTAACGATTTTATTGACCAGCACGCAGGCACAACCTTCAAAAACTGCATCAAACGATACGACGACAGAGAAGTAACAATTCTCGCAAACAATAAAGGAAAGATTTCAAAAATCGAACGTAAAATTTCTCTCAATCAAGTTTCACAGAAATCAAATAATTCAGAATCCGATAATGCAAGAAACTCAAAGTATTTTTCAAAGCAGGACAACAGTAATTCCCGTTCACAGTTTGCCAATGGAGTTATTCCACAATCTTCAGGTCATAACAAAATCAAAAATTACATCATCGCCGAAGGAACTCCTGTTCTGTTTTTGATAAGCCTTGGAATTATGACTCCTGAGGGCAAAGTTATAAATTCCCGATACGACAAATTTAAACAGATAAACAGATTTCTCGAATACATTGATGACATTCTTCCGTCAGTGATGGAACAGAAAAAATCAGAAAGCCATCCGCTTAAGATTGCAGACTTCGGCTGCGGAAAAAGTTATCTCACTTTTGCAGTTCACTATTTTCTGACACAGATTAAAAAAATTGACTGCCGCATTGTAGGGCTGGACTTAAAGAAAGATGTAATCGAACACTGCAACAAACTTGCAAAAGATTTCGGCTGCGAAGGACTGATTTTCAAAACCGGTGACATTGCAGAATATTCCGATTCAGAACCGGAAAACAATCCTGACATTATAATCACACTTCACGCCTGCGACACTGCAACTGATTACGCATTAAAATATGCAGTAGAAAAAAACGCAAAGGCAATTCTTAGCGTTCCATGCTGTCAGCACGAAATAAACCAGCAGCTTGAAAAAAATAAAAAACTGCTTTCAGAAAGCGAAGCAAACGTTCTTGCTCCTGTTTTCAAGCACGGACTTTTACGCGAAAGAGTTTCTGCACTGCTTACAGATTCACTTCGCGCAGATTACCTTGAAAGATGCGGGTACAAAGTTGACGTTATGGAATTTATCGACATGAGTCACACTCCAAAAAAACATTCTTCTTCGCGCAGTAAGAAAACAGAATGTAAAAAATATTTCCGAAGGCAAAAATCCTCTCGACAAAGAGAATACACCAGAAGGCAAACCGGACCTTATTGATTTCCTTAAAATTTCCCCGTCAATCTACCAATAAAACTGCAATTTCTGTATAATCTCAATTATGAAAAACAATCCAGATTATTCAGTTATTTATTCTGACGATGACATCGTAATTTTAAACAAACGCTCAGGTCTTTTGATTGCAGCTGACCGCTACGATCCTAATGCGCCACGCCTTGATCTTCTTGCACAGCAAGAATTCGGGCGCCTGTTTGCAGTTCACAGAATCGATAAAGATACATCCGGACTTGTTGTTTACGCACGAAACGAAGAAGCTCACAAAAACCTTTCGCTTCAGTTCCAGAACCGCGAAGTAAAAAAGGTTTACCATTGTCTTATCAACGGCCGCCCTTTGTGGACTGACCTTCATGTTGACCTGCCGCTGCTTCCGGACGGAGATGCAAGACATCGCACTGTCGTTAACAAACGTCAGGGCAAAAAATCAGTTACAGATTTTAAAGTAATCGGAATCTGCGGCCCTTACACCTGGATCGAAGCCCGTCCGTTAACAGGACGCACTCATCAGATTCGTGTCCACCTTGCGGAAAACAAATTCTGCATTGTCTGTGACCCACTCTATTCTGGAAACCAGAAACCAATCCGTTTAAGCGAAATCAAAAAACGCTACAACGGTGACACATACGAAGAACGCCCTTTACTTAACCGTCTCGCCCTTCACGCTTATCAGATTTCATTTACTCATCCAAAAACAAATGAAGTTATGACATTCAATGCTCCTTATCAGAAAGATATGGATTCAACACGAAAACAGCTTGCAAAAATTTTCGGAGCTGATCCACTTGCTCCAGCTGAGGAACAGGCAAAATAACACGGTGTTTAATTTTGAAAAAGATTTTAATTTCTGCAATCACTTCATTGCTTTTATCAGCTCCATCTTTTTCTCTCAACAATGAATGGGATTTTGAAATCGAACCATACTGTGGTGTACGAAATGCTTTACTGAACGAATATGTTTACGGAAAAAACTCACAGACCGGTGAAGAATATCAATTAAGCCTTCTCAACTGGAATCTTAAGAATCAAGTATATGCTGGTTTTAATGCTGATGTTCGTTTTTTGGATTTTCATCTTGCAGGAAATTTTAAAGGAATTCTTCAAAACAACTCAGGTACAATGGATGACTCTGACTGGATGCAGGATGCCGGTTATAAAACAGGAAACACTTCAATAAAGACAAATTATTCAGAACACGAGCTTAATTTTGTTCAAGGCTTTAATGTTGACGCAAAAGCACTTTACGATTTTAAACCTGCAAAAGGTCTTACTCTTTCTCCATCAATTGCATTCTCATACGAAACTTATACATTGACTGCAAACAACGGAACTACATATTACGGATATGGAAAAAATGGAGTTATGTGTTCCTACTTTTCATACGACGATACTGAACACAGAACTGTCACTCAACTGTCCGGCGAAGTAATCAAACTTGAACGTTACGATTATTACACATGGTTTGGCTTTGACGTAAAATATACAACACCAGACAATATGTGGAAGTTTGGAATAAGCGCAGAAATTTCTCCGTGGGTTTACATTTTTTCAAGAGATTCTCACGTAGCAAAAAGCGTATACTACATTGATATCGGACAGGGATTTTTCTCTGCTTACAGAGCTTCTGCCTTTATACAATTTAATTTTAACCAGCATTGCGGAATTAAAATTCTTGCAGACGGAATGATAACCGGTGAACTCAAAGGTAACGACTACACTTCAAGTTCATACAACGGAACGTTTAAAAATAACGGACCCGTTTCCGGATCCGCTACTCGTTATTTTGACTTTCAGCTTTCTGCAGTTGTATCATTCTAATTAATACAGCTGCAGCTTAGTCAGTGCTATGAATTAATTTTATATCTTAAATTATTTATCAGCTGCTTCAGCTTCTGCTTTCTTTCTTGCTTCAGCTGCATCCTGACGGCCTTTAAATTCTTTTACCTGTTCGAGGTTCATTCGGCAGCGATCTGCAATTTCTGATTCAGGTTTTGCAGCGATTGCTTTTTCAAGATATTCAATCATCTGTAATGTCTGCTCTGGAGTCGGAGTGTTTGTTCCGATTACATGAGCAGCTGCAAAGTATGTCTGCTGTTTCTGTTCAGGATTAAGCATCGGATGCTTTGCACATTCCTCGTAAATGCCGAGAATCTTTTCTGGCTCGCGGGCCATATATGCATCCATTACTTCTGAAGTTGCAATTCCCATTACGAATTTTCCGACAAGACCTGATTCGTTTTTACTGTCGATTTTTTCAACTTCTCGCATCAAGTCAGTAAGCATGTAACGGAAAGTAACCGGTGTGCTTTCGTACAATTCATCAATTGCAAAAACTCTTTCAATACCTTTTGACGTACGAACATTTTCAATCATATTCTGTCTTTCATTGATTTCTGCTCTGTATTCATCAAGCATTACGTAAAAGTCTTCAACTGTTGCAAGAGGAAGGTATCTGAAATCTTTGATTACATAACCTTCCTTTGTTACAAGATACAAAGTCGGTGTATTCTCGATTCCAAAAGTTGTTACGACACGCATTCTGTCTTCGAGAATTCTTTCGAACTTCTTTGCATTCTTCTTTGTTTCGCTGTCAGCATCCTTTCCAGGTTTTGCTGCTTTGAAAAGAGAAAGTGAAATATCAGTTTCACAGAACAAGAAATCGTCTCCGAATGCGTTCGCAAATTCCGGAGTATAGAAAATTCGTTCTTTAAGACCGGCACTTACTGTATCATTTTCATCCTGGGAAATAATGTGGATAATTTTTTTATTTTCCTTTTTTGCCTGGTCCAGACATTCATTGAAGTTTGTGTACCAGCCATATTCATTTTTTCCTTCAAGCGGTTTTGAACATGAAGCCAAAACAAGTGTCATTAATACTGTGCAAATCAATAAAAACTTTTTCATTTTTTAACTTTCCCTTTTCAATTCTCAAACATTATTTGAAATAACTTACGCCGGCAGCAAAAATGTTCTGGCAAGAATTTTCATGTGGATTACACAATGGATCGTCTGCAATGTTCTTGATCAAATCGATTGAAGAACCGTTCATTCCAGTTCCTACAGTACGTTCGTTGTGTCCCATCTTTCCAAGTACGTGTCCGTCAGGGCTTGTCATTCCTTCGATTGCGAACATTGATCCGTTTGGATTGTCCGGTTCTGTGATTGCAGGAATTCCTTTTTCGTCTACGTACTGTGTAAAGATCTGTCCTTTTTCGAACAATTCTTTTGCAAGACGTGGATTGATGATAATGCGTCCTTCTCCGTGTGATATTGGGATAAGGTGAATTCTTGAGTCAATTACTGAAGGGTTCTGTGCCCATGGACTGATTGCAGAAACCATTCTCGTTCTTACTACGCGGCTGATATGACGTCCAACCTGGTTGAATGTCAATGTAGGCATGTCAGCCGATGGTTCGCGGATTTCGCCGTAAGGAACAAGTCCTGTTTTGATCAATGCCTGGAATCCGTTACAGATACCGAGTACAAGACCGTTGCGTTTTTTAAGAAGAGTCATTACCTGTTCAGAAATGCGTCCTTCACGTAAAACGTTTGCAATAAATTTTCCTGATCCGTCAGGTTCGTCACCAGCCGAGAATCCTCCGGCCAGTGCAAAGATCTGAGCTTTCTTAAGCTGTTTTTCAAGTTCAGCAAGTGAGTCAGCCAAAGCCTGAGGTGTGTTGTTTCTGAATACTAAAATATTTGTGTCAGCGCCTGCAAGGTTAAATGCACGAGCCATATCGAACTCACAGTTTGTT
Organism: Treponema sp.; assembly: GCA_016293495.1. Classification (GTDB taxonomy): domain Bacteria; phylum Spirochaetota; class Spirochaetia; order Treponematales; family Treponemataceae; genus Treponema_D. The sequence continues at coordinate 28,127 of JAEDED010000020.1, read as the reverse complement.
CCAGGGAATACAGGAATCAAAACGCGTGGGTGATGACGAGGTGCATTGAATACAGGATTCTTCTGAGCGTCTGTCAAAGAGCGGTGAATTTCTGTTGCGAACTTAGGAAGTGCTTCCTGAGGTTTTGCATTAGAAACTGGAGGGAATACTGTTGCAAGTGTTCCTTCCCATGCTTTTTCTGCTGCATCAAGTTTGATAACTGCAGTTGAAGTTTTTGTTTTTCCGAGAACTGTGATTGAAGGTTCTTTAACAGTCTTACCAATTTTTGCAACTGTTCCAGAAGCAAAGCGTGGATCGTTTTCGATTGAAGAATCTGTTTCAACAATGATTGTTCCGTACAATGGTGTGAACAAATCAACAGCTGTTCCTGGTTTAATTGCGAGCATTTCTTCTTTTGAAGGTTTTGCTTTTGAAGTTTTAGCAGCAGGCTTTTTCAAGTTTACGCCAGTGCTTGATGCAGGAATGAATGAAATTTCACAACCGATTTTGTTACCCATTGCCATTTTGGTAAGAGCTTCTGCAATACCGCCGGCACAAACTGGATACATAGTTGCGATTTTTCCTGCTTTGTTCAATTCAACAAGAGCTTTTGCGTTCTTTGTAAATGCATCAAAATCTGGAGCAAGTTCTTCTGAATATGGAGTCTGAACGAGATAAATGTTTGAATCAGCTTTCTTGAATGAACCGCCGCGAACATTTTCTACTTCGTCATGACCAACAGCGAAAGAAACCAATGTATGTGGTACGTTGATTTTTTCGAATGTACCGGACATTGAGTCTTTACCACCGATTGAAGCTGTTCCCATTGCAACCTGTGCATCGATAGAACCGAGCAATGCTGCAGCAGGATAACCCCAAGTCTTTGCATCAACTGCACGGCCGAAGAATTCCTGGAATGAAAGGCGTGCTGTTGTAGGATCTGTTCCCAGACATGTTAATTTAGCAAGTGATGAAAGTACTGCAATCTGAGCACCGTGCCATGGTGACCACTGGCTTACGCGTGGGTCAAATCCATATGCCATTGTACTTACTGTAGAAGTTTCACGTGGTGAGATTACAGGAATCTTTGCAACCATACCAGCTTCTGGTGTCGACTGATATTTTCCACCATATGGGAAGAGAACTGTTGATGAACCGATTGATCCGTCGAAGCGTTCTCCAAGACCGCGCTGTGAACAAACTGCGAGGTCTTTCATGTTTTCAAGCCATGCTGCTTCTACAGCTTTAGCAGTTGCAGTTTTTGTAATTTTCTTTGCAACGCTATCAAGTGGCTTAACAAGTGGTGATGTGCTTGGAGCTGTTGGGCTTTCGATAACAGCTTTAGCTTCGTGATGTGCACCAGCTGCATCAAGGAAGTCGCGGTTAATATCAACAATTGTATTTCCACGCCATTTCATTACGAGGCGGTTTGTATCTGTAACTGTAGCAACAACAACTGCATTCAAGTTTTCTGCAGCTGCGGCTTTAATGAATTTCTGAACGTGCTTTGGTCTTACAACTACAGCCATGCGTTCCTGAGATTCAGAAATAGCAAGCTCTGTTCCGTTTAAGCCTTCATATTTCTTTGGAACTGCATCAAGGTTAATGTCGAGTCCAGGTGCAAGTTCACCAACGGCAACAGAAACACCACCGGCACCGAAGTCATTACAGCGACGGATCATGAGAGATACATCTTTGTTTCTGAACAAGCGCTGGATCTTTCTTTCTTCTACCGCATTACCTTTCTGAACTTCAGCAGCAGCTGTTGTAACAGATTTTGTTGTGTGAACCTTTGAAGATCCTGTAGCACCACCAATACCGTCGCGACCTGTTCCTCCACCGAGAAGGATTACGATATCGCCTGGTTCCGGTCTTTCACGCATTACTGTATCAAGAGGAGCTGCAGCAATTACAGCACCAAGTTCCATGCGTTTTGCAGCATAGCCCGGATGATAAATTTCCTGAACCTGACCAGTTGTAAGACCGATCTGGTTTCCGTATGAAGCGAATCCCTGAGCAGATTCGCGAACGATTTTCTGCTGTGGAAGTTTTCCTTTAAGAGTTTTAGAAAGTGGAACTGTAGGATCTGCAGCACCTGTAATACGCATTGACTGGTAAACCCATGAGCGTCCTGAAAGTGGATCACGGATTGCACCACCGATACAAGTTGCAGCGCCACCAAATGGTTCAATTTCTGTTGGATGGTTGTGTGTTTCGTTCTTGAACATCAAAAGCCAGCGTTCTGTAGCCTTTGAAGAATTCTTGTCGATTGCACGACCTTTTTTGTCTGTTGTGTAATGAACATCAATGTAAACTGAGCAGGCATTGTTTTCTTCAGACACTTCCATGTCTTCGAGCTTGCCAGTTTTCTTGAGATATTTCATACCGATAATTGCCATGTCCATCAAAGTAACAGGCTTGTCTGTGCGGCCTGCATACAAGTCAGTGCGCATAGCTGTGTAATTATCGAGAGATTTTTTGAAGAGTTTTTCGTATGGACCTTTTTCGATCTTAATGTCTTTCAATTCTGTTAAGAATGTTGTATGACGACAGTGGTCAGACCAGTATGTATCCAATACGCGGATTTCTGTTTCTGTAGGATCGCGTCCTTCTTCTTTAAAGTAGTCCTGAAGGAATTTGATATCAGCAAGATCCATTGCCAAGCCCATCTGTGCAAGATAAGCTTCGAGTTCTGGCTTTTTGAATTTGATAAAACCTTCAACTGTCGGAATGTCAGCAGGAGTTTCTGTTACCATTTCGAGAGTTTCTGGAATTTCCTTTGATGCAAGACGAGAGTCTACAGGGTTAATAAGGTAGTCCTGAATTTTCTTTACGTCTTTGGCTGCGATTTTACCGGTAAGGATAACCATCTTTGCACAGCGAACGCGTGGAGGAAGAGTTCCAACTTCGCATGTCTTTGCAAGACTTTCACGAAGAAGTTTAAGACACTGTTCTGCAGAGTCAGAACGCTGATCGTACTGGCCAGGAAGATATTCCCAGACAATTGCAGTTTCTGACGGCTTAACAGCAACGTTTTCGTAGATAACTGTGTCGCTCTGTGGTTCAGAGAAAATACGAAGAACTGCAGCTTTTGAAACAGCTTCAGAAATATTTTCTACATCGTAGCGATTGAGATAACGCACTCCAGTAACACCGGAAATGCCCAAAAAACCTTTGATTTCAGATAAAATACGAGCAGCCTCGTTCTGGAAACCAGACTGTCTTTCAACATAAATACGGAACATAGACTACAGTATAATGAAAATTCCCTGTTGATACAATGTTATAGCCCACTTATAATATAGAAATAAATGTTGGTTTTGGTTGACAAAAACAGTCTAATCCTATACTTTTTACAAAAGTTTTAGAACTTATTATCCCACTTTTTTAAGGAGGAAAGCATATGCCTGACGGTAGCAGTAGTACCAATGATTCATATTCAAGTCAAAGTCTGAATGCGATTCCTCCCGCGATGAATTTCTAATCATTCTTTGACCATACAGTTTCGGACAAACCTCGCGTTGGCGGTTATCTGAAACACTCTTGTTAATTTCTAAAAAAATATTACGGAGTTTAGCTATGGCAGAATTAAACGCTACATTTCAGAAAACATTAGACATGTTACTCGAAGAAAAAAAATATTCTTCGGTAAAAGATATTCTCTCAACAATGGCACCGGAAGACGTTGCCGTTATTTTACAGGATTTGGACGAAAAAGCAGCAATTCCTCTTTTCCGCCTTCTTCCAAAAAAAATTGCTGCAGACGCCTTCATCGAAATGGAAAGTGACTTTCAGGAACAACTTATCAAAGGCTTTTCTGACAAGGAACTTACAGCCATCATGGATGAGATGTATGTAAACGAAGCTGTAGAAATCGTAGAAGAAATGCCTGCCAATGTTGTTGAACGCATTCTCTCTCACGTTGATGCAGAAACAAGAAAGGCTATCAACCAGCTTCTTCAGTACCCGGAAAATTCTGCCGGCTCAATCATGACAACAGAATATGTTTCTTTAAGATTGGGAACAACTGTTGGCCAGGCTATTAATCAGATCCGCCGCAAAGGTTCTGACAAAAAATCTTTCTATACCTGCTACGTAACTCAGAACAGAAAACTTCTCGGCCGCCTTTCTGTCAAAGACCTTCTTCTTGCAAAAGACGACGAAATCTTAATCGACGACCTGATGAAGACAAATGTTATTTCTGTCAACACACACGCCGATCAGGAAGAAGTTGCGCAGATGTTCTCAAAATACAACTTCATGGCATTGCCTGTTGTTGATAAAGAAGAGAACATGGTCGGTATCATTTCATTTGATGATGCTATCGATGTATTGGAAGACGAAACAACAGAAGATATCGAAATCATGGCCGGTATGACCCCTTCTGATAAGACATACCTTCGCGCTTCTCCATTCAACCTTTTTAAACACCGTATCGGATGGCTTATGCTTTTGATGGTTTCTGCAACCTTCACAGGAATGATCATCACAAACTTTGAAAGTGCTCTTTCTCAGCTTGTTGTTCTGACAGCCTTCATTCCGATGCTGATGGACACTGGTGGTAATTCCGGATCACAGTCATCTGTAACAATCATCCGTTCGCTGTCTTTAGGTGAACTTGAATTCTCCGACATCGGAGTAATTATCTGGAAAGAAATCCGCACGGCTCTTTTGTGTGGTGTCGTTCTTGCCGCTGTATGTTTTGCAAAAATCATGCTGATAGACAGACTGCTTTTGGGCAACACAGACGTTACTGTTACAGTAGCAATGGTTGTCTGCATCACAATGACGGCAACAGTTTTAGTTGCAAAAGTTGTCGGCTGTACACTTCCGCTGCTTGCAAAAAAATTAGGCTTTGACCCTGCCGTAATGGCAAGTCCATTTATTACAACTACAGTCGATGCATTGTCACTGCTTGTTTATTTTGGAATTGCGAAAGTATTGCTGTTTTAGAAGTGTTATTTTGATTTGAGTTTTATTTCTGTTCTTATGGAACTGGGGAGGAAGGCCTGCACAAACGCGCAGGTCTTTTTGTTTATTATTCAACTAACGGTAATTCTTTGGAGAATTTTGAAGCAACATATCCACTACTTGCTTCTGGAACTGTTTCATTAGGATAAATATTTTTTGGTGTTTTAAACTTAACATATGGTTTTTTATCTGCAGGTGTATAATACCATACATCAAACAAATAATTTCCTTCACCACTAACATTAACAAGATATATATATCTTTGATAAGTAGTACTTGGAGATAAATTGGAAGAAATTCCTTTTATAAGATATTCTTTTCCTTCATAGCTAAGTTTTGAACTCTCAGCCTTAAATGTATATGTTGTACCATTATCAAGTGTAAGTTTGTATGTTCCTAAAGGGATTCCGCCTGCCGGACCCTTGTCCTCAACTTCTATATAAATATTTGTAGTCACAGATAAAACCGGATTACTGTCCGAAATATAATTATACGCATTCAAACCAAATGCACCTGTGTGATACCACTTCTTGCCGGCTTTCTTACCATCTGGTATTTTTCCTGCAATCTTTGAATCAAGACCTGCTGCTGTAAACAACTGTGCCCATGTCATGCTTGGAGCACTCACTCCACGGTAAACATATGTTGTAATAGCATCCCCGAGATTTGCTTCAAATGCTGTTTTGTTGTCCTTACAGTCATCCATCTGACCAAAATAGAAACTATACTTCACTTCCTGAAGTTTGATTTCTTTATCAAATATTCCGCTCTGATCCAAAGTTCCATTTAAAGCCTCATATGGAGTGTCAGACCATTTTGAAGACCATTCAACTTTTGATTTACCGGATTCTGCAGGCGAAATCTTCATAAAGTTCCAGAAATTATTCTGACTTACACGGAAAGGTTCCTTTGAATTGTCACCTGTTACACCAGGGTCCATATTTGATTCATGAACGAGAAGGAAGTCATAGACATTGTTATTCTCTTTTATGTCCACAACGCTTGCAAACCAGTATTCACTATCTGATTTTTTAATCTGAACTTTTGCTCCCACATTAAACTGCATTCCAGAAACTTCTGCTTCTGAAAGATCGTAATTTCCTGCAAGGGAAGAAAAATATTCTGTTTTAACTGCAGGAAGTTTTGGCTTTGCAACATTAACGCCTTTATAACTGACCAGTCCAGTTTTTGTAAAAAGATTTTTATATTTTTCCAAAGTGGAACTGTCTGCTGTAAAGTTCAGATTATAGCCTGTCATGGAACAGGTAAACTTAACTGGAGTTCCCGTTTCGCGAATGCTGTCCCTGGAATATTTTACCAGCGCTTCTACAGTTCCACTTTCTGGATCTTCTGATTTTACCTGAATAAAATAAGTGTCTGTGAGTGAATCCGGAAGACAACGGATATATTTTGTTCCATTGTCATCAATGAACTGATATTCAGCATCACCTGCAAACCAGGCATGTCCCCATGGAGATTGAACATCTTTATCAACCACAAGCTGATTGACAATTGCTTCTGCAGCAGGATGTTCGCAGGAAACGAACAAACCCACCATTAAGGCAAAAGCACATAAATACAATAATGCTTTTTTCATAAGTCCTCCTATTGAACTATGAACATGTGAGAGATTTTTTTCGACGTCTGACTTTAACAGTAGAATAGACTGCTCTGACTTTCACAGAATTGCCGAGTTAATTGATAGGTAATTATAACAAATTTTAAATCTTCTGTGTATCACTCTTTGATACATTGAAGTTGTATAATTACTATTATGTGGTGATGATAAAAAAAAAGCCATCAGATCAATTTTGGTCTGATGGCTTTTTTATGTTGAACTTAAGTTTAGGCTTATCTTTCTTCGATTTCTACTGGAACAAGTTCACCACGAATTACTTCGATATTATCTTTAGCGAATTTTTCTTTTGCCCATTTTACTGCTTCATTGTATTCGTCAAAGCGTCTTGCATTTGTAATACGGAGAGCATAATCGAGTTTGTATTCGAAAGATCCGATGTAAACAAACTGTTCCCCTTCTGGAACTACTACATCTGCAACAACTGGAAGATAGAAAGGATATTTTCCAAACATAAAACATTTGAAAGATTTGATTCTAATCTTGCCTGTCTTTGGATCAACTTTTGCAACGCTGAAAGTTGGTTTACCGATATTATCTGCTCTATGCATTGTTGTTGAAAAACCACTTCCTGAAATCTCAAGATGCATAGGGATTTCTTTAATATCGTTATCACTGCCTTCTTTAATTCCGAAACCTTGTTTTCTTGAATCCAAATCAATTGTAGAAGAAACTACTGCTCTTGAAATGATTACAACTTCATTTCTCTTTGGCATTGCTGCAGGTTTGTCGTCCTTAGCAAAAAGAGAAAGTGTTCCACAAGCAAGAATCAAACTTGCAGCTATGATAATTTTATTTCTTTTTTTCATTCTTCAACTCCTCAATACGAGCTCTGATTATTGGTTCCCATTCAGTACCAGTAAAAAGTGGCAGAATCTTTTTTGTTGCTTCAAGTTCCATGCTATTATCGAAATCTTTGATTCCCATATAGAACAATCCAGGTTTTGTAATAACATAATCAACACCCTGAACACTTCCTTCCACGATGTAGATTGTTCTGTATCCCTGATAACGATAACCTAAAACTGCAAGTTCTGAATTTACTGGAACTGGAGGAAGACAAGTATAGCTTGAAACCTTGTTTTCGTCCTCTATTGATCTCAAGATTTTGTATCCAAGTTTTGGATTCTGCTGAACCAATTCGATATCATAAAGACCACAAGTATAAACAATTGCAGAATTGCTAGGATTATATTCTGCGTAATTGTTTACCACATTTTTCTTGAATGCCGCATTTTCTGCAGCTTCAGAAACACTATTGATGAGCATGCTTGTCAAACAACTTGTAAACAAGCATGGAACTAATACTGCCATAATGACAGCATAAATCACTTTCTTTTTCACTTTTTTCTCCTATTTATATTTATCTTTCGACAAATTTTAAACCAACCGATGCAATCACATCTCCGATTTTTTCTTGCTTGTAGAATGAATATAAATATTCAACACCACAAACTATTGCAAAAGATCTTGAGAATGCAAATGTCACATCAACACCACCACCAATTCCAAGATAGAACATTTCTGTTTCTGTCTGATCAGTTGTATCCTTATTTGCTGCAAATATCATTCCCAGTCTTGCATCAGCTTTTGGTTCTACAATGATAAAATTAAAGTTAAGTGGAACAGAGACTCTAAGATCAAATCCAAACATAGTTGTATTTTTATACTCAATCTTTCCATAATTAGATGACCATGTGGAACTGTACTTAACTGCTATCGGTTCATTGTGAATAAAAAGTCCAAATCCGAAATAATCATTGTTCATATAAAGTGCACTGATATCAAAACCAGTTTTCTGACCATTTGTAGGGAATGCAGGTCCACCTGTTATAGTAAACAAATAAGGGTTAGAAATCTCAACACCAGATTTCTTATTAGATTTAGCTTTCTCACCAGATGCTTTCTGCTTATCTTTTGAAGCAGTCTTATCAGCCTTACTGTCAGCTGCCTTGTAATCTCCAAATTCCTTTAAGCGCCATGCACCCTGACTCATTACCCATGTACTTTCTACAGTATCTTCAGCTACGTTGAACTTAACGTTATAACCTGAATCTGTTTTTTCAGAAGAAGCAACAGAGAAGTCTGCAACATCATCGTTGTGCATTTTGTTCCATATATCATATGCAATAGAACATTTAAGACCTTCAAGAGGATCTTCGATGAAGATATATACGATTTCACTTCTTATTTCTGTAGGAGCTTTTTTAAGAACATTGATAAATGCATCTCCAGATGCAAGAGACAACATGTCATTTGAAACGAAGAATGAAAGATCGCGGTAATTCTGATCTGAATTTTTTAATGCTTTAGAGAATGCAACAAGACGTGATGTAATATCCTGTGAAGTATTTTTATTTGTCAGACTTGTATCAATGTAATTTTTGATTACCTTTGCAGGAATTGCAAAGTTTGTATTCTGACGGTAGAAAGCTTTCCATGTGTTTATACCGACAACCGCATAACCTGCAGCATAATTGGCATTCTTCATAAGAAGAGGACCACCAGAGTTTCCTGAATCGATTTCTGCAGAATGCTGAATGATTGTAGAAACATTTGGATCTAGAAGTTCCTTGATTCTTGCAGTAGGATTAGTAACGATTCCCTTTCCAAACTGCCACATAGCTTTATCACCAAGAGCAGGGAAACCGGCAGACCATACGTCATCACCTTCTGTCAAAGGATTTACTCTGAATACAAGACCTGTTCTATTGAACCCTGCAGGAAGTGCAATCACTGCAACATCAAGAACGTCATCAACAGTAACAATAGGAAGCTGCTTGTATTCATCATACTCACCGTCTTCTTTTTCAAACTTAACATCTGCTGTCAAAGCATTTGAGACAACATGACGGTTTGTAACAACGTAAGGCTTTTTGTCAGGCCCGTAATAAATGAATCCAGAACCAAAACTTCCGTTAAGGTAACTGTCAATTCTGTTAGCATAACTTGTATAGCCTTTTGATTTGATACTGTCGCGATATTCTTCGAGGAATTTTTTTGAATCATCAGAGACATTGCGACTCACGATACAGACATAATCTTTCATTGAGGCAGCAAATAATGGAACTGTCGCTGCCAGACAAAGGATTACGGACAATACTGCTTTTTTGCAGTTTGATTTAATAGAACTTTTCATACTTTTTTCTCTACCTTTTTTAATTATGACAGAAAAACAAAATTTGTTCTATTGGCGCAAATGTAAGAGTCGAATATATCACTACTAAAAAATATTGTTAAATATATTTGGAATATTTGTAAAAATTCATTATACTTAAAGAAAGGAGACAGTCGAATGTTTTTTTATTTTTTCTCATTTTTATTCATTTATTTTACAATCAGATTTCTTGACCGTCTCTATCAGCGCTCTTTAATGAAAAAATTCATCCGTAACGGAAGAGTGCTTTCTCCGATTTCAAGAAAAATCATCGAACGCTGGAAGGATGATTATTCCAAGCTTTCAGAAATCATCAATTCAATCGACACAACAAAGCTTAATCCTGAAGACAAGAAAAACCTTGCCTTAGGCGTTAACGCATTAAATTTCTTCTACCAGGCAATTGAACCTACAATCGGAACTGGTGTAAGACGCTACAAAATTCACATCTCAAACATGCTTCAGCACGCCACAAAGCTAATTGTAGAAATTTCAAAAAAAGCAGAAAGTGCCGCTTAACCTGTAACCTTTTTTTTTCTCATTCGTTTATTAAATAAAACTAAGTTCAAGAGGAAAATATGAAATTAAAATTAACATTTTTATCAGTAATCGCTATGACTTTATTTGCATTAACAAGCTGTTCCACAGAAGCAAAAAAAATTGAAGGCTCATGGAATATTTATAGCTTTACAATTGACGGCACAGGCCAGCAGCTTGCTCCATCAGGAATCACTTTTGAAAAAAAGTCAGAAACCTTGTATTCCGTTAAAGGAAACTCAGGTATAAACACTTTCTTTGGTGACATTACTGTGAAAGGTTCAAAGTTCACACCAAACGAGAACTTCGCTTCAACAAGAATGTCTGGAGATCCTGCTTCAATGAAATATGAAGACGACTTCATAAAATGCCTTCTTGGAGCAACCAAAACTTCAATTTACACAGAAAATGATACAGAATTTCTTGAGATTACAAACTCGAAAGAAAAATCAGTATTAGTTTTCGTACGTAAATAAGATTTACCACAAGCACATCTTTTGCATATTCCTACGTCATTGCAAAACTTGTGTTACAATCTAGCTGGTTAGTGGTAAAACTTCGGGGACGCCGTCATGGCGTCCTTTTTTTTGCCTGTTTTTTTTTAGAAATTGGCCGGTTTTCTCCAAAAATTCCTATATTTTGACATTTTCAAAAAATTTGACATCTTAAAGTTTTGGACTTACAATATTGTATGGTGGGACTATCGGTTGAATGGGAAGTGTTTTCCTTTTCTATTTTTACAGCTAGAGAAAATGCATGGTTACCGCTAAGTCACAGGATTTTACAACAGAACAGCTTCTCGCAATTCTTAGTGAAGATTACAATTCTGTATATCTCGTAAATATAGATGAAAATTCTTTTAAAGTTTATTTATTAAGCGACACAATCAAAGAAAAATTCGGCAAATATTTTGAAACAAACCCAACCTATGATGACGCAATCAGAAACTACGTTTTAAGCACAGTAGTTAAGCGCCAGCAGTACGAAATGCTTCAGGAAACAAGCCGCGAAAACATCATACACCAGCTTTCAACAAAAAATATTTTCGTAAAAGACTTTAAGGTAGAACGCGATGGCAACACTTTCTATTTCAGAATGAAAGCCGTTCGTCTTGCAACAACTGACGGTCAGTTTACAGTCGTTCTCGGCTTTGCAGACATCAGCTTTCAGAAGCAGAAGGAACTTGAACAGTACGCTTACGTTGATTCTGTAACTGGCGGTCATAACTACAACTACTTTAAAGAAGCCGTTTCATTAAATAAAATGCCGGGCTTTATTCTTGCAATGGACATTCACTCCTTCAAAATTGTGAACAAAGTCTGCGGAATCAAAACCGGCGACATTACAATCAAAGGTATTTACCGCTCTGTTCAGAAACATCTTCATGAACAGGACGTTATCGGTCACGTCAACGCTGACCAGTTTGCAATTTTCCTTTCTACAGATGACCAGAAGTACGTAACAGAATTTATGAACTCAGTTACAATTGAACTTCTGACTTTCTCAATGAGAATGAAAGTTCCGCAGCTGATTCCTTACTTTGGAATTACAAAATGGACAGCTGAAAAGAAAATCGAAATGCTTTACAGCGAAGCAAAAACTGCAAAGCTCGAATCAAAAAACAATCCTTCATCGAACTATGCATACTACAGTGAAGCAGATGCAAACAAGATGATGGAAATTAAAAAGATTGAAGATGAATTTGAAGAAGCGCTTAAGGCTAATTCATTTGAAATCTGGTATCAAAAAAAATGCAATCCTGTAACAGGAAAAATGGTAGGAGCCGAAGCGCTTGTACGCTGGAAAAAATCTGACGGGGACTTTTTACCGCCTGCAGACTTTATTCCGATTTACGAACACAACGGTATGATCCGAAAGCTTGATGAATATATATTCCGCCAGGTTTGCAAACAGCAGAAAGAATGGATGATGCAAGGCTATCAGGTTGTTCCGATTTCGATCAACGTTTCGCGTGCAAGTCTTTATTACCTTGATATCGTAGACATCTACCGTAACATTGCAGATGAATTTGACATTACTCCAAGCTTCCTCCCAATTGAAATTACAGAATCAGCAACAATCGACAACAACGAAATTAAAGATATCGTAAACAACTTCCGCTTAGCAGGATTCCCATTGCACATGGACGACTTCGGTTCAGGCTACTCTTCTCTTGCAACGCTGAACGTAATTCACTTTGATACCATAAAGCTCGACAAAACTCTCGTCGACTACATCGGAAACTACGGCGGCGAACGCCTTCTCGAGCACACAATTTCTCTTTCGAAAGAACTCGGAATGCACGTTACAGCTGAAGGCGTAGAAAAAGAAGAGCAGGTTAAGTTCTTAACCAAGCTTTCGTGCGACAGCATTCAGGGCTTCTACTTTGCCCGCCCCCAGCCTGCCGAGGAATTTGTGCGCAACCTTGAAGTTGGTTGAAATTCATTTTAATAATTATCAAATATTAAATGGTCAAAAAGTTTTAAATCACTATATTTAGTGCAGAAAGTTTCAAGATAGTTGTCGCATAAAACAAACTCATTATAATATAAATATGATTGTTAATTCTATAAAAATGATTTTTTCAGCGGTTTTTTCTATTTTGGTGGCGCAGGTTTTGCATTTAGATTTTGCAATTTCTGCAGGCATTGTGGCAATTCTGACAATTCAGCCTTCCAAGCGTGAAACTTTTAGTACTGCGATTGCTCGTTTTTATGGTTTTATGATTGCAATTGTAATAAGTTTTATTTGTTTTAAAATTTTTGGAATTACAACACTTGGATTTTTTGTTTATTTAACAATTTACGTTTTTATTTGCCAGAAATTTAGATGGTATTCAGCAATTGCGATGAATTCTGTTTTAATTTCACATTTTTTATCGATTGGCGTGATGAATTTTCAAACTATTGTAAATGAAAGTTTGATTTTTTTAATTGGCGTTCTTTTTGGAATTTTGGTTAATCTTCATTTACATAAAAATACAAGAGAAATGAATAGATTAAAAAATCTTTTGACAAAACAAATTCAAAAAATTATTAATCGAATGTCCCAAAGAATTATTGACCAGAATTTGCAAAACTACGATGGAAAATGTTTTATTCAACTAAACAAAGATTTTTATTTGGCAAAAGAAATTGCCGACGTAAATTATAAAAATCAATTTAAAAAAGATAATTCAGAAATCAAATATTTGGAAAATTTAGGAAACCAGATTGGAATTTTGTATGAAATGTACAAACGTGTAAAAAATATTAAAACACAACCTTCAACTGCAAAAATTATTTCGGATTTTTTACAAAAAGTTTCAGAAGAATATCCAATTAAAAACAACGAGCTTTTGCTAAAAGAATTTAATTCACTTTGGAAAGAAATGAAAAATCGCCTACTTCCTCAAACTCGGCAAGAATTTGAAGATAGGGCTGAATTATTCACGCTTTTGGAATTGATAGAAGAATTTTTATGTGATCTCCGGCTCAAGGCCGAAGATGACAAGTGAGTTTGCGGTAGCTTGAGTTCAGGCTTTCTGGCCTTCGTACATTATGCACATTTTACCGAGTCATAAACTTGAATAAATAAAATGCGTGAAGAGATTGAATCTGACTGGAAGTATTTTAGAAAACACCTTGAATCATGGCGTGAAAGATATATTTACCAAGTCAATAAGAAGTTAGAAAAAATCTTATCTGATGAAAAGTTATCCGAAACCGAAAAATTCTGGAAACTCAAAGAAAATTGCGACAAAAACGTTTTATCCTTAAGAGTATCATATTTGTCAGCCATTTACACAGAAAATTTTACAAGGTCATCAAACGAGCTTAGTCTTTACAAAAGCAGCCCAGACTTTATCTGCCTTTGCAATGTGAGTTAAAATCCAGTTTGAAATAAATTCATAAAATTTTGATCCGGCGGCAACATCGTCAGTTGACAACTTGTTTACATGATATTCAACTTCACGCACAAAACTGTCATGGGCTGTTTTATGAATTGCCGAACCTGCGTAACCATATTTCTGCATAAACTGCTCTTCATTTGAAAAATGATAAACAGTATAATCAACTATCTTTTTTAAAACTGTCCCCATTTCCTGCTTATATTTATCAGTAGAAACAGATGCAATGTCATAAAGCTCATTGGCAATTTCAATTAACTTCTTATGCTGACTGTCAATTTCAGGAATATCTAAAAGATATTTATCATCCCACACCACACGTTCTGCCATAAGTGCCTCCATTACAAATGCAAATTTTGCAATTCCATTAATATACAGTCAATCTAAATGCATTTCACTGAAAAGTCAATTAAAAAAATCCGAAGAATAAGAATACGAATTAAAGTTCTAAGGCAGAAAACATAATAAAGAGAAAACACATATTTGTTTCATAAAAAACTTCTCATCATCCTTTCTAGCCCCATCTTGCCTTCCTCACAAAAAATTCTATATAATACAGACATAATCTTCAGGGCGAGGTGAAATTCCTCACCGGCTGTAACTGGATAAAACCAGAAGCCAGCGAGCGAGTCAATGATGATGAGCATGATACGGTGCAATTCCGTAGCCGACAGTAAAGTCTGGATGGAAGAAGAGATTACGCGCGTAGTGGAAATTTTCCGGACACGTGCGTATTGGACGCCCTGCAGGAGAATGCGGGGTTTTTTTATGTCTGCTGAATTTTTGCCAGAGCCACAGTTTATGCGACACGCCATTGAGCTTGCAAAATTGGGAACTGGCCATACAAATCCAAATCCTTTAGTCGGAGCCGTAATCGTAAAAGACGGCGTCATCATCGGCGAAGGATATCATCATATCTACGGATCTCTTCACGCAGAACGCGACGCACTCAAAGACTGTCTCGAAAAAAACAACGATCCTCGCGGCGCAACCATTTACATTACACTTGAACCATGCTGCCATTTTGGCAAACAGCCACCATGCACTCACGCAGTTAGAGAAAGTGGAATTTCAAAAGTCGTAATTGGTTCGCGTGACCCTAACCCGATTGTAAGCGGCAAAGGTACAGCATTTCTTCGCGAAAATGGAATTGAAGTTTACGAAGATTTTTTACGCGAAGAATGCGATTCCATCAACGAAATATTCTTCCATTACATCACGACAAAGACACCGTTCGTTGCATTAAAATACGCAATGACAATGGATGGAAAAATCGCCACAAAGACAGGTGAATCAAAATGGATTTCAAATGAATCTTCACGCGCACACGCACATTCCCTGAGAAACAAATACACCTGCATCATGGCAGGAATCGGAACAGTGCTCGCAGACGACCCGATGCTCAACTGCAGAATCAACGGAGGAAGAAATCCGGTCCGCGTAATCTGTGATTCGTCATTACGAATTCCACTCGAAAGCAAAATCGTGCAGAGCGCAAAAGACATTACGACAATCGTTGCGTGCTGCAAAAATAAAACTCAAGACAAAGCAGAAAAAATCGCATCGCTTGAAAATTCCTCAATCGAAGTTTTTGCCACAAACGGCGACACAGTTGACCTTAAAGAATTGATGAACCACCTTGCGACAAAAAATCTCGACAGCGTTTTAATCGAAGGCGGTGCAGAATTAAACTTCAGCGCATTAAAGTCCGGAATCGTCCGCAAGGTTTATTCATACATTGCACCAAAATGCTTCGGCGGTTCTGCAAAGTCGCCTGTCGCCGGCCCAGGAATTGAAAAAGTTTGTGACAGTTTTAACTTTGAAGTAACTGATACAAAAATGATAGACGGCGACGTGCTGGTCGAATACGCCGCGATTGATGGTAAAGAAAACAGCTGTGATAATTCCAGCATTGATTGTAATACCAATTGTGATAACTTAACAAGCATTAGCGCGGACAAGGAGGCCTAGATGTTTACAGGAATTATTGAAGAAAAAGGAAAGCTTCGCGAAGTAAAGATTTCAGGCGTTTCTGGTACTATAAAAATTGCAGCAAGCAAAGTTCTCGAAAGAACAAAAATCGGCGACAGCATTGCGGTTAACGGCGTATGCCTTACTGTGACACAGATGGATGATGCAGGTTTCTGCGCTGACGTGATGGCAGAGACTTTGCGCCGCTCAAGCCTAGCTTCACTTTCAAAAGGCGACTATGTAAATCTTGAACGCGCAATGGCGGCAGACGGAAGATTCGGCGGTCACATTGTTTCGGGACACATTGACGGTACCGGAACAATTTCAAACGTTAAGAACGAAGGAAATGCAATCTGGGTTTACATCAGCGCAAACGATTCTATTCTTTCGCTGATAGTTGAGAAAGGTTCGATTGCAATTGACGGTATCAGTTTGACTGTTGCAAAAGTAAGTGATGTGGATTTTGCAGTTTCAATTATTCCTCACACTGCCGACGAAACTACACTCGCCTCAAAAAAAATCGGCGATACCGTAAATCTTGAAAACGACATCATCGGAAAATACGTTCAGCGTTTTGTTGGAACTTTAAAAGGAAGTTCTCAGGCTGAGAGAGATAAAAAAATTTTTGATTTCTTAAACTCGTAAAATAAGGAGTCCGTTATGGAAAACAAATATAAATACAACACAATCGAAGAAGCACTTGAAGAACTCCGCAAAGGAAAAATCATTTTAGTAAGTGACGATCCTGACCGCGAAAACGAAGGCGACATGATCTGTGCCGCAGAATTTGCCACACAGGAAAATTTAAACTTCATCGCTTCTTATGCTAAAGGTTTGATCTGTACACCAATGAGCGGCGAGATTGCTTCCCGCTTAAACTTCTTTCCAATGGTTTCAGATAACCAGGACAATCATGAAACAGCATTCACAGTTTCTGTTGACCACAAATCAACAACAACAGGAATCTCTGCCAAAGAAAGATCTGTTACAGCAATTGCATGCGCAGACGACAACGCAAAGTCAGAAGATTTCAGACGCCCTGGCCACATGTTCCCGCTTGTTGCAAAAAAAGGCGGCGTTCTTGTTCGTAACGGACACACAGAAGCAACTGTAGATTTGTGCCGTCTTGCAGGCTTAAAGGAATGCGGCATCTGCTGCGAAATCATGGAAGATGACGGAACCATGATGCAGACTCCACGCCTCTGGGAACTTGCAGAAAAATACAACATGAAATTCATCACAATCAAAGATCTTCAGGACTACTGTCGCGTTCACGACAAACATGTCATTCAGGAAGCAAAGGCAAAGCTTCCGACTGAGTTCGGCGAGTTTGACATTTACGGTTATGTAAACGACATCACAGGTGAACATCACGTTGCTCTTGTTAAAGGAAATATCGGTGACGGCGAAAACATTCTCTGCCGCGTTCACTCTGAATGTCTTACAGGTGATGTATTTGGTTCACAGCGCTGTGACTGTGGTCCACAGCTCCACGCTGCTATGAAACAGATTAACGAAGAAGGAAAAGGCGTTCTTCTTTACATGCGCCAGGAAGGTCGTGGAATCGGCCTTATCAATAAACTTAAAACTTATATGCTTCAGGAAAACGGTTACGATACAGTTGAGGCAAATCTCAAACTTGGATTTAAGGCCGATCTTCGCGAGTACTGGATTGGTGCCCAGATTCTCCGCGATCTTGGAATCAACACTCTTCGTCTTCTTACAAACAACCCAGAAAAGATCTACGGTCTCGACGGCTTCGGTTTGAAAGTAAACGAACGCGTTCCTATTGAGATCGAACCGCAGCAGTACGATAAGTTCTACCTGAAGACCAAGCAGGAAAAGATGGGCCACATCTTCAAGCACATAAACGTAAAATAAATGGTAATACGGACTCCAAATCAGTACTGATTTAGAGTCCGGTAGTAATTGATATTTGTATTATTAGGAGGTCAATATATGAATCTTTTAGAAGGAAAATTGGTTGCCCCTTCAGGCATGAAAGTAGCCATCGTTGCTGCTCGTTTCAACGAAATCATCGTTAACAAACTGGTTGGCGGTGCGGTTGACGGACTCGTTCGTCACGGCGTTGAAGAATCTAACATTTCGACAGCTTGGGTTCCAGGCGCTTTCGAAATTCCTATAATCTGCGACAAGCTTGCAGCTAGCGGAAAATACGATGCAGTAATCGCAGTTGGTGCTGTAATCCGCGGATCTACTTCTCACTACGACTATGTTTGTAACGAAGTTTCAAAAGGCGTTGCACAGGTCAGCCTGAAAACAGGCGTTCCTGTAATGTTCGGCGTTATCACAACTGAAAACATTGAACAGGCAATTGAACGTGCAGGTTCAAAAGCAGGAAACAAAGGTTACGACTGCGCTCTCGGTGCAATCGAAATGGTTAACCTTATTAAACAGATTTAATTTTTCTTTGTATACTGATAAACTCGATGCTATAATATAAAGATACCATATTATGGCAAAGAGTTTATCAAAAAGATAAACGCATTCTTCTCATTTTAACAACAACTAAACTGAACTTTCTGAATTTTCTTTCTGACTTCGATACTGTTCGACAAGCTGATCTCTTGTAAGGTTTCCGTTTCGTTCACGGGCTGCTTTTAATTTTCTGTAAATTGTATTTTCACTAAAACCTTCGACTTCTTTCTGGTAAACTTTTCCTTCACACAACTGATCCAGAATTCTTCGTTCATCTTCGTAGAGCACAAGCTTCTTTCTACGGAATTTATCATTCAATACAAATTCTGTAAGAGCGATATACCACAGACTTCTTATGACATGGATAAGATAAAGATAAATTTCTTTTTCTTCATTAAGAATGAAAAAGATTGTAACTGCTCCAAAATAAATAGCGATTGCAGGAATTCTAAGTTTAGGCTGCATCATTATTACAATACAGACTATAAACAATGCAGTGTAATTGTTATAGAGATAAGTTTTTTCAAATGCCGCAGCATACAGAATCACAATAGAATAAATAAGATAAAAACTGCAGAAGGCACGCTTTCTGAAAATTAAAGTAATTGGAATATATAGAAGATTCATCCCGACAATAATTAAACCTATAAGTTTAAAGTCTTTTTCGAGATAAATTTTCCAGCAATACAGAAGTGATAATAAAGCCGAAATAGTAATTGTAAAAAGAACAAAATTATCGTCTGACTTAATGTTATTTTTCATAAACTCTCCTTTGATTGATTTTTCACAAACATGTGTTGTGCTATCTTTTATCATAACACCGTTGTCAAATCAGTAAAGCGAAACTAATCACCAATAACTCATCATCACCAGATTCTGACTTTATTCATCTTCCTCATCATCAGTATCACAGAAGAGATAAATCAGTTCATTTATTTTTTCATATTCTTCGAGATCTTTTTTACGCTGCATTTCATTTGCAGAAATTATAAAACATTCTGCATAACCTGTAATTGCTTCGAAGGCATCTGTAATTGCATCCTCACCCATTTCGCAAAGGTCATCGATAGATTTTATGTTACATAAAATATCTTCCAGTGAAGAAATCATTGACTCATAATCATCCATAATGGCTTTTGATGATTTATGCTGTTTTTCATATTCGTAAGCTTCCTTGTAAAGTTCAAGTGAAGCCTTAAGAGTTTTTATAAAATACTGATCCTGTTCTTTTTCTGTCATAAGATTATATTGATTAGCTGAATTATATTGCACAGCAGCCTTGGCTTTTGAATCAGTTTCTGTTGAACCATTTGTTCCTCACTGATATCAATATAGAAAGTATAACAAAAAATTGCAAAGTTAGATAATACCTTTTATACTTACCATATTATGTTTTATCAGATATAATGTCTGAGTAGGAATTTTCACATGACAGAAAAATTAATCAAAGGCCTTAAAAAATTAGAACTTAATTTTTCAGAGGAACAGATTTCAAAACTTGAAGGCTATATTGCCGAAATTCTGGAATTCAACAAAACATACAATCTTATGAAAGCTGACAATGCAGACGAACTTGCGGTCAGCCACATTTTAGACAGTCTTGTTGCAGTTCCACATTTAAAGGAATTGATTTCTGAAATTACAATTCGCACCGGCAAACAGATTCTTGAATTAGCGGACATTGGTTCAGGCGGTGGCTGTCCAGGAATTCCTCTTTCAATTGCTTTTCCTGACCAGCACTTTACATTAGTTGAACGCATGGAAAAACGCTGCGTATTCCTTGAAACAGTTGTTTCAAAACTGGAATTGAAAAATGTAACTGTTGAATGCAGAGCAGCCGACACTGTTCCTGCAGAAAGTTTTGACCTTGAAGTATTCAGAGCATTTCATCCGTTTGATAAAAAAATCATCAAGCTGCTTTTTAACATGCTTAAGAAAGGCGGTTACCTTGCCGCATACAAAGCACGCGAAGAAAAAATTCTGGCTGAGATGGCAGAAATAAAATCAACAGTTAAGGATTACAAAAAGATTAAGATGTCCGTTCCATTTCTGGAAGATCACGAACGAAATCTTGTTGTTATAAAAAAATAAAGCTCTATAGTAAAAGAAAACCGCTTTCCCTGCTCACTTGATTCAAAAATCGTTTCCGAAAAAATTTAGGATATGAGTTCAACTTACCCAGCTGGCTTCTTTGATTTATTTGGAGCAGTTCCAGATCTTGAAATAGGAAAATTAGAATAGGAGCCCATAATGCGAAAATCACATGCTAACCGCCACGCTTCAGGACAACTCTTCCCCGCACTTCACATAACTCAGCTGGTCACCCATGATTTCTTTCATCTGATTGAAAACCGGGAGCCCTGTGCAATGGCAGGTTGCAAAATGTGATTTATATTTTTTGAGACGGTTTGCGATTTCTGCCACTTCGGCAATGTCCGCCTCGGAGAACTCGGTGCGCTTCATCAGATGAAAACCGCCGATTACCAGGTCTGGCATTTCTGCTGCCCCAAACTTACGCTCCAGCGTTTCCATCACATTCAGAATTCCGTTATGAGCACAGCCGCAAAATAAGATTTTCTTTCCTTCACAAGTCAAAAACAGATTCTGTTCGTGCTTGAATTCGTCCTGAACATACTGACCGCCGCAAAGTTCCCGAAGCCGCGCATTTGTTGATGGAAGCGGAAATGCTCTTTTATCCACGGTAAAAATCTGAAGCTCATCATCAAGTTTTGTGTCACCATGCAAAAGAGTAACCTGCGGCAAATCCAAAATCCGTTTATCAATCCCAATATAGCGGAAGCCCTTGTCTTCGCCGTCGAATGCATAATACTCACCGCCGGCATTATGCTGCAGGTAGATTTTTGCATTTGGATTGATGCTCGTAAAAGCCATAATCCCGCCAGAGTGATCATAATGCCCGTGACTCAAAATAACTGTATCAACCGCGGTCAAATCAACACCAAGTCTTTCTGCATTCCGCAGAACAACCTCACTCGGACTTGTGTCGAAAAGAAGTTTATGATTTTGAGTTTCAACATAAAACGAAAGCCCGTGTGCAGCTTCGCAGCCAGGAACGCCTTCTTCGTTTTCTACAAGATTTATTATTCGCATATCACCACTCTCTATTCATTCTATGCTTTTACCATTTCTCCAAGCAGTGCCCGCCAGTCATCAGCTTTGTCGCGACGGCACACTGCATAAAAAGTTACATTCATCTCCGGATCGGTAAGCGGTACTGCAACACGATTTTCGGGAAGCGAGAAATGTGTCGTGCGGTCGGAAATAAAGCTTGGCATATCGGTTGCGCCCACTATCTGCGGAAGTGAATCGTTTTCGTTACGGCGTTCTATTCGGATAAACTTTGCATTGGGGATTTTTTGTTCGTTCAAAAAGCGTCACTCCAAGCTCGCCTTCAAGCTTTTGCATAGCCCGGCTGATTGAAGGCTGAGTCGTTCCAAGCTCTTCGCCAACACGACTGAGTGTCCCATATTTTTTGACGGCCGCAAGCAACCGCAGGATATACGTTTCGATGAACATACTTAAATTTAACATATAAATTTCTGATTGTCGAGTATGCGCACAACGTATACTCGCATACGAATTTTCTATTGTATTTATGGAATTATCTGCTGGTATACTGAAAATGAACGCGGTGTTGGAGAAGGAATCAGACTGGCAAAAAATGCGGCTCAGGCAATGGGAGCAGACCTTTTTGAAATTGAGCCGGTTCACAAATACACAGACGCAGACTTAACCTGGCACGACAAAAAATCGCTCACAACAATTGAATGCAACGACCCGAAAAGCCGCCCGCTGATTGCAAACAAAATTGATATTTCTGGCTACGACACAGTAATTTTGTGCTACCCGATTTGGTGGACTTATGCTCCAAAAATCGTTTATACCTTTGTAGAAAGGCAGAACTGGAGCGGCAAGGACTTTACCTGTGGAAGCGGCGAAGATGTGCAAAAATTTGTTGAAGGACTGAAATAATTTTTTAATGATATGGGCGCATCCTGTAATATTTTCAATACTCGAGTGAGTTCAGAAGGATTCAGATAAGCAATTTTTATGACTTTTTGCCTAGATATTCTTAATTTAGCACAAAATTTGAGAAATTTCTATTCATTTTGATTCATCTGAACTCACTCAATTCTAGGTTTTACTTAAAGTTTTTACTTAAAATAAACTGCTATGTTTATAATCTTTGGATTTAAAAATAAGTCTTCAAGCTTAAAAACAGTAATACACTCTTCTTTACAATTCAGTTACTAATTTTCCGACAAGTCGATGAAAATAGTTAATAGAAAATAACTGAAAAATGTGATATTATGGAAGAACTATGAGTAAAATAATTGCGGTCGCTAAGCCGTTTTTGAAGTGGGTGGGCGGAAAAACTCAGTTACTTGATGAAATAAGCAAATATTACCCAGAAAAGATTGAAAAGTATTGTGAGCCTTTTGTTGGTGGAGGTGCAGTTCTTTTTGATGTTTTGACAAAATTTCAGCCTAAAGAAGTTTTGATAAATGATATTAACCCTGAACTTACAAATACATATTTACAGATTAAAACAAATGTAAATGATTTAATTACATTACTTTCTGAATGGCAGTCTCACTATCTTTCACTAGGAATGGATGCAAGAAAGGAAGATTTTTATATCAAAAGAAATCGCTTTAATGAGTTGATTCTTGCTAAAGAAGATTCCGTTGAAAAAGCAGCTTTGATGATTTATTTGAATAAAACTTGTTTTAATGGTTTGTATCGTGTAAACGGCAAAGGTTTATATAATGTTCCAAGCGGTGTTTATAAAAATCCTTCTATCTGCAATGCTGATAATCTTCGAGCCGTAAGCAAAGTTTTAAAGAATGTTCAAATTTTAACGGGGTCATATTCTCAGACAGAAAGTTTCATTGATAAAAATACTTTTGTTTATATTGATCCTCCTTATCGCCCATTAACAAAAACCTCAGCTTTTACTTCCTACTCAAAAGAGGGATTTGATGATGAGAAACAAATTGAGTTGGGAAACTTTGTAGCAAGGATTCATAATACTGGAAACGGTGCAAAAGTTTTGCTGAGTAACTCTGATCCAAAAAATGCAAATCCTGATGATAACTTCTTCGACGAATTGTATAAGGATTTTGATATTCAGCGTGTAAATGCTTCAAGAATGATAAATAGCAATGCAAGTGGGCGTGGTGAAATTACTGAAATAATGGTTGCTTGTTTTTAGGTGGGAATAATGAAAAGAGATTTTTACAAATGGCTTGATACTTTTAGAGAAAGTATTGCTACATATTCTTATTATGTTGATTTTGAAAAAGTATATGAAAATGTTGATTCAATTAAGGTTGAATTAAACATTCTTAATTCTCTGATAGGTTCAAAAAACATCAAAGCAGATTTTGAAAAAATTCTTCAAAAATATCCTGAAACATTGAAATGTGTTCCAATTCTTCTTGCCGTAAGAAATTCTGAAATTTCTGTAACTGATGAAACAGGAAGTTTCAATTTTGACTTTGCAACACAAACTCGTTCCATTGCAGAATATTCAAAATTCATGGAAAAATCAGGTCTTTTTGATTTACTTTCTAATCACTTAGTAAACAACCTTGTGGATTATGTTACAGGTGTAGAAACAGGTCTTGATTCAAATGGAAGAAAAAATCGTGGTGGTCATTTGATGGAAGACTTAGTTGAAAGTTATATTCAGAAAGCTGGCTTTGTGAAAGATAAAAACTATTTCAAAGAAATGTACATTCATGAAATAACTTCAAAATGGGGAATTGATTTATCAGCAATTTCAAATCAAGGCAAAATGGAAAAACGCTTCGACTTTGTAGTAAAAACAGATGAAATGATTTACGCAATCGAAACAAACTTCTATGGAAGCGGCGGTTCAAAATTGAATGAGACTTCCAGAAGTTATAAAACTCTTTCGGCAGAAGCTAACACTATTGACGGATTTACTTTTGTTTGGTTTACCGATGGTAAAGGTTGGATTAGTGCAAGAAACAATCTTGAAGAAACATTTGATGTTCTTGATACAATTTACTGCATCAAAGATATGGAAAATGGAATAATGAAGGAATTATTTAAATAGGAGAAAAACCCACTATGGAGAGAAAAATTTCTTTCCATAGTGAAAGATAGAAAGGAGCGACTACTTATTAGATTTGGATCTGCATTCTTTGCACCAAGATTGGTTTCTAATATTTCCATTTCCCATGTCACGTAATCCAAAGTCGGATAAAGGTTTTTCTTTGTGACAATTTGGGCATATTCTTTTCATAACACCATTGTCATAACTTGAGCCCTGAATTGTAGGCTTTTTATCATTCATATAGACCTCTTAACTTATAAATTTTTGTTAACGTAATCAGCAGAACGTCCTGCAAAATCTGCTAAAAATCTACAGATTCCAGCAATGACACCAGTTTTACCGTTTAATCTTTCTTTGGTATCTTCAGAACGGGCTTTTAAGTACTCTGCTTTTTCTAAAGTATCCAATCGTTTTTGATAGAATTCTTCTCTTGTGTAGGGTTGCTTGCCATTTTTCTTCATTAGCAAACAATGTTCTTCATAAGTCATAACTATTCCTCCTTATTTAATTTGTAAAACCAGTTTCGCTAAAAGTCGAATCTGGTTTTACAGATCTTTCAATCAATAACACTATATGTTATATTATTTAAGGCAGTTTTCAAGGAAGTGTTATATTTCAATTAAGCCATATTATCGTTCAGAAAACTTAGATTTTACTCTTGCTAAAGGAGATTGCTTAGAACTCCTTTCCAATATCAATTTTAAATTCGATATGATTTTTGCAGATCCACCATACTTTCTTTCAAATGGCGGAATTTCTGTTCAATCGGGGAAACAAGTTTCTGTTAATAAAGGCGATTGGGATAAGTCTCAAGGATTTGAAAAGGATAATGATTTTAATAAACAGTGGCTTGCTCTTTGTCGTGAAAAACTAACTGACAATGGCACAATCTGGGTTTCTGGAACATTCCATAATATATTCTCTGTTGCTCAAGCTATGACAGAATTGGGATATAAGATTCTTAATTGCATTACATGGCAAAAAAATAATCCTCCACCAAATTTGTCGTGCAGATTTTTTACTCATTCAACGGAATTTATTCTATGGGCTAGAAAATCGCAAAAGTCAAAGCATTATTTCAATTATGAATTGATGAAAGAAATAAATGGTGGAACCCAGATGCGTGATGTCTGGACTTTGCCGGCCATTGCAAAATGGGAAAAGTCATGTGGAAAACATCCTACACAAAAACCACTGCCATTGTTGGCAAGAATAATTCTTGCATCTACAAAAAAAAATGATTGGATTCTAGATCCCTTCTCTGGAAGTTCAACTACGGGAGTTGCAGCATCAATTCTTGGAAGACGATATTTGGGATTGGAAAAGGAAACTGAATTTCTTGAAATGGCAAAATCGCGTAGAGAAGAATTAAGCGATGTAAAAATCAAATATGATTACTATCAGAAAATTTCAAAATATGCTAATGCGAAATGTATGGATATTCTGGAAGTAAGAGAACCTGAGCCTTATTTTGGTGTTGATTTACCAATTGAAAAATAAATAAAAGAAGGGAGGAAAATATGGAAAATAAAGTATATTCTGATCAATTTGGTTCACAAGATATGTCTGCATGGCTGACAGAGAAAACAGAATCTGTCATAGAAGCATTGCTCAGATTAAATAAAGAAATAGAGACTTCTAAACATGAACCCGAAAAATTTTATGGAAATGAAAATCAATCAGAAAATATAGAAGATAAAGTAAGGAAAACAATTGAATATTCTCTTTACGATTTAACTAAAATCTATAGTTTTGCTCTTGGTGGGGAATGGGATACTGATGATAAAGATTTTGTATTAGAGAAAGGCTTAGAGAAGCTTCAAGTAAAATATGGATTATTAAAAGAAACCTCTCTTCATCACGAAGTAATGAACTTTGTCGAAACTGCATCCATACTTATTAAAGGTGAAAGAGCACCTAATAGAACTCTTTTTTATGATGCATTATTACCAATGCTTGGGAAAGATGAACTTTTTGATGAATTAGACAAAGAGTTAGAATTGGTTCGTGATAATCAAAAATCGTGGGAATCTTTTGTCATATATGCAAATAATGCTATTAAAAAAATAGAAGAAAAGTTTCAAGACTGCTAATTATTAATATTATTTAATCATTTTCGAAAAAATTGAAATAAAATTGTAGTTTCACAGAAACGGCGTTAGCCGTTTCCAATCCGTGTCACAATTTTGGAGGGTCTTTTTCTCCAAAGGGAATAGTCGCAATTTTTCAAAAATGTGGTATACTGTAGATAAGTTTTTTGAGAAGGCATTTGCAAGCTTTTTTAATGGGAGGCAAAATATGACTATAATATTAAGAAATGTCGATTACCAGTTTTTAAATATAATTGAAAGCATTTTACCGTTACGACAGGATGTTCAGATTGAAACAGAATATGAAGAACCAAACGAACTTACAGAAAAAGTTATGAAGGACACCGAAAATGGCAAAAACTTAAGTCCTGTTTTTAATTCTACCATCGACTTTATGGCGGCTTTGAATGCTTGATTTACGATTTACAAATCAGTTTAAGAAGGATTTCAAACTTGCACAAAAACGCGGTTTTGATTTGTCTGAATTTGAAAGCATCGTTAATAAACTTCGCAACAGAGAACCTCTTGAAGAAAAATATAAAGATCATTCACTTTCAGGAAACTGGAAAAATCACAGAGATTTTCATTTACACCGGATTTAGTTGTAATCTACTATGTTAAGGAAAATGAACTTGTTCTTGAAATGGTAAGAATGGGAACTCATTCTGATTTATTTAAAAAGTAAATACTTTTCTCAAAGCTTTCACCCAAACAACTACAGTCCAATGCAAGCAACTAAACTGGAGCAAATCAATCCCAGAAATCGACAGACAACTCTACAAAAAATACAATCTTTCAGAAGACGAAATCGACTTTATTGAAAAGATGATAAAGCCAATGGAGTAAAAGTTCCTAAAAGGATTCTTATCTCTCCTTAAGCCGTTACAAAGTATCTCCGCCTAATGTTACAGACTATCTCGCGGGTTTGGAGACAAATTAATTTTTTATAGAGTTCAAAGAAATTGAACAAGAGGTTTTTATATTGAACTTTATTTTGGAGGATTTATGAATGGCAATGGAGTCTTTGCGGAGAGGATTAAGGCCGAGCGTGAAAAGATGGGACTTTCCACTACCGACCTTGCAAAGAAGCTGGAAGTTCAAAAAACACGTATAAGTATGTGGGAAACAAACGGAACAGTTCCTCGACAGGAGATGCTTTTTAAACTTTGCGAACTCTTTAATGTTTCTGCTGACTACCTTCTCGGAAACGACAGAACAGACGGGAAAAATCCAAAGAATGAGACTATATGCTCTATACAAAGGGGTTGGATAAACCCGACAGGGCCTTCTTTTGGAGCTCGTCGTGTAAACCGTGGCGGCGGCTGGAATGACTTTGGAAAAAATCTTCGTTC
>JAEDED010000019.1 GCA_016293495.1 Treponema sp. | reverse complement strand
GTATACCACCGAAATACAGTGTGTCGCAATTTATGGGATATTTAAAAGGCAAGAGTAGCCTGATGATATTTGATAAACATGCGAACCTGAAATATAAGTTTGGAAACCGCCATTTCTGGGCAGAAGGATATTACGTAAGTACGGTTGGCTTGAATGAAGCTACAATTGCGAAATATATCCGTGAACAGGAAGCCCATGATATAGCGATGGATAAAATTACTGAAAAAGAATACGAAGACCCTTTTAAGGGTAGTAAGTAGTACAAAAGGCTCTTTAAGAGCCAGCGGGTGACAAGCTGCAATAGGCTTGAACGTATGTGAAAGCGTGGGACTTAAGTCTCGGCTTGAGACCCTTAGCCTTATAGGCTAAGAGCAAACCACCCGTTTGACGGGTGGTTGTGATTTATTAATTTATCTTTTTTCAAAAATTTATTTTACTTACCTAAAACTGAATCAACAAGATTTTTGAAATCCATGTTTACTGGTGTCATATCAGCACCTTCAGTCTTAATCATATATAAACCTGATTCATCTTCATGAATTACATTTACATAAGGTTTAAGTTCTTCAGGATTTGAAGTAACCGCACCAAATTGTGTCAGTGTAAACGGTATATCAACATCAGCTGCAGTAAGTTCTGCAACATCATCATCCTGACTTTCTGTCTGAACCTGATTCATTATATTCTTTACACCGAATTCTGAATTCTGAACATTAACAGCTTTTTTCTTACCTTTCTTAACTACAATCTTTTTATCAAGCATATTGTAATCAGGAACTGCAGGTTCAATATCAAACTTAACAAGATCAACAGGTTCTTTCTTAATGTTGTTTTCTACCGAACCAAATCCGATCACTTCTTCAAACTCAACCTTTTCTTCGTTGTACTCAACATTAAAGTCGTCAAGAGAAATCTCTTCAGCCTCAGAAACTTCTAGAGTTTTAGGAGCTGTCTGCTGCTCTACTGAATCAAGTTTTGTATTTCCTTCTTCATCAAACTCAAGATTATCAAGACCTGAGAAATCAGGATTTGAAATCATAAAGTTATCAATGATTACATCATCTTCAGCATCGTATGTTGCAGGAATATCAGAAACCTTGCGGTTGATCATTTCAACATCATCAGATGAAGAAATTTCAGCTTCAGGGCTGTGTTTAGATGACAGAGCATTATTATTAAACTCATCAATATCAACTGTAACAGTTCCATCAGACCTGTCCGGAGTTTTTGAATCTTCAACATTAAAATCAGAAATATCAATTTCTTCTGTAACAGAAACATCTTCAACATCTTCAACTTCTTCAACTTCTTCAACTTCTTCAGCTTCTTCAGCTTCTTCTACTTCTTCAAGCTCTTCAACTTCTTCAGCGTCTTCTACTTCTTCAAGTTCCTCAACTACTTCTGCCTCTTCTACTTCTTCAAGTTCCTCAACTGCTTCTGCCTCTTCTACTTCTTCAAGTTCTTCAACTTCATCTAACTCTTCTACTTCGTCAAGTTCTTCTGCATCAGCAAGATCCTGAACCTGAACAGGCACTGGAGCTGGTCTTTCAGGTTTTACTGTCTGAACTGGAGAAGCTGCAACGCCACCAACTGTCTGAACTTTAATATTGCCAGAAGAAAGAAGTTCTTCCAGCATTGCTTTAATTTCTGCAGCATTTGCAATTCCGTTTTCAGATTCTTCTTTTTTAACCTGAACACTCATTGCAGCAAGAAGTTCATCCCAGCTTCTGTTAATAAGCTCATTAACTTCTTTATCATGTTTTCTAGCCTTGCGGCCAAGACTTCTGATAATTTCTAATGTAACGTCCTGGCGTCTGTCAGCAATCTGGCCTGACACAACTTTCCAGTCAACATTTTCTTTTTTCTTAAGATATTCAGTTACAATACCAAGCTGAAGTCTTCTGATTCTTTCACGAATTACAACCATGTCATCGTGTTTAAGATTAATCAAAAGGAAAACAACGAGGAACAATGTAACAAAAATACAAATCAAAAGAAGAATCTTTACTGCATCCGGCATTACAAAAAGTTCATCAGGATAAACTCCACCGACATAACCGAATGGTGATTTTGTACTTGAAACAAGTACCCAGTAATTATCTTTCTTTTTAGTTTCTTTTATCGAAGCATCAGCTTCAGCATCACTAAAACTGTCTTCAGAATTATTGTAAACAATTTTTTCTGGTTCTGTTAAACCTTTTTCCCAGCGCGAAAGAATTTCCTTTTCGAAGATTTTTTTCCCAACTACCGGAATACCAAACACAAAACCGCTCTTGTATTCTGTGTCCTTCTTCTCTTCTTCAAATGTCAGACCAGAAACAAGATTACCTGTATCGCCAAAAGTGATGAGTTTCTTTGCAAGCAGAACTCTGTTAAAGTCATTTGCATTTACGTAGAAAACAAATGATCCGCGGTATGCATTATAACTGTCATAATATGGGAATGAAAAAATGATTCTGTTGTCACGACCATCAAATACAGACTTGCAGACTAAACCGCTTGTTCCATATGAGTCAGGTGAATTGATTTTTTCAAAAGGAATTTCTTTTTCGCCAGTCAATGTAATTGCTTCAGAATAATTCTTGTACGAAACAATTTCTGAAGTTCTTTTCAAAACATCAGTACTGAATGAACTGAAGTGAACGATTGAACCGTTTTTATCAATCAGACGCATTCCCAAAAGGCCCGGTGTCTGACTGAACAGATCACCAGAAAGTTTTGAGCGTTCACGAACAACTTCATCCGATGGCTGATTTTCGATATACGACTGAACACATTTCTGCTTCAAGAAGGAATTTTCGTTTTTACCGAATCTTGCTTCAAGAGTTTCAAGATATTCATTGTAATTTTCACTTACTGTATCAAGGTGTTTCTGAATTTGAGAAATTTTTCCAGGCTCATAGAAGCGGGCATCAATTACAGAAAATAATCCTGTAAAAGCTGCTACTGCAAAAGCTGCAAAGAGAGATACTGAAATTAACAAGCTGACAGCTGTTTTCTGACCTGAAGTCACGTTTTTTTTCCTCAAATTCGGGCTAAAAAAATTTTATTTAAAGCTAGCCCTTCTTTATCATATTTAATTATCGGCACTATATAGTAACAAATTCACACTTTTTTACATAATTTTCAAGGATTTTCAAAAGATTTTTTTAAGTGTATAATTCCCCTTAAATGATAGAATTACTTGAAGAAGAACAGAGAAAAACCCGCTGTCTCCTCGTCGGAAACCCGCTCGATAACCTTTTAGAACTTAAAGGCCTCGTTTTTACGCTGGGAATGGAAGTTGCAGACTCAATCGTGCTCAATAAAATCGACATACAGCCTGCTTTCGGCATGGGAACTGGCAAAGCCGCAGAAATTTGTGCCCACGCCAAGACAATTGATGCCGACTGTATCATTTTCGACTACGAACTTGACCCGACAAAACAGCGAAACTGGGAAAAACTCTGCGGATTTCCGGTTTTTGACCGCCAGGAAGTAATTTTACGTATTTTTGCCCAGCGTGCACAGACAAAAGAAGCGGTTTTACAGGTAGAACTTGCCCAGCTTGAATATTCCCTGCCTCGATTAAGTCATATGTACGGAGACTTTGCCCGACAGCGCGGCGGTAACTACGGCTCAAAAGGCAGCGGTGAAAAACAGCTTGAACTTGACCGTCGCGGCGTTCGTGAGAGAATGTTCCGTGTCCGTAAAGAACTTGAAAAAGTCGTTCAAAACCGTTCTATCCAGCGCAAGCGTCGCGACAGATCTAATATCATGAATGTCGCGCTGTGCGGTTATACAAATGCCGGTAAATCTTCGCTTTTGAATGCCCTGACTAATTCTGATGCCCTTGTGGAAAATAAATTATTTGCAACTCTCGATCCGCTTACACGAAAGCTGTTTCTCGAAAATCCTGATTATGCAAATGCAGAAGATTTTTCGCAGGGAAATATTCCCAAAGGAAAAGAAATTCTTTTAACCGACACAGTTGGTTTTATTTCGAATCTTCCCCACTCACTTGTAAACGCATTCCGTTCAACTCTCGAAGAAGCGGCCTACGCAGATTTACTTTTGATTGTTCTTGACAGTTATGATCCGAATGTACTGCTTCATTACGAAACGATTCTTCAGGTTCTCGACGAAATCAAGGCTGACAAAAACAAAAGTATTATTGTTCTGAACAAAATTGATAATTATACAAATGCACCTGAAGATGACAATGACAGTAAATTTTATCTTGCCCGCATAGAAAAAAAATTCCCTGACCACGTCAAAGTCTCTACACTCGACGGCCAAGGCATTGATGAATTAAAATCTTTGATTTATAAAAAAATCTCAGGATAGTCAGACTTGTGCAGGCGTTTTGAATCTGCTGTACGTTGTTTTCAGACTGCTTTGCTCAAAGGCCTTTTTGTATTAATAAGCTTAACAAAGAAGTCCATATTTGTTCCTACAAACATGGCACAGTAAGCAGTTACACAACCAGCAAACAAAGTATAAAACGAAATTACGATTGCTTTACTTGCACCGCAGTAATTACTCAATCCGAAGGCAAGCATAAAAAGAATCATTGCAACGCCGCCGAAAATCCATTTTGTAATTGAAATAGGATTTTTAGAATAACTGTAATTAGGATCAATTTTTGCCATAACAGCTTCAATTGAGAAATCGTTCATTGCAACAGGAATTGAAAGCGGTGCTTTTGAAATTTTTTCTGCTGTCTTCATCATGCGAATCTGCTTTCTGCATTTATTGCAGGTAATGAGATGCAAAGTAATATCAATTGGAACTCTTTCCCCTTTATCAAGCATAAGGTACTTTTCCATAACTTCATCACAATTTCTTTTCATACAAAGCCTCTTTCTTCAAGCTTATCTTTTAATATTTTCTTTGCCCTGAATATATGCGACTTAATCGTATTCACAGGCAAACCTGTAATCTTGCTTATTTCTGCATGGGAAATATCATAAAAAAAATACATATCAAGACAAATCCCATATTGTTCCGGAAGCTCTGTTACTGCTTCACGAATAGCCTCAGCTGTTATTCTTCTAATCTGAGCTTCTTCAGGAGTATCAGAAGGATCTTCCAAAAGGGAATCATCAGAGAGAGGAACATATTCATTTCGCCGGTTGATGGAATTTAATGCAGTGTTGTAAGCAATGCGGGTAAGCCAAGTTGAAAACATAGATTCGCCCCGGAATGTTTCGAGCTTTGTGTAAGCCTTTAGAAATACTTCCTGAACAAAATCTTCAGTATCACTACTGTTTCTAAAAAAACTCATTCCCAAAGCCATAACTCTTTTTTTATACAGAGTCATAAGACGGGCAAATGATTTGCTGTCGCCTTGAAGAGTGGTTTTAACTAGCTCAGAGTCCCTTTTATAAGCTACTACATGCTCAATATCAGTTCTCTGGCTTATCATCTTTCACTTTAAATGAGGGATTAATTTTGTAGAAAATTAAGAGACACACACCTAATGAGAACGGAATCAATCCGCCAAGCAGAACATAACTTGCGCCTTCAAGACATGCAAAAAGGATTGTAAGCATTAAGCCAATTCCTGTTAAAAGCAGTCCTGTAAGCAGAGAGAATGTCTGCAGGTCAAAAGTATGAGTTTTGTAAGTTCCGTTAATAATGCGGAGCTTTACTTCGTGGTGGTGCCAAAGGATATAAAAGAATACAACAATTCCGCCGATTGCAATTCCTATAATCGGAATAATTGAAATAATAATCTGTGCTGATTCGGAAGTAATTGTATTCATGTTAAGTCCCCCATTTTAAGTGCCGGTTACTTAATTAGACACCACTTTTACATATAGGTTGCAATAAATTGCTTTTTTTTTCAAGATTAGTCAAGGAAAATATAATCATCAAAGTAAACTGCCTGAATTTTTCCCATAACAAGGTTCTGGTTGATTAATTCAAGAAGTTCGTCTTTGACAGATTTTTCCCCCTTGGAATAAAGCTGTTTTTTTGTATATGAAGCAAAGTAATTAAGAATTACTGTTTTGAAAGCCTGTTTTTTGTGCGAAAGTTCCTCTGTAAAACTTGAGTCAGATTCTTCATAAGAAAACCATGGAGTAACAACAAGATTAACGCCTGTTGCTACATCTTCTTCTGGTTTTGTTAATGCACGGATTGAGCCGAGTTCCTTGAACGCATTCAATTTTTCTGTTTTGTCTGAAAGCTGTGAAATTTGTGAAGGATCAGATTTGCGGTAATTGTGAAGGCTTGCCTTGCCGGTCAATAAGCTTATGACGGTTGAAAGAAGGAAAAAACCTGCAAGGCCAATAATAACATAAATCAGAATTTTATTAATATCAGACTTCATAGTTTTTCCCCCACCGATTAATCAGATATGAATTACTAGCCCCAGAGGTTGTATGGATTTACCATTCTTCCGTTTTTGAAAACTGTAAAGTGAACATGGTAACCTGTACTCATACCTGTTGTTCCAACATATCCGATAACACTGTTTGTTGTAACATAACTTCCTACTTTCAAATTAGAGAAAGAGTTCATATGTCCGTAAAGTGTTTTATATCCTGAATGATGCTGAATCATTACGTAATTTCCGTAAACGTTGCTCCAACCTTTGTATACGATAGTACCTTCCATCGCTGCATAGATTGGAGTGTTCTTAGAACAGGCCATGTCTATACCGCCATGGAACTGACGGCGGCCGTTAAACGGACTTCCACGCCATCCGAAATATGAAGTAAGTCTGTAGCGTCCGTGAATTGGTTTTCTGAAAAGGTCGCCGTTGATTTCCTGACGTGTTACCCAGTCCAATGCAGCTCCAGGAACAAATATTGACTGACCTGCATTCAATGATGTATCAAGGGCAATATGGTTAACGTTTGAAACTTCTTCTGCAGAAACTTCATATTTTTCTGCAATAGTCTTTGGTGTTTCACCGTCTTTTTTTACGCTGTAAAGGATTCCGTCAAGTGAAGGAATTTTAATGTTCTGTCCGATCTGGATTGTTCTTGTTGCACGAATCTTGTTTACGCTAATCAGGGTATCCTGTGATACGCCATATCTTTCTGCGATTACGCCGATCATGTCACCCGGTTTAATTCTGTAAGAATAGTAATAAAGTCCGCCGTCAATGAGTTTCTTTTCTGCTTCTTCAAGTGCATAAACATCTTTACGCGCTTCTTTTGCAGCTTCTTCCACATTCACTGTGACTTCTGTTTCGGCAGCAACTTCTTCTGTTTTATTTTCCTCTGTAACAGAGAAAACTTTGTTTAATTTATCAAGGGCTTCATACTGAGGAATAGCAGGAATTTCCAATCCACCTACACCGTCATTTTCATCGATCTGTCTGTTTGAAGAAAGGTTACGGGCGCACAAAGTCGCTGTTCCTGCAATAACTGCAGTTACACAAAAACTTCCGATAACCTTCAAAATGAACTCTGTTCTTTTATTCATACTAGTTCCCTATTTTAAATACCAGAAAATTTACTGACAAACCTTCAGTATATATTTTACCCCATTTTTTTATTTATGCCAATCAAATAAGTCTCAAAAGATTCACGACGGCAAGCCTCAGGTTTGAACCCTTTGGCACTTGTAAATACTTCTCTCATCTTTTTAAGGAATTTCTGCTGGTCCCCGTTCTGGAAGATTTTAACGCAGAAATTGCCACCGGCACGAAGCATGTTTTCAGCGTACCAGATTGCCATTTCTACAAGGAATTCAGAACTTGCAGTATCTACAATTCTGTTGCCAGTAGTCTTTGGAGCTGCGTCACATACAACTAAGTCGTAAGGACCGATTCCTTTAATCTGATCACGGATTGCCTTAACAGTTAAGT
The DNA here is from genome assembly GCA_016293495.1 of Treponema sp. Lineage (GTDB taxonomy): Bacteria > Spirochaetota > Spirochaetia > Treponematales > Treponemataceae > Treponema_D. The sequence continues at coordinate 34,467 of JAEDED010000019.1, read as the reverse complement.
CACCCTGAATAAAAACAAGATTGTCCCCTTTTACATCCTTTGCAAGCGGATTCAAATCGCAGGAAACAACTTTTCCCGTTCCGTCCATCTTTCTCATCAAGAATGTTGTCCAGCTTCCAGGTGAGGAACCTAAATCAAGGACAGTGTAATTTTTCTTAATCATCCCGAATTTTTCATCAATTTCTTGAAGCTTATACACAGAACGGGCTGGATAACCTTCCTTGAATGCTTTCTGAGACCAAAAATCGGGTTTTTCGTAACTATTTGCCGGCATAGTTATTTTATCGGCGGAATTTTAGTCAAAGTTGAGTTAATAATTCTACTATGCAGGCTTAAGTTCTTAATTCCACTATGCTATATGCAAAAAAATTACTATACTTATTGTATGAACAGTTTGGACATTACAAAAATCAGAAACGAAATCGAAAATACGCTCGACACTTTTTTGCCTCAGGTCCAGGGGGAAGTTTTCAAGACCGCTGCCTTTGGAAATCTCCCAGAATCAGTTACAGAAGCGCACATTGATGGCCTTCTTACTCCCTGCCGCAATCTTATGACTCTCGGCGGAAAAAGATGGCGTCCTGTTTTACAGGTTCTGTGCGCAATGATGGCTGCACAAGCCAAAGGCGATACCTCTGATATTTTTGAAAATCCCGGAGTTAAAGAAAGCATCAGACTTACTCCTTTAGTTGAATTTGTTCATACCGCAAGTCTTATTCATGATGACATTGAAGACGGTGCAGACACTCGCCGCGGAAAGCCCTGCGCACACATTACATACGGTCTTGATACTGCATTAAATGCCGGCGCGTGGTTATACTTTCTTGCCCCGACTGCAATTGACAGTCTTGAACTTTCTGCAGAAAAAAAGAATCTTTACTATTCGATGTTTACCATGGAACTTCGCCGCCTTCATTTAGGTCAGGCAATGGACATTTACTGGCACAGAAATCCAGACGTGTTCCCGACGATGGCAGAATACCAGGCAATGGTTCAGAATAAAACCGGAACTCTTTCATGCCTTGCAGTTTTACTCGGAATCCTTTCAGGCGGCGGAACTAAAGAAGAAGCCTTAAAGGCCGGAGAAATCGCCCGCGGAATCGGTGAAGGTTTTCAGATTCTTGATGACGTTCAGAACCTTACAACAGGAAACCCTGGCAAGAAGAGGGGCGATGACATCGTCGAAGGAAAGAAAAGTCTTCCGGTTTTGATGCATATTTCAAAATACCCTAAAGATAAAGACAAAATTGCTTCTTGCTTTAAAAAAGCACAGAAAGAAGGTATAATGTCTTGTAGTGTTGAAGAATGCATTTCGATTCTTGAAAAAGGCGGCTGCATAAAAGAAGCATTCGAAAAAGGACATGCTCTTGTTCAGGATAAAACTCATGAACTTGTAACTATGTTTGAAAAATCAGAAGAGCATTCACCTGCAGCAACAGCAATCATAAGCCTTTTTGAAGCAATGCTTCCTAAAGTGTAATTCCTGAAACGCAATAAGTTTTTGCAGAATTTTTTATAAGGAAACTTAATGGTAGAAAAAGCAGAATCATTAAATACACAGGCTATCAATTTCGCAGCTAACGGTGAGTTTAAAGAAGCAATCGCCTGCTTTAAACGCGCCCTTGTCGTTGATAAGTCAAATTACCTTTTATGGTTCAACCTTGGAATTACATACAGAGATGCAGGCCATCTTCAGTCTGCAAAAGAATGTCTTTTAAAAGCACTGGAATTAAACGAAACCGACAAGGATACTCTTGATTCCCTGGCACTTGTATGCCTTAACCTTCAGGAATATGACGAGGCTTATAAATACTGTTATTTTGGTATTGACTACTACCCAACCGAAGCCCGCCTCTGGAATACCTGCGGGGTTATTTTCTTTAACGATTACAATTATGCTAAGGCCGCAGAGGCTTTCGAACGAGCCGTAACAATCAATCCGTATTATTACGATGCACTGTTTAACCTCCGTGATACTTATGAAGAACTCGGAAACAAAGTCGGCAAGGCAGAATGCATCTCCCGCATGAATCAGATTAAATCTCATCCCGGAGAATATTAATGCAGAAAAACGGTATTGTAAGAAGTCTTGAAGCTCCTGACACTAAAAGAAAAAATGCAGTTGTTGTAGAACCCTTGTCATCAATGGAATGTGCAGGCTGCAGTCAGACCTGTTCAAAACGCAATTCGTACATTACTGCAGTTAACAGCAGAAATCTTCCGATCAAAATTAATTCTCTTGTAAAAGTCGCATCTTCAAAAAAACAGGAAGCAGTCGAAGCCTTTATTTCGCTTTTCTTTCCTGTAATTATGGCGATTGCAGGATACTTTCTTTCAAATCCAATTTATCGCCTGATTTCTGGATGGATAAAAAAAGACAGCGCTTTTAACGCTGTCTGTCCGGAAGGAGCTAAGGCCCTCATTGTTATTATATTTTTTGCAGTTGCTGTGCTTGCAGTTCTCGCACTTACAAGAAGTAAACTGTTACTTGTTTATCCAGAAATTACAGATGTGCTCGAGCCAGAGAACTGATTTCGTCTGCCATTTCGCTTAAGCTGACCTGCTTCTGTACTCCGCCAAGTTCGTATGCAACTCTAGGCATTCCGTAAACGATACTTGATTTTTCATCCTGACCTAAAGTCCATGCACCCTGTGTACGCATTTCTGCAAGCTGTGCCGCGCCGTCACGTCCCATACCTGTCATGATTACACCAAGCGCATTGTTTTTGTAAACCTTTGCAATTGATTCAAAAAGAACGTCTGCCGAAGGACGATGTCCGTTTCTCTGCGGTTCCTGAGAAAGACGAACAACATTTCCGGATGGTCTTCTTTCAACATAAATGTGGAAGTTACCCGGAGCAATATAAATATGACCGCTCTGAATTTTCATTTCGTCTTCAGCTTCATGAACTTCAAGAGGACAGATTTTATTAAGACTCTGTGCAAATTCCTGAGTAAATCCTGCAGGCATATGCTGAACAACAAGAATCGGCTGCTTCATATGAGGATCAATCATCTTGAATACTTCACGAAGCGCATTTGGTCCACCGGTAGAAATACCGATTGCAACAACCTCAATTCTTCCGCCTTCGCGAAGAGGCTTGATAACTGCAGCCTTTTTCTTTTCAGGCGGATTCCATTCAATCTTAGTTGCCGCAGGAACAATTCTATCTGCAATTTTTTCAACATTCTGTTCCTGAAGTGCTTCAATTTTTTCTTTATTCTTTTCAAGTACAAAGCGTTCTGCTTCGCGAAGCTTAATCTGGCGTACAAAGAAATCTGGTTCATAAACATCTTTGCCGTGCATGATGGCAAAAGCAAATCCGTATGAAGAAAGAAGTTCAACAAGGCGGTCAGCAACTGTAGAAAGATCTGCAGAAACAGAACCGTTAGGCTTTGTCAAAAAGTCAGAAGCGCCAAGTTCAAGAGCTTCCATTGTTACAGAAGCACCGTCTGTTGCGATACTTGAAAGTACAATTACAGGAATATCAATGCGGCGCTTTTTGCGTTCCCTTAAGAATTCAATACCGTTCATTACCGGCATTTCTATATCGAGAACAATAACGTCAGGTTTAGTTTCTTCAATTTTTTCGAGAGCAATCTGTCCGTTCATTGCTTTTGCACAGACAGTAAGTCCTTGTGTATTTTCTACAATTCTTGAAATAAGATTTCTCATCAATGCGCTGTCGTCGCACACGAGAACTGAAATATCGTCTTTCATATTTTCCCCTCTGATTTATTTTCTTACTTTAAGTTTTTCTGATACAGACAAGCCCAATCAGTCTTTAAGAATTCAAACGGAGTTTTCATTCCAAAGAGACTTTCTGAATGTCCAATAAAAAGGTAAGAATGAGGTCCCAATGCGTTGTAAAAACGGTTTACAACTGAAGTCTGAGCAGCTTCATCAAAGTAAATCAAAACGTTACGGCAGAAAATAACATCGAGATTACGTGCTCCCGAATCGTTTTTAAGGTTATGATAGTCGAAACGAATTGTATCCATCAATTCCTTTTTAACCTGATAACCGCCTGCTACTTTTGAGAAAAAGCGTGTAAGGTATTTTTCAGGAATTCCTGCGATACGAGAATCAGGATAAAATCCCTGCTGACCAACCATCAAAGATTTTAACGAAAGGTCAGATGCTGTAATCTGGAATTTGTAAGTCGGAGGAAGAATATCTGCAAGAATCATTGCGATTGTATAAGGTTCTTCTCCGGTTGAACAACCAGCACTCCAGATGCGGATTGTTGTATCCCCTGTCTTTCTCTTTTCTTCAAGGACATGTGGAATAACATAGTTTATAAAGGCATCAAAGTGAGGCTGATTTCTAAAGAATCTTGTTAAGTTTGTAGTAACAGAATCAAGAAGAACCTTCATTTCCTCTTTATCTGACATAATAAGCTTGTAGTAATCCTGGAGAGATTCCAGTTTTTTGTCTCTTAATCGTTCCTTTAAACGGCTATCAAGAATAGAGCGGTTTGTATCAGAAAAAGTAATACCGCTTTCGTTGTAAATAACCTTACGGAACAATTCAAAGTCGTTGTCATTCATCAGTTCTACCATAGTTTTTTATTATACAACTGAGATTGGTAATTGTAAATTATTATTTTACTGCTTGCCATCAGCAATCCTTAAGTCACTTTTTATTGCAAAACAACTATAATATATGGTAAAATAGTACCACTTTTATTATTTAAAGGAAGAAATATTATGAAAAAAAGCTTTTACAGCATCGGTTCAATTATCATTCTGCTTCTTGCAGCTGTGATTTTTGTTTTAGTTCCAGCAATGGCTGACTCAACAGGCACAAAAAGATCTCCTTATCCTGATTACGGTTCTTTTAACGGTCAGGCTATTCGCTATGACGAAGGAACAGATTTCTTTGAATCTGTAAACGAAGTTTTTAATTATTACGAAAGCATGGGTGTTGACTTCTCAAGTGAATTTGCTTCACAGTTCTACGGTCAGATCTTCTCTCAGGCATTCACAAACGTTGTCGGAACAAAATCTCTGGAATATTTTACAGAATCTTCAGGCTATATTACTCCTGACTCGGCTATTTCCCGCAGCGTAAAAAATCTCCCGGACTACAAAGACGGTTCTGGTGTATATTCCCCTGCAAAATATCAGTCTTACACGGAAGATGAAAGACGTTCAAAACAGGATCAGGTAGAAAAAGGCCTTAAACAGATGAGAAGCTACGAAGATATCTTCGGTTCTATGGAAGAAGTTGGAACTTCTCCAATCTATGGCTTAAAAACATCTTCAAATGAAGTTGAATTCCTCCGCAAAATGGGAGAAAAACAGTATGCATTTGAAGTTGCAGCATTCAACCTCAGAGACTATCCAGCAGACGAAATTGAATCATTCGGTAAAAACCACAAAGATCTGTTCGTAAAATATAATCTCAGAGTAATCACATGTGAATCTCAGTCAAAGGCTTCTGAAGCCCTCAAACGTCTTAACAATAATGAAATTACATTTGAAGATGCAATTGCTGAATATTCAAAAGGCTACTACGGAGACCCAAACACAGGAATTATTTCTGCAAACTACAAATATCAGATTGAAACAGCATTTGTAAATGCTGATGACATTAACAAAGTAACTTCACTTCAGGCAAATGAATACAGCCCTGTAATTGAAACAATTTCTGCATACTGTGTATTCCAGGCAACAGAAGCACCAGTTCAGCCACAGTTTGAAAACAACAGCATGAACGATGCAGTTTTCAGTTACCTTCTTACAAGAGAAAAATCTGTTGTTGAAAGCTACTTTGTAGAAAAAGCAAAGGAATTTACAGCTAAAGCAAGCGCAACAAGCTTTGATACAGCTGCAAAATTCTTCAATGTTTCAGTTTCAACAGTTGCTCCTTCAGCACTTAACTACAACAATGGAACAATCGTTGGACAGAGTGCAATTGCTTCAAATCCTGATTTGAGTGGCGCTTCGACAAACGACAACTTCCTTAAAACAGCATACAGTCTTAAATCTGGAGCAGTTTCTGAACCTGTTGTATTGAACACAGCAGACAAAGTTGTTGTTTTAAAATGTACAGGCATCACAAACGGCGGTACACCAGCAGCTGAAGCTAAAGCACTCATCGCTCCTGCAATCAATCAGGCTTCAAAAGAATCAATCAACCATGCAATTCTTTCAAGTGACAGAATCAAAGATAACTCACACGAATTCATGGCTGTATTCAACGGAAACAAAAGCTAATTATTTTCATGATTCAAAATACTATTGATTCCCGACCACAAATCGGGAATCAAAAAACCGAAGCGCCCGGTCTTATCCAAACAAGACAGGGCGTTTCAGTTTTATACAAAGATAAATATCTTTACTCAAAATACGATCCATCTAAATCAATCCTAAATATTATTTCCGGCATTTCAATTCCTGAATATTCAATTATTCTTATTTTCAGTCCTGTACTGTGGTACGGTTTAAAGGAATTGCTGTCAAAACTTCCGGACAATTCTACAGCTGCGGTTTTTGAATATGACGAAAACCTTTTTGATTTTGCGCTTAAGAATATTCCTGAAGAATTAAAACCGGCATTTAATTCTAAAATTAAAATTTTCAACAGATCAAACATTGCTGATTATTATAGCTTTATTCAAAACAATCATTACAGAAAAACACTTAAAATTGAATTTTCAGCAGGCGCTGCTTTTTATAAAAATGAATACGATGAAATTTCATTACTAACACAAAGAGTTATTGATCAGTTCTGGAAGAACAGACTTACATTAATAAAATTCGGTCGTCTTTACTCAAAAAATATTTTTAAGAATTTAAGTCTGCTTTCGCAATCTGTTCCTTTGGCTTCTCTATACCAAAAAGTTGACAGACCGATAATTGTACTCGGCGCAGGTGAAAGTCTCGACTCTACAATTCCTCTGTTAAAGAAAAAATCAAAGAGCTTCTTTATAATTTGTGTTGACGCCGCATTTTCACCTTTACTCGATAATGGAATTACACCTGACGCAGTTATTGCTGTCGAAGGCCAGCAGGTTATTGAAAAAGCATATATCGGCCGCCCTTCAGATTCCGGCGTTCTTTTAATTATGGACCTTGTGAGCCGAAACCACATTCCGTATATTACAAACGGGAACACAAGTTTCTTTATCTCAGAATATGCAAACATGAACTTTTTTAACTCGCTTGCAAAAAAGGAATTACTCCCGCCTGTAATGCCGCCACTTGGTTCTGTCGGTCTTGTTGCTATGGAAATTGCACTACGGATCAGATCTTCGTGCGATATTCCTGTTTATTTTTCAGGCCTTGATTTTTCATACACTGCTGGAATCACACACGCAAAAGGAACTCCTTCTCATAAAAACCTTTTAAGTACAAACAGTAGATTAAAATCTGTTTACAATCTTGCCGCAGCTTTTGGCGGAGAGAACTTTCAAATAGAATCTAAAGATTCAACACACATGATTACTTCAAGAATCCTTGAAGCCTACGCTCTTTTGTTTACAGAAAACTTTTCAGATATAAAAAATGTCTTTGACGCAGGAATCAGCGGAATGGACCTTAAAACTGAGAAAAAGAATTTCTCAGAAGTAATTAACTCAGTCAAAGAGGAATCTTCAAAGCTTTCATTTGAATTAAAAAAACAGAGCGGCTTAAAAGAAAAGATTTTTGAATTTTTATCAGAAGAAGAAAATGCTCTTGAAGAATTGAAGGACTTATTTACATATGCAGACTCTTCGAAATTCCGCAAAAAAGAAATTCCGCTTGAGACTCAAGTTGACGAACTTATTAAAAACCGCGAATACCTTTATATTCACTTTCCGGACGCAGTAGGAGCAACAAATCCGCAGTCTTTCTACAACCGCATCAGAATTGAGCTCGACTTCTTCCTGAAAGAAATCGCCACAGCAAAATCGCTAATAAACGAGCGCTAGTCATTACCTCACACCCATCACAGAGTTTGCGAACCAGCAAACTCGTGGCGCTCGCAATCCATCCCCATGACGCCGGAATCAATGGTACGAGCGCTAGTCATTACCTCACACCCATCACAGAGAGATTGCTAACGCAATTTCTCGTGGCGCTCGCAACACTCCCCCATGACGCCGGAAGTGATGACACGAGCGCTAGTCATTACCTCACACCCAACACAGAGTTTGCGAACCAGCAAACTCGTGGCGCTCGCAACACTCCCCCATGACGCCGGAATCAATGGTACGAGCGCTAGTCTTCTTCCTCTTCCTTCAATACCGCAAGGAATGCTGTCTGTGGAAGTTCAACGTCACCGATCATCTTCATGCGCTTTTTACCTTCTTTCTGTTTTTCAAGAAGCTTGCGTTTACGTGTAATATCACCACCGTAACATTTTGCAAGAACGTCTTTACGCACTGGGTTTACAGTTTCGCGTGCAATGATCTGGCTACCGATGGCGCCCTGAATTGCAACTTTAAACTGCTGGCGGCTGATTTCACCTTTGAGACGGTGACAGATTTTGTGAGCCTGAGTAGATGCATTTTCTTTGTAACAGAGCTGGCTTAAAGCATCGACACTTTTTCCGTTAAGCAGAATGTCGATCTTAACAAGTTCTGTATCGCGGTAACCGATGATTTCGTAATCAAATGAAGCGTATCCACGGCTGTATGATTTAAGTCTGTCGTAGAAGTCAAAGAGAACTTCTGACAAAGGCATTTCGTAAGTAAGTTCAACGCGCTTTTCGTCAAGGTATTGCATGTTAGTCTGCATACCGCGTTTTTCTGTACAGAGTGCAATAAGGGAACCAATATATTCTGCAGGTGTAATGATTGAAGCTTTAATGTAAGGTTCTTCTGCTCCGCGAATTTTTCCTTCAGGATATTCAGACGGATTATCAATCATCATTTCTACTCCACCGTCGAGGTGAAGCTTATATCTTACAGACGGAGCTGTAAAAATTACAGCCTGATTAAAGTCACGTTCAAGACGTTCCTGAATAATTTCAAGATGCAAAAGTCCTAAAAATCCACATCTGAATCCGTTACCCAATGCAACGGAATTATCTTTTTCGTAAATCAAACTTGCATCATTAAGCTTAAGTTTTTCCATTGAATCACGAAGTTCTTCGTAATCATTTGAGTCAATCGGATAAATTGAAGAGTAAACAACAGGCTTTACTTCTTTAAATCCTGAAAGAGGTGCATCAGCAGGATCAGAAGCAAGTGTAATTGTATCACCTACACTTACATCACTTACCGTTTTGATTCCAGCGATGATATAACCAACATCCCCTGCTTCAAGTACGCCGGTGTCTTCATATTTGATTTTAAAAATACCTGCACTTTCAACTTTATAATCTGCATTTGAGTTCATCATGCGGATTGTATCACCGGCTTTGATTCTTCCATGCATTACACGGATATGAACGATAACGCCGCGGTACGGGTCGTAGTGACAGTCAAAAATTAATGCCTGTGCTTTTGCATCAGGATCGCCTGATGGCGGCGGGAACATAGTTACGATTGCTTCCATAAGTTCATCAATACCGGCACCTGTTTTTGCAGAAACGAGCTGTGCAGTTTCAGGAATAAGTCCAAGGTCGTGATCAATCTGATGTTTTACTGCAGGAATGTCTGCAGAAGGAAGGTCAATTTTATTGATAACTGGAACGATTTCGAGATTCTGTTCCAATGCCATATACATGTTGCTTACTGTCTGAGATTCAACTCCCTGACTTGCATCAATCAAAAGCAATGCGCCTTCACACGAAGCAATTGCGCGGCTTACTTCATAAGAAAAGTCAACGTGTCCCGGAGTATCAACAAAGTTTAATTCGTAATCATGTCCGTCTTTTGCGTGATAAGGAATTGTTACAGCCTGACTTTTGATTGTAATACCGCGTTCACGTTCGATATCCATATTGTCAAGAATCTGATTCATCATCTGACGGTCGTCAATGATTTTTGCTTTCTGAATCAAGCGGTCTGCAAGTGTAGATTTTCCGTGGTCGATGTGAGCAACAATACAAAAGTTTCTCTTATACTTCATTTCAGCCATATATAATTCCTTAAATTAAATTCATTTTTTATTATACAGTTTTTTTCAAATTAAAAATAGTTAACGCCATCAAGTCCGGCTGGTAATCCAATTGATACATCAAGGTAACCTTTCTTTCTGCGCTTTACAGAAAATTCACAGTACATTGCGGTCTTATCATCATTAAACTGAACCTTTCCAACAGTAACAGGATCATTCTCACTAAAACCGGCTTCATCAGCTACGCCGCCATTCAGGATTTTTGTTATCAGATATGATTTCGGATTAGATGAACTTGAAGGAACCATTCCCATTCCATAAAGTGCAACAAAGGAATTCTGAATTGTATCATTCTGATAGAAATAATAACCTGGACTTGAAGGACGCTTTGTCAGATACAGCAGTGCAGATTTTTTCTCATTATCAGAATTGATGTAATCACATTTTACAATTACATGCGGAACATAAGTTCTTAAAATTGCCTGAAGGTTTTCTACATTATTAACAGGCATATTATCAATTGCAGTAATAACATCACCCGATTTTAAGCCAGCCCTTGCAAAGCAGGAACCTGGATTGAAATACTGAACTTCAACGCCACTTTCCTTTGCCCCTTTTTTATAGGTATGACCATAACCGCCAAGCCATGGAACATTTCGAAGTCCGCCATAATATAAAACTGCAAGTTCCTGTTTTAAATACTCTACAGGAATAGCAAAATTAAGCCCTTGATATTTCTGAATACCGGCAAAAACAACTGCCTGAACATTTCCATTTAAATCAATACATGGTCCGCCAGAGTTACCAGAGTTTACGGCAGCATCAATCTGAAGAACTGAACCAGTAGTAAAAAGTTTTCTGTTTGTTGAAGAAACAATACCGCTTGTCAAAGTACTTTCAAGCCCTAATGGAGAACCTATTGCATATACTCTGTCACCGACTCTTAAATCATTACTGCTTCCTAATGAAAAAACATATGGCGGTTTAATTTCTGTTTTTAGCAATGCAAGGTCATGAACCTTATCCCAGCCGATAACTTTTGCAGGAATTCTTGTTTCTTCATCACCTGCAAGCTTAATATAAACTTTTCCATAACCTTCATATTTTGGATCAACGACATCTGCAATAACATGGTGGTTTGTAACAAAGTATCCGCGTTCATCAATAAAAAACCCGGAACCAATTACACGGTCTGCATAGCCCATTCCGCCCTGAACTTTAATTCCAAGATCTACCCACACTGTTACAGTGCCTTCAATACATTTGGAAATATTTTTTACAGGTGTCTGCGATTTTGGAATTCCATAACCTGGAAGCTGGTTAAAATAGAGCTTATCAAGTTCTGCTTTAGAAATGACAGGTGCTACTTTTTTTTCAAAACCGGCATTGCACATTGATTTGTATGCGTAATAAAGTTCAAGATAATCTTTCTGCTCAAGTGAAGAAGCACAGAAATCCCTGAGATAATCAGATGTATATTCAATAAGCTCTTCATCGCCAAGAAGAATTGATCTCCACAAAGCTTCAGATGGATAAGTCTGAAGGATTTTTTTAATTCTCTCAGCCTCTGCTTTTCTTGCATCTTCTTGAGTGTAGTCAAAGTTTTCTTCAGTTTTAAAATCATTCTGCTGCGTAGAATTGCAGGAACAAATTGTCAAAGCAAATGCTGCAAAAGTACATGCAGCGATATTTTTAATTGTCTTTATTTTCATCAGTAGAATCTTCTCCAGGCAAAGAACTGTCTGAATCAACTTCTTTGTCTATGATCTTTGCAAAGGTATTATCACCAATTGTTACAACTTTAATATAGCAGGCAGCATCTTCAATCTGGAACATCTGTCCCTGAACATAAAGTTTTGCTTCACTTAAAACATTAAGTTCCTGACCTGCAGTTCCTGCTTTATTAATCCAGTAAAAGGAATTATTTTTTCCTTTAATAACTTTATATTCATCACCATCGTTAAGCGAAACCGGAACACCATTCTGCGTTACAACAGTTACCCAGTATTTTCCTTTAACGACATCATTTACATAATGAGAAAGTTCTTCCTGAACAACCTTTCCATTGTCAGCCAGAGATTTTTTATACTTAATATCAAAAAATCCATCAAAGTCTGAATCCCATTCAGTTACTACACCGCCGTTTTTGTAATATGCTTCCTTAAAATCAGCAGCTGTATCAAGATTTCTGTCAATCTGAATTGCTGCAAGATAGAGAGAAGCATCCTTTAATGGAGCGCCCCAGACATTTGTTGTAATTGCAGCTTTTTCTTTTTCAGAAATATTCAGCGAACCGTCATTATCAATTGAATAATATTCAGTTGTTTCGAAAATTCCGTCACTATCTTTATCAACGCTTCTTACGATGCAGTAATCATTGTTTGTAAAATAAGCATGTGCATATTCTGTATTATCAACATAATATTTTGCTTCATATGGAACACCATTAAGAATTGAGAATTGAATTCTCGCATTTTTTCTTTCAAGTGAAGGTTTATCCATAATATTTGCAGAAGAAGCAATTTTATCAGTATTAAAAAGTTTATCACCATGAATTAAGGTCAATTCATCAATTACATAAAAATCAGTTGTATCTACTGCAGGTGCTTTAATAATATCAAAAGGTTTGCTTGCATAAGTTTCATCAATGATGCTGTAAACAGTAGTTCCTTTAACACCAGGTTCAACATCTTCAAATACAATTGAAGATACATCAGGATATGTTCCGTAAATTACAGTTGCATTCTGGTCAAACACTTTTGTATTTTTAGGAACACCAAAGTCACAGCTAACCTGCCATTCCACAAACTGATCATTGTCAGCATCATACTGAATATCAACGGCACGACCACGTTCATATTTAACAGTAAGATTTTCTTCAAGGGAATTATTAGTATCGTAAATTAAAGTTCCATGAAAAGCATTTAAATGTTCATCAAAATATTTCTTAAGATCTTCATCTTTAATCATTGAGTAAAACTGCATCAAAATTTTAGCTTCAATTTTTCCTTCAATGAATGTTAAAAAATAATCTAATGCTTCTTCTTCACTGATAATTCCGGCATCAAGAGCTGCAATAGGATAAAGGATATGTTTAAATCCTCTTGCATTAAAAGCTTTTAAAAGTCTTTTCTGATTTTCACCTTCAGCAAATATGCTTGCAAGAATTTCAAGATCCTTGTAATTTTTGTCATAGTTAGGAACGTGCGCTATAAAGTTCTGCGCAATTTTCTTTGCAGCCGGCGACAGTTCTTTTTTTTCAAAACCTGTTCTGTCTTTATTTTCTACAAAGCAGATATTGTATTCATAATTAAAAAAGAGGTAGAAGAAACGGACATCATTTGGATAAACACGACGCGCACTTTCAATTCTTTCTTCTGCTTTTGCAATTGATTCTGCAGTGTTTAATTCATAAAGTGATTTAATAAAAACATATTCAGCATCTGAAGAATAAATCAGCGGAGACTGAGTAAGAACTTCCATTGCTTCAGACGGTTTTCCGATCGAACATAAAAGGTCAGCATAAAAAACTCTGGCATTTTTTTTATTGTAATCAACCCATTCTGTAGAAGTCAGGGATTTTTTTATTACAGGAATTATTTCGTAACGAGGTGAATCAAGATTAAAAAGACTTAACGCATCAAGGTAATATAAGTCAGCTATAGTATCATCATACTGCAGACCGTTTTCACATGTTTTTTTAACAGCTGCCCAGTCATTCTGAGCAAGATAGTTTTTTGCAAGCTGCAGATATCGAAGTGCAGTCTTTCTGTTCGCAGCCTGAGAACTGGTTGTATTTGAATAAAGATTAAAAATCAAAAAAGAACTTAATACAAAACAAAAAAACTTTTTCATAAATAAAAATCACTCTTGTTAAACTATCCAGTTCTTATATCCAAATATATTTCCCCAGACAGCAATAATATTTTTCTTACCGTTTTCAGAAAGATCTTCAATCACAGGAATCAAATTCTTGTGGTCTGCATCAATCTTAAAATCTGACAGTACATCCGAAACAGATTTTTTTGACTTTGATTTTGTATAAACCCAGTCTGAAAGCTGCCGGCTTCTGAACGAAAATGGTACAGGAACTTTATTTAAATAATAATTCTGTCCGTCTTTTGTTACAAATTCCAGCTCAGCAAGGCCTGATTTACAGGACTTTACAATCAAACTGCCAAAATCAAAATCATATAATCCATCTTTTTCTATTATATCAAAAAATCCGTATATAGTCGCCTTTTTTTTACTTTTTTTTACCTTCAGAAGTCCCTGTTCGGCAGTAATTTCAACACCATTTTTACAGATATTATATTCGCCGTTACAGACAGCTTTTACAAAACTGAACGGCATTCTGTTTACGTCACAAATCTGATTTATCGCCCTGTAAACAAGCCTCTCCTTCTGCACAAAATCAAGGCATTCAAAATCCTTCTGATTCATAAAAAGACAGCCATTTTCAGTTTGCCATTCAATTCCTTCAATAGATTTTTCTAAAAAGGAATTTTCAAAGTTAGCTTTTTCGCTTCCAGAAAGAACGCCGGTTTTCCATCCGGGTACATTTTTATCCAAAACGGGAATAATTGAATTTCTGATTTTATTTCGTAAATAATCATTATTTGAATTTGTAGCATCTGTGCGCCACAAAATATTCTGCTGTGTTAAATATTCCTCGATTTCTTTTCTCGAAACTTTTAAAAGCGGACGAACGTAATTAATTTCTTTGTCATTTTCAAGCAGCACGGTTCTCTTTACCTGAATTCCGCCTCTCGCGCCTGAATCACTTCCGCTTAAAAAACGCATGATTAAAGTTTCTACCTGATCGTTTTCATTATGAGCGAGGGCTATAAAAGCTTTTTTATTTTCAGAGGAATTTAGAAGGAGCAAGATTTTATTTTCAAAAACTTTATATCTGAGATAACGGGCAGCTTCTTCAATTCCACGATTTCGAATTTCCGCTTCATGCAAAACCTGACCTTTTTTAAGTTCACAAACCTCGCAGATTATTTTTACATAGTGTAATTTTTGATTTAATGAATCACAATAATTTTTAACAAAGTCGCAGTCACCGCCGCTTTCTTCTTTGCTTCTGATTTTATGATCAACAGTAAAAACATAAATCGGCTGCTTCACTTTTTTCTCATCAAGAGCATTCGCAATTGCAGTAAGAAGACAGATTGAATCTGCACCGCCAGAAACTCCGAGGCACAAAATCTGACAGTCAGAAAAACCTGTTTCATAAAGACGGTTCAGTACGAGAAAATTAAAAGTATTGCAACAAAGATTATCGTTCATTTATCAGTTCAAAAAAAAAATCATTGCAGTAAAAGCACAGCTTAATACCACAATGATTTTATAATGCATTAATGCAATTTACAGTGCTAAAAATTAGCGGCCTGAAGAAACACTTACCAATGAAGTATCTGCTGGAGTTACAACTGTTACACCTGCAGCAACTGTCATATCTTTAACAGAGAATTTTTCACCCATGTTTACAGCAGAGATATCGATTACGATACGTTCTGGAACGTTAGCTGGTTTTGCTTTGATTGTAACTTCTGGTGTGTGTTTGAGAAGGAATCCACCCTTAAGAACACCTGCTGGAGTACCTGTGTACTGAAGTGGCATTTTAAGAACGATTTCTTTGTCTGCAGCTGGTTCCCAGAAATCTGCGTGAAGAGCAGCATCTGTACGGATGTTGTATTCTACGTCTTTGATAAATACTTCGTGTGCAGCACCGTCAACGTTGAGTGTTACCAAAGTTGTAGCTGTTGTTGAACGCCATACTTTGTTGAATTCTACTGAATCAACTTCTACCATTGTTGCTTTACCTTCTGAATTGTAAAGAACTGCTGGCATACGTCCTGCTGCTCTAAGAGTTTTTGCTGCTTTTTTTCCGCTTTCTTTGCGAGATTTAGCTTCAAGTGTTACTTTTCCCATTTTAGGAACTCCTTAAGTAATTAATAATGTTTTTTTTGGAAATGCTCGCAGTTAAATGCGAAAAGAAAAGATATGAAAAATAAATAATCATACACCCCATCGTTCATCACGCCAGAGCTTTCCATTAATCTGGGTCGACAGGATTCGAACCTGTGGAATACCGGCACCAAAAGCCGGGGGCTTACCGCTTGCCGACGACCCAAAATTGAGTAAAAATAGATTATCAAAAATTAAAGATTTTGTCTATCAATAAGGGAAATTATTTATAAGACCTTAGTCCATATCACCGCTGCCTGCTTCGATTACATGGCCGGCATTATATTCATCTAGAATCTTATTCTGAAGATCAGTGCGGAATTCAGGACTGATTGGATGAGCTACATCCTTATATTCGCCTGTTGAAGTCTTTTTGCTAGGCATAGCGATAAAAAGACCGTCTTTTCCTTCAATAATTTTTACGTTGTGAACAACAAAGCAGTTGTCAAATGTTACAGTGACATAAGCTTTAAGCTTTCCCTCTGATGTTACCTTACGAATACGTAATTCTGTTACTTGCATGTGTTGCCTCCTTTAACAGCAATAGCATACATTCCAGGAATCGGATAACGTAATTCGGGCTTTTTCTGCATCAGCTTCAGATGCGAAAATTCCAAATACTGTAGAACCTGAGCCTGACATATCAGTATAAAGAGCACCATTTTTTGATAAATCAAAAATGGCCTGCTCTACTCTGGAATATTTTTTTGAAATGACACTTGTAAACGTATTTACAAAATTCCATTTTTCAACAGAACTGTTATAAATACTTTCAAGTTCATCAAGAACCGGATATTCCAGTTTATTACCGGATTCATAAAACTCGTCAACCAAAGAATATGCTTCCTTTGTAGAGCTATGAACTCCGGGAAAAATCATTACAAAATGCAAGTCGTTTCTGCGCCTGACAGTTTCTACAACTTCTCCGCGGCCAGTAACAATTGCAGCTCCTTTTCCTGAATCATCACATTCAAGAAAAAAGAAAACATCACTTCCAACCATTGCGGCAATCTGCCGAAGCTGGTCGTGTGATAACGCTAAACCACTCAGTCTGTTAAATGCCTTTATGAACGATGCACCATCACTGGAGCCACCGCCCAAGCCTCCGCCTGAAGGAATTTTTTTCTTAATTAGAACATCAACTCCCGGTAAATCTTTTCCAGAAATTTTTTGAAAACCTTCATAAGAGGAACTGACAGTATTTTTTTTTGGCAGTTCCATTAAATCACATTTAACATTACAAGTATTTTTTTTGTCAGTTAAAGTAATGCAGACTTCGTCACACAAACTTACCGTAGAAAAAATACTTTCAATTGCATGAAAGCCATCTTCCCTTTTTGGCAGAACTTTTAAGCCTAAATTTATTTTTGCAGGTGCCAGTACGGAAAATGTTCTGTTCATATCTTTTAAAGTTTACCCCACAATTTAATGTATTGTCAAATTAAATAATAACAACTTAAAATCTACTAACTGCGCATTTACTATTTTTCAGTTGCCTGTTTGCAGTTGACTAACCGTCAATTGAAAAATAAAATCATAACCATGGACGAAAAACAAAAGAAAACGGATTTCTGTTATTCTGCTGAATATACCGATGAAAAAAAAGATCCGCAGAGTGTTCTTAATGATTTTGAAGATGCAGAAACACTAGATGATTTTGAAGACTTTGACAATGACGAAGACCTTTACGGTCCTGATGACGACGAAGAAGATTTGTCTGAAGATGAATGATAAAAAAAATGACTGTGATTAACTCACAGTCATTTTCATTTTAAAGCAGCTTATTATTCGCTTTTCTTATATTCAAGTTTTTTTCCGTTATGCCAGAGCTTTTCAAGATCATAGAAATCTCTTGCAGGTTTTGACATAAGGTGAACTACGATATTGCCAAGGTCAATAAGGTTCCAGTCATCGCCGTCCGGGCTTTTCTTGTTTGTTAGATGAATTTCAAGATCATTTTCCTTGATGTAATCTTTAACCTGGCGATAAAGTCCCTGCCAGTGTGCGCTTGAATTAACTGTTACAATTACAAAGTAATCTGTCCAGCTGTTCAATTCAGAAATATCAAGAACGACTACATCGTTTCCTTTTCCATCTTCCATCAACTGTGCAATTTCAAGTGCTTTATCTTCGATTGTTTTCATATATTCTTCTACCTCTTATTTCTTCTTTTTTGCATGAACATAGCGTCCATCAAAATCTTTTCCTAAAACGAGCGTGATGTCAACATTGCTTACGCTTTCTTCATCACCATCGGTTTTACTTTCATCAAGAATAATATTATCACAGTGAATAAAGTCTCCGATATAACTTTTAATCTCAGGTATTTTTGCTTTACCGATATGATTAATAATGTAAGTTTCTTCAACTTCTTCTTCACTTTCAGTATTTCCAATATCAAGAACTTCAATTGCCGCGCCTTCGAGAAGCTTCTTGGTATTGTAGGCAAAACCTTTAATGTTTGTTCCATTCAGAATCTTAACAGCATAAGGACGAGTGTTGGCTGTTCCAGAAGGAGAAACGATTGAGTTTATCAGCTTCTTTACAACGTCCTTAATATATTCACCATTTCTGAACGGCATTAAAAGTGACTTGCCGTCTACAGTATTATATATTCCTGTTACAGTAGCTACTTCGAAGCGTTCAGTATCTACTTTGGAAATATACTTAAATAATTCAAGAAGATCCTTTTCTTTTATATTGGAATTCATTCTTGAAGCAATTTCATTGAAATTGCTTTTTGAAAGATAAGTATTTGACTTATCTTTGATTGCAGATAAGAATGCAATTGCAGCATCCTGTCTGCGGTCCTGAATTGATTCTTCTGACTCATCATTCAAATAATAAGTCATGAAGGTTCTTACTTTTTCTCCGTCAAGCGAAACTTTTCCACTTGGCAAAAGCCACTGCTCACCGGCAGGAGATCTTTCATCTACAGGCATTGAAATAAAGATTTCAAAACCGCCAAGAAGGTCAGCAAGTTCAACAAAGTCATTCAACGAAATTGTAATGTAAAAAGGAATTTCAACCTTTATCAATTTTTCGATTTCGCCGAGGTAGGTTTCAATTCCTTTTTCAGAATAAATGGAATCGATTCTGTCTACACGGTCAAGCGATGCATAAAGTCCGCCGGTATTTCCTGGAATATTTACAAGAATACCTTTTCCTGTTTCAGGATAATAAATCAATACATCTGTAAACAGCGCCTGATTTTTATCTTCGATTACGAAAAGAACTTTCATAATCGGATCTTTCTGAAGGTTGTCTTTAATCTTGTCCTGTTTTGTTGAAACAGCAATGACAACTGACAAACCAATAAGAATTGCAGCAATCAATCCGACGAATACAAGACCTCGTCGCTGTGTATTAAATCTCATTTTTCCCCTCTTAAACCGGATTTAAATCCTTTGCCATTTATTTTTCGTTCTTAACAGAATCTTTTAATTCTTTAAGGAATAATTTAGTAACAGGACTTATTTTCTTACCTTTTTTCTTAAGATAATCACAGCTTTCTGTTACAACAGTATAAACCATTTCGTTTAATGAAAGAGCAAAAAGCCTTTCAAGATATTTTTCAGTTACATGTTCACGGCCAGGTTCAATTTTATCGGCTACAAAAAGAAGCTTTGCAAGGTCGCAGAGTTTTTCACCGCCAAACGTATGATTGGCAATGGCCTGGATTATCTGTTCATCATGAATTCCAAAATCCGACTCAATTTTTACTGCAGCTGCACGACCATGAAGAAGTGCAGGCTTTTCTTTTTCAAGATCAGAAATCGGTTTACCGTCTCTGGAAGCGATGGAAGTCAAAAGTTCATCATCCATTTTTTTACACATATCATGTGCAACGCCGCAAAGATATCCGCGTTCAGGATCAAGCCCGTAACGTTCGCATAATTTTTTACACATCTGAGCAGTCCTCATGCTGTGTGCGTAACGGCTTTCAGAAACGGCACCCATTACAAATTTGCGTATTTCTTCAGTAACTTTGTCGTAATTAATTTTTGAATCCATAAAGTTTGTTATCTACAATATACTCAAAAACGCCTGCGCTAACAAGATAACGCCAGCCATTATTTTCTGCAATTCTTGCCCTTATTTCTGTAGAAGATAAAGGCATAATCTGATTTTTAAGCATGATAAAATTATACGGCAGATCAATTTTTTCATCTGCAGTATTTTCAAACCCACCTGTATAAGAACCTGTGGAAGTATTTTCAAAACCTTTTGTGTTTACGTTATCAACTTTAATTCGTCTTGCAACAATCAGATCGCAGAGTTCTGCAATTGTGTCGCATTCACGCCACTTGTCGAACTCCGACGCATTTTCCTGTCCCATCAAAAGACCAACCTTGCCTTCAAGCTGCCCTTTATTTTTTTCGATAACGTATTTAATTGTATCTATTGTATAGGAAGTTCCGCCACGTTCAATTTCGCAGGGTTCAACTTCAAATCTTTTGTCATCTTTAAATGCGGCTTTTAACATTGCGATACGGTTTTCGGGAGATTCCATATCGCTTGCAATTTTGTGCGGAGGAATGAAGGCAGGAACAAAAAGAATTTTGTCATAGCCCATGGAAGTACAGACATCATCTGCCATTGCAAGATGTCCGATGTGAACAGGATTGAATGTTCCGCCAAAAACTGCAAGTTTCATCAATGCCTCTTTACGATTTACATTTCAGAACCAGGGTACTGAACGTTTTCTTCATCGTCTTCAAAGCCAGCACGGAGTTTCATAAATTCACTTTCTTCAGGTGATTCTTTTTTCATCAAGGTTGTTGAACCTTCACCGTTATTTTCAAGCCGGTCAACAAGTTCCATTACTGCATTGCGTGTCTGGCCAAGACCTTTATTCATCATTACAGAAATTGAAAGCACTACTGTTTCAGGTTCTGATTTTTTGATTGCTTGTGTTACTTCCTGTGCACGTTCTTCTGCACCTTCAACATCAATTTTGTTGCAGAGAACAATGCGAGGTTTGTTATACAGATCTTCTGAGAACGATTTTAATTCGTTGCAGAGAGTGTCGTAAGCTGTAAGATAATTTTCGTCAGAAACATCAATCATAAAAATAAGACATGATGTTCTTGAAATGTGCTTGAGGAACTGAATACCGAGCCCCGCACCTTCTGAAGCGCCTTCAATAATTCCCGGAATATCAGCAATAATAATGTCGCGATCTTCACCTGCATTTAATACACCGAGATTAGGAATTTTTGTAGTAAAAGGATATGGCGCAATCTTAGGTCTTGCATTTGTAAAGGCTGTCAAAAGAGAAGACTTACCTGCATTAGGAAATCCAACCAGCCCTACATCAGCCATAATACTCAATTCGACGCGAAGCTTTCTTGTTTCGCCCGGAGTACCTTTGTGAGCATAGCGCGGAGCCTGATTTGTAGAAGTTTTAAAGTGAACGTTTCCCCAGCCGCCTTTGCCGCCTTTAAGGAATACGAACTGTTCGTCTTCTGCCTGTGTTGTAAATTCGTAAATGATTTCGTTTGTATCAGGATCACGGATTGTAGTTCCTGGTGGTACAGGAATAATTCTGTCTTCACCGTTTTTTCCGTATTTATTCCAACTCTGGCCGTCTGAACCGTTTTTGGCTTTAATGATCGGATGATAACGAAGGTTTGCAAGAGTGCGGAGGTTTCGTTTTACAGTAAAGATAATATCTCCACCGTCACCGCCGTCTCCACCTGATGGACCGCCATTAGGAACATATTTTTCGCGTCTAAACGAAATACAGCCATTGCCGCCTTTTCCGCTTGTAACTTCAATTAATGCTTCGTCTGCAAAACCGATCATATTAAATTAAACCTCATAACAATATCAAAACAGCTTTATATAATATTAAAGCAATTCAAACAAAAAAAATACCCGGCAATAAACTACCGGGCATTAAACATAGAAGGTATTCTAAAATTACGCCTTAACAGGTGTAACAGAAATTACTTTTCTATTTTTGCGTTCACCGTAAACTACAGTTCCGTCTACAGTTGCGAAGAGGCTGTCATCACCAGCTTTCTGAACATTGTCACCTGGGTGGAAGTGTGTTCCACGCTGTTTAACAATGATAGATCCTGCTGTTACAACTTCTCCAGCATATTTTTTAACGCCAAGGTGTTTTGGATTAGAATCGCGTCCGTTTTTTGCACCGCTACCGCCTCTAGTTCTTCCCATATTAGTCCTCCAACTTTAATTCAAAAGTTACGTTTTGTGGAAACTCTTCACTTAAGCTTTCGAAGCCTTTCTGAAGGAAGTCTCCTATTGTAGAAATCCGTTCTGCATTTTGAATTGAATCACCAGAATCAGACTTCTTTAATTCCACCGAAAAAGTTAACAAACCCCTAGTGGAAGTATCTGTCTTAAACTCAACACCACTTGTTTCGGAAAAGACCTGAATTGCAGTCCTCATTAAAACTGTAACTGCACTACAAACTATGTCCTCTCCACTTTTTGCAAATCCAGCATGTCCTGAAGCTTTACACTCAAGTCGGCTACCGTCTTTTGCTTTTACAAGTGTTATCGAAGTCATTAGCCTACGATTTCTTCAACACGTACGTTTGTGTACTGCTGTCTGTGACCGATGAGACGGTGGTAGTCTTTCTTGCTCTTATATTTGAATACGAGAACTTTCTTATCTTTGAAAGAATCTTCAACTACAACCTGAACTTTAGCGCCCTTTACATAAGGTGCACCAACTGAAACTTTGTCTCCGTCGCTTACGAGAAGTACAGATTCGATATCAATTTTTGTACCTTTTTCAGCGTCGATTTTGTCTACCTGGAGAAGAGCACCTTTTTCTGCTTTATACTGCTTTCCCTTATATTCAACAAGTGCGTACATAAATAACCTCACTTAAAATTATTAACAAAATTTCCCAAAGTATTAAACGGGGATTTATACAATAGGCATATTAATGTAGAATGAATATTATCAGAATTCAGCCTTATTGGTCAATAGAAAACAAGGTATTCGGCAGGAGAATTCCAGATTTTTTCTAATGTTTGAAGGAATTTTTGCGAATTTGCGGGGCTGAAATTTTTGCTTTTGCCTGCTGTCTATCTGCCGCTGGAGCCGTTCGTTACGCTTCAAAACCTTTCTTTGTTTACCTTAAGTTTAAAATGAAAAAGGATCCTTTCAAATGAAAGAATCCTTTTTTTTGCGCCCGCTGCAGGTTTTGAACCTGCGACACATGGATTAACAGTCCATTGCTCTACCAGCTGAGCTAAGCGAGCATTGTTCGTGAGAACATTTGATACTTTATAGAAATTAAGATTTTTTGTCAATAGACGGATTAATATTTTTTGAATATTTTTTTTGCCTTGAAAATTCCTATATCGCATATATATCTAGAATCTGCTATAATGGGAAATATGTTAACAGCTTCAATTGTTTTATATCATACAAAGCCAGAACTTTTTGATGCAGTTCTTAAGTCTGTTCTGGACAGCAAATGTGTTGATAAACTTTTTGTAATTGACAATGCCCCGGAGGATAAAAACCGGGAAATAGAAAAACGTTCTGACATCATTGAGTATATTCCTCATGACAATACAGGCTATGGAGATTCCCATAATATTGCACTTCGAAAATCTGCGGAACTTAAAGCTGACTATCATATCGTACTTAATCCTGACATCAGGTTTGACAAAGACGTACTTAAGACTCTTGTAAATTATATGGATCAGAATAAGGATGCCGTTTATATCCTTCCGAAGGTTATTTATCCTGACGGGGAACTTCAATATCTCTGCAAGCTGCTTCCTTCTCCATCAGATCTGTTTTTGCGAAGATTCCTTCCTAAAACAAATATATCAGAAAAGAAAAATGACCGTTATGTCCTCAAGCATTCAGGCTACAATAAAGTCATGAACCCGCCTTGCCTTTCTGGCTGCTTTATGTTCCTTAGAGTTTCGGCACTTGTTGAAAATGACATTTTCTTTGATGACAGATTCTTCATGTACTTTGAAGACTTTGACCTTATAAGAAGACTTCACAGGATTGGAAGAACTGTTTTCTTTCCTGAAGTTTCGATTATTCACGATCATGCGCGTGAATCTTACAAGAACAAAAAAATGCTTAAAATTCACATAAAATCTGCCGTCAAATATTTTAACAAGTACGGCTGGCTTTTTGACAGAGAACGTAACTTAATGAATAAAAAAATATTAAAAGAAATAGAGGAATTAAAATAATTCCTTCAATAAATAATGGAGATAATTAAAAAATGAAAAAAATAGCAGCTATATTAATCGGACTTTGTGCAGTTGCCGTAAATGCATCGGCAGTAAAACTTTCTGACATATCAAAGCTTGATGCTGTAATTAGGCAGATGTCACCGAGAGCACAGAATGAAATTAAGATTGATGACAAAGAAGCTTTTTTAGATGAACTTCAAATCGTTCTTGACGAAGAAAAAAAATTTCCGAATGACGGAGACCTTCCTCTCTACTTTCTGATTGATAAAAAACACAAAGCCCCTGACGGCTATGAACCAAAAAACATCAAAGCTCTTACAGCAAATAAATTATACAACCTTAACAGAGACGGCTTGTCTTTAAGAACAGACGTTGAACTTGAACTTCAGAAAATGGCTAAAGCTGCCAAGAATGACGGCATTACACTTCTTATCCGTTCAACTTACAGAAGCTATGAATATCAGAAAAACCTTTTTCAGTACTGGGTAGACAGAGATGGTCTTGTTGAGGCAGAAAGAGAAAGTGCCAGACCGGGAACAAGCCAGCACCAGTTAGGTTCTGCAATAGACTTCGGCATGCTTTCAAATGAATTTATGAATACACCTCAGGGAAAATGGTTATACAACAACGGCTGGAAATACGGCTGGTCACTTTCTTTTCCTCAGGAATATGAAGACATTACAGGTTACAGATATGAAAGCTGGCATTACCGCTTTATAGGAATTCCTGCATGTAAGTTCCAGAGAAAGTATTTTAACAACGTTCAGCAGTATATGCTTGAATTTATAGATTTATGGAAATCATGGAAAGCATAATAATCTGTGCAGGGATATAAAAAAAAGCGACCCTGTCATAATTTCTGTGTAAATGGCAGGGATTAATTAAAGCCGGGAACACGCCTGTCAAATAATATTATTTTCCCTTAAATATTCATCTGCAATGAACTGTGAACTTTCTGCCCACATACAGCTTTCTGTATTTTTTAATGCTGCAAAAGTTCTTGATGAATAAAACATTCCCAAAATTTCATCAAATGGTTTCTTTAATAATCCTGCAAGAATTCTTGCAACCTCTTCCAGTTTCATGAGAATGTCTATTGTGATGTCCTGATTATTATAACTGTAATGAGGCATGTTAGACTTCCTTATCCTGTTTCCATTCAAGACAACTCAATGCTTTTTCTGTATGAAAGGAAACCTGATCATTTACTTTAAAAAACTTTAACTGTTCAATAGCTTGATCTGTTGTATAAATACCTGAAATATACAAAGCAATTGTTCGCATAGTGTTATCATTTGCAACAGGACCTTTGATTATATCATAATCGTGTGGAGTTCCGCCTTCTGTTCTGCACATTCTTACAAATTCGAGCCATTCTGCATTCATTTCAGGAAATACTTTAATCTTGAGATTTGTATTTTCAATGAACTCAAATTCCTTTACAAAGGAACCATCCCCACCATAACGAACTAACTGATTCTTAGCCCATTTTTCAGCCTGTTCAAAAATAGTAGTTGTATAAAAACCTTTCCCGAAATCTCTTTTATCTTTTGATTTTTTCAAATCAATATTTTCAAATTTCCTATTGGTTCCGTGAAATAATTTCATTTTGCTGCTCCTGTACATCGAGCCATTACGTCTTCTACAAAATCAACAGTTTCCTCCAGAGGCTGTGTATGCAAGGCTTCATATTGTTCACGGATTAGAGAAACAATATTGAACTTTGAAAATTCAGCAAAAACTTCACTTTCAGCCATATTATGATTTTGAGCATAACCTTCAACTGCAGTTACAACGAGCAGGTTTGCATCAATTTCATCTTGATTCATTATATGTTCCTCCTTTTTAATAATTCATCGCTTGTATTATATCACATTTTTACAGGACTATTAAATCAATTCACTGGGGCATATTTACGGTGTCCGTCTGGATATTCAAGAAATGCCTGCTTTTTGTCTGTATCGTAGCCAGCAATAGGAAGCCCCTTAAGCTGCTTGATTTCATTTTCAATTTTTACACCTTGTTGAAAGCGACAAGTCATTTCTTTATCACTAACACCACAAGTTGAATCAAGTTCATTTTCTTCGTTCATAGGTGCCTCCTTCAATAATCTATATATAATATATCATAATTTTGGGATTTTTGCAGATAGAAAAAATATTCTATTAATATTTATTTATTCTATGTTATAATTTAAATTAGATTTTATGATGAATTTCCCATCAATGGCAATTTGTGGGAGGATTTAAATTGTATTTTTATATAGTTTATTCTAAAGTTGCTTTTTATTTTTAATAATTTTTATGATTTCTTCTGCAAATTTATCATAAACATCATTTCTTTTAATTAACTTTCCATTACACAGTGCATAATCGTGGTTAGGATTTTCTGAATATGTAAATGTTAATACAGTTTTTTCATCGCTGTAAACTATACATAAACATTCAACTAAATTTTTATAAGCTAATTCTTTTTCAGAATCATCTAAAAAAATTGGCTGCTCATGTAACACATCTGAAATATTGGTTATCTCTGATAATTCATTATACAGGAATGTTCTTTTTAGTTCATAAGAACCATTTTTAACTGCTCCTTCAGTTTGAAACTCAGTATAAACAACAGGGTTATAGTAAAAAACAATTTCGATGCTTTCGTTTATTTCATTCATATTTTTTATATTCCCGTGTTTTGATTTTACTAAGCAACTACAGAACAAACACCATATCAAGATAAAATAATTAATATATTTCATTATTTAACTCCATTATTTTGTAACATATTTTCTTGAGCAATGTGAAATTTTATTTTATCAACCATCTCTGCCTGAGTTTTTGTTAGTGGGCCTCTAGGAATCTTGGATAAATCATAATCAAATATTTTATTTTTTTCTGAAGCATAAACAACATCGTTATAATTTTTTCTAATCGCACTGTTCAAAGTAGCCTCAATAGGATTTTCTGTATTTTTAACATTCTCATTTTCAACTTGTAAGCGTTCTTCAAAAGTAGGATTAATTGGTAAAGGAGAAATCATGTCTTGTTCAGCATGTCCAAGCTCATGGGCTAATAAAACAGAAGGAGACAATTCTTTTCCCTCTGTACACCCTAATCTTCTATCAGGATCCCAGTTAACAGTTTTAG
This sequence comes from Treponema sp., assembly GCA_016293495.1. GTDB lineage: Bacteria > Spirochaetota > Spirochaetia > Treponematales > Treponemataceae > Treponema_D. The sequence goes on along the minus strand of JAEDED010000019.1, from coordinate 7,154 downwards.
TTGCCGGATCATAATTATTTTTACTTCTAGAATTTAATGATATCTTATATTTGTTTGTTGAGTTTTCAAGATTACTTAATAACTCCCGACCTCTTTCTGTTTGCCTCAATTCTTTTTTTGCATTTGCATACTTTATCAAATCAGAAGTACACAACCCAGATACATCAATATCCCTTCCATCCGGGGCCACAAACTTCATCGGATTATTTCCTGCATAATGATATAAATGAAAATTGATGTGGTTATAAACTTAAATTTCGTCTCACTTACGCAGAATTTACCTGCAGTTCTTCATCCTTCCCTGAAAATTTTATATCAAAACGATGCAGTTATCAACTAAAACTGCATCGTTTATTACCATTTTATGCATTAGCCATACAAATCACAATTTGGCATGGTAAATTATTGACTTTCAACTATAAAAATAAAATCAGAATGATGATGTCCAGATTCTGCTGGTATAACATATCCTAAAAAACTATAATTCGAATCTTGCAAAAACTTATGTTTTTCGTTACTTGCCTTAAAGATAAGCTGCATCTCATTTATTACGATTTCATCATCACCATTTTTTACAACCAGTGGTTTATCAAGATAAATAAAAAATGGATTTTCTTTTCTATCCATTTCAGGAGTTTCGCCAAAATTAGGAGGCCCCCAAAAAAATCTTTGCTTAACCTTCCCAACAATTTGTATTCGATTTGGAGAATTAGAATAAACAAAACCCATCAAAAGAAATACAAAGAAGATAATAAAAACTTTTTTCATTCTTGTTTCTCCTGCTTATAAAATAAAGTTTCGGTACCTACAATGTATCCTTCAATACGTTGTATTGCAGCAGCAACTGAAGATAGTTCTTCAGGGGTCAAGTCTTTAATCTTTTTTGTTATATCTAAACCTGTAAACGAGGCAATCAATTTTTGATAATTCTTTGTATCATTTTCATTTGGAGGTGCATATGTTGAAATTGCATCCAAAATTGATGCACTGTAATACCTATCAGTTTGCAACAGATCTATTATTGCACTAAATCCTGTTTCATAATCCGCAAAAACAGCAAATCCTCCTGCTGTTCCAATTTGGTTCTTTGCTATTCTAATATTTCCTGGATTATTGTTTCTCCAAGAGCGTGAACCTCCGCTACGTACAACGCCGTTTGAACTTTCTCGAAAATATTTTACATCAATTCCATCCGCTTCTGCTTTTACGAATGGAAATATAATTGGTCCCTCTTTACATTGCTGTATCTTGTAATAAGTTTCTAAATTATACTGTTCAATCGCATGTTGTATTAAAAATTTTTGTATTGACTTTGGTAAGCCATGATCCCTTCCATCCGGATCCAAAAACTTCACCGGATTATTTCCTGCATAATGATACAAATGAAAATTGATGTGTGTATCAACTTAAATTTCGTCTCACTTACGCAGAATTCACCTGCAGTTCTTCATCCTTCCCTGGAAATTTTATATCAAACTCAGGCAATTATCAACAAAAAATGTCTGAGTTTGATCTTATTTAGCCTTTAGCCATACAAATCACAATTTGTGTTTCAATTCTTATTAAAATAGCGATGGATCTTTGGCTGAAGATCTTTCAACATTAAAAAATCATCTGAAAGATATTCTGCAGATTGAACTTGATTAGTATTAAAATCAGAAGCTAAAAAACTGTCAAACCAATCTAGTCCATCTTTTATTTCAATATGCCTCTTCATAATATTATCGATAGCATCTATATTCATCGAATAAACAGCTGCTTTAAAATAATCATAATCATCATCTAATGCAAGATTTTCATTATCAATTATCGGAACATTTTCCTTACAAAACATTCGTTTACTATTCACAAGTAGTTTAAGAGTATTCGGATTAACTTCAATAATTTCTATAACCAGAGGATTTTCTAAAAATATTGCAAGCATTTCATTTTGACTATTCTCAATCAGCAAATTGTAGTACCAGAAAATTGAATTGACATCATCTTCAGTCGCATTGCCATTTGAATCAAGTTCTGACAGCACTGTATTTTCAAAAAGTAATTTAAAAATAGGAACACTATTCTTACCTCTTTTGCAAATCGCAACTGATAGAGGTGTGCTTGCTTTTGACTTGTCTAATAAACAAGGGGATGCGTTACTATTTAATAATTCTTTAACATCACTTAATCTTTGTTCTGAAACTGCTAATTGCAATATTGATTCTCTACCACAAAAAGAATCTGCGGGAAGCCCATGCCTAATTCTTTTAATTACTGCCTCTATATTTTTATCTTTTTTATAGATCAGTGTGGCAAAACTATTATATTCCTCTTGAGTAAAATCATTATTTTCCAAGAGTTTATCCACTTTTTCATAATTACCATCAGCAATTGAGTTGACTATTATTTCCCTTATATTATTACTACACGAAACAAAAAATAGTGAAAGTATTACTATTAAACATTTCTTCATTATCTACTCCATTACTGTTCTATTATTATTAATTGATCAACACCGGATGTTTGAAGTTTATTTTTAAAACCTTTATACCAATTATAATATAGTTGTTGATTTTGTGGATCATGAATCATCTCATAACTAAGTTGACCATCATCTGTACAATCTAGAATTGTAAAATAGTGACCATTACATCTACCAATTACTCTATATTGTTGATCAGCTTTTTTTAGTTCAACAAGTTTATTTTTCATATCAGCACTAGAAAAATTAGCACCTCTATTGATTATGGTCAGACTCTTCACAGGCAATCCAGAAACATCGGATGTTAACTTTTTTATACCTGAATATGTCATATCTGCATTGGTTTCATTTTCATTGTAATGGTTATCAGAAAATGCAAAATAATCATCACATGCCGCAAAATATTGCAAAGCAAAATCTTTATACGGAAAATTGTTCTTTTGCGCATAATCTTTTCTTGTAGAATTTGCATTATTAAATACTTCTACAAATAAACAGCCATATGAAAAAATAGTGTTTCTTACAGTAAATGTTCTATTACCGGACTCATCAACAGTGTATTTACCAGATGGAGTTGTTCCCATATTAACAGGCGGAGTATAAAATTGCGTTTGTTGAAAATGAGATTTTGGCCTATAAAATTTTCTTCCATCCGGATCCACAAACTTCACTGGATTGTTTCCTGCATAATGATACAAATGAAAATTGATGTGATTATCAACTTAAATTTTGTCTCACTTACGCAGAATTAACCAAAAGTTTTTCATCCTTCCCTGGAAATTTTATATCAAAACGATGCTGTTATCAACTAAAACTGCATCGTTTAATATCATTTTATACCTTAGCCATACAAATCACAATTGATACTTATAAAAAATCGATATACATATTGAACCTCAGGTTCAATAAAATGGGAAATCAAGATATAAAAAGGCCTCCTAGTAATACAAAAAAAGAAATTATAAGTAACACGGAAAAGATCAAATTTTTTTCTCCTGTTTCATTTTTGTCTACAAAAATAGCCCCTACAATACAACTTTGAATTAAACTATAAAGACCTGATACACTTATGAATAATTCAAATGAAATATTTAAATGAATCAGCTTATAAATAATTATCGAAATAGAAAAAAACGATAGAAAAATGAAACCTGCAAATATTTTAAAGTTAACATCTATTTTTTTCATTTAAATTTAACCCCGAATAAAGTATTGGTCCACTCATTGACAATTTCTCTTTCTAAATAGACAGAAGCTTTTGCTAGTTCACTTATACCAAACTCTGTACCTTTTTTTGAATACTTTAACACAACACTAAAATATGCACCTTCTGGTCCAAAAAAGCCGATAACATCTATTCCCATATCAACTGCAGATGAAGCTGCACCATATTTATTTCCTTTGTTGAGATTCTTAACTGTTTGAATAGAATCGCTAACAACAGATATCCCTGTGACAACATTCCCTGCAACCTCAATTCCTTTAATATTTTCTATCCCCTGTGCTAATGAAACCCCATCAGAAACTTTTGAAAAAACGTTGCTAAAAGCATTTAACAAATAACTATCAACAATTCTCTTAAACTGATCTTTATCAGTAAAAGTTAATTGATAATCAGATTTTTTATCGAAAGCAACACACTGTTTTATATTTTCTTTTTTTTGGAACACAATAGACGCAAGTTTTAAATCAATCAAGTTATTTAAATCACAATAAATAGTTTGAGATTCATCATCAATTTCAAATCTTCCATCCGGGTCCACAAACTTCAACGGATTGTTTCCCGCATAATGATATAAATGAAAATTGATGTGTGTATCAACTTAAATTTCGTCTCACTTACGCAGAATTCACCTGCAGTTCTTCATCCTTCCCTGAAAATTTTATATCAAAACGATGCAGTTATCAACGAAAACGGCATCGTTTAATATCATTTTATGCCTTAGCAATACAAATCCCAATTTGTGGGGAGGTAAATTTCATTGCTCCAAAGCTATATAATTTACATTATAATTACCAAATCTTTCTTTTTTTAAATATAAAAAGCCTGAATAAAATATATTGATATTATTTCCGTCAATCTTATAATCTAATCTAGTCCCATCAGTTATACAAACATTCCCTTTTCTATCACCTAATTCTTTTGTACTCGGAATAATAGAAATTTGTAAACTTTTTCCTGTAGTTGCTCCAGCATCCCTGGAAAATAGAACGATCTTATTGTATCCATCTATGTTTTCACTTTTTTTAATTTCGTTTTCACAGATTTTACATGATGACATTAGTAAACAAAAAAAACATATAAAATTAAAAATATTACGCTTCATATACTTACCATTCCATTAATGATGTTGATAATATAACCACAGGCATTTTTCTTGAGGTGTATTAAATACTGGTTTAGGGTTATACCTTTTATTATAATAATCGATTCCGTTTTGAATCTGCACCTGATCCCGTGGATCATCACCATAAGGAGAAAACAAAAACCATGTACCCCATTCTTTTTTTGAAGTACCTGCTCTTGATTGGGCCCATCCAGCTCCTCGTTTTAAGATACCATCTGGAAAAAGAACTGCACCAGTTGCACCAAAATTAAAATTTCCGAAATCTTCGAAAGCTTGTCCGTATTGCTTGTAATCCCATTCGCCTTTATTTCTTACTGCATTGTAAAAATCGATAGAACTCATAGATTTTGCTCTTTTAATATTTTCATCAATATCTACAAAAGAAGGTGCTAATGGAACTTCCTTTTTATCTCTTTTTCTTCCAACTATTTCACCGACTTTTAATGTCCTTGGGTCACGATTAAAATTTGAATACTTGCACCAATCTTCTCCATATAGTTTATATAGAGTATCACCTTCCTCTGCCGTATATGTTCCATCGCCATTGTCAATCCAAGCTCCATCCGGATCCACAAACCTAACCGGATTGTTTCCTGCATAATGATATAAATGAAAATTGATGTGTGTATCAACTTAAATTTCATCTCACTTACGCAGAATTCGCCTGCAGTTCTTCATCCTTCCCTGAAAATTTTATATCAAACTCAGGCAATTATCAACGAAAAATGTCTGAATTTGATCTTATTTAGCCCTTAGCAATACAAATCACAATTTGTGGGAGATTACATATCACTATACAAAGAATATTTGTATAGTGATATGATTAGTTTATGCACAAAGCTATATTAGCAAAAAATACTTCATTCAACTTTTAATTCATAACACGCATCGTTCGTCTTATAATAAAAATGAAGTTTATCTTTTTTTAATTTCCCTTCTCTTGGAATAATTAATTCTTTTTCATTAGAATCTGAGGAATGCCATTCGATATTATTACCTTTACCCCTGTTTCCACGAACGACAAATAACGTTAAATATACATTTTGAATATCTTCTGACTCATCAAAGCTAAGTCTATAATCAACAACAGTATAAGGATAACTTAATAATGCCCCTTTATATACGAAAACAATTTGATTCTCTTCTACCCGAACAATTACATCGACCCAATTTAATTCAGGCAATGATTTTTTTTGACTAAAACTGCAAAACAAAAAAATAATTGTTACTCCTATTAATATATCTAAAGTTTTCATCTTTTTTTTATTTTGTCTCATCTTTTACCTCTGGCAGCTTTTTTTTAACGGAATCTTCTAAATTTTTTTTCTCTATTGAATCTGCAAGAACATTGGGATCTGAATATCCAAGTCCGCCAAGATGCCGATCTCGTAGCTTTTCACCAGTTGCATGTTTCCAAGCTTTTGAAGCAAAATTTGAGCAAGGGTGCCAAAATCCCCACGCACTAGCACCTCTCTTTTTTTGCTTAGCTATAAATTTCTCAAGTTCTTTTTGCTGTTTATCATCTAATTGTATTTCTCGTTTTTGTAATTTTGTACCAATCCGTTCGGCTCTCTCGCTATAACCTTTTTCAATAAGGTCATTTGTACGTACCCCTAAATTTCCTCCATTTTCATGTCCCCAAGTTCCATAATATGTAGTTACACCAGTTTCATCATCTGTAAAACTTATCCACGAATGCATTCCAGAATGAAGGGATGTAGAATAATCCTCATATGTAACTGGATCGTAACTTAAGGGGTTATCACCTCGCATACTATAAATTGTAAGTTTCCCACTTCTTCCATCTGGATCTGTATATTTAACAGGATTATTTCCTGCATAATGATACAAATGAAAATTGATGTGTGTATCAACTTAAATTTCGTCTCACTTACGCAGAATTCACCTGCAGTTCTTCATCCTTCCCTGGAAATTTTATATCAAACTCAGGCAATTATCAACAAAAAATGTCTGAGTTTGATCTTATTTAGCCTTTAGCAATACAAATCCCAATTTATGGGGTTATATTCTAACAAATTAATCACATAATTTTTTTAATACTCATCAATTAATATTTCAAATATTAAATGTTCACCCATTTTTAACTGTAAACAACAATCTGCATAATTAAAAAAATATGAATTTTGAATTATTTCGATATTCTCGAGTACATTTTTTTCTCTTGCTTTTATATTTATCATATTAATAAATTCATTAAGTGCCTTTGTTGAAATTTCATCATTAAAATAAAAATTATTTTTATCTGAATTTCCAATAATCATGGAGAAATTACAAACGGCGTGCAAAACGGGACATGGGAGCGTTGAAAGAGGGACAGCGGGCGT
>JAEDED010000037.1 GCA_016293495.1 Treponema sp. | reverse complement strand
AAATCCCAAACCTCATTGACCACAAATCAATCTTCCCCGCCTGGCACATGAACAAAAAGCACTGGATTACTGTTCTTCTCACCGCAGTCACTGATTTAGAAAAACTCTGCAAGCTTACGCTGAAGAGCTACGAACTAGTTTCGAAGTCAAAGAAATAATCACATTTCCGCAGTTAAGATGCGTGCAGATTTCACATTCTTCACAAGAAAGCGATTATCATAAACACTGCCCACAATCTTTTCGCGATAGTAGATGATGAAACTGCTCAAGATTTTCAGAAAAAGGAATATCACAAGAATTAATTCCGCCGTTTTTATTCTGTACAATTACATTAACAGCAATTTTATCGTAACGAAGGAATTTGCCCTGCACCGGCATTGGTGAAGTCATCCCAAAATTGAATGCTGCGGCTCTTGATAGGACGTGATGGGTTCTCAAGTAAAGCTAGAATTATATTTGTATCGAGAAGTTTACCATTCATCAATGTCTACCTTTCGACCTTCTTCTACTACTTTAGAAATTAAATCAGAATCTTCTTTACTCACTGCACCAACATATTTTTTTAAATCTCGCTTTATTGGCTCAAATTCATCAAGGATGGTAATAATAACACGTTGATTTGGCTTTACTAAAACATTTCCTTCTGTAATATAATTTTTTCCATCCAGTAATAAGATAATTTTTAATGCAAAACATCATTTATTAAAAATATTGCATATAAAGGAATATTTGTAAGCCAATCATCAATTCTAAAATCAGAAAGAGATGTTCTTACAGAATAAATATTATTATATTTTTGATGAAATGCTTTAAGACTTTTTGCTTGAAGATTTTCGGCGGATTTTACTTCAATTGGAACAATTTGATCTTTAATTTGTATAATAAAATCAATTTTACCAGAAGAATTTGGAGATGAATAATAAAAAGGCTTAAAATCTGTACAAGAAATAATTTGCTGAAGAACATATTGTTCTGTTACTGCACCTTTAAATTCAACAAAAAAAGCATTATCACCTAAAATTGTTTTTATATCCGTATTTCCGAGGGCACATAAAAGACCAATATCATTCATATATGTTTTAAATGAATCTAATTCTTCATAAGCTTTTAATGGATAACCAGGTTTTGAAACACTATGAACAAGATGAATAAGGCCACAGTCAGAAAGCCATTGAATTGCAAGTTCAAAGTCTTTTGCACGAGCACCTTTCTTAATTTGACCATAAATAAACTTTTTATTTTTTTTTGAAAGTTGAGCTGGCAATGAAGACCAAACTTGATTTAACTTTGTGCTAAGCATACTTGAAGCATATTTTGAAAAATCTTGAGTATACACTTCTAAAAGATTATTTTGAACTTTACGAACTTCTGCCCAATCTTGTGAATCAATAAAAGTTTGAATAGCTAAGGGCATTCCTCCAACATAGAAGTATTCTTTCATCCTAAAAATGAATTTTGATTTTAATGATGTTATCAGAGACCAATCTCTAGTTTCAAGAACAGAAGCCAATTGTTCATTCTTAGTTGCCATAAGAAATTCAATGAAAGAAAAAGGATACAAAGTCATTAAATCAACTTTTCCAACAGGAAAACTTGTTCCCTTGTGCAAAGCAACTCCCATCTGACTTCCTGCTGCAATAACAGCATATTCTGGAGCATTTTCGCAAAAATATTTTAAACTTGAAAGGGCTCTTGGCACTTCTTGGATTTCATCAAAAATAATAAGGGTATCATTCGGCTTAATTGAAACTCCCGTTTCTGCAGAAATAGCAAGAATTATACGGCTTATGTCAGAATCAGAATCAAAAACAGCTTTCATTGCTGAATTATTGTCAAAATTAACATACGCCACGCTTTTGAAATATCGTTTTCCAAACTCCTTCATTACCCAAGTTTTACCAACTTGCCTTGCACCTTTTAAAATGAGTGGTTTTCTATAAGGAGATTTTTTCCATTGTTCAAGTTTACTAAGAATCTGTCTTTCCATGAACTATACATTACACTTTTAAGGCGGACTTTTAAAGTTATTTCTACATTTTTAAGGCGGACTTTTTCGTGTATGTACCAGTCAATACGTCTGGTCAAGGCACGTTCGCTGCCGCTCATCTTAAAGCCTTGACTCAGCCGTTTGCCGAGTTTTTAATAAATTATAAACTCGGCATCACCAGGTGGCACAAATCCCATCAAGTTCATAAGTGTGCTAGGCCAGCTACTAATTCCAAGCCCTTCGTTCAATTTTTCTGTATCGTATTCGCCTTTGTATTCTGGGTCGTAGATAATACCTGGAACTGGGTTTAAGCTGTGTGATGTTTTTGCTTTTGGTTCGCCGTCGCCAGCTTCTTCAACAGCAGCCTTCAAGCGACCAAGTTGCAGGTCCATTCCTTCCATCGTTCCCTGCCTAAAGGCAGGTCAGGCAAAAATGCCAGAGCAATAAGTCCCACTGCAGAAAAAATTTCTGACGCTGCAAGAGAAGTGTTTCCATTTGCACGTGGACTTCCGTTAAGAATCAATACTTTCATTTTTATGCTCCTTTTAATCATTTATAAGTAAATCAACCAATTTTTGCTTATCTTTTGTGAACTTGTTGTAATATTTTTTTAACTGATCAAAATCAATTTCGGCTGATGGATTATCTTTTAAGGCATTAAAAAATTCCTTTTACAAATTTGATTTTTATAATGTGAAAAATAGAATTTCCTTTTATCTGTCATTGTAACAACCTCAGGAAAATATGTGATGCTTATTCTACTTCTTGATTTTCCAACCTGAATTCTAAATCCTGTAATTTCTTTCCATGGATAAATCATTTTTTCATATTGTGCAGGTTTTCTGTGTTTTGGAATTTTTTATCCTGTTTATACTTTTCTTCTAAAGCTGCATAGAGAATAATCTGTCGAAACTTATGAACCAACTTTCAGTTAGTTACTCAAAATAAAACTATACTCTTTCAATGTCGTTCTATAACTTGATGTAAGGGAAGATTCATCTACTGATTTATTTTCAGTTTCACAATCTTGATACCAGTGACTAATTGGAAAATCTGTTCCAAAAAACATTCTGTTTTTAAAGCCTGCTTTACAGATTGCTTTATAGGAATCTTCAGGGCAGAATGCAGTGTCTCCTACAAGATTTTTGCATTTTGAAAAAAGATGGATTATTGGTTTTGGATCTTTACAGTGCGCAAGATGTACTTTCACCTCTGGAAATTCTATAAACCATTTTTCAAAGTTCAAAGGATTATCAGTTGGAGAGCAGCCTGTGTGGAAATATAGTTCATAATTATTTTCCTTTGCAAACTCAAATACCTTTGTCAGAAGATCTGCTCTTTTTTTATCTGCTGGATTCCAGTCATTTAAAAATGGATGAACGACAAGTCCTTTATAATCTAAATCTTTCAAAATTGATTCCAGCGTAATGCCTCCAAATAAAACCATTGGATCAATCCAGTAAAGTGGATTCACTTTAAGACCGATTTCTTTTGCAAAATCCAAAGCTTCTTTTGTTTCTTCGGTCATTGCTTTGTAAAAATCAATAGCCGGAGCGGATTCTGTAAACAATGGAGTTAAGTAAGCAAAGGTTGTTTCATCAACTCCATTATTTTTGAGAGCTTTGAAAATATTGTGAATGTCATATTTTGTCTGGTAAAACTGACCAATGTGTGTATGAATATCGTGCATAAATTAAAACTCCTAAAAAAAAGGTGGTTTCGACAAGCTCAACCACCGTAATAATTATTTTCATATTTTCTTAAACCGAGCCTCACGCCAGTTCAGAACGATTTCCTTATTCTTTGCAGCAACCGCACAGAAATGTCTGTTTATTTCCAAAGGATTTCCTGTAGGACTTTCATTTGCATTACGAACCATACATGGTGCACAGAAAGCAGCTTTATCGCATTTACAGCATTCACCGTTTCCCAAATCTTTCATTTTTAAGCCACGAAGCCAATTGATTTTTTCGGAGTTGTCCCAAATGTTTTGCAAAGTATCGTTTTGAAGATTTCCCAAAACCATTTCCTGCCAGCCGGCACATGGATAAACATTTCCGTTAGCAATCATACAGCAGCTGGAAATTCCAACTCCGCAAAGACGGCGTTCCGGATTAAAGCAGTTTGCATTGCATCGTTCCACAAAATCTGGAGCCAAAATTGCTTTCTGATATTCTTCATCACCCAATGAAATCTGCTTAATTACTTCGCCAGCTTCTTCTACAGAAAGGCGGTTTGCAAGATTTGAAGTTTCGTGATTGAATTCTGCCATCATGATGTAATCTGTCTGAGCACGAATTTTATGTTCATGACACCACTTTAATACATCGCCAAAGTCATCTTTATTTCCCTTCATCGTAGGGCATGAAACATGCAAAGGTAAATCATTTTCTATAAGCTTAAGAATTGCGTTTTTTGTCTTTTCAAAGCTTCCCTTGACGGTGGTAATGGCATCGTGATGTTCTGGAATCATTGAATATAGTGAAACCTGAACGGAAGAAACATTTCCTTCCTTCATGATCTGAATAGTCTCGTCATCAAGCAAGGTAAGATTTGAAAGAATGTTTACATAGAAATCATATTTTTTTGCTGCACGAAGAAATTCCTTGAACTTTGGATGGCACATTGGTTCACCGCCGCTTAATGTTACAGAAAGAACACCCATCTTTGAAAGCTGTTCCAGAGTTGAATAGTACATTTCTTCCGTAATGTCGTATAGTTTTAAATCATGGGGAATATAACAGTGAACGCAACGTTCGTTGCATTTTGATGTAAGTTCAATCTGAAACGAAGTTAAATGCGGCTTGTTCTTAAAATGCTTTTCCAGAAATTCCTGTGTATCAGTATCTGCACGCTGAATTGTGGGAGTAAAATCTTCCCGTTCAGTTTTAGGCTGAACTGCATTATATGTAAAGCCAGTATCTTTGGCATCAAGTTCTTCTTTAGTTTCACCTTTGATTATGAAACCATCTTCAATCAAAGTTTCGTAGAATTCCTCTGCATCTTTTTTAATTGTTTCTTTATTTACATCGTTGAACGATTTTATGATTTTGTCTGCAAGCTGGTCTAAAGTCTGAGGTTCGCGGGACAATGCAGTTAGAAAGACGGTTCCGCTTTCGTTTACCATTCTGTCGTTCCAGATTCCAGTGGAAGTAATGTATCCTGCACCATCGTAGTTACGGATGTATGTGTCTTTTTTCTGTCGGTAAAGCATTTTTTTGTTGAATTCTCCTTAATTTTAAACTATATTGATACTCAAGAGGTATCAGTATGAACCAAACAGCATTTACTGTTCGAATGGATTCTGAATTAAAAAAACAGTTTTCTTCCCTTTGTGAAAATCTTGGATTACCTGTTTCTGTTGCAATTAATCTTTTTGCAAAAACCGCAGTCCGTGAAAATCGCATTCCTTTTGAACTTTCCTTACAGCCAAATGAACTTACAAAAAAAACAATTGCACTTGCAGAAGAAGGAAAGGAACTTAATGGACCTTATTCAACAATGGAAGATTTAAAGGCTGCTCTGGATGCTTGATGTTTTCTTTTCCAATCAGTTTAAAAAGGACTATAAGAAAGCAGTCAAACGCCACTGTGATGTTGAAGAACTTTTTAAGGTAATTGAACTTCTCAAAAACCAGCAGCCGCTTCCGCCTGAAAAACGGGATCACGCATTGACTGGCGATTATTCCGGTTATCGTGAATGTCATGTTCATCCGGATTTTTTGCTTGTCTATAAAATTGTTGAATCACAGTTACAACTTTATTTGTATAGAACTGGAACTCACTCAGATTTGTTTGGTTGATTATCCTTTGTTTATAATACTATCTATTTTATCAATTCGTTCCTGCAAGTCTTTTGGACGATTATTTTCATCTGGATATTTTTGTATAACTTTTTCTTTGAACAAAACAAGAAATTTACTCATTTTTGACAGAGTTTCGTCTATTAGATCTGAATAATCTTTACTTGAAAAAGTTCCATTATTCAGTTTTTCTTCTATTTCTTTCCAATTCATATTTGTCATTTTTTCCCTTCATAATCAATCTTACAGAGCCGACCTCAAATATATGAAATCGACTCCGTATTATACTCTTTAGACCTACTTATTTAGTAAGTTCACAACGTAAACAGTTTCTGTCACTTCTACTAAAATCATGAGTATGCGCAGGGCATCCTGCTGCGTAGCTTCCTGATGAAGCGTTCTGTGCGATTACCTGTGGTTTTGTATAAGCCATAGTTTTTCTCCTAAAGAAGATGTTTGATTTGTAATCAACGATTACGAACTAAGGTAAAATTATCTTTTCCCTTAGTCAAATATTATTGTACTTTGGTATTTTTAACCTGTCAACAAATTTTTATATCATCGTAAAGCAGAAATTGACAGAGGAAATATATGCTTAGCGAACAGATTAAGAATTTAAGAACAGCAAAAGGGATAAATCAGGTTGAACTTGCAAAATGTTTAGGTGTAACAAAGCAAAGTGTTTCTAACTGGGAAAATGAAAACATCATGCCTTCTATAGATATGCTGATTAAAATTGCTGAATATTTTGGAGTAACTACAGACTTTCTTCTGGGACTTTCAGAAAATCATACTTTAAATACTACAGGTTTGAATGAAGTTCAAATTTCACATATTCAGACATTGATAAATGACATCAGAGGAAAATAGAAAGCGCATATAAAATAAGCACTTCACATAAATTGAAATGAGAGGGGACATTCCTCTTCTTTTCTTATAAAATACCCCTATGCGTTACGAAAAAATCATTAAAGGAATTTTCAAAGACCGGCCAAACCGTTTTATTGCCCATGTAGAAATCGAAGGAACACTGGAAACTGTCCATGTAAAAAATACAGGTCGCTGTAAAGAACTCTTGATTCCTGGCTGCACAGTAATTCTTGAAGACTTTAGAAATCGTAGCGGATATGAAAACCGAAAAACAAAATTTGACTTGATTGCGGTTTACAAAAATCTTGATCAAAACCACCCGTTATACAAAAAACATAAATCCCTTCTTATAAACATGGACAGCCAGGCACCAAACAAAGTTGTTGCAGAATGGCTTGCACTTCAAGACTATGATTTTGTAAAACCAGAATTCACATATGGAAATTCCAGAGTTGATTTTTACATGGAAAAAAAGAATCCCTCCTCAAAAAATCAGAAAGTTCTCTCATTTCAAAAATTTCTTATGGAAGTAAAAGGCTGCACCTTGGAGAAAAATGGCACCGGTTATTTTCCTGATGCTCCAACAGAAAGGGGTGTTAAACATCTTAGGGAACTGGCATCAGCGTCAAAACTCGGAATAAAATGTTTTCTTGCTTTTGTAATTCAGATTCCAGAAATAAAAGAAGTACTTCCAAATTTAGAAACACATCCAGAATTCGGCCAAGCCCTGGAAGAAGCAAAAAAAGCCGGAGTAGAAGTTTTGTTTTTACAATGCAGTGTAAGTGAAAATGAATTGAAAATTATTTAGATGAAAATCTGAAGTAAATAATATGAAAACCACCTGTCCCCACAAAATTGAAGTGTGAAAACAAAGTAATTGTCCAGCATTTCGCATCAGCTTTATTCCAACCAAGAAACTTCGCCAGTTTCAATGTTGTAAATTGCACCCACAACAGTTACCATCTTACCAAATTCTTTTTGAACTTCTCTGACAACTGCTCTTGTATTCAATTCTACAGCCTTGGCATAATCTTTTTCATTACCAATAGCTGATTTAATATCATCTGTAAGATAGTGAATATAGCCTTCTGCCGGCACTTCTTCCAAAGCGGCACCAACAGCACCACAATTAGTATGACCAAGAATTACAACAAGTTTTGTTCCTAAGTGTTCCGCAGCATATTCAATACTTCCAAGCTGCTGAGGGTCTACAACATTACCTGCAACGCGAATTGTAAAAATCTCACCAATACCACAGGAAAAAATACTTTCTGGAATCGCTCTCGAATCAGAACAAGTAATAACAGTTGCATAAGGATGCTGTCCATTTTTAGCTGTATCTATTCTTCTTGCAGGAGAAATATCTCCTGTACCTGTTTTTGCCAAAATAAATATATTACTATTGTAGCAAAGTTTATATCTTTTGGGGAAATTTTAGATATAAAAAACGCCCGGATTGCACACACAGAATAGTCGTAGCCCTTGCTGGTGTAGTTCCAGTTCCCATTGCTGAAATTGAGGCCGCATGCGTTAGTAGCGTTGGAAGCGTACTGGGACGACGACCAGTAATAAATATCACCAAACTGAGAACCGCCGCACAATGCACTTGCTCCATCAACTGTAGCTTTTACTTTCCAGATTGCAAACATTGCCAATAATGCACAAATAAGTGCGCCAAAGAAAATCGATCTTTTCATTTAATCCTCTCTTTATTACGATTTTCTTCCACTATATATATTCGCAAGTTTTTTTTGACAGCTGGGTTTTTGATGACAGGATTATATAAAGTACTTTAGTTCTTGGAAGAATAATAAAAAATAAAAAAAACGCAATTATTTATTTCAAACTTAAATCATCCATCAGCAAAAAATCTTTCAGTTTAATATGACGGACAACGCTGGTTGAATAATCAAGTTCATCTGTTGTTATCAGAATCTTCTGAGAAAGATTGTCTAAATTGGCAAATGCACGGAATTCTCTTTCGTAAGCTTTTTCATTCTGCACGCTGAATGCAACCTGAATAAAATATTTTTTACCATCTTTTTCGGCCACAAAATCAACTTCCCGGTCTGAATCATTAAAAACCTTAAGTTTGTAATCCATATACAGCAGTTCGTTATAGACAATGTTTTCAAGATTGTGATCCAAATCATAGCGAGAATCTGTACAGCGAAGAGAATTTAATGCCACATCAGCGTTATAAATTTTGTGATAATAAGAAAGCTCGTTCTTTGTCCTTGTGGAAAAGGGTTTTATCATATCAATTCCAAAAGCTTCTTCTATATAATTGATATAATTTGAAACCGTGTGAACCGAGCACTTTTCATTATTGGAATTTAGAAAATCGGCAATGGACTTTGAAGAAATGATTCTGGAATTTGAACGGAAAACAAAATTACATACACTTCTAAAAAGATTTTCCTTTTGAATGTTATATCTGACCATTATGTCGTTGTGAATGATTGTCTCATCCAGATCGTAAAGATAATCTTTCATGGACTCCCCGTCAAATTCCAGCCTCTTTGGAAAACCACCCCACACAAGGTAATCTGTTATGGAAACGTCTTTATTCAATTCTTTTGCGTATTCAAGAATTTCCTTGTAAACAAAAGGCCTGATTCTAAAAGAAACATAGCGGCCGCTTAATTCTTTTGTAAATTCTTTGGAAAGAAGTTTTGAGTTGGAACCGGTTATAAAAACAGAATTATTTTCCAGCCGAAGAGTTTTACATGCTTCCTGCCAGTTTTCAAGAATCTGGATTTCATCTAGAAAAATAAAACACTTGCCGTCTTTTTTGTGAGCATCCACATAAGCTAAAAGAGCATCAATATTCGGAATTAGATTTTTTATGCGACGATTTTCAAATTCCAGAAAGATTATGTTATCCGTTTGGCGGGCTATTTCATCTCGAACCTGTTGCAAAACAATGGATTTACCACAACGGCGAATTCCTGTGATGATTTTAATTAAGTCAGATTCATAAAACGGCCGGATTTTTTTGATGTATTTTTCTCTTAGTACCATATAATACAAATCTACTGCAAGATTTGTGTAATTTCAAGCAAATTTTGCAGTAGAGTGCCTAATTTGCAATTTTACAAACAAATCTGGCAAGAAAAATGCCCGCCCTCAAAAACGAGAACGAGCGCGTCGCAAAAAACAATAAAGGACTTGCAAAAAAAAGCCCGTTTCCCAGGAAGAAAACAGGCTTTTTCTTCTATGGTTTGTGCCGCGCGAATGCGTCGGCACGAAACTAAATTATCTGGCAGCGCAAGCTTTTCAGATATGATAATGCTAACCTGCAAAGTTTACTTTGTCAGGTTGAGCATTGATTTATCATAGTCACTTGGAGGAACAAATCCCATCAACTGCATCAGTGTAGCAGGCCAAGAAGAGATTCCCAAACCTGAGTTCAATTCAAGTTCGTATTCCCCTTTGTATTCAGGGTCATAAATAATACCTGGAACTGGATTCAAAGAGTGTGATGTCTTTGGTTTTGGTTCTCCATTAGCATCTTTAGCAACTGAACCGTCTTTTTTATGTTCGTACATATCGTCACTGTTTCCGTGGTCAGCTGTAAGACAGAGGATACCGCCAGCCTTTTCAATTGCAGCCTTAAGACGACCAAGCTGAAGATCCATACCTTCCATAGAACAGCAAACAGCGTTGAATACACCAGTGTGTCCAACCATATCACCATTTGGATAGTTCAAACGGATGTGATCATATTTTCCAGATTCAATAGAATAGAGGGCGTTCCCTGCCTTTTGGCAGGTCGGGCTTTGCAGGGTTACGCTATCGCTTCATTCCTCCGCTGCGCTACGGAACAGCTTCGCTGCCCTTACAATCCCTTATATGTTGTGTCTCCTGTCAAGAAAAAAAAGCAGGAAAGATCATTCGGCAATTTACCAACTCTTATATTCTTGGATAA
>JAEDED010000018.1 GCA_016293495.1 Treponema sp. | reverse complement strand
ATTAATAGAAGAATCTGACTCATTCCTAAAACCAGAACCCACACAGAATGCTGATTACAGCTGATTCGAAGTACATCACCGTTAGAAAGATTCTTTGCAAAGTACAAAGTTTTTTCTGTCATTGTGGACGAGTAGCGGGAGAGTTTGCTGATACCTTTATCTTTTGCTCCAAGAAATTCCGAACGAAGAGCATGGTTTTCCATTTTTTCAAAGGAAACTGTGTTGTCAAAATAAACAGAACCGTCCCCGTGAATCAAAGTGATTCTGTTTTTAGTTTTAAGATTCTGCAATTTAAGAAGGTCGCCAGTTAAAACATAATCTTCTAGAAAAATGCTTTCGCTTTCCAGTTCATTGAAAATCTGCTGCTCAAAGTGTGTATAAAGGTTTCCTAAAAACATAAATGCACAGATAAAGTAGACGAGAGTTCCAACTAAAAATGTGTTGATAAAGATTCTGAAGGTAAGTGATTTATTTTTCATATAAACTTGTATCCCACTCCACGAATAGTTTCGATTGAATTACCCGCATCCCCAAGTTTCTGACGAAGGGTTCGAATGTGAACATCTACAGTGCGACTTTCGACATCGGCGGAAATATCCCATATATATTCTAGAAGTTGCTCCCGAGTAAGAACATTGCCACGATTTTTAATAAGCAGTACCAGAAGATCGAATTCCTTGACCGTTAGGAAAATCTGCTGGTTACTGTAAAAAACTGTGTGCTGATTTTCATCAATTTTAAGGTCACCAGCCTGCAGTAATTCTTTGTGGCTGTCTGTTTTTTCATATCGTCTAAGAACGGCTTTAATGCGGGAAACAAGAGGTAGCATTCCAAAAGGTTTGGTAACATAATCGTCGGCACCAGCATCTAATCCTGTAACTACATCGTATTCTGAATCTTTTGCTGTAAGCATAATCACGGGAATGCCTGAAGTTTTAGGATTTGAGCGAAGTTTTTTCAGAATGGAAATGCCGTCTTCTTGGGGAAGCATAATGTCCAGCAAAAGTAAATCAGGGTGGCAATTTTCCAGTGCAGTCCATAAATCAGAAGGAAGTGCAAAATCTTTTATTTCAAAGTTTTGACTGTTTAAGGAATAACTTATGAGCTTACGAATGTTATCATCGTCTTCTAGAATAAAAATCATAATTTAAGTTATAGAATAAAACTGTAAAAAATCAATTAAAAGAATGTAAAGTTTATGTAAAATGTGGTGTAGATGTTCCCAATATCCCTCCCGTTGACCAAAAATCTCTAAAATGTTATGCTAAACAACGTACTTTTTGGTACATCTTTGGGCCATTAGCTCAGCGGTTAGAGCAGAGGACTCATAATCCTTTGGTCGTAGGTTCAAATCCGACATGGCCCACATTATCAGGGATTTATAACGTTTTGGTTGTAAATCCCTTTTTTAATGCATTTTGCTTTTATACTGGTAAAAAAAATGTTAAGTAAAATGTTAAATAGAATTGTTAAGTAAAAAATAAAGCCTTCAAATAACCCTAAATATCGTTGAAAAACACAGTTTTTAGGACTAATATAGAACAGTAAGCACTAAACAAGAGTAGATAATATGGGCAATTTGGTTCAAATCCAAGATGGCCCAAATGTTTCGTAACGTAGTGAGAAACATTACGTATATAATTTCCAACAGGCCAAACGGCTCGTAGAGACGTATGGTCCATAAAAATTATGAGGACTTACGATAGTGGTATTTCGTAAGTCCTTATATTTCCTACAATTACATGCATTTACAAATCTATCTGGCCAACAGATGTTTTGAAAGGTCAACTCGAGGTCAACCTTTGTTGATTTCAAACCTAGTGTTATCAAAACTTCAGGAGGTCCAAATGGATTATCATGTCTTTAGAAAACCCAAAAAACTAAAAAACAAAACTGTTCATCGTTGGTATTATTATTTTTATGATCCCCTCACAGGTAAGAAAGTTCAAAAAGCCTGTAGTTGTTGTAAAAATCAAGCAGAGGCATATGCGTATATTTCTGCTCTTCCACCACTATTTTCAGAAATAAAAGTTAACATCGCAACTATTGGAAAATATATGTATATTTCAGGAAGTGATCATGTTAACAGGCTGGAGAAACTAGGAAAAAAAACAGATTTCAAAACTTTAAGAGATAAGCGGCATTTACTAGAATTATTCATTGAAGAGTTTGGCAATTATGAAATTCATGAAATGACAATTTCAATGATAATGAATTACCTAATTCAAGACGAACATTCAGGAAGCTGGAAGAATAATTTTCTCACAGTAGTTGGAAATGTTTATGATGAGGCTCCATTCTTTTGAATTCAAAATATTACAAAACCAACATTTCCAAAGTTTGCTCGTAATACCGTGAAGAAAGATATATTTACTACGGATGAATTGAATACTTTGTTTAATGAATCGCTATGGCAAAATTTAATTATAAAATGTACGAGAAACAGCCTCAGTATGATGAAGGATATAGTTCTATTTTTTTAATGTTCTTATGTGCAGTAAGTTTCGGGCTGCGTCTAGGTGAAGCAATTGGAATCAAAGCAAAACAGTTTTTTGTTTGATTACGGAATGTTTATTGTAGATGGGTTCTATCGGTATGAAGAACATGAAAGAACTAACTTTAACAAAAAAGGTTCATCAGAAGATCAGAAGATTCGTGTTGTTCCTATTCCAGATAATATAGCACCTACTCTGCGTCGCGAAGTTGAAGGCGAAACTGTAAGAAAAATCGCAGGTCATAATTCATTGGCAATGACAGATTATTATACTCGTGCTGCAATTCAAGAAATGGTAGAAGCTGTTAAACCTGCTGTTGGTGCTGCTAATAGATTGTTTGAGCAACATAATGTGTGTACAATTTGCACACATTATGTTATATTAATTCTGGAGGTAATGAAAATGGCAGTAATATTAAAAGATGTTAGAATTGATTTAAGAGCGAATACTAACCAGAAAACTCTTCTTGAAAGAGCTGCGGAGCTTAAACATATCTCACTTTCCTCGTATATTCTTTCAACATCATTAAATCAAGCGCAAATAGATTTGAGCGAAAACGAAACACTCGTTCTTTCAAATCGTGATAGAGATTTAGTGATGGCTGCATTAGATAATCCGACAGAACCAAATGACGCATTAAAAGGATTATTTAAATGATTAGTGGTTATAGATTAGTTTCAATAAAAGAAATTAGGTCAAAAACAGTTCTTAAAAAGTTTAATTGTGGTACCGAAGTATTGAATAGTTTTTTAGTTCGATATGCCCTTAAAAATGATGAGTTAGGAATTGGAAGAACATTTATAGCTTTGGATGATGACGATCAAATTTCAGGTTATTTCACTTTAGCAACAGCTCAAGTTGCATATAAGGAAATTCCAGAGGATTATAAAGTTAAGTTACCTAAATATCCTATTCCAGCATTAAGAATTGCAAGACTTGCTGTTAGCAAAGATTTGCAAGGTAAAGGTATTGGTAAATGGCTTTTGGCACAGGCATTTACTAAAATAATCCAGGTAGCAGATGTTACAGGCTTATATTTTATTATTGTTGATGCAAAAGAGACATCAAAAAGCTTTTATGAGCATTACGGTTTCCAGAAGTTTATAGATGAAGACCTGTCTTATTTTATGCTGGTTGATACAGTTCGAAAGGCTATTTATGGATAGATAAACTTGAAAACAAAGAAATATAAATGAGAACGGCTTGTTGGAAATACCAGCAAGCCGTTTATTTATTATATCCAAAATTCTGCACCGATTCTATTATTATCTACCATCCGCGTTTTCATTGTTAAATTGAAAATCTCCGGAAGAATCATGCGAAAAGAAACACACACACATCGGATTTTAAATCAAAACAGGTTTCCTCCCATCAATTTCAATTTGTGGGAGGATAGCATTATAAACATAAACACTTGATTTTTGCGATGCTTCTATTAATTCAATTCAAATAAAACCTTTCTTTCGCCAATCATCGTTCCTTGTATTTTTTCTCCATACTGTTGCAATTTTTTTGAATAATCGGAAAACCAACTACTATACTCAAATGTTTCTTTGCTGCAATACATATAGAATTGTTTTTCCAATGCATTTCCTATCAGTGTTTTTGTTACAGTAAAATCAGTTTCATCTAAATTGATATGATAATATTCATCAATGTCTTGTTCCAATGAGATTTTTAGAGTGATTACATCAAGAGGATTTAATTTATATGAAAAACTTGAGGCGTGAATAGTCATATCATTTTTTACTTCATGTCTATCAGGTATCATTGAAAAATTAAATATCTTAATCTTTTTTTTATCATCAATGTAATCAACAAAACATGCTGGATTTTCTATATCCGTTTTATTGAAATAATACACAGTATCGCTATTATTTCTAATAATAATATCTAAATATTCAAACTCTATATTCGTTACTTCTGTATTATTCTTATTTATTCGGCATGAATAAAAACTTGCCATTAGCATTATAATTAACAACAGGATCGTTATATGTTTCTTCTCTTTCATTTAACCTTAATTCCTTTCTTATAGTGTTTTCATTAAAAATAGCACTTCCACCGGTTACTGATAATAGCATTGGAATTGCATGTCCTACGAGTTCATGCATCAAAATTTCTTCTGGCGTATATTTTGTAGTCGAGCCATCTTTCATTGAAATATCATATATTGAATTACGACCTGTTATAGTTACTATTTTTCTATTATCACTAAAATTACATGTACATCCTCCACCTCCCATAGTTTCTACATCATACCCCATACTAAAACTGCCATCACTATATTTTGCAATTGCATTATCAGAAATTATTATGTTTATTGTTTTGGTGTGATCATTAATTGCAGAATCTATTACAGTGGAATATTTTTTTGACGTGACTCCTTTGTTTTTTTTATTGCCATTTCGGACAAGGTTATCATTCTCATCAACAGTATATTTATAATATGAATACTTATTTATTAATTCCAACACCTTCTCTTTATTATCATGAATTTCAACATCCCTTCCATCCGGATCAATATAACATACCGGATTATTCCCCGCATAGGCATACAAATTGCCATTTGTTTTACACAGCTAAAATTAATTTAATTCCTTCAGAAATATTTTTCATAGACAATATAGGTAAAATAGACATATGCT
Organism: Treponema sp.; assembly: GCA_016293495.1. Taxonomy (GTDB): domain Bacteria; phylum Spirochaetota; class Spirochaetia; order Treponematales; family Treponemataceae; genus Treponema_D. The sequence goes on along the minus strand of JAEDED010000018.1, from coordinate 39,943 downwards.
CAAGCAATCTTATTCTATCTATCACTGTAATTTGAGGGATAACAGCCACGGAATCTTTCGATAATTTTGATTCTTCTTTTGATAAAAGTACATTTCCGGGAAATTCAGCCAATTTTAAATTTGTTGTAAGAGGAATAACAATAGTTGTGTTCATGTCACTCTTATTAAAATCATCTGACTGGACAATTATTGCAGGCCGACGCCATCTAGGTTCACTGCCTAAAGGTTCTCCAAAGTCAACCCACCAAATATCACCACGAATCATTTTTTGTTAACTTCCTCACAGCACTTAACGAAGCTTTTTGCATTGTTTTGAATTCTGAAAATGCATCTGGATTCTTCTGAAGAAATTCATTGATTCTCGCGGTAACTGAAGTGTCTTTTTCTTTTGTAGAATAAACGGAAGCTAAATACTGTACATAATGAGTTAGTTCAATAACAGCGGCTTCAGGTAATGAATTAATTGTCTTTTCTAATATGTCGTATGGCATTTTTCACATCCAATTTTATCTCTTAAATATAATATAACACAATAATTTTGGTTTTTGTAGTCAGATTTTATTCCCCCCTCACATCTGGCATATTTGGCACGAATCATGTTTAGTTTTGAAAGGTTATCATAAAAGTACAGTCTGATAATACCCGAAAATAAAATGAGGGTAGAAGAGTTATAACAATATGATAAAAGCTCATCCCAATTGGGAAAAATCTACAAAAGTAGTATTTTTATATTCGTGCAGTGTCGCGCTAGACCGGTAGACTAGTAATGGAGAGAATATATCTTATGCACAGGAATTAGCAGATGCTTTAGGAGAAGGTGTCGTTGTATATGCCCCTAATGGAACGCTGACTATTGGATGGGTTAATCAACTAAATGAAATAATAACAGAATCCGGTGAAAATGGAAAAATGCTTAAATTTTGTTTTTTAACTACTTAAATATCTTTCTGAAATTTTCATATAATATTCTTTGGGAATTGATTTGTTTTAATTCAAGTGATATAAATCTATTTAAAGGAATTTGTAGAAAAGCTTCAGAGTAAAGGCGTTCGCGTTGCAATTGATGACTTTGGAACTGGAAGCTCATCATTAAATTTAATTCACAGAATTCATTTTGATGTTCTTAAAATTGACAAGCCTCTTGAAAAGTTTGAATACGAACAGAGAATGATCAGAAAGCTTTATTAGTATAATTATATGTTAACTTATGATTTTTCAAATTCCAAAGGTCCGATTTATAAACAATTATATAACTTTATAAAGCGCGATATTATTTCAGGAATTCTTAATCCAAATTCTAAACTTCCTTCAAAACGAATGCTCGCAGCCAATCTGGGTGTGAGTACAATTTCAATTGAGAATGCATACGATCAGTTAATCAGTGAAGGTTATATTTATACTATTCCAAAGAAAGGGTATTTTGTTTCAGAATTACCTCAGATTAAACAGGATTTTTCGATTAAGAATAATAAAAAGACAGAGATAAAAATTCCTGAGATTGATAATGATATTGTTTTTGATTTTTCTTCGAATCGCATAGAAAGTTCAAATTTTCCGTTTTCAGTCTGGGCGAAAACAATGCGCTCTGTTATTTCTGAAAATGAAAAGGAACTGATGCAGGTTTCTCCATGTGGTGGTGTAGAAAGTCTTCGTACTGCAATTGCAGGACATCTGCATTCTTTTCGTGGAATTAATGTTGATCCTGATAGAATCATTGTTGGTGCAGGAACTGAATATCTTTACGGAATTTTAATTAAGCTGCTTGGTGACAAGAAAAATTATTGTATTGAAAATCCCGGTTATTACAAACTTAAAAGTATTTACGAAATTAATAATATAAAACCAATGTATGCGGGTCTTGATTCTAACGGAATGATTGTAAGTGAATTGAAAAAGGTTAAGGCTGACATTGCGCATATAAGTCCGACTCATCACTTTCCGACCGGGATTTCTATGCCGGTAACCCGACGATATGAAATTCTTTCTTGGGCAAACGAAAAAGATGGACGTTATATAATCGAAGATGAATATGACAGTGAATTCCGGTTAAATGGAAAACCGATTCCTCCGATGATGAGTCTTGATACAAATGAAAAAGTAATTTATATGAATACTTTTTCTAAATCGCTTTCGTCTACAATCCGAATCAGTTATATGATTCTGCCGGCTCATCTTGCCAATGAATTTTATGAAAAGCTTTCATTTTATTCGTGCCCTGTTTCAACTTTTGAACAGTACACTCTCGCGGAATTTATTAGCCAGGGATTTTTTGAAAAGCATATTAACAGAATGCGGCTCCATTACGGCAGAACCCGTTCGCAAGTCATTGAGATTATCAATAATTATTTTACTGAAAAACAATGCCGGATTTTAGAGAATGATTCTGGACTTCATTTTATTCTTGAATTGAATACTAAACTTTCTGACAGCAAGGTTAAAGAACTTCTGCTTAAAGAAAAAATCAAAATCAGTTCTGTAACAGATCACTATATGACAGAACAACCTGACAACAAGCATCAGTTTATTCTAAATTATTCAAATATGAATATTCAGAAATTAAAGTCAGCATTAAAAACATTCAGTTTAATTATCAAATGAAAATAAACTGACAATTACAAATTGTTCGTGTATAATGAAGAACAGGAGCGTAAAATGAAAATAGCAGCAACATACGATTCATTGTCTAATTCAATTTTCCAGCACTTTGGAAAAACTCAGGCCTTCAAGGTTTATGAAATCGAAGATGGTAAAGTTTTAAGTTCAAAGGTAATCGGTAACGGCGGCTTTGGACACCATGATCTTGCAACATATCTTAAAGATCTTGGAATAGAAATTCTTATTCTCGGAAATCGCGGTCAGGGAGCAATTGATGCTTTGAATAATGCAGGTATTAAACAGTTTGCAGGTATTACTGGTAATCCTGACGATGCCATCGCTTCATATCTTGCCGGTACATTAAAAGATAACCCGGATGCAAAATGCAGTCATCACGGCGAACATCACCAGCACTAAAAAACTCAAAAGAAAAAATAAAGAATAAAGAATTAAAAACAGACACAGGAGAATAATTATGTCTAAATATCTTGAAAAGGCAAAAGAAATCCGTGCAATCGAAGTTCCTCATCACAACTGTGCACAGTCAGTATTAATGTCATTTACTCAGGATTTAAATCTTGATGATGAAACTGCATATAAAATCGCTCAGGCTTTTGGCGCCGGGATGAAATCTGGAATTACATGTGGTGCTGTTGTTGGTGCCTTGATGACATTAGGAATGTTCGATGCAGAAGAGCCTGCGACAACTCAGAAAATTATTAATGATTTTAAAAACCGCCACAATCAGATGCTTGACTGCAAAGACCTGTTAAAAGCAAATGCCGAAGCTGGCGGACAGAGAAAACCTCACTGTGACGCGCTTGTTTACGAAATGGTAGAAGCGGTAGAAAAAATTCTTAAAGAGCGTGGAAAGATTTAATCAGATACATAATATTTATAATTCAGGAAATTAGTATTTATAAAGCAGGAAATTATAATGAAAAAAATATTTTTGCTTCTTTGCGCATTCTTTATGACGGCCAGTCTTTTTGCTTACGACCGTGATTACACAGAAATCCAGAAAAAACATTCTGAAAGCAGCGGACAGAAATTTCTTTTCAGGGATGTATTCGGAACAGAATTTAAAACCGTAATCAATCCCGAAGTTCCGGCTGTTCAGACAAAAAAAGAATGCTTCAAATTAAACAAAGCAAAAACACATATGACATATACCGGCGATGAAAATTACCGCATCAGGCTTGGAGTTGATATCTCGCGCCATGATGGTGAAGTCGACTGGAAAAAGCTTAAGAAAGACGGAATTGAATTTGTCATTCTGCGCTGCGGCTTTAGAGGCTATCAGAGCGGAAAGTTAAAAGCCGATGAAAATTTTCAGAAAAACATTAAGGGTGCAGTTGAAGCAGGACTTGATGTAGGCGTTTATATTTTCTCTCAGGCAGATTCAGAAAAAGAGGCACTTGAAGAAGCTGCACTTGTATTAAAAGAAATCAAAGGTCATAAAATTACGCTTCCTGTTTTTTACGACCCTGAAATTATCCGTGATGATCCTGCACGTTCTGATAACATTACAGGCGAGCAGTTTACTAAGAATGCAATCGTGTTCTGTGAAGCAGTAAAGAAAGCCGGATACATTCCCGGTGTGTACAGCAATATGCTCTGGGAAGCTTATGAATTTGATATGGCAAAATTAAAAGATTATGTAATATGGTATGCTGATTATGAAGAGCAGCCTCAGAGTCCTTACGCTTTTGAGTTTTGGCAGTATGCAGAAAAAGAAGGCGATATTAAAGCGCCATATGATCTTGATGTTCAGATAATTAAGAATAAGTAAGTACAAGTAAGGTCGGTTAAAAAAAGTTTAGGTAGATAAATTAAGATAAAATGACTGAGCTTGAATTAAAAATCTATGATGCGCTAAGAAAAATCTTTCGCGCGTTGTAGGAAATACAATACGCGAAAGCCTGCTGTATGGGAAAAAGTGCTTAGAAAAAAAGGAACTGCCATAAGCGAAGTGTTTGTTCACTTCAGAGCAGTTCCTTTTTTATAATCAGAATATTCTTCTGTCTTATTTGTCCATTCCGTCCATTTCGATGATTGCACCGTTTGCATCAAACTTCAATTCACGGAACTTAACGTTTCTCTTCTGGTTTACACCGTTTGAAAGTTCACAGTCGTGGTAGAACAGATACCATTTTCCGTTGTATTCAAGGATAGAGTGGTGTGTTGTCCAACCGAGTACTGGTGTTAAAATCTTTCCGCCGAATGTGTATGGACCGTAAACATTTTTAGATGTTGACCAGTTTAAGAAGTGTGTATCACCTGTTGAGTATGTAAAGTAATATGTGTCGCCTTTTTTGAAAAGCCAAGGGTCTTCAAAGTAGCGGCGGTCGTGATCTTTTCCTGTAAGAGGCTTTCCGTTTTCGTCAACGATTACGAGATCTTTTGGTTCTTCTGCCAGAGTTTTCATGTCAGGATTCATCTTTGCAATTTTTGGACACATTGCAAGTTCATCGCCTTCTGGTTCTTTGTTTGCATCGTTGTAAACATTGTTGCGGTATTTATCAAGCTGGCCGCCCCAGATTCCGCCGAATGTAAGATAGTAGTTTTTATCTGTGTCAGGGAAGATACATGGGTCGATTGAGAAAGTTCCCTTGATGTAATCTGGTTCAGCTTTAAAAGGTCCGCGTGGAGAATCTCCGATTGCAACACCGACTCTGAAGAAACCTTCTTTGTCGCGAGCAGGGAAGAAGAAATAATATTTTCCGTCTTTTTCTGCACAGTCCGGAGCCCAGACCTGTTTTGAAGCCCATGGAATATCTTTAATATCGAGAACAACACCACAGTCGCGTGGCATTGTATTTTCATCATCCATTTCGTAAACATGATAGTCAGTCATGTCGTACTGGTCACCGTTATCGTTATTTTCAACATCGATGTCGCGGTCATGTGAAGGGTAGATGTAAATTTTTCCGTTGAATACGTGAGCAGAAGGATCTGCTGTGTACAAATCAGTTACTAAAGGTTTTTTTTCAATTGCTGACATAAAAACTCCAGTCTGCAGCTGCAGTAATAAGTGTAAGTGAAGGAATTTCAAAATTCCCTATATAAATAAAATATAACATTAAAATTTACTTCTGTCTATGTGCACGAGCACGAATAATTTGCAGAATATTTTTGATTATTTCAATGAGAAATCGGAAGAATTAGAGTAAAGTGTTAAAAGTTATTTAACGGGGTAGAATTTACCTAAATGTAAAAATAAACCCCCATAACTTGTAAATAACGTTCGTTTAGCATAAAATTATGCTGAAATTGAGGTGAAAATGAAATATTTTAAGCGTGAATCCTATTTGCAAAAGATACGTGATTTTTACGATGAAGCGGAAATTATAAAAGAAGTATTATCTTTCTGACTTAGGCTTTTATTATGCTACGAACACAGATAACCGTATTAATTATGGACCTGTGATGGAAAACCTTACATACGTTTATGCCAGAACTTATGAAAAAGGGAGAACTTTTTTAGATGAACGATTTAACACCAATACAAATGGTTGAGTAGAAAATGTGAAGAAGTAAAATAAACGAAAGGGTAGAATAAAAACTACCAGCCTCTGATTCTGAAACTCCTTTCATCTGTATCAACAGATAAAGGAGTTTTTTCTATGTTAGCGATTTCGATGTAAACTCCGTTGTGGAGTCTGTCGATGAGATTTTCAATCTGCGATTCAGTTCCCTGCGCCTGCATTAAAACTGTTCCGTCAAAGTCATTCATAACCCAGCCAGTAATACCGATGCTTTGTGCGAGTGTGTTTGCAGTGTAACGAAAGCCAACGCCCTGAACCTGACCGTAAAAGCGAAGCTGATATCTGACTTTTTTTGCTTTAGCCATTATTCGTCTTTTGCCCAGCCCATTGCATATTTTACTGCTTTGTGCCAGCCTTTGATTCTTTTTTCGCGATTTTCTTTTGTAATGGAACTCTTGTAAGTTTTTGAGACCTTCCAGTTCTTTTTAATTTCGTCAGTGCTGGTCCAGTATCCTACTGCAAGACCTGCAAGGTATGCAGCGCCCATTGCAGTTGTTTCAATACAGGTCGGGCGTAGAAGTTCCTTGTCCAGAAGGTCTGACTGAACCTGCATTAAAAAGTCTGACTTGCTTGAACCGCCGTCAACTTTTAAGGATTTGATTTTTAATCCAAGATCTTTTTCCATCTGCTGGGCAAGGTCGTAAGTTGAATATGCAATTGATTCAAGTGTTGCACGGATAAAGTGATATTTGTTTACACCGCGTGTAAGGCCTACAACTGTTCCGCGTGCGTACTGATCCCAGTATGGTGCGGCAAGACCTGTAAATGCTGGAATTACATAACAGCCGTTTGTATCAGGAACGCGCGAAGCCATGTAGTCAGCTTCCGGGGCAGAGTCGATAATGTGCATTTCGTCGCGGAGCCATTGGATTGAAGCGCCTGCAACGTAAACGGACCCTTCGAGGGCATAGTTAACTTTGCCGTTTAATCCCCACGCAATTGTTGTTAATAATCCGTTGTTTGAAAATACCGGTTTGTTACCAGTGTTCATCAGCATAAAGCAGCCGGTGCCGTAAGTGTTTTTAGCTTCACCTCTGGTAAAACAGGTCTGGCCGAAAAGGGCACTCTGCTGGTCTCCGGCAGCACCGGCGATTTTAATCGGATGTCCGAAGTAATCAGAATCTGTTTCGCCGTAAATGCAGCTTGATGGCATTGGAGTCGGAAGCATGCATTTAGGAATATCAAGTTCCTCGAGAATATCTTTGTCCCATTCAAGAGTGTTGATGTTGAACATCATTGTGCGGGATGCATTTGAATAATCAGTGATGTGAACTTTGCCTTTTGTTAATTTCCAGATGAGCCAGGTTTCTACAGTGCCGAAAAGAAGTTCTCCCTTTTCAGCCCGCTGACGGGCACCTTTTACGTTGTCTAAAATCCATTTGAGTTTTGTTGCAGAAAAGTAGGCATCGATAATAAGACCGGTTTTTTCTCTGAAGGAATCTTCAAGGCCTTTATCTTTTAAGGAATCACAATATTCAGATGTACGGCGGCACTGCCATACGATTGCGTTGTAAACAGGTTCACCGGTTGCTTTGTCCCAGACAATGGTTGTTTCTCGCTGGTCTGTAATACCGATGGCGGCAATGTCTTTTGCGCTTACACCGATTTTCTGCATGGCTTCTGCTGCGACACCGTACTGGGTTGCCCAGATTTCGTTTGCATCATGCTCAACCCATCCTGCTTTTGGATAAATCTGTTTGAACTCACGCTGAGCAACAGAACAGATGTTTCCTTTTTTATCAAAGATAATACAGCGGTTGGAAGTTGTTCCCGCATCAAAAGCCATTATATATTTCATAAATTAGTACGCTTTTCTTATTTTTTCAATTTCGTCATGCTGCTGGTCAAGAATTGACATGATCTGATCAACAGTTTTCTGTTTTGGATCCGGCTCATCAGCAGGAAGTTTTGCAAGAATGTCATTGCGGAACTGTTTACAGTCAATTACAGGACTTGCAGTTAAGATAACTTCATCCTTGTGTGTGATGTCCCTCATCATGTTTTCTGTATCATCCGGATTGATGCGGAGACAGTTACCGTTATTTGAAACGAGAATCATTACGTCGAAAAGTCTTAAGTAGCTGTCGATTTCTTTTAATCCGCGCTTTGTTTCAGGTTTGCCTGGTCTGTAGCGTGTTCCAGCTGGGAATACAAGAATAACTTCGCCGCGTTTTTTACATGCATCCATTGCACGCATTGCAGCAAAGTTGATTTTTTTAGATTTCATTTCTTCAGCTTTCTTTTCTTCTTCTGATAAGTCAGATTCTTCAACTTTAGAAAGGCTGCGGCTAGGATAAATTACAACGCGTGTAAATCCTTCTGTCCATGCACGAACTAAAGGATGTTCTTCGTTGAGTTTCATTCCTGCAATTGCAACGATTTTAGAAGATAAATCTTTTGCCCAGTCAGAACCTTCTTCTTCAAGGAAAAAAAGAATTTCTGGAAGGTCAAGATTTGTATAATGTTCCATAAGGATAAGACCACGCTTTCCGCTCTGAACGGCATCGTAGAAAGCTTTGAAGTTTTCTTTTCCTTCAAGTCTTGAACCTTCAGCTAAGTTGTCTTTAATGATTTCAAAAAGAATCTGGCGTGGTACTGGATTTGCTACCTGATATACGTTTGTTTCGTCAATTACAGCCGGTGCTTTTGATGATGACAAAAGTGGTTCAAAATATTTTTTGTATTTGCAACCTAATTCATCAGGATTGATAGTTTCACTCATTATATTCTCCATAAGTAAATCGTTGGTTATATACTCTCCATTTTAAGCCTATTCCTGCTTTTTTTAAACACTTTTTTACTATAAACTTAATATAAAACATAATACTTTTCAGTTCAATATTAGAAGGTATCAGATGGTGCAAAGGGAATTTTTACTTCCTTTGACTCATACTGAATAACTTAAATATATTTAAACTCATTGAATATATTGACGAAACTTTGTATTATAGAAAAAACACAACTAATCTTTGTATAAAAATTCAATGCACATATAGGAGCTGTTATGGAAATTACAGGCGCACAGATCGTTATCGAATGTCTCGTAGAGCAGGGTATAAAAACTGTTTTCGGTTATCCAGGTGGAGCAATCCTCAATATTTACGATGAACTTTATAAACACTCAGACCGCATTACTCACATTTTGACAGCTCACGAACAGGCTGCTTGTCACGCTGCTGACGGATACTCACGCTCAACAGGAAAAGTTGGCGTTTGTATGGCAACTTCTGGCCCGGGAGCTACAAACCTCGTAACAGGTATTGCAACAGCTTACATGGATTCAATTCCAATGGTTGCAATTACATGTAACGTTCCAAAAATCCTTTTAGGTAAAGACTCATTCCAGGAAATTGATATTACCGGTGTTACAATGCCTATTACTAAACATAACTTCATGGTAATGGACGTTAAAGATCTCGCTCAGACAATCCGTGATGCTTTCGTAATCGCAAAGTCAGGTCGTCCTGGTCCTGTATTAATCGATATTCCAAAAGACGTAACAGCAGCTAAGTTTGAATTTGAACCACTTGCAAATCCAGATGCAGCAGTAAGCGAAGAAGCCCTTAAGAGAGCAAACCTCCGCCGTGCAATTACAGTTCCTGAAGTTCTCGATGAACAGATCAAAAAGGCTGCAGAACTTATTAACGCATGTGAACGCCCTATCATCTACGCTGGTGGCGGTGTAAAAATTTCTAAGGCAGAAAAAGAACTTTTTGATTTTGCAACAAAGGCAGATATTCCTGTTTCGGAAAGTTTGATGGCCCGCGATGTATTCCCTGCAACAAATCCTCTTTGTACATGGATGGTTGGTATGCATGGAACTTACGCATCAAACCTCGGTATTACAAAATCAGATCTCGTTATCGCAATCGGTGCGCGTTTCTCTGACCGCGTTCTCGGCGATCCAAAAACATTTGCAAAAGATGCAAAGATTCTTCACATCGATATCGACCCTGCAGAAATCAATAAAATGGTTTCAACAGACGAATGGGTAATCGGGGATGTAAAAGAAGTTCTTACAAAACTTCTTCCATTGATTAACGAAAAGAAAAGAGCAGAATGGATCAACCAGATTCAGGAATGGAAAAAAATCGTTCCAGAATGCTATCACAAAAAACCAGTTGATTCGATCAACCCTAAATTTATCTGTGAATGCATCAACGAAGTTGCAGGTCCTGACACATTCATTACAACAGAAGTTGGTCAGCACCAGATGTGGACAGCACAGTTCTATCCATTTACAAAACCAAGAACCTTCAACACATCAGGCGGTCTAGGAACAATGGGTTACGGAACAGGCGCTGCAATGGGTATCCAGTTCGGAAATCCTAAAGGCCGCGTAGTTCACATTGCTGGTGACGGTTCATTCCGCATGAACTGTAACGAACTTGCAACTATTTCTCATTACGGACTTCCAATCGTAATCGTAGTTGTAAACAACAACGCTCTCGGAAATGTTCGTATGTGGCAAAAGATCTTCTACGAAAACCGTTTCAGTCAGACAACTCTCGACTTCGGTCCAGACTGGTGCAAGCTTGCTGATGCTTACGGAATTGATTCATTCCGTGCAAAGAATGCAGAAGAGTTCAAAGATGTATTTACAAAAGCATTCAATTTGAACAAGCCTGTAATTATCGATGCAATCGTTGACAATGACGAAATGGTATTGCCAATGGTTCCAGGCGGAAAACCAATTGACCAGCCTATCATGAGCTGGGGCGACTAAACAACAATCTTTGCTGTCAGGCATTACATGGTATGTAACTAAGACAGATACAGAAAGGTGGTTCACAAAATGAGCCGCCTTTTTTTATATGCAGACCGGGAGTTTTTCCCTTGAAGAACTGTGAATCTAGTTGTAAAATTATACAATAGGGTTTTAGAATGGGATTGGAAAAAAAAGTACGCATCGGCGTTTTTATTAATGCAGCATATTCAGATTACGGGGCAGCTATCATTGAAGGTGTCTCTCGTTACTGTCGTGAAAATGACTGTACCCTTATTGTATTCCCTGTATTGCGCGAGGCTCAGGGCGGCCGTTTTAACTTTCAATACGATGCAATGCTCAAACTTATCAATCCCAACAATTTTGATGTATTAATTGTTTGTTCCGCAACTTTCGTTAACTTTTACAACGCACAGGCTTTAATAAAAGAAATCCACGAGCTCCCACCGATTCCAAAAATTTCGATTGGTCTTGATATCCCGGATATTCCGTCACTTCTTGTAGATTCCACAAAAGCTGTAAGTACACTTGTTGAACATATTATCAATAAACATAACCGCCATAATTTTCTTTTGATGAATGCAGGTTCTCTGAGCATGGAATCAAATGAACGTTCCCAGGTTTTCTTTGATACGCTCAAGAAAAATAAAATCCGCTTTTCTAAAGATAAGATTCTCTGCGGACATTTTAATTTTAAAGACGCATATAATACTCTTGAAAAATACATTAAGTCAAAAAAGAAACTTAACTTTGATGCAATCTTCTGCTGCAATGATGATATGGCCCTTGGCTGTATCGGATGCCTTGAAGACAACGGAATTCATGTTCCGGAAGATGTAAGTATTATCGGATACGATAATGTTTTTGCATCGCGTGCGCAGGACTTCGGAATTTCCACAGTAGACCAGTTGATTGAAGAACAGGGATATAAAGCTGCAAAACTTGCAGAAGAATATTTCTTAAAGAAAACTGTAAAAAATCACATTACGAGTTTTTCTGCCGTTCCTATTATAAGACACAGCTGCGGATGTAAAAAGACTGTTCATAAAGGTGCAAGTTTTGCAGATACTAAAAAGCTTTTGAAGCACAACATTCACTTCTCAAGTTCGATTCAGGTTTACATGATTCATTACTTCTTAAGTGAATCGCAGACTCCGGTTCCTCTTGAAAAACTTTACAGCCGCCTTGCTTATTGTTTTGAACTGTTTGATATTTCAAGTGCAATGCTTTTTCTTTATGACAAACCTGTTTATGTAAAAAAGAATCCGACTTTTGTTGTTCCAGAAAAAGCAGTTGTAAAAATGACTTATACAAGCAAGGACGGCATTGTCGTTCCTGAATATAAATTCAATCCGTCTGATGACATGCTTCCAGAAATCTGTTCTAAGCTTTTAAGTGACGGTCATTTTATTTTCCCTGTGTATGCAGAAAATAACCAGTACGGATATCTGCTTATTAAAATCGGTAAGTACGAAAAGATTTTCTATCAGACAGTTTTTGAGCTTGTAGCAAAAGAAATTATTGCGGCGCTAAAAATAAGTCAGGCAGAAAAGGAAAGAGCAAAGCTTAAGACTAAAAATATTACTCTTGAAGAATATTCCGAAAAGCTTCAGGCCTTGAGCCGTACTGACGAAATGACACAGATTTTGAACCGCCGCGGATTTATTGAAGATGCGCAGGCTATGATAAACCGTTTTGTTTCTGTAGGAAAATCAGGGCTTGTAATTTTTGGCGATATGGACGGACTTAAGTCGATTAACGATACATTCGGACATGAAGCAGGCGACCGTGCCATCAAAGCCGAAGCTGATATTTTATCAGAAATCTTCAGAACTACAGACATTGTAGGTCGCCTTGGCGGTGATGAATTTGCAATCCTTGCGCCTGAAATGACAAAGAAAGATTTCGCATTCATTAAAAAACGTCTTGCAACAAAATGCCAGGAATACAATGACAGCGAAGTTGAACCGTTCGTGCTTTCGATGAGTATCGGCTGTACAGAATTTTCTTCGCGCCAGTCGAATCTTGATGTTCTTCTTAACGAAGCAGATCAGAAGCTTTATGCAGAAAAACGCTTAAAAAAAGAAAAAAAAGAAGCTGCTCTAAAACTAAAAAAAGCGAAAAAGTAAATTTCTTCTATATATACATAAACAGTGCTGATTGCGAAATATTCAATAAATCTCTATAATAAGCCATAAATTTCTCTCTCTTAAGAAGGTTTTTTTATGGTTGCACAGATTACAGCTGTTGTAATTTTCCTTGTAATGTTTTCTCTGATCATTACAGAAAAATTCCCTAAGCAATTTACAACTTTGGTTTGCGGCGCCCTTACACTTATTCTCGTGTTTGGCGTTGGAATGAATATTGACAACCAGATTAGTGGCGGTCACTATAACTGGGTTACTTCTCTGCGTGAAACTCTCAATGTTGAAAATATTTTCAAACTTGGCTTCTGGTATACAGCTGCCGGTGAAATTGAATCAAAGGGTATCGACTGGGCTACAATTTTCTTCCTGACTGGAATGATGATCATGGTAGAAGGAATGGCTCGCGTTGGATTCTTCCGCTGGTTGTGTCTCCATGTAGCAAAACTCGTTAAATATAAGGTAATACCTATTTTTATCGTATTCATGATGATGAGTGCGATTCTTTCAATGTTCATTGATTCGATTACTGTAATTCTCTTTCTTGCGGCTGTTACAGTTGAACTTTCGGGACTTTTGAAATTTAATCCGGTACCAATGATTCTTGCAGAAATTTTCTGTGCTAACCTTGGTGGTTCTTCTACAATGTGTGGTGACCCACCAAACATCATCATCGGTTCAAAACTTGGATATTCATTCATGGACTTCTTGCTCAATACTGGTGCAATTGCCGGTGTGAGTCTTGTAATCATGATTTTCTATTTTTACTTTGCATGTAGAAAACAGCTGGTTGTTAAAGGTGAAGTTGATACTTCGAAATTCCCTGTACCAAAAGATGCAATTAAAGACCAGAAGGGTTTTGTTATTTCGTCTTTGATTTTTGCGCTTGCCGTAGCTCTTTTGATTACTCACGGACAGACACATTTGAGCGTTGCAACAATCGGTATCGGAATTGCAATTATTACAATTCTTGCAAACATCAAATATCTTGGAATCATTTTTAAGAAAGTTGACTTTCCTACAGTTCTGTTTTTTACAGGCTTGTTCGTTGTAGTCGGCGGTCTTGAACAGACTCACATTCTTGAATTGATTGCTGAATTTATCAAGAACGTTTCAGGCGGAAATGTTTATGTAATGATTGCGATTATCATCTGGGTTTCTGCATTTGCATCTGCCTTCATTGATAACATTCCTTTTGCCGCAACAATGGTTCCTGTTATTCAGGCGCTTGCAGGTCCTGGAGCTGATTTGAGCACAATGGCCTGGGCACTTTCTGTAGGTACTGACATTGGTGGTTCTGCAACTCCAATCGGAGCTTCTGCAAACGTTGTCGGTATGGCTGTTGCGCAGAAGTCAGGTCATCCTGTCGGCTGGGGAAAATACTGTAAGATTTCGGCACCGGCAACAGTGCTTGTATTGCTGATCAGTACCGGAATTATTTTTGTGCGCTATCTCTAAAAGCGTGGTATTATAAAAGAAAGAGATTGTACTTAGTACTTGGAGAATAGAATGGAAAAACAATTAGTTATTTCTATTGGCCGTGAATTTGGAAGCGGCGGTTATCGTATTGGAAAAAAACTTGCTGATAAATTAGGATACGAATTTTTTGACAGAAATCTTCTCGATGAATTAGCATGCCAGATGGGCGTTGATACAAACGATCTCAGTAAATATGATGAAAAACCAAAAAGCAAATTCTTCAGCAGAACAGTTCGCGGAATGTCAAATTCCCCTGAACAGAATATTGCAGAAATGCAGTTTGCTCTTCTTAAATCAAAAGCAGCAGACGGTGACAGTTTTGTAGTTGTCGGTCGCTGTGCTGACGAAATCTTTAACGGTATTTGTGACGTTGCATCGATTTTCATTACTGCAAGTGACGAAGACAAAATCAAAGAAATTACAGAACAGTTCAATGTTTCTGAATCAGAAGCTAAAAAGAAAATGGTTCGTCACGATAAAAAACGCCGTGCATACCATGACTACTTCTGTAAAAAACCTTGGGGCGAAGTAAAATCCTACGACCTCTGTATTAACGCTTCAATTTTAGGCGTAGACGAAACAGTTGATCTGATTTACGACTATGTTCAGAAACTGTTGAATAAATAAGTTAAGATGAATTGATAAGTAAAGGTGAATAAAAAAAATCTGGCATTGTAACGATGCCGGATTTTTTTTGTTACAAACTTTCAAGTGGTGAAAAAAATATAATTGTAACCAATCACATTTTTTACTATAATATTTCCCATGAAACACGGAACATTAACAACCGACAATCACGCAGCACTCTGGCACGGCCGCTTCAAAGAAGGTCCTGATGCTGCAGCAGTTGAATTTGAAACATCAATTTATGTAGACGAAAGAATGGCAGAAGACGACATTAAAGGAAGTCTTGCTCATGCCAAAATGTTAGGCGCTCAGGGAATTATCTCAAAGGCAGAATGTGACAAAATCACAAAAGGCCTTAATTCAATCTTAAAAGATTTGAAGACTGGTAAGCTTGCAATCGACTACAGCGCAGAAGACATTCACTCATTTATCGAAGCAACATTGACAGACAGAATCGGTGAACCTGGAAAGAAAATTCACACAGGAAGAAGCCGCAACGACCAGATTGCTCTCGACGAACGTCTTTACCTCAAACGTGTTATTCCTGAACTTCAGGCAAAAATCGTAAAACTCATCGATGTACTTTCTGACATCGCTTCAAAAAATACAAAGACTTTAATGCCGGGCTTTACTCATATGCAGCATGCCCAGCCAGTAACTCTTGCTCATCATATGTGTGCGTGGGCATGGAGTCTTGTCCGTGACTGCGAACGCTTGAGCGATGCACTTAAAAGAATTGATTACAGCCCGTTAGGTTCCGGTGCCCTTGCAGGAAGCGGACTTCCTTTAAATCGCGAAATGGTAGCAAAGGAACTTGGATTTAAAGGCGTAACTCAGAACTCTCTCGACAGTGTTTCTGACCGCGATTACTGTATCGAATTTACTTCATGTTTCAGCATGCTTGCCATGCATCTTTCTCGCTTTTCTGAAGAAATTGTTTTGTGGGCAACTACAGAATTTAGTTTTGTTGACTTAAGCGAAAAATGGTCGACAGGAAGTTCCATCATGCCGCAGAAAAAAAATCCTGACTTTGCAGAATTGATCCGCGGCCGCACAGGAAAAGTTTACGGACAGTTAACAGCACTTCTTACAATGATGAAAGGTCTTCCACTTTCTTACGACCGCGATATGCAGGAAGATAAAGAACCGTTGTTCAATGCATTCGACACAGTTTCTTCTTGTCTTACAGTTTTCACTTACATGATTGAAAGTGCAAAATGGAATACAAAAGTAATGGAAGAAGGCTGCGAAGGCGGCTATCTTAACGCAACTGATGTTGCTGACTACCTTGTTCGCAAAGGAATGCCTTTCAGAACAGCTCATGGTGTTTCTGCAAAAGCTGTTTGTATTGCCATCGACAATAATGTTAAGCTTGAAGATTTGTGCATGGAAGAATTCAAAAGCTGCTCTGAATTAATCGATGAAGATATTTATGACTTTATTACACCGAGAGCGTGTGTTGAAGTTCGTAAAACAACTGGCGGTCCAAGCTCAGAAAAAGTAAAACAGCAGATTGCCGGGTTGAAGAAATTTGTAAAAAGCTGTACTTCAAAAAGTACAGTTAAATAATATTTAATATGAGGAAAATAGTTATGAAAAAATTTTTAACTGTTCTTGCAGTTCTTACTGCAGCATGTGCTCTTTTCGTAAGCTGCGGCAAAGAAAAGAAAGCAGACAATTCTTTGGAAGATCTTAAAGGTCGCGGAGTATTCGTGCTTGGTCTTGACGATTCATTCCCACCACTTGGATTCCGTGATGATAAAAATGAAATCGTAGGATACGATATCGACCTTGCAAAAGAAGTTGCAAAACGTCTTGGTGTTGAATTTAAAGCTCAGCCAATTAACTGGGATACAAAGGAACTCGAACTTAATACAGGAAATATCGACTGTATCTGGAATGGTCTTACAATTACTGATGAAAGAAAGGCAGCTATGAGCGTTACAAAACCTTATCTTGATAATGCACAGGTTGTAGTTGTAAGAAACGATTCAAAGTTCAATTCTCTTGCTGACCTTAAAGGTGCTTCAATTGCACTTCAGTCAGGCTCATCAGCAGAAGATGCAGTAGATGCTCATCCAGACTTCAAGGATTCTCTTGCAGAAATCGTTCCTTATGAACAGAACCTTCTTGCCTTGATGGATCTTAACATCAATGGTGTAGATGCAGTTGTAATGGATGTTGTTGTTGCTGAATATACAATCAAGACTTCAGGATTCCCATTTCACACATTGAGTGAAAATCTTGCATCAGAAAAATATGGTATAGCTTTTAGAAAAGATGACGTACTTCTTACAAATGAAGTTCAGAAAATTCTTGAAGAAATGGCTGCAGACGGAACTGTTGCCCAGATTGCCGAAAAGTGGTTTGGAACAGATATTTCTGTAATCGGAAAATAATCAGGAGATGCTGAATGAACGGAACAGATAAAATTGCAGATATGTTAAAGGTTATGATGCAGGGAACAGTTATTTCTTTGCAGGCTTTTATATTTACATTGCTTTTTGCTGTTCCGCTTGCTGCATTAATCTGCGCCGGACGAATGTCAAAGCTGAAGGTTGTAAAATATCCTATTCAGCTTTTGCTTCTTATTGTGCGAGGAACTCCTTTGATGCTGCAGCTTATTACTGTTTATTTTGTTCTGCCGATGGCACTGTCTTCGCTTGGAATTAAAATTGACAGATTTGTTGCAGCTGTTATTGCGCTTTCTATAAACTATGCGTGTTACTTTGCAGAAATTTACAGAGGCGGTTTTGAATCAATCTCACACGGTCAGTACGAAGCCTGCACTGTTTTAGGCTACAACCGCTGGCAGACCTTTATTCATATCATCTGCCCTCAGGTAATCAAAAGAATTGTACCTGCAATGGGTAACGAAACAATGACACTTGTTAAAGATACTGCTCTTGTAAACGTAATCGGTATTTCTGAACTTCTTATTGTTTCAAAAAAAATGGCATCATCAATGGCAAATATTCTTCCATTGTTTATTGCCGGAGTTTTCTATCTGTTAATGAATGCAGTTGTTGCATTCGCTTTCAATAAACTCGAAAAAAAATTATCTTACTATAAATAAATTAAACTAAAAAAAGTGAACTTGCAGTTCGTATAAATTCCTTGGAGGAAAAAATGGCAGTAACCAAAGTTTTATCTGTTGGCGGATCTATTGTAGTTCCTGAAACACCTGATATTGATTTCTTGAAAAAATTTGTTTCAATGACAAGAGAATGGGTTTCGAAAGATTCAAGCCGACGTCTTATTCTTGTTGTCGGTGGTGGCGGACCTGCTCGTATTTATCAGGGTGCTTATCGTGAAATTTTAAGTGGTCTTTCAAATTCGAATGCCGACAATTCTGAAGCAGACTGGATTGGAATTATGGCAACACGTCTTAACGCACAGCTTTTAAAAGCATCGTTCGGCGATCTCTGTCCGAATCCTGTTGTTTATAACCCGACTGACGATATTGAATTTAAAGGTCAGGTACTCGTTGCTGCCGGATGGAAACCAGGTTTTTCTACTGATACAGATGCTGTTTACCTTGCAGAAAAATTCAGTGCAGACACTGTTGTAAATCTTTCGAATATCGAAAAGGTTTACACAGATGACCCTCGTAAAAATCCAGATGCAACTCCAATCGACAGCATCACATGGACAGACTTTAGAAAAATGGTTGGCGATGAATGGGTTCCTGGAAAAAACTGTCCGTTCGATCCGATTGCTTCTAAAAAAGCACAGGAACTGAATCTTGCCGTAATCTGTGCTGGTGGAAAAAACATTGAAAACATCAATGCAATCCTTAATGGTCAGGATTATATTGGAACAACAATTAAAGGTTAACCGATAAAAAAAGTCACTTCGTTTTGAAGTGACTTTTTTTACTGCTAAAACTTTTCAAGTTCAGCTAAAAACTTATCGAGCTTATCAGAGTAGCCTGTGTCTGCAGCCCAGGTTCCTGTAAGACCATAAATGTCAGGAGCCTTTCCGCGGGGATTTACATATTTGTAGCGTGGATCGATTACTGCGTTAATTAATGTTACATCCGCTGTCGTGCCGTAAGCATGGAGGTGCTGAACATGTGCGCGAACTCCGTCCCTCATTGTCTTGAATTTTAATCCTGGATTTTCAGCGTTAATCGCGCCAAGGCCACAGAAATTGTTCCACTGTTTTTTTACGAGATTTCCATATTGAAGAAAATTTGTTTCGTGGCACATCTGAATAAATGCAACGTCAGAGTTAATTCCCTCTGTTCTGCATTCTTCAATGTAAAGTTTTGCGATTGCTTTTGCTTTTAATTTATTTTTTTTGCAGTGTGATATAAAGAATTTGTAAAGTGTGTCTGCATCTCTTGTTCCGTCGGCTGCTATCAGTCTCGAAACTGGTTCTTTAGGAATAAAATATTCGGAATCTTCTTCTGATACTTCAGGAACAGTTGATTTACATGAAGAAATCAGAATTGCTGCGGCTGTAAAAATTAAAAGCAACGCCGGAATTTTTTTTAAAACGTTCATATAAAGATTATCGAAAAAATCAGGCCTTAAATATAGGTGAATTTTACTGTTTTATAATATTTTGTTTTTATATATACTTTAAGTATGAATATTGCAATGTTTACAGACGCCTTTTTTCCAAGAATTAATGGTGTTGCTATTTCCGTAAAATCCTACGCCGATATGCTTGTTAAACTCGGACATAAAGTTTGTATCGTTTGCTGTAATTATGAAAAATCAACAAAAGATAAAAAGTTCTCTAAAATATATTATGACAACAATACTGAAAATTCTAGTCTTACAATTCTCAGAGTTCCTACTTATAAAGTTTTCTTTTCCAAAGAAGACCGCGCCGGCCGTTTGTTTCAGTGGAAAAAATTAAAAAAAGAACTTGATAATTTTAATCCTGACATCGTTCATGTTAATTCAGAATTTGTGATGGGATATTTTGGCGCCCGTTATGCAAAAAAAAGAAAAGTGCCGATGGTTTTTACATTCCATACTTTATGGGAAGATTATGTCGAAGGCTATATTCATTTTATGCCGACACAGTCTGCAAAGAGAATGGCAAAGAACCTCATCAAGTTCTATCTCAAGCGTGCTGATGAATTAATTTGTCCGACACAAAGAATTGTTGATGTTGTAAAACAATACAAAGTAAACAGAAATACTGATATTCTGCCTACAGGAATTCCTGAAGAAATGTGCATTGTTGACAGCCATAAACAGCAGGAATTTAAAAAACAGATTTATGAAAAGTTCCCTGAAGTTAAGGATAAAAAAATTCTTCTTTATGTCGGTCGTGTCGTAAAAGAAAAAAATCTCGATTTTCTTTTTCCGGTGCTGTTCAATGTAAAGAAAGAAATCCCTGATGCTGTACTGATGATTGTCGGTGGCGGCCCGGAACTGGAACGCCTGCGCAGAAAAGCAAAAGAATTGTGCTGTGAAGATTCTGTCTGCTTTACAGATTATCAGCCGAGAGATAGTCTTGTTTACTTTTATTCACTTGCTGACGTTTTCGTATTCCCGAGCTGTACAGAAACTCAGGGACTTGTAACAATTGAGGCAATGCTTTCT
Source organism: Treponema sp. (assembly GCA_016293495.1). Lineage (GTDB taxonomy): Bacteria > Spirochaetota > Spirochaetia > Treponematales > Treponemataceae > Treponema_D. Next base: position 19,260 of record JAEDED010000018.1, on the reverse strand, counting down.
GGCCTTCCTGTTGTGGCTATTGGCGAAATGGGAACTGTCGATGTAATGCAGGGCAATAACGGCGGCTTTATGGTTGGAAAAAGCCATGAGGAATTCTCGGATAAAGTTATTCTTCTTCTTAAAAACGGTCAGGTTTATGATGAGAAAAAACAGGAAGCCTTGAGCTGGGGAAAGAAGTGGTCGATAGCCGCGCTTACTCCAAGACTTATTGCATTCTACAAAAAAGCAACTGAAATAAAAAATTCCTCAAAAAAATAAAATAAGCCGAAAGAAATAAAAAAAACTGTATTCATATTATATGAATACACTTGTAAAACCAGATTTAAGGGAACGTGTCTTAGAGCGTGGAATCAGTTATCCTTCGGACGAGGAATTGATTATGCTGATAATCGGTTCCGGTTCAAAAGATGAAAGGGTAGAAGAACTTTCAGAAAAAATACTGAGAGTTACAGACTGCTTTTCGTCAGAAAAACTTGTTCCGGAATTACTGAAAATAAAAGGTGTAGGGCATTCAAAAGCGCTTGCAGTCGCAGCTGCAATTGAAATGGGCCGAAGGCGCAACTGTCACCTTGAAGCAAAAATCCGGTGTCCCAAAGATATAATTCCTTACCTTCAGACTTATGCAATAAAATCCCAGGAACATTTTATTGCCGTTTGTTTGAGCGGTGCTCATGAAATAATAAGCATAAATGTAATCTCAATTGGAAGCGGTAATCATGCTCTTGTAAGTCCCCGTGAAATTTTTTCTGACGCAATTAAAAAACATGCGGCTGCAATAATCATCTGTCACAATCATCCTTCAGGTAATTGTACTCCGAGCAATGATGATATAAAAACAACTCAGAGAATTTTAGAAGCCTCTTACATTCTCGGAATTACACTTCTCGATCATATTATTGTAAGCAGAAATTCTTATTACAGCTTTGAAGAAAATAACAGGCTTAAAATTTCCTCTTAAAAAATAGTTAGTTGAAAATAGAAAATAACTCGTGCAATAAATGCACGAACAAAAAATAAATAAAAAAAATATGTGCAAAATTTAAAATAGTGTCATATACTATAAAAGTACTGTTGCTTTAAAGTACAAAAAATCAATGGAGGATTTTTAGATGAAAAAGCTATTAACAATTTTGGCTGCTGCATTCTGTATCACTGGAATGATGGTAAGCTGTGGTGGAAAAGATTCAGACGCTGTAAAAGTTGGTGTATCAATGCCTACTAAAGACTTGCAGCGCTGGAACCAGGACGGAGCTAACATGAAGAAAGCTCTCGAAGAACGTGGATACGATGTTGACTTGCAGTATGCAAACAACGACATCGCTACACAGGTTTCACAGGTAGAAAACATGATTGCTACAGGAAGCGAAGTATTGGTTATCGCTTCTATCGATGGTTCTGCTCTTAAATCTGTTTTGGATTCAGCAAAACAGAAAGGTATTCAGGTAATTGCATATGACCGTCTTATCATGAACTCAGACGCTGTTTCTTACTATGCAACATTTGATAACTACAAAGTTGGTACAATTCAGGGTAACTACCTTGTAGATGCACTTAAGCTCAAAGACAGAACAAAAGCTGATCCAGCTTATATCGAACTTTTCACAGGTTCACCAGATGACAACAACATCAACTTCTTCTTCGGTGGTGCTATGGATATCCTTACTCCATACATCGACTCTGGAGTTCTCGTTGTAAAATCAGGACAGACATCAAAAGCTCAGTGTGCTACACTTAACTGGTCAACAGAAGAAGCACAGAAGAGAATGGAAAACCTTATCTCAGCTCAGGGATATGGTCCTAACAAAACACGTCTTGATGCAGTTTACTCATCAAACGACTCTTGTGCTAACGGTATTACAAACGCTCTCGTAGCTGCTGGATACACTGCTGATAACTTCCCAATCGTAACAGGTCAGGACTGTGATATCACATCAACAAAGAACATGCTCAAAGGTTTGCAGGCAATGTCAGTATTCAAAGATACACGTGCTCTCGCTGCAAAAGTTGTAGATATGGTTGATGCTATCTGTAAAGGTTCAGAACCACCTATCAACGATACAAAAACATATGACAATGGTACAGGTGTAATTCCTTCTTACCTTTGTGAACCAGTATTTGGTACAAAAGACAACTACAAAGAACTTCTCATTGACTCTGGATATTACACAGAAGATCAGTTGAAATAATTTGTAGAGAGATAATTTAATTTATTAAAAGGCTGTTAAAAGATCTTCAGTCTGCTCTCTGGCAGTAACACGATGAATTTTTTAACAGCCTTTTTTTCTTGCTGGTCAAATAAACGGAGGTTCCAATTGTCGAAAATGTTATTGGAGATGAAAAACATTACAAAGACATTCGGACCTGTAAAAGCTTTAACAGATGTAAATTTGCAGGTACAGGAAGGTGAGATTCACGCGCTGGTAGGAGAGAACGGTGCCGGAAAATCAACATTGATGAATGTTCTTAGTGGTGTTTACCAATACGGAACTTACAGCGGTGACATCGTTTATAACGGTGAAGTTTGTAAGTTTCAGAAAATTAAAGATAGTGAGAGTAAGGGAATCGTCATTATTCATCAGGAACTGGCCCTTGTTCCTCTCCTTTCAATTGCAGAAAATATGTTCCTCGGAAACGAACGTGGATCAAAAGCAAAAATTAACTGGGATGAAACTCATCACAAAGCAAAAGAACTTTTAGACCTTGTAGGTTTAAAAGAATCAACACACACATTAATTAAAGATATTGGTGTAGGTAAACAGCAGCTTGTAGAAATTGCTAAAGCATTAGGAAAGAACGTAAAACTTCTTATTCTTGATGAACCTACAGCTTCTTTGAATGAAAGAGAATCACAGGCACTCCTTGATCTCTTGCTTGAATTGAAGAAGAAGGGAGTTACATCAATCATCATCTCCCACAAACTTAACGAAGTATCTTATGTTGCAGATGCAATCACTGTAATCCGTGATGGTACTGTAATTAAATCATTATATAAAGGCAAAGATCCATTTGATGAAAATACAATCATTGCTGCCATGGTAGGACGTGAACTGTCTGACCGCTTCCCTAAGCGCGACTCAAATCCAGGCGAAGTTTGTTTTGAAGTTAAAGACTGGTGTGTAGATCACCCGGTATTTGACGGAATCAAAGTATGTGATCATGTCAACTTTAATGTTCGTAAAGGTGAAGTTCTCGGAATTTCAGGACTTATGGGTGCCGGACGTACTGAACTTGCAATGAGTATTTTCGGTCGTTCGTATGGTGCAAATATTTCTGGAAAAATATTCCTTAACGGAAAAGAAGTTCACTTCCCTGATGTAAAAAGTGCAATTGATGCAGGTATTGCATATGTAACTGAAGACAGAAAAGGAAACGGACTTATCCTTTCTGAAAGTATTGCGAAAAATACAACCTTTGCAAAACTTTCCAAGATTTCAAAAAACGGAATTATCGACTTCGGTCTTGAAAACAAATACGCAGAAGAAATGCGTGTAGAAATGCACACAAAATGTGCAAGCGTATTTGAAGATGTAGGAAACCTTTCTGGTGGTAACCAGCAGAAAGTTCTTGTCGGTAAATGGCTTTTTGCAGAACCTGATATTTTGATTCTTGATGAACCAACACGCGGTATCGACGTTGGTGCCAAGTATGAAATCTACTGTATTATCAACAAAATGATTGCAGACGGAAAATCGGTAATCATCATTTCATCTGAAATGCCAGAAATCCTCGGTATGTGTGATCGTATTTACATCATGGCTGAAGGAAAGATGGTTGGAGAAATGCAGGGTAAAGATGCAACTCAGGAAAAAATCATGGCTGCTATCTTAAAATCAGATAATTAATTCTGCAGAAAGTATATTGGAATTAAGGAGTATATAAATGAACGAAATAGAAAAGAAATCGCCAGGTTCTGCGATTTTGAATGTATTAAAAAACAATACAATGCTTGTTGCACTTGTAGCTGTAATGGTTTTGTTTGAAGTTCTGATGATGTTTAAAAGCGGAAAGGGCTTCAATCTTTTTGGAATGTCGTTACTTAATCCAACTAACGTAACTAACATTATTAACCAGAATGCGTATGTAGTAATTCTTGCAGTTGGTATGCTTTGCTGTATCTTAACTGGTGGTAACATCGATCTTTCTGTTGGTTCTGTTGTTTGTCTTGTTGGTGCAGTTGCCGGTGTTTTGATTTGTAATCTTCATTGGAATATTTATGCTGCAATTCTTGTTTGTCTTCTGATTGGTACTTTAATCGGTGCATGGCATGCTTTCTGGATTGCATATATGCATATTCCTCCATTCATCTGTACATTGTCAGGAATGTTGCTCTGGCGTGGTGTTTCATTGCTTATCCTTAACGGTACAACAATTTCTCCACTTCCAGATAACTACTTGAACCTGTTCAACAGCTTCATCGGTAAAACAAATGCAAACATGGCAATTACAAAAACAGGTTTGGTTTCAATTGATCCTAATGCAAGAGCTGTAAAAAGCATCTGGCAGTTTGCTTCTTCAACATTGCAGATTGCAATCATCATCGGTATCGTATGCTGTGCATTGATGGTTGTATTGCAGGTTCTTGCTAGAAACAACAAGAGAAGAAAAGGATATCATGTTGGAGCTACAACTCCATTTGTTATCAAACAGGTTCTCGTAAGCATCGTTATCATGGGTGTATCAGTATTGCTCGGACTTAACTCAGGTTATCCAGTAATTCTTATCCTTATCGCAATCGTAGTTGCTGCATATTCATATTACACACAGAACACCGTTCCTGGTCGTTATCTGTATGCAATTGGTGGTAACGCAAAAGCTGCAAAACTTTCTGGTATTAACACAGATAAAGTCATGTTCTTTGCTTATACAAACATGGGATTCCTTTCGGCTGTAGCAGCTCTCGTTTGTGTTGCACGCTTTAACTCTGCAGCTCCAACTGCTGGTACAAACTACGAAATGGATGCTATCGCTTCATGTTTCATTGGTGGTGCTTCAGCTTATGGTGGAACAGGTACAGTAGGCGGTGCAGTTATCGGTGCGCTCTTCATGGGTGTATTGAACAACGGTATGTCGATCCTTAGTGTTGATGCAAACTGGCAGAAAGCTGTTAAGGGTCTCGTACTTCTTCTCGCTGTAGTATTTGACGTAGTTTCTAAGAAACGTAAGTCATTGAAATAAATTCATTTTTTGTCGCGGGTGGGAAAGCTTTCGACAAGCTCCAGGAAAGTGAATGTGCCTCAGGTTCGAAAGAATCTGAGGCTTTTTTTATGAATGAATTATTTAAAATAAAAAAAACGGATTTGAACTTTTCACTTGAACTGTTCAAATCCGTTTTATGTTTTATATAAGTTACTTGTTATTTAATGTCGTGATCCTTTCTGTACTTTTCTGCACAGTAAAGGAGACCTTCAATATAATTATCCTGAACAAGAATCTTTACAGGATACTGAAGGTCAGCATCAGAAAGTTTTTCTTTAACACTCTGGATTCTTGAAGAAGCAGGAAGAGAAATACCTGCAGCATCTATAAGACCTTTCTGGTTTTCAGAAATATTTTCTGCACTTGGCTTGTTGCACGCATAAAGAACATTTCTGAAATTACCAAAGCTCTCAAGTCCGTAAATAAATTCCGGATTATCAAGAGGCAAATCTTCAAAGAAATAAATCTTAGTAAATCCATATTTTTTAGCAACTGCTTTGGAGAACTTTACAAGATGGCTTGAGAAGTCATTTGTGCTTGGTGCAACTCCGTCAGCAATTACAAGCAGTTCCTTCAGGTCGCCGTATACATTGTCAATTTTGTTGCCTTCGTCTTCAATAACCATTTGGTGTGACGCAACATTTTTCATTGCGCGAATAAACTGTGGTTCTTCAGGCGCAGCTGGTGGTTCTTCAGTTGTCGCAAATGCAGATTCGTCAATTGCAGGAATTTCTATGTCTTGAGTCTGTTCTTCAACTACAGGTTCTTCAGTTTCCTGAATTGCTGGTTCTGAAACAGGTTCTTCAATTGCAGGAATTTCTATGTCTTCTGTCTTCTTTGTTTTCTTTGATGCCCGACGGCGTTTTGGTTTATCTTCTGACTGTTCATCTTCTGAAGCAGCAGTTTTTCTTGCACGTTTGCGTTTTGGTTTTTCTTCTGTCGAATCAGTGGCTTCAGTTTTTTTAGAGGCGCGACGGCGCTTTGGTTTTTCTTCTTCTGCGACTGCAGGTTCTGAAATCACTGCAGGTTCTTCTGTTGCCTCAATTATAGGTTCGGTAATTTCAGGTTCAGAAACCGATGCGGCTTGTTCTTCTGCGACTGCAGGTTCTGAAGCGTTCTGTTCGTTTGCTTTGAGCTGTTCCATCGGGTCGACAACTGGACCGTTCATGAGTTTTTCAAGTTCGTCCATTGAAATCGGTCTGAAGCCTTCGTCGAGGGAATCGTTTCTGCAGCACTGTGAGTTTAAGATTTCCTGGATGCGAGCGTCTTCATCGGAAGCTGCTGCTGGTTCTTCAACATTGTGCTGGTTTAAGATGCTTTCAACTTCATTCTGATTAATTGAAATTTCTTCGTCGGAACTTTCGCTGCTGCTGTTGTCTTCAGTTGTTTCTTCTTCGTCATCAGCATCGTCCTGTGTAAATTCCCCGATAGCAGAAAATTCTTCTTCGTTAACCTGAACTTTATCAAGATCTTCGCCAAGGTCTTTGATTTTTTCCGAGAAGGCTTCTTCTTCAGAAGGCTCGTCGGAATATGAATTGATATCGAGGTGAGGAATAAGTTCCATCAATTTATTAACAAGAGCTTCCGGTGCATTTTCGCTTGCATAAACTTCGGCAAGGGAATTACAGCATTCGAAAGCATCGATATGAACGTCGCAGGTATTTTCTACAAGATAAACTGATTCAACATTAACAGGACACTTGATTAAAACAGCGCCGTTCTCTGTTAACTGATAAAGACAGCCGCCGTTTTCATCAACGAAGAAATTATCACAGTCGCCGGAAAATCTCATGTACTGCAAGGATTTTAATCCCGCAAGGCTTCTGTCCTGAATGTTTTCAAGACCTGCCGGGAATACGATAGTCGAAAGGTTTGTACAGCCCGAAAGTGCGCCTGTCTTGATTACCTTTACGCTTGGCGGAATCTGAATTGAAGTGATCGATTCACAGTCGCGGAAAACATCCGGTTCGAGAGCTTCCATTCCGTTTCTGAAAGGAATTTCTGGTAATGAAATACAACCCCAGAACAAGCCCTCAGGGAATGAAGTGATGTTGTCTGGCATTGTGATTCTGCGTAATGATGAACAGCCGGCAAAGGTAAATGGTTTTAAAGAGGTGAGGTTAGATGGAAGTTTTACGTCTTCAAGAGTTTCACTTGAAGAAAAAAGGTTTTGTCCGATTTCTGTTACAGAATCAGGGAGAATTACTTTTGTAACAGGTGCTTCTGCAAAGACACCGTTTGCGATTTTTGTGATTCCAGTAGGAACGCTGATTACAGTTCCTAATTTTGCGAATTCACATTTTGTTAAAGTTTTTCCATCTTGGGAAATGATAAATCCATCTGTCGGCATAGTTCTATTATAAACGAAAACTTCGGATTTTCAACGAATCGCCAGAAGGGCATTCGCTGACAGTATTCGTCTTCTTATATATTTTCGGCAGAATTTTGAATTTTCCACTATAAAAAGTGCGATTTTTTTTAAAGAAAATGTATGTTTATTATGTGGAATTTTTAAGGCCGTCACTTGATGTGGTGATATGTATATACATATTGTGGAGGTTTTGATGCTTACGACAAAAGTTTTTACAAGTGGAAACAGTCAGGCTGTCTTTAGATTCCTCAAAGCTTGGCCATTTCTTTTTCGTGATTTTTTTTAGTCCAGACAAAGTTGATCACGGCCATCGAGATGATGATTGTGTAACCGATAAAGCTGTATCTGTCCGGAATCTGGTCGAAGAAGAAAAATCCCAGCATTGTAGAAAAGATAATCTGCGAGTAATCGTAAATTGAAATATCACGTGGAGCTGCATGATAGTAAGCGGCAGTAATTCCAAACTGACCTCCGGCAGCACATACGCCTGCACCGCACAAAATCAGAACCTGATATAAAGTCATCGGATCAAAGCTTGTAATCATGTAAGGCAGAGAAATCAGCATCGAAAATGCTGAGAAAAATAAAACGATGACTTTAGAATTACACCCAAGGCTTTTAAGCTTTCGAACGCAGGCATAAGCAAAGCCTGCTCCCATTCCGCCGACGAAGCCTGCAAGGGTAGGAAGAGTCTGTTCAAAGTTGAAACTTGGTTTTACTACAAACATTGCCCCGACAAACGCCATCATGATGGCAATAAAAGGAACCAACTTGATCTTTTCTTTTATGAGGAAAAAGCTGAAGATAACCGCGAAGAAAGGCGCCATTTTGTTAAGAATCGCAGCGTCGGCAAGACAGATACGGTCGATGGCGTAGAAATTCCCGAAAATACCGAAAGAGCCTGTCACAGACCTCAATACGAGAAAAAACCAGCAAACCTTCGGAACAGCAAGAGAAGCCTTACCCTTAACGGCGCCTTCACGAATCAAAAGCACCAGCGCAATCAAAAACGCAACAGAGTTTCTGAAAAACGCCTTCTGCATAAAGTGAATATTATCTCCCGCAAGCTTAACGCAAACCGCCATCATGGCAAAACAGAATGCCGAGGTAACAAGGCAGATAATTCCCTTTGATGTTTCTGATATTTTTCTCATGGTGTGTATTATAATGAATTTTATTTTTTTGTCATTAAAGCATAGGAAAAAAAAGGTTGAGAAAAAGTCAAAGTATTAATAAGCAGTTATTGAAAAGACGGGAAGAAAAAGCAAGCGTCAACATCGTCATTGTGAACGGTGCGAGCATTTTCGCGAAGCGAAAAGCGCAGTCGGACACCTTTTACCGTTCATCATGACGAGTTGACGTGCTTTTTCTGGTAGTCTTTTCAATGTCTGGAATTGATGTTTTTACTGATTTTTACTTGATACATTTTTAAAAATGCTTTATAAATTAAGTAATATTAAAATTATAAAAAACACACATCGTGTGAGGAGAAATATTATGGAAAAGACTATTGCCTTGATTCCTGGTGACGGAATCGGACCTGACGTTGTTGCAGAAGCAGTTAACGTTCTTAATGCAGTGGCAGAAAAATATGGCCACAAATGGAATTACACAAACGTACTTGCTGGTGGATGTGCTATCGACAAGTTCGGTCATCCACTTCCACAGGATCAGCTTGATATCTGTCTTAAATCTGACGCAGCTTTGCTCGGTGCTGTAGGTGGACCAAAATGGGATAACCTTCCTTCAGAAATCCGTCCAGAAAAAGCACTCCTCGGAATGCGCGGCGGAATGAAAGTATTCGCTAACCTCCGTCCTGCTCTCATGTTCAAACAGCTTAAAGCTGCATGTCCTCTTAAAGATGAAATCGTAGGCGACGGACTTGATATCCTTATCGTTCGCGAACTTACTGGTGGTATTTACTTCGGTGAAAGAGGAACTTCAGAAGACGGAAACACTGCATGGGATACAGAAAAATATACTCGCCCAGAAATCGAACGCATCGTTCGCATGGGATTTGAATATGCTATGAACCGCCAGAAGAGACTCTGCGTAGTTGATAAAGCAAACATCCTTAACTCTTCACAGCTCTGGCGCCGTGTTGCAGAAGATGTAAAGAAAGACTATCCGGAAGTTCAGCTTTCTTACCTCTACATCGACAACGCTTCAATGCAGATGGTTCGTAATCCAAAACAGTTCGACGTTATCGCAACTTCAAACATGTTCGGTGATATCCTTTCTGACGAAGCTTCACAGATTACAGGTTCAATCGGTATGCTCGCTTCTGCATCTATCGGTGACGGAACAGGTCCTGGATTGTACGAACCTATTCACGGTTCAGCTCCAGACATCGCAGGAAAAGATCTTGCTAACCCATTGGCAACAATTCTTTCTGCTGCAATGCTTCTCCGCTACTCTTTCAAATTGGAAGACGAAGCAAAAGCAATCGAAGCAGCTGTTGAAAAGGTTCTCGATGACGGCTGGCGTACAGGGGATATCGCAGGTGATGTTGAAGCTGTAAAAGCCAGCGGAAAACTTGTTGGCACAAAGAAAATGGGTCAGCTTGTTGTTGAATACCTCAATAAATAAATCCTTTATTTAAGGGAATTTTCAAGACCTCGGAAACTGTTCCGGGGCCTTTTTTTGTGTGTTTAAAAACTTGACTTTTAAGTTGTACGATTGTACAATTATAATATGAGTAAAAAAAAGAAATCTTTAATAATTGATGCTTCATGCATTATGGCAGTTATAAAACAGGAATCAACTGCACAGGATGTTATGGAAAAATCAGAAGGTTACGAATTACTTTCTGCTTCATGCCTTCCATTTGAAGTGGGAAATTCACTTTCAAAATGGCTTAAGCGCAATCTTATGACTAAAGAGGCTGCAGTAAAGTGTTTTGAGCTTTACAGAAAGCTTCCGATTGCCTTATTAGATGTAGATTTCGAAACTTCACTAAGTTATGCAGCAGATGAAAAGCATTATGCTTATGATATGTATTATCTTGAATGTGCTTTAAGAACTGGATGTCCTCTTTTAACATATGATGAGGATCTTTCAAAAATTGCGAAAAAAAGGGGTGTTGTATGTTTGTAATGACTTATTCTCAGGCAAGACAGAATTTATCATCTTTGCTGGATTCAGTAAAAGAAAACGGAATGGCATATATAACCCGTGCTGATGGGTCAAAGTTCAAGATTGTTCCGGCAGAAACACCGGTAGCCGCACAATCTCCATTTGCAGAACTTGCAGAGTACAGTTCAACAGTTAACTCAAAATTAAAGACAATCTCAATGAAAGAAATCGTAGAAATGATGCACGAGAGCTGGGATGAACGTTCAGATAAAATCAACTCAGATGCAGCTGGCATTACTGCAAGAAAATTTTTTGCGTTATTAAAAAAATAAAATATTCAAGCAGGAAAAATATATGAACTATCTTGTAGATGCGCTAACTATTTTTGACTTTTTTAAAGGAAAGACAGAGCTTTTTGACTTTTTTGATGATACAGAAAACATTTATGTTTCAACAGTTACTGTAGGAAAGCTGAATTACATGGCCCGCACCGAATACTCTGAAACTGAAAAGAATGCTATTGAAATTGCAGATGATTTTGTTCACCTCCTACATATCGTAAATATTGATGAAAGTATTGCCCTGGAATATGGAAAGTTAAAAGAGCATTATCCGGAATTTGATGACAATAAGCTTTGGTTGTGTGCAACCGCGGTGGTGCGGGATTTAGTTATTGTTTCAAGTGATGAAGGATATTCTGGGATTGCAGAGATTGTGATGAAACGATTTTAACTTGACTAACCTGACTAAGATTATTATCTTATTTTCAGAGGTATATCAACTGTTTTTCGAAAGTGTTTCTACCATTAAAATTACTGCGGTTTGAAATTCTTTAGAAAGGGAATCTAATTGACTTACCGTTTTCGAATATTTTAAATACTTTGAGTTTGAAGTATTAGTTGAATTTTTCGCTTTATCCTCATCGTATCCATAAACCAGAAAATTTACACTTACATTCAATGCGTTTGCAAGATCAGTACCAGCCTTTATATTTGGCAGCGAACCTTTATTCTTAAGATAATTACTTATAGTGCCTTCTTTTATGCCAGTCTTTGCTGCTAACTCTTTAGTTGTAATATTGGCAATGAACATAGCCTCTTTTAAATTATCTCTGAAACTCATATCTCCATAATAGTAAAATTTTATCAATAACTTGGTGTAGTTAGAAAGAATTTGCTAATTAAAGTTTGATGTAGTAAAATATTACTACTAAATAAAAAAGTTGTTAAATTTCTACTATGTGAGGAGAGTTTTTACATTGAAAAAAACTTTTTTATCAGTTGTATTATCTGTTTTAAGTTTCGGATTATATGCCAAACCTCAAGTCATGCCGGATTGGGTTCAAAATTACCGTAAAGTTTTTCCAAACACAGAATATCTTGCACAAAGGGGAAGCGGTGACAGTGCTGAAAAGGCAAAAACAGATGCCACAGGAGCACTTTCAAGATATTTTCAGTCAAATGTAAATGCAAATCTTTCTACAACGCTCAGTTCGGTAACGACAAATGATTCCATTGACGAAAAAACGGTGGTCGTAGATGAAGTGAATGTTCAGTCACAGGTTGAATTTTTCGGCCTGGAATACACAGAGCCGTTTTATGTAAAGTCAGAAAAAAAATGGTACTGCGTTGTCTATATGAACCGTGATGAAGCATGGCAGCAGTACAAGCCTCAAATTGATATAAAGAAAAACAGCTTTTCAGGGCTTTATAAAAATCTTAAAAACGAAGCAGATTATTTTACAAAACTTGGAATGTGCAAAAAAGTCTGGGCATTAGGAACTGAACTTTTACAGAAGCTTGAATATGGAAGAATTATAAATCCGTCAGAAGAAGCACAGTACCAGAAAGAACGGGATGATATTTCAAACATTCCTGTAATCTTTGAAGAAGCAAAACAGAACTGTTCTATTTATATCAGTATTAATTCCGATTATAACAGAATGATTTCAACGGCAGTTTCTACAGTTCTGACAGATGCAGGATTTACCGTTGCAAAAACAAATGCAGAAGCAAGTTATGTTGCAGAGGTACTCGTAGATAACAATGAATCAGGTTCTGACCCTATTTCAATCAAACCTTCAGTAAACATAAAAATCTCAAGCAAAAAAGCAAAGACAGTTTTCTCGTATGAAGTAACTTCAGACGAAAAATCAATCGGTTACACAATCGAAAGTGCACAGAAAAAATCATATCCAAAATTAACAGAGGAATTAAAAAGTGCCTTGAACGAAAAATTCAACGGAAGCTTTAGTTTATAAACATCATCGGAGGTAAATTAAGATGAAAAAAATTAACAAAAAAATTTTTACAGGATTAATTGTAATTCTAAGCATGGCAGCAAGTATGTTTGCAAAAGACAGAACACTTGGAGTAAAGGTAAAAAGGAATGCAGACAATGCGACAGTAATTGACTGGACAGACAGAGCATTGGGAGAAGTAAGTGCTCCAACATGGCTCAAAAATCTTCGTCGTGGCAATGCTTCTACATTCAAAAAAGAATGGGATATGGATAATTCAAGAATCGTAAAAGTAAGCATGGCAACCGGAAAGACAGAAGCAACAGCTCAGGCTTTAAGCCGTTCTGGTTTTGCATATGCACAAGCGGCAGAATTGAATCAGAAAGTAATCGGAAGAGTTGGTCAGGGGTTAAATGATGAAGGTCAGCTTGAAGCATTGTTTGTTGCAGCAAGTGAAACAAAAGCAGAAATGGCAGGCTTAAGAGAAGAAGCAAGCTTCTGGCAGAAAGTCCGCACAACTACAAAAGATGCAAAAGGTAAAAAAATAATTGAAGAAAAATATATTTATTACACAGTTTATTCAATGGATAAAACAACATGGGATAACATCTGTAAAAAATATCTTATGGACTTAATGGGCGGAGCAGACTTAACTTCAGAAACAAAGAAAAAAGTTGGAGCACTCTTTAGCGAAATGAAAGAAGACGCAGATAAAAAAGATGCAAAAAAACAGGCAGAAGAAGAAGCTTTGTATAAAGCTCAGATGGCCCGCCTCGAAACTGAAAGAGCAAAAGCAAATGCAGAAGCAGCTGTAAGCAATGCAGAAACAGCAAAGGCCCGACTCGAAGGTAAAAAGCTTGATGCCCAGGAAGCACAGACAAAAGCTGCAGTTGAAGAAGCTGAGGATCTGGCTAGTTATTTGATGTAGGGGAAAAATGCAATATACAAAAAAATTTAAACAATTTTTTGATGACAAAGCAAAAATAGAAGCCTTTGATAAAATTGCAGACGAATATTACGAAGGTAATTTTGGGACAATGGGCAAGTCAGATTTTGAAACCTTATTGTTTTCAATTTATATAGACCGGGTAATAGATGCAAATGAAACAGAAGATGATAACTACAGTAATTATGAGTTATCAAAACAATTGGGGTTGCCAGAATCAAAGATTAATAATCTTAAAATTCGTAAACAATTAAAGTATCCGAGAAAATACAATTGGCAGGAGGCCTTTTGTAGACATCTCAAAAATGCAGTGTTTGAAAAAGGAAAAATTAAAATACAAATACAGGATCCGAATTTGTATATTGAAGTAAAACATGCGGTTGATTTATTGGGAGGATTTGTAGATTCGTCTTTTAACTCAAAGATTATGATTTTAAGTCCAAGTGAGTTTTTGGATCTGATATGTTTAATTGCAGGTGAAAATAAAATTGATGAAATGAAAACTATTATTCAAGAAAACCTTAAAAAAGAGAATGATGGTATTGATTTCTTAACGACAGAACCATTTTCTAAGCAATTAAAGAAAGAAGGAATATCTTTAAGTGAAGAGATGTTATTCTCGGTATTAAGTGCAATTCCTGGTATAAGTGGTTTATCACCAGTTCTAAAAAAAGCAGTTGCTTTGATTAAAAGTTATGTGCATACAAATAAACTAAATAAAAAATTTAAAGAAACGAAAAAATGAAGCGATTTATAACATTGATTTTTTCATTATTATTTTCATGTTCTCTTTTCGCACAGAAAGTAGTAGCGGAAAAGAATCTTGGGAAAACACTTGAAAAAAATAAAAATGAAACTGCAATATTTGTCAGTGAACTCGATTTATCTTTAATGAGAGTTTCTGAAAGTGGAACGGTGACACTTCCAGTTTTTGCAAAAAATAAGATTAAAATCGTATCTGGAATGGATATGACAAATATCTACGAACGAATAAAGTTTGCAAACAAAAAACTTTCAGTAACATTTGAAGTAAAAGATTTATCTTCAAAAATTTATTCAATTACAAATATTGAAGGTATTGAAACAATTGCACAATATGAAGAGCGATTAGTTTTGGAAGAAAAAAAACGTGCACAGGAAGCTAGAGAAAAATGGGAGCGTGAACGCCAGGCAAATCTTACAATAGTTCCAGTTCAGGTAGTAAATCAGGAAATGGAAAACCTTTCAAAGGCTGATGCTGCATGGCTTCCGGGTCAAGTGCAGGATAAGTTTAAAAGTAACCTCCAGGCATATCTTGGAATGAAAACTGTAGTTGATTCAAAATCAGAAGCAGCTCTTAAAAAACTACAAGCAGAAAGCGAAAATGCAGCCCGCGACGAATCGACATCAATTGAACTAGGAAAAATCACTACAGCAAAATTTGCTCTTTTTACAAAGATACGAAGAACAAAAAATGGATATACAGTAAGCGTTGATTTTACAGACCTTACAACAGGAGAACAACTTGCAAGTGCCATAAGTAAAGAATACTCAAAAGCTGAATATCTTTATGGTACGACAGGAGCTGTGGATGAATTAACACTTGCTATTGGAAATAAACTTGGAATCAAAATTTCAGATTTAAACAAAAATTTACTTGCAAGTGGTTCAGCAGGTTTTAGCGTAGATGATCAGCTAGCCCTTGCAAAACAGAATGAAGCACAGTTTAAAAAACAGATGGCAGACTATGATGCAGAACTTTCAAGACTCATGACATCAAACGACATCAATGCCATCCAGAACAAAAACAGAATAGAAGCAGAAAAAGCTTTACTTGTAGAAAAACAGAATGCAGAACGTAAGCGTCAGGAAGATCTTAAAGCACAGAAAGCACGTGCAGATGAAGATGCAAAGCTTGAAGCAGAACGTTCCATTGCATTAAAAACCCAGCGTGACCAGATGGCAAAAGACGCTGCTGCAAAAGCAGCAGAAGTCCGCAAGCTTAAGTTGGAAAAACAGGGCGTTTTGGGTCAGATAAACATTCTTGAATCAAAGAAAAAAGCACTTGTAGAAATCCGCCAGAGCGTAGAAAGCCGGAGCCGGGAACTTTACGACCAGCTTGTAAAAGACCGCCAGAGCGAAGAAGAACGAATACGCAATAAGTCATATTCAACCGTAGAACTTGGAAGCGACGGAAAACCGACGGCACAGGCACTTGAACGCCGCGAAAGGCAGATTATAAAAAGCTATGAAGACTTAACGAACAAGTTTTTTTCCGACTGCGAAAGCGTAAAACAGTCTACGATGGCACAGCAGAACGCACTCCTTGCAGAAATCCGTGCAGACCAGAAAGCACTTAGTGCAGTTCGCACAGTATCTTCTATGGGAGAAGAACTTAAAGTAAGCTTTGGAAAATACGAAGGAAGCAAGGACGGCTGGAACGCATACCTTAGCCTTTATTCAGACGGAATCCTTGTCTACACAGATAACTTTATCGTAAAGTACGAAGCCTTGAGCGGAAAAAAAGCCCCTGACATGGCAACAGAAATGGATGATGCCGTAATTGAAGAGTACACGAACAACGTAGATATGTACAACTCCCTTTTAGTGCGCGGCGCCCCAATCATCTACTTTGAAATTGACTACAACTTAACGGCACAAGCAGACAACAAGCCAAGTCAGTACAAGTTCAATTTTTCAAAAATCCGCGTAATAAACACCGTAAGCGGAAAAATTACGCAGAACAGTGCTCTTAATGCTGTAAAAGACCAGACGATGCAGCCGGAACAGGATTTGCGTGAGATTGTTGGGATAGTTGCAGCTGAGAAAAACCAGTTTGAACTTGCAAAAGTGTTTGATTCTATGGGAATAAAAATGGTGGATATTCCAGATTATGATTTTCAAATGCTTAATACCGAAGTAACGCAGAAATTGTATACAGCAATTATGGGAAGTAATCCAAGTAAATTAAAAGGAGATTATAATCCTGTAGATACAGTAAGCTGGTATGATGCAATTTATTTCTGTAATAAACTTAGTGAAAAGCTTGGTTTTACACCTGTATATGAAGTTGATGGAAAAACAGATGTGACAACATGGAATTACACACCGCACAAAGGAGATGTAATCAGGGGATATGTAGAGCAGAAAATAAATGCTGATGGCTTCCGTCTTCCATTCGTTTTTGAATGGAAGTATGCCGCAAAAGGAGGTCAGAATTTTACCTATTCAGGAAGTAATGATATAGATGAAGTTGCTTGGTGTAGCGATAACAGCGGCCGAACGACTCATCCTGTAGCACAGAAAAAGGCAAACGGGTACGGTTTGTATGATATGAGCGGTAACGTTTGGGAGTTGTGTTGGGATGTCAGCCCGTACGATGACCGCGACCGCCAAAACTTCGGCGGCGCCTGGTGCACCTACGGCATCCACTGCAAGGTGGACAGCAAGGTCTACTACAGCGCCAGCAGCCGCGACGACGATCTTGGTTTCCGTATTGTCCGCTCCCTTTCTAACTAGCAGGCGAGCGTAGCCTACAGCAGTACGGCACATGAAGGCGGTAAGCCGAAATGGGCAGTACTGCTGTGGGCGGAGAGAGAGAAGAATATTAGGAGAAATAATTATGAAAAACACGTTATATATTCAATTAAAAATAATTGATTAAAAAAAAGAGGACGAAAAAAATATTGAATATCTTAATGCTTTTACTACCGAAAAAAAGATAAATGATTTTATGTCTTGGAAAGATATAAATGAGATTAAGGAATTTTCAGAAAAAGAAAAAAAGATGTTTCATAATAATACTAATGTAATGTATAGAGACGGTATTATGGATATTAGTATTCCATTGCTTGAAAATAATTTTATAAAACAAATTGAAGCAATAACAAAATTCATATCATATGCCGTCGCTAAATTAGTTATGCTTGGTTCCTTTATTGAAGGAACAATGGATTTAGATAAAAGACAGGATGAAAAACTAGAACAGATTGGTATTTGTTTATTGGAAAGTTGTAAAAGAAAACTAGAAAACAACAAATTGGAATATCTAAAAATGCATGAAAATTGTTTGTGGATAAATTGGTTAAAAATTCTTCTGTGTATTTACCTCCAATTAAAGCCAATATGCAAAAAAAAATTAACTCTTATATAAGTGATCAAGTTTTAAATGGAAAATATGAATTAATAATGAAAAATTTGAAGAACAGGAAAAAGGTGATAAACAATGGAAAATTATAAATTAGTACGGAAATATATTTTTAGTGAAGTATCTTGTGTGCAACATGAAGATTATAAATATATTTACAATCTTAATGGATATGATCCAAAAAAGAATAAAATTGTTTACAGATATATGCCTTTGAAAAGATTTTATGAATACATGAAAAATCAAAAAATGGTGTTTGTTTCGCCTGCTGTTTGGGAAGATCCTTATGAATCGAAATTTCTTGCTATAAATCAGAAGTATGAAAAATTAAAAGGCAAAAAGATATTTTGCTTATGTGTAACTCATAAGAAAATTGAAAACGAAGCCGCTGCGTGGAAAATGTATTCAGCTAATGATAATTCAAAATGTGCAAAACTTTATTTTAATCTTGATGAATTTTTGTCAAGATTAAATGAATTTGCAAAAAGAGAAAAAAAGAAAGTTTATATCGGAAATGCTATTTATTCTTTTACGAAAAAAGAGATCGATAAACTTGATAAAGAGGGCGAACTAGGAAATGATATTTTTTTTCCTAAAGATTTTTCAATAGAGCATTATTTAAGTCTTATGTGTTTGAAAAGATCTTCTTTTTCTTTTGAGAATGAAATAAGAATATTTATAGTTGATGAAAATGAGGAAAGGGATTTTTTAGATGTAAATAATTTTTCTTATGATGAAAATTTGGTCAGTGGTATTACAGTTTCTCCAATATTACCATTTTCATATGATGATTCTAGAAAAAGAATATACAATCGTTTATTAAATTTGGAATTCCAAAATATAAAAAAAGATTTAATAGATAGAGGATTAAAATGTAAAATTTATAAGTCTTCTTTATATATAAAAAAATAATCGAACAAGGTAATAGTTTATGCCCCTGCAAACCCAATTCATGACATTCTTCATAAGTCCATTCTCAGAACCAAGTGCCAGTGTAGAACTGAACAATTTTCTAAAATCTCACCGTATCATCAACGTTGAAAAACGCCTGATTGACGGTGAGCGCGGCACCGGATGGGTATTTCTTGTTGAATATTCGGACATAGACGGAACAAAATCCGGTTATACAATGAGTGCAAAAATTGACTGGAGAGATGTACTTAATCCAAGTCAGTTTGCTGTTTATGATTTTTTGCGGAAAACAAGAAAGGAAATCGGTGATAAAACAAAAATTCCCCTTTACGGAATCCTGAGCAATGAACAGCTTGCCTTAATGGCTCAGAATCCGCCAAAAACAAAAGAGGATT
>JAEDED010000006.1 GCA_016293495.1 Treponema sp. | reverse complement strand
CCGGTTGTCCTCTTTTGAACGCACCGGCGTCCTTTTTTGCACGCCGTATGTATAAGCAGTGGATGACAAAAAAAGATAATGAAATTGCTAAAAAGGATGCAAAAATATTGTCGGAAGCAACAGGTATTGCACAATCAGACATAAGCAAGATAGAAAATGGATCAGCAAATCCTACCGTGAAATTGTTGCAAAGACTCGCAGAAGGTTTGAACATGAGCTTAAAAGTAGAATTTGTACCAAAAAGTTCAGTTGTAGTGAGATAAAACCTAACACGCATTTCAAATCACCGACACGCGGTCAAGCCGTTTGCGGTTTAAATGCAAGTTAGACGTGATTTGATTGATATTATGGAAGAATTCCGACTCATAGAAACTGGCAGTAAGAAGCCGGGTATGATATAACAAAATGGACTGTGACCAAGAGTATTGTTTGTTCAGGATTGAAATCACCAAAATGTCCAAATTTGGTGTTATAATTGTAAAGGTATGCATCTGAATCTTATAAGCGATTGCTGGATTTGGACTTTGTTCACCAGACTGCCGCTTATCTTTTGGATTATAATTTATTTGCTAAAGGTGTTTATCCTGATTCAATAAAAAACTGGATAAGTTTTAATTATCAAGTTATTTTGCTTGTAAATTCACACTATTAATAGTATTATTGATAGTGTGAGGTATTAATATGAATATGACAATTTCAGCAAATGATTTAAAAGTAAAAGGTGTAACTCTTATCGATTCTGTAGTCGATGAAAATCAGAGTGCAATAATTACAGTCCGTGGTGTTGAAAAATACGTTGTTCTTAAAATTTCCGATTATAATAAAATTCGTGAAATGGAATTGGATATAGCAATTCAGGAGTCCAAAGCGGATATTGCTGCAGGTCGTTTTTATACAGATGGAGTCGAAGAACATATGAAGAGAGTTTCAAATGTATAAGATTATCTTTACAGATTCTTATGAAGATCGAGTAAAGAAGTTCCTAAAAAAATATCCAGATTTAAGAAATCAATATCAGAAAACTTTACAATTAATGGAATTAAATCCTCAGCATCCATCACTTAGGCTTCATAAATTTTCAGAACTATATTCTGTTTCTATTAATATGCAATATAGAATTGCTATAGATTTTCAAATTGAAGATGAAACAATTATTCCAATAAATATTGGTGATCATAAAGAAATAAATGGAAAATAAAACCTAACACGCACTCATTTTATTCTACTTCTCAAACCTCCACTTAATATAATGTATATTCTGTCGACCAAGGCGCTAAGTGTAGGTGTTATTTAACAATACTGCATGTTGATTCAACTCTAACCTTACCTGTCTTACATTCAATAATGCACAGATACGGAGAGTTGTCTTTGTTCTTTACGCAGATGTCTGCCTTACCGCTTTTTCCGCCATGACCAAGACTCCAGCGAGGCTCAAGTTCAATATGTTCAGGTCTGTAGCCTTTTTGTAAAAGCCGGGCAACACATTCAAACACGACAAAATTTTCTGGATGCGCAAAATTGCTTGTCGTGCCGTCATTCACTTCCAGACCTTTTTCTGTGGGATAAATAAGTTTTTGTTTTGCAAAATCCGCCTTGAGGTCGCAGTCTACAGTTTCAAAATGCTTTGTGTATATGTTGTTTTCGTTTGCAAATCCAAGAGTTTCAAGAACTTTCTTAAAGTTATCAACTGTAATCAAAGTAAAATCTCCATCTTTTATCTATTACATAGTATATCATTTTTCTGCGGATGCAAGTTCTCTGTAAGCTTCAATGTTCTGGAATAATCATTTGTAAGAACTGCATTTCCCAGAATTATTCCAGTAGTAGCAAACATATTTCTCCTTCTCTTCTTCAAATGCCTTTTATAAATATTTCGACAACCAGCGTAACAACAAATTATTAATTAAAGTGAAGGCCCGCCTGCAAGTGTAAGCCCGCCTACTCCTGTAATTCTTACAAAATATTTGTCGCCAGGTTTGGCATTTGAAGGAATAGAAATTGTCTGTCCATAAGAACTTTTAATTCCCATTTCGCGTGACTTAACAGGATCTTTAATGATTGCAATAAATTCTTTTGCCCTTTTTATAAAAGCATCTCTTGTAAGTCCGTAAGCTGAATCAGCTTCGAGCTCAAGAATGTCGTCTATATCATCCAAAGAAAAAATTGTCTTAAGCTTGATTCCGTTGTCTGGTGCAAGCTTTTCAGAAAA
Organism: Treponema sp.; assembly: GCA_016293495.1. Taxonomy (GTDB): domain Bacteria; phylum Spirochaetota; class Spirochaetia; order Treponematales; family Treponemataceae; genus Treponema_D. Next base: position 119,532 of record JAEDED010000006.1, on the reverse strand, counting down.
GATTTTATAAGGGAATGCAACGTTTTTGTTTTTTCCTGTTTCAATATCTGAATAATCAAAGTTAACTACAAGTGAATCAAGTTTTAATTCTTTACCAGAAAGTCTGATTTCTTCTTCAGTAACAATTTCGCCTGTGATGTTATCAATTACTTCAATAACATAAGTACTGTAAATCTGGTTTGCAACAACATTTCTGTCCTTAACTGTAATGATTGCAATGTCTTCAGAATTAGAAAGATTTTGAACGTATGTGTTTAATTCCTTGATGCGTTTTTCCTGTTCCCAGATTGTTGTAAACTGGTTAAAAAATGCCGAAGCCATAGACACTCCGGTAATGGCAATTGCAATGATAAGAATACCCGGGAGCTTTTCTATAATCATTGTTATGGATTTTGAAAAACCGCCGAGAAGAAGTTTGCCGAAGTTTGTGTGTCGGCCATCACGGGTTAAAAACTTAGTACTGCAGGCTGTAAAAATCGAATAAATAATAATTGCGCTTATAAGCACAATTATAAAAGGACTGAGAATCTGAAGTATTCCCTTTAATATCATAGAGAAAACTGCTGTTGCGTTTAAGTTATTCATTTTGTTTCCTGTTTAGTATTTTTTTTGAACTTCGATTGAGCCGGTATGTGTATGACAGATTACCTGATATGTATAACCGTTTTTGAATTTAGTAATTCCCTGCTTTTCATAATCGTGAACTGCACTTCCAAACTGGTCTTCAACTAAATCAAGCTTGTCTTCGAGAACGTATCCGTATAATTCCGCAATTTTTTCTTTGTAAGTCTGAAGCTTTTCAGGATCGATTTTATTTTTGTCAAAGAAGGTTTCAATCTGTCTGTAAATTGCCGGGAAATTTTCATTACCCTTGTAAAGTCCGATGATTTTTTCTCCTTCTTCACTTGAAACGCTGTTAGAATAAATTACGTAAGGAAAGAACATATAGTTTTTGCTGTCGAGTTTAATTACCCTGAACTCAAGATAAATATCGTTTCCTTCAATTTTAATTGATTTTTTACCGATATATTTTCCTGCAAGATCGTAAAAACCGACAGTAACTTCTTTCTTTCCTTTTGAACTTTCCTTAATCGAAAATTCCATTGGGACTGTTTCATCTTTAACATATTCAATTGCTTCGGTGAGTTCGTTTATTCTTTCTTCCTGAAACCTTGAAACAAGTTTACATCCGACAAAAGCCATCACGAGAAGTCCGGCTATTCCTGTAATAATAAAAACCTTGAATTTGAGAAAAATTCCAGCCATTAAAATTCCAAATAGTATTACAGTAATAACAATAAATGTAAAATATCCCACTATTTTTTTCCTTTTATATAAAGTCTGTTTTATAATTTTAACATAATTAGGTCATAAGTCAATTAAACATGACATTACAAGGCTTTTCCGGTTATGTCATTGTAGATGTAGAAAAGCTCGGAATTATCATTTGTCTTAACTCTGCTTCCAGAAAAATTAAGGCTTCTGTTCTGGAGTTTTGCTTCTTTTAATGCAGCAATCAGAACTGGTTTTGTAACGATAATCGGTCTCTGGTATGTTTTTGTAGAAGCTTCGGCCTTTACTGTAATATCAATATCTTTAGAAATTGAAACTTCAGAAATTCGTTCTCTGTTTCCACCTGTTCCGATTGTTACATTTCCGTAATGAACTCCGATACCGATTTTGATTTTCGGAAGTTCCTTTTCTACAAATTCTTTTCTAAGCTGAATCATCTGTTCCTGCATTTCTATTGAACAGACAAGAGCGCTTTCTGCACTTTCAGGAAAAATCGCAATGATTCCGTCGCCAAGATATTTTTCAATAATGCCGTTGTTCTTTCTGATGATCGGTGCAATCTTTTTAAGATAAGAGTTGAGCATTTCAAAAACTTTTGTTTCAGTAAGCTGTTCAGAAATTGTCGTAAAGTTTCTGATGTCGGCACTTAATATCGCCATTTTTGCACTGTGAAGTTCACCTGCATTAAGCTCGGTAATGTCTTTTTTACTGAGGAATTTCAAAAATTCCTTTGGAACAAATCTATAATAAGCTTTGTTCACTTCTTCTAGATAATTATTGAGTTCAGTAACTTTTTCTCTGTTCTTATTCTGAATCCAGGCAAGTAAAATTGTCTGGCACATTCCGTAAAGTGCAAACGATTCCGGAAGAAATTCGTGACCGTTAAAAAGATCAACTCCTCTTGTGTACATAATGTTTGTAAACGTTCCGAATCCGATGATTATAATCGTAAACAGTGTCGTGTATGTAATCATGTTCTTTTCTTTACATGCATTTATAATGATAAAAATTAGGTTTATTGTAATTGATATAAAACACCAGATCTGCATAATTGGAACAAGTCTGTTCAAGGTAATTATAGGTAATGCAATATCTAAAAGTAAAAATACAAATGCAGGAGATGCAAGTAAGAGCGCATTTACATTTTTGAAAATATTTTTGTTCAGGGAATTTACATAAAGCGTAAAAACTCCCGGTGCAAAGAACAATGCAATATATTCTAAGCGCAGCATTATGTGATAAGGTATGAGCGGAAAGAAATATTTTATTACAGGATATGACTCTGTAAAGATTCTCAAAAAAATTGAAAGCACGAACAGCGCAAGATAAAGATGTGTTTTCTGTTTTTCAAGTCCAAAGAGAATAAAACTGTAAATGATGATTGTTATTAAAGTTCCACCGACAAGATCATAAACAATCAGCTTTCTAAAAAACTTTTCTTTATAAGATTTGCTTTCCTGAATCTTGATTGTTCTTTGAAGCCCGCCTTTTCTGTATTCATAATTTGAAACAAAAAAGGTCAAGGTTACACAGCCTTTGGCGTCAGAGGAAAACTCTGCAAGGTTCATGTACTGCTGCATTTTTGTTTTTCTAAAATCTTCATTGATCTCACCAGATTTAAAAATCAGATTGTCATCAGCATAAACTTCAAAAGCAGATAATGCAGCTTTGTATGTTAAGAAAGAATATTTTGTATTAGGTCTAAGGTTAGTAATTTTAAGCCTGAAAGTACCCGCGCCTTTTCCTTCTTTTAAGTTATTCAGTTCGTCAATTTTGTAATCATTCCAATGATGAGGAATTTTTACTTTAAGGTCAGGTCTTACTTTGCTTCCATATGGAACGAATCTTCCGTAATAAAAATCCCAGTCGCAGTCTAATGCAACAGTTTTATTTTCAAGCCTGTGCCAGTCCTTAATTGCAAAGGTAGATTCCTGAGAGAATATACTGAATGAAGTCAAAATCATTAAACTAAGAATCGTAAAAAGCTTTTTCATTTTAGATATCCTCCTTTTCAACGTATTCAAAAAGCTGAAGCGGTTTTTGTTTTCCTTTAACTTGTATTGCTTTAAGAGGAATTAATTTAAGGCCGTTATATGGTGATTCTGTTTCTATTTTATCTTTAAGCTCTTGAGAAAGTATTATGGTTTTTGAAAGTTTTTCACAGACGCTTTCAATTCTTGATGCAGTGTTTACTGTGTCAGAAATTACTGTGTCATCCATTCTGTTTTCTTCACCGATTGTTCCGATGATCATTTTGCCGTAATGGAGTCCGATTTTTGTAGAAACAGAAAGATTTTTGTCAGCGTACTTTTCGTTAATCCTGTTTGTACAGAAAATAATTTCTTCTGCGGCAGAAACTGCCTCAATCGAATAATTTGTGAATATTGCAATAAAACCGCCACTTAAGAATTTGCTTACAAAGCCTCCGTGTCTTTTTATTACAGGAGAAATTGATTCAAGATATTCATTAAAGACCGTGAAGGTTTCTTCTGCTGTAAGGTTTCCTTTGATGACAGTTTTAGAAAACATAATCGGCATTTCAATATTTGAGTAATCGCCGAGTTTGATTTTTGTAATGTCATCTTTATTGAGTAAGGTAAGAAATTCCTTTGGAACAAATTTGAGATAAGCTTCGTTTAATTTTGTAAGGTTTTCAGAAACCTTGACTGTATCTCTGTAAATGTCATTCTGAATCGATGCAAGAAGATGAAGAAGACAGAAAATAAATACAACCAGAAAGAACGGGAATACAGAAATCGGAAATGATGTTCTCGTTCTTGTATAAATCAGATCAAGAACAGCTCCGAGAGATAAAAATAAAATTCCTGTAAAGAAATATAAAATATGTTTTTTCTTTTTTATGATGTTGTAAATACAAAGTCCCATCACGTAAACAGATGCAGAAACCTGATACATCTGAAGTACTGGAACAAATTCGTTACAGATTCTGGCAGGGGTTAAAAGTGTAAGGACACCAAGTGTGTAACCGATTATGCAGTAAATGTATCTGAAGAATTTTGTAAACTGCAGAAATTTTGCATTTTTTATTTCTGAAGGATAAAGAGAATATAAGGTTCTCAAAAGATAAATCGGAGCAAGCCAGAGACAGAGGAATTCACATTTTATTTTTATGCTTGCATTAAACCATGAAAATAAAGTTCCAAGTGAACAGTACCCTGCCGTTCCGATTCGGAGTGCAAAGACTATTGCAACAATTCCAAGATAAAGATATTCCTTACTTTTTTTGTTAATAAAAAACTGGATAAGGTTTAACATTCCGATAAAAAACAGAACGCCGAAAACTATTGTGTAAAAAGTGAGGATGATAGTGTTAACGTTAAAAATATCCTGAGAAGTTCCGATTAAAAGAGAAGACCAAAGTCCTGATTTTCTGTAAAAGAAATTTGCAATAAAAATTACTATTTCTGCATTTCCGTCTTTGTCAGAATAAAATTCTCCGTGCAGAGGTTTTATTTGTGAATCTGAAGGAAAAATCTTTTCGCCGGTAAGAATCTTAAAAGGGTTTCCGGAAGATGCAATCTGTTTTCTGTTTACGAATATCGCACAGGCTGACTGAGGCGTGTCATTTAATAAAAATGCATATTCCTGTTTTGGATCAAGGCCTGTAACTGTATGACGGTAACAACCGTAAGTGTGCGGTTGATTAACGCCCTTCTGGTTTTCAATTTCCTTATTCCAGAATCCTGGAACATTCTGCTTTACGCCTTTTAGTTCTGAGCCTTCAGCCGAAAAAATCTGCTCCGGTGATTTTTCAAGAAAAAATTCCCATTCTCCGTCAAGATTCGTAAACTTCGGAAGTGAATATGCGTTTACTGCTGAAAAAGTCAGCACAAGCAAAGTTGTAATAAACCTTTTAACTCTTCTCATATTTTTTTTATTCCCCATATTATTTACAATTTTAGCTGTCAAGAGTTGAAAGCTTTTCGCAGATAAATTCGCTTTTTTCTTTAAGGCCAATTTTACCAGTCTTAAGGACAAGTATATTTGGCTTTGCGGCATTTAATGCTACGAGATTTGTGTTTTCTTTAATTAAACGCAAAACTTTATCGACTTTAATTTCTGAAACCTTTGCAAATTCCACTTCAACAATACCGTTTTTCTCTTTAACAGAAGTAATGTTAAGTTTTTTACAAACACATCTGATTTCTGCCATAGTAATCAAACTGATTACTTCATCCGGAATCGGTCCGAAGCGGTCAAGAAGTTCAAGATAAATACCGTCAAGTTCATCCTTAGTCTGCACCGCGGCGATCTTTTTATAAATCTCCATTTTTGTCTGCGGATTATGAACGTATGAATCCGGAATGAAGCCGGTGTATTCAAGTTCCATAAGAACTTCTCTTTCTGGAGTATAATCCTTTGCCTGAGAAAGTACATTAATGGCTTCGTTTAAAAGCCTTAAGTACATGTCAAAGCCTACAGAGTAAACATCGCCGCTTTGGTCACGACCGAGAAGGTTTCCGGCACCGCGGATTTCCATATCCTTCATTGCGATCTTAAAGCCTGAACCAAGCTCTGTAAAATCACTTATTACCTGAAGGCGCTTCATTGCAACTTCTGTAAGCACTTTGTTCTTCGGATAGAATAAATATGCGTATGCTTTTTTATCGCTTCGGCCTACACGACCGCGAAGCTGGTAAAGCTGGCTTACGCCGTACATGTCGGCTCTGTCGATGATGATTGTATTTACGTTCGGAATGTCTATTCCGTTTTCGATGATTGTTGTTGCAACAAGCACGTGAAAGCCGCCCATTTTAAAGCGCCTGAAAATGTCATCAAGCTCGTCACTTGTCATCTGACCATGTGCAGTATCGATTAACATCTCTGGACAAATACGTTCAAGCTTGAGTCTTGTTTCTTCGAGCGTTTCTACTCTGTTGTGCAAAAAGAATACCTGACCGCCTCTGTCAACTTCAAATCGGATTGCGCGTGCAATTTTTTCTTCGTTAAATTCATCAATTACTGTTTCAATCGGATGACGGTTCTGAGGCGGTGTTGTCAAAAGACTCATGTCGCGTATTTTCAAAAGGCTCATATGAAGCGAGCGCGGAATCGGTGTTGCCGACAATGCAAGTGAGTCGATATTGTTTTTTATTACCTTTAATTTTTCTTTATCTTTAACGCCAAATCGTTGTTCTTCATCGATGATCATCAGTCCGAGATTTTTGAACTTAACGTCATTAGAAAGAATACGGTGTGTTCCGACTAAAATATCTACTTCGCCCTTTTCAAGTTTTTCAAGCGCCGTTTTCTGATCTTTTTTAGAAACGAATCTTGAAAGCTGTGCAATCGTTACAGGAAAATTCTTGAAGCGTTCAATACAGCTTTCGTAATGCTGTTCTGCAAGAATTGTTGTAGGAGCCATAAATGCAACCTGCTTACCGCCAAGAACTGCCTTCATAGCAGCCCTCATTGCAATTTCAGTTTTTCCGTAACCAACATCGCCGCAGACAAGTCGGTCCATCGGAACAGGCTTTTCCATGTCAGATTTGATTTCTTTTGTAACTGTAATCTGGTCAGCCGTATCTTCATACGGAAAAGCCGCTTCAAACGCAATCTGCCATTCTGTATCCTTCGGGAAAGCAAAACCTGCTGAGGCTTTTCTTCTTGAATACAAATCAATGAGTTTCTGTGCAAGGTCTTCGACAGCCTTCTTAACCTTGTTCTTTCGGTTCTCCCAGGCTTTGCTTCCGATGCGGTCAATCTTTGGAGCATTTCCTTCGTTACCAATATAGCGTTGAACAAGGTTTACCTGTTCAATTGGAACAAATGCAAATTCTTCATCTGCATATTCAAGCTTAATGTAATCGCGTTCATTGCCCATTGCCTTTACGCGTTCAATGCCTTTGAAAATTCCGATACCGTAATTTACGTGAACTACATAATCGCCAGGATTTAAATCAACGAAAGTATCAATAACTGCACTTTTTACGTGCGACAGGGATTTAGGAATATGTTTTTTACGGCCGAAGATTTCGTTTTCCTGGATAACCATAAGTTTAAGGTCAGGAATTGCAAAGCCGGCCGAGATTTCTTCAGGAATCAGTTTGAGGCAGTTTTTATTTCCGCTGTCTGTATAATCTTTTAAGATTTCACAAATGCGCAGGTTCTGGTTTTCGTTGTTTGTTAAGACGTAGATTTTCCAGCTGTCTTTCTGTAAATCGCCTATCTGTTCTTTTAAGTAATTTATGTTTCCAAAAAAGCTTCGTGGAGGATCAAGTTCAAGATTAAAAAGATTTCTGTTTTGAGCTTTAGATTCCTCTTCGCTTTCTGAGTGAATTGTTCTGTATAAAATGTTTTTATCGTGTCTTGCACTTAAGGTTTCAAAATCAAAGAGAATTTTTTCGGGACTTAATACTAAATCTGTAAAACGAGCCTTCTTAAAAAGCCCCATATATTCTCTATGCAAAGTTTCCTTAGCATTAACTAATCTGTCGTAATCGTAATAAATAACCTGAGTGTTTTCGTCAATGTAATCAAGTACCGAATACATTCTGTCAAAAACTGCAGGATACAAAAGTTCCTCGCCTTCAGCTTCATTTGAATTATCAAGACTTGTTAAAAGAAGTTCAAATTTTTCAAGCAGGCTCAGGGAATTTTTATCTTTTACAATCTGGTAAGTATCCGAAAGCTGTTCAGCTTCTGCAAATACTGGCTTTAACTTTTTTTCAAGGTTATCAATCAATTCAGAATCCCACAGGATTTCTTTTGACGGATAAACTGTCACGCGGTCAACGCTTTCAATTGTTGCCTGACTGTCAGTTGAGAAAGTCTTGATGTTTTCAATTTCATCAAAGTCAAAAACAATACGGTGTGCGTTTTCTTCGCACGGAAGAAAAATATCAAGTACTTCACCGCGAAGTGTAAATTCCCCGGGAACGCTTACCTTTGAAACTCTGATATAACCGAGAGAAGTGAGCTTTTCTGCAATTTCTATCGTATCAAATCTCATTCCCACTTCAAGATTAAAAATAAATTTTTTAAGATAATCAGCAGGCGGAACCGGAGTCAAAAAAGCCCTCTGGTTCATTATAAAAATACGTGATTTTTTTGAAGCAACCTGTCTCTGGTCTTTACTCAGGAATTTTGCAAGCGCGCCGGCCCTCTGACCAAAAACATGAGCACCACGCGGACAGCTTCTGTAAGGAACTGTATTCCACCACGGTAAAGAAATAATTTCTGTATCATCTGTGTAAGCCATAAGGTCAGTAATTACTGACTGTTCGTCTTTTTCTGTAGGTACAACCAAAAGAATGTCGGTAGAAACTGCAGCTTCGTCCTTCTGTGCTTTTTTTCCAGAAAGGTACTGAATCTGAGAGATAAAGTGGTTTTTATTTGCCTTTACAATTAAAGCTGTAAGAAGGCTGTTAAAACTTCCCTGTAAACCTTCAACTTCGTATGTTAAATTTAACTTGTCATCTGTTAAGTTATTTACAAGTTCTTTAAGAGGAGCCCAGTTATTTATTGCATCTATTAATGAATTTGATAATAATGTATTCAATTGTTTTTACCGATAATAAAGTTGTGAGGTATTAATTTTGAAAAAACTTACTATATTAATTATAGCATTTTTTACAGTGTTTGCACATACAATTTTTGCTCAAAGTGAAATTCAGAATTATGATGATGCATCTGTTTCAATCAAGTTTTATGACAGAACGATGTATTACACAGAAAGTGCTAAAAACAATCCGATTTTTGTTCATGTAACAATCCGCAACAACGGAAACAAGACACTTCGTTTTAAGCTTGCTGACGACAGAATGTTCAGCGAAGACTTTGTTGCCTTTAACGTAAAAAATGTAAAACTTGAACAGACTGCAGAAATTGTCAGAAAAAGAACAACAAACCAGTATGTTTACTTCCGCGAAATTTCACTTGAAACTGGTGAAGAATATTCTTTCATTGAGAATGTAAAAGAATACCTTGATTTCAACGAACCTTCAATTTACTACCTTGAATTAAGCTTCTATCCTGAACTTTATAAAGCAAAACAGATTGAATTAAAATCAAACCGCCTCACACTTGAAATCCGCCCTTCTCCTAACGCAGCATCTTCAAACATGCTTCCTGTTCAGGCTCAGACAGCAGAAATCTTAAAGCCACAGGCAATCAGTCCTGATAAAGTTGTAGAACAGACAATCGTTGCACGCCAGCGTTCTCTCTGGGATCAGTTCTTCCTCTACATCAACCTTGAATCTTTGCTTAAAAAAGATGCTTTGAGAAAACGTCAGTATCAGAATTCTTCAAGCTCTGAATGTGCAAAAATGATTGAAGATTTTAAGGCAAACCTCATGGCCGAAAGAATCGATACAAACATTGTTGCAATTCCTGAAAAATTCGAAATTAAGAAAACAACATATTCTCAGACAGAAGGAAAAGTTGTTGTAATTGAATGGTTCAAGAACCAGAACTTCTACGAAAGAAAGCAGTATACATATTATGTTCAGCAGCGTGACGGAATCTGGCAGATTTATGACTACGATGTTGACAATCTGGGGACAGAATGAAAGCCTTATTAATTGCTGACGATGAAAAAGTAATCGATAAAATCGGAACTTCTCTTAAAGACCAGGGATATGATGTAATCACATATCGCTGGCTTATAAAAGCAATGGATAACGTTGAAGAAATTGCTCCCGAAGTAATTGTCATCAGCGCAGAAAGTTATCCACGTCACTGGAAAACTCTCGTTCAGTTTGTTCAAAGCGGCATCAGCGGAATCATTCCTAAAGTTGTTCTCTACACTGAACGCAAGTTCACAGACGATGATCTTAAAAAATCAGAAGCTTTGAATATTACAGGAATTTTTAATTCACTTGATGAAAGCGGATTAAAAGAAATGATTGATATTCTTTCAAATAGAAAAGGTAAAAACTGTGCATTGATTTTTACAAATCCTGTTACAGGCGCCTTTGTTACAGGAAGTGTTTCTAAGTTTGAAGACAGATTGATTTCTTTCATTCCTGATTCACCTTCACTTCTTTCAACAATTTCTGCAGAAACAGAAATTACTCAGGCAACTTTCAAGAACGCAAATTCTATTGAATACATAAAAATTAAAGTTCTTTCGAAAGCTCAAGACAACAAAAAAATTGAACTTCAGGTAATTTAATAAATGAAAAAACAGGCAAAGTTTTTCTGCGAAAACTGCGGTGAAGAAGTTGCACAGAATGCAAGATTCTGCAAAAAATGCGGCAGATTTTTTTCTGCCGTACGCTGCCCGCAGTGCGGAAAAGTAGGTTCTTCACACGCATTCGTAAACGGTTGTCCGTCGTGCGGTTACGCAGAAAAACCTAAATCATCAAAATCAAAATCAACTTTAGAAGATAAAAAATACGAGATTAATCAGGATAAAGGCCATTTCTTTATGCATAAACCTCAGTATTCTTCTTCGCCTGTTACTCGACAGTCAAAAAATTCCAGTTCCCTTCCTTTCTGGATTTACGGAATAACTTTACTGGCATTTGTCGTAACAGTAATAGTTTTTATAAGATGTTCCTACTAAAGGAATTTTTTAGACCTGATTTGATTTTCAAATTCTAAAATGAATTGCACAAAAATGTGATTTTTGATATTATGCATTCATAAGCCCGAATGGTGGAATTGGTAGACACGCTAGCTTCAGGTGCTAGTGAGAGCAATCTCGTAGGAGTTCAAGTCTCCTTCCGGGCATTATTCCTTTCTAAAATCAATCACAATATTAAATCAGTTTCAGATTTAACTTCTTAAATATTAATCAATCGAAATGCTGATGTTTTCTTTCGTTAACGGATGAATAAAACTTAATCCTGTTGCAGTAAAGAAAAATTCTTCACCTTCATTATATTCTGGATTATACAAAGCATCGCCTTTTACAGGAATCTTACACCAGGCAAGATGACTTCTTACCTGATGGCGAAAACCGTTTTCAATTTTGCATTTACAGATATATTCTTCAGCCGATTTTGTAATGTTGACAGATGTTGTGTATAAAGTGTCTCCACTTTTTTTAGAAGCAGCAGTCGATGCATTTTTGTTAACTGGGCGTACTTCTTTTCTTCCCGGCCCGAACGCTCTGAAATAACTTGAAAGTTCAATATCAAGTGTTTGACCTGATTTTAACATTTCAATTTTTTCTGCATTTTCATTTTCTGGATAGCCGGTTTTTAATTCGAATAGATTTTTTATTAAGCTGCATTTTGCAGAATAGGTTTTAATAAATTTTCCTTCTTTCTGAAGCTGAATAAAAAAGTCATAAGAGGTCTGGTCTGATGCAATTAATAAAAGCCCGTCTGTTACTGTATCAATTCTGTGAATAAGACCGGCTTCAATTTCTTTTTTTCCTTTAACTTTAAGTATCTCAGGAAAAAATTCTGCGGCCTGATACAAGGCGCAGTTTCTGTCATTTTCTGTTAACGGTGCACTTTGAATGCCTGACGGTTTATAAATTACGGCAAACGGATTTTCTTTTGTTACGGGAGAAATTATTTGTATTTTAGAGGAATGTTTGTCCACTTTCATTATTTCTTTCCCTGGAGTTTTTTTGGAAGTACCGGCACTTCTTTTGAAAAATATTTCTGTAAAAGTTCAATTGTTTTTTTGAACCTTAACGGAACTGCTGCGCGGAATCTTGTAAAATCTTCTTTACCCGGAAGTCTTATATCCATCTGTCTTGAATGAAGCATCAGCGTTGCATCAGAAATAAGTGAATCTTTCTTTCCGTAAATCGGATCTCCCAAAATCGGACAGCCAAGATATTTCATGTGAACACGGATCTGATGAGTTCTTCCGGTTTTTAATCTGACACGGATTAAAGAATAATTTCCGTAGTATGCAATTACCTTGTATAAAGTGCGGGCAAATTTTCCTTCCTGAGTTCCGGTTACTGCTTTATATTTTTTTCTGTCTTTCGGGTCTCTGATTATCTGTGTCTGTATGTCGCCAGCAGAAGCTGGTGGTTTACCTTTTGTAATGAGGATGTATTCTTTGTGAAGTTTTTTGTTAAGGAATTGTTTTGAAAGCCATTCTTCTGCAAAGGTATTTTTTGCAGTGATGATAATTCCTGAAGTATCTTTATCAAGACGGTGAACGATTCCCGGTCTTCTGTTTGCAAGAACTTTATTGATGTCATCATCTTTAATCTCTGCAATGCTTTCTCTTTTCCAGTGGTAAAGTAATGCATTGACTAAAGTTCCTGACCAGTTACCTGCAGCTGGATGAGTTACCATTCCTTGTTCTTTATTAATAACTGTAACGTTTTCGTCTTCATAAATAATGTGCAGCGGAATGTCTTCAGGAGTAATGTCGGTCGGGATATTTTCATCCCATTGAATGTCAATTTTGTCTCCTGCCTTTACTTTTGTTGACAGCTTTACAGCTTTTCCGTTTACAAGAATTTCTGTTGCCGATGATTTTAGTTTTGAACGGTTCATTCCGTCTTTGAGCGAAGAAATATATTTATCAAGGCGTTCCGATTCAGTAACTGATTCTGGAACTGTTACATTAAAATACGGCATCTTCTATGTTCCCGTATTTATAACTTTTGTCGCGTTTGTATTTAGGAGGAATCGGAATGATATTAAGCTCGTTATCAATAGTTGTAATTTTAATATTGTCATGAAGGAACTGTTTATTCCTTTTATTTTCTGCATTTCTTTTTACGAGATTGATGATGAGGTTTGTAACTCCTATTCCGACACAGATTGAAGCAGAAGTAATTATAATGCCGACCTGCTCTTCCTGTGTGTAATTTTTGTCTTTTACAAATGGATTTACTACATAAGTAGAGTCAAAATTGTTTTTGACAAGAACAATGAGAGAATAACCTAGTGTAACACCAAGTGTAATAAATGGAAGTGAACCAAAAGTAATAATTTCTGTATCCCTTAAATCTTTTGCCCACTGAGGAAATTCATTTTCTTTATAAGGTTCCGGTGTAGTAGAATCAGAATCAGTTGCAGCAAAAAGCTGTGAAGAAAACGAGAATAATAATAAAATACAGACTGCAGTTCTAAAAAAATTTTTCAATCTAAAAATGTTTTTCATAACTAATATTTTCTCTGAACTAATACTGTCTCTGACCAAAAATACTTGTTCCAATGCGGACCATTGTCGAACCTTCTTCGATTGCGATTTTAAAATCACCTGACATTCCCATAGAAAGTTCTGTTAATTCGTATTCCGAAAATTCCTTTTTAAGATCTTCAGCATATTGTCTTAAGGTTGAAAAAGATTTTCTAATAAGTTCCTTATCATCTGTAAACGGAGCCATTGTCATAAAACCTTTTGGATTTACATGAGGAAATTTTCCTGCTGAACACATTTCAAGTGCCTGATAAAGTGATGTAAAATCTTCAAATCCTGATTTAGATTCCTCACCTGTATGCACTTCAAATAATACGTCAATTTTTTTATCAAGCTTAGCACACTGTTTTTCAATTTCTTCAAGCAGTTCAATACGGTCAACTGATTCAATGCACGAAGCAATTTTTACAGCATCCTTTACCTTGTTTCTCTGAAGTGAACCGATAATGTGAAGTTCAGCTTCAGGATGCTTATTTGAAATAATTGCAAATTTTTCTTTAGCTTCCTGCACGCGGTTTTCGCCGAACAGAAGCTGACCTTCAGCGATTGCTTCTTCAACTGCTTCATACGGATGAAATTTACTTACTGCAACAAGCTTGACTTCTTCTGGATTTCTTCCGGCATTTATGCAAGCTTCTTTAATCTGATTTCTGACTGTATTTAAATTTTCTTTTACTGACATTTTTTTATAATCTCGTTATTTATTAAAAATATCTTTTGCAATTACATCACTTAAGCGCAGCATCTGTTCAATTGTTAAGACTTCTGCACGAAGCTTCGGATCAATGCTTGCTTTATCAAGCGCATAGTCAGCTTTTTCAGATGATGAAAGATAATTGTTAAGATTGTTCTTTACAGTTTTTCTTCTTGAACTGAAAAGCGCTCTCTGCATTTTGCAGAATACAGAAACATTTTCGCATCCCGGAAAATCTTTTTTCTTTGTAAACAGAACTGCCCTTGAATCAACATTCGGTTTTGGCCAGAAGTTTGCTCCGCTTAAATCAACAATGTTTGTAATGTCATAAGCCCATGAGCATAACACACTGAACGATGAATAATCATCTGTTCCAGGTTTTGCATTCATTCTTTTTGCAACTTCCTTCTGGATTGTAAAAACACATTTGTCAAAACGGATTCCTTCTTCGATTGTGTCTGCAATTAAGGTTGCCGCAATATTGTAAGGAAGGTTTCCGAAAAATCTGTCAGGACAGTCTTTGCCTGTTCTTTCTCTGAAAGCCTTTAATTCTTTCTTCCAGGTTTTGAGAACATCACCTTCGACAAGCGAAAATTTTTCTTTTTCTGAATAGTCTTCAAAAAACTGTCTTACACATCCTGCAAAACCTTTGTCGATTTCAAAAACTGTAAGGCCTGCACCGCGAGACAAAATCTCTTCTGTCATACAGCCAAGTCCAGGTCCTACTTCCCAAACAAAAGTAGAATCATTTACATCAAGTGAATCAATGATTTTCTTTCTTGCATTTTCGTTAATGAGAAAGTTCTGTCCGAACTTTTTCTGCATTGCAAGTCCATTTTCGTCGAGAAAAGTTTTGATTTCAGATGAACTGTTATAGTCAGGATGTTTAAGCATAAATTTTCCGTATTAAATGCGTATCTTTGTTTTAGATTCTTTTGTTAATCCAGTCACAGCAGTCTTTAATAACAGTCTGGTAATCTGTTTCATTAAAGAGTTCGTGTCTGTCATTTTCGTAAAGTTTAAGTTCAACGTCTTTAACGCCGTTCTTTTTATAAATGTTGTACAAAGCTTCAACTGTCTTTCCATATCTGCCGACAGGATCTTCTTTTCCTGCAATCATAAATACTGGAAGTTCTTGAGAAACCTTCTTCATGTTCTTTGATTTATGAATGTTGATACAGAGTTTGAGTAATTCGTGATAGAACTCTGTTGTCATGATAAAGCCGCACCATGCGTCAGCAATGTACATGTCAACGATGTTTTCGTCTTTTGTAAGCCAGTCAGAGCTTGTTCTTGGATTTTCAATTCTGTTGTTGTAAGCGCCGAATGAAACTTTATCAAGGAATTTTGAAAGATGTTTTTTGCGTCCGAATACGTACATAAGGCTTGAAAGAATACGACCTACTTTACAAAGTAACTGCTGAGGTCCGCGTGAACCGCAGAGAATACAAAGGTCAATTTCTGATGAATGGTTTTCGATGAACGACTGTCCGATTAAAGAACCGAAGGAATGAGCAAGAAGAATAATTTTCTTTCCTGGAAATTCCTTTTTAACTTCATTAATTACTTCAAGAAGATCTTCGCGGACTTTTTCATAACCGTGACTGTCCGAAAGATAACCAAAGCCTGGTTCACCTTTTTCAAGCTGCTTCAGAGCAGTTTTTCCGTGACCACGATGGTCATGTGCACTCACTGCAAAGCCTGCATCAGTAAAAAGAGTTGCTGCTCTGTCATATCTTAATGAATGTTCAGACATTCCGTGAGAAATAACGATTACTGCTTTTGGCTCAGTATCAGGAATCCAACGGTTAACTGCAACTTCAGTTCCATCTTTCATTGTTTGAAAAAATGATTTTGTTGTCATAAGACTCTCCAAATCTTTTAAAAAATCTGATATATTTATTTTATATTATGGAAACAATTATAACAGAAAAATTAGTTTTTGGGGGAGATTGTTTAGCAAAAATCGAAGGAAAAAATGTTTTTGTTCCTTTTGCAGTTCCCGGCGAAAAGCTTGAAGTTGAAATCGTTGAATCAAAAAAAGATTATGACGTAGCAAAAATAGTAAATATTATCGAAAGCTCACCAAAGCGCATTGAACCAGTCTGCCCTTATTATACAAAATGCGGCGGCTGCAATCTTATGCACATTGATTACGACTACCAGAAAGAACTTCGAAAACAGATTCTTTCTGACAGTTTTAAAAGAAATAAAATTGATATTCCAGAAATTGATGTAGTTTGTGCAGAAAGCCTCAATTACCGTGCAAGATTCCAGCTCCACGACGGCTGTCTTGAAGCAAAAAAATCCAACGAAAAGATTTTCATTAAAAACTGTCCTGTCGCAGAAACTTCGATAAACAGTTATTTAAGTACAACTGCTTGTGACCAGCGTCCAAAAGGCCGTTGCCATGTTTTTGGTTCATCAAAAGCAACACCTGATTTTACAATCGCAATTCCTCCTGTAAAGCAGGATTACAATGCCCCAAGAAATAAGAAAATCAAACATACAATCAAACACCGCTACGAAGGAATTACAATTGATCCTTCAACCTGCGTAACCGTAAACCTTCTCGGAAAAAACATTATGTTCGACGTACAGGGCTTTTTTCAGTCAAACCTTCAGGTCCTTGAAAAAGCCATCACTATTGCAACCGAAGACCTTCAGGGAACAAATGTACTTGATATGTATTCCGGCTGCGGCACTTTTTCTGTATTCCTTGCCGACAACTTTGAAAAAGTTACTCTTGTTGAACATAACAAAGCAGCCGTTGTTTTTGCCGAACAGAACCTTAGCGAAAAACCTCACGAGTCTTACGGCATAAGCGGCGCCAGATGGGTAAAAGAAAATGCACCGTCAATTTTATCCAAAATCGGTAATTTTGATGCTGTGTTCATAGATCCGCCGCGTTCCGGAATGGAAAAAGAAGTTCGTGACTTTCTTTGCCAGACAAAACCTCCTGTAATCAGAGTTGTATCATGCGATCCTGTAACTAATGCCCGTGATATTCGTTGTCTTATTGAAGCTGGATACAAGCTTAAAAAGCTTTATCTTCTAGATTTTTATCCTCAGACAAGCCATATAGAAAGCCTTTGCTTCCTGGAATTATAAAATTATGAATAAAATGTATACAAAAACATACAAGTTAATAATGTTTTTAAGTATTTTTGTCGCAAATACCTCATTTTGTTATGCTGCTTCAAGTTCTTCTGTAAACGAAAAAGCTTTATCATCTCAGGGAATTTCTAAGATTGATGATATGGACAGAAGCTGGTTTTCTGTTCTAAGCGGTTCGCCTAGTTCTTCTCCGGTTCAGACAAATTTCGGATTCTTGATCGTTGAAGATTCGAAATTCCTTTCAAGCTATTCGAGAGCCGGCCAGCGCCTGTGGCAGACTAATACAGGAGCAAAAATAAAGGGAATTACCTTCTCCGAAACTGAGTTTATTGCCCTCACTAATCAGAAAAACCAGCTTCAGCTTGTTAATCCTTCAGGGCTAATTTTGTGGTCAAAGCCTCTGGGATTTGAATCATTTTCTGAGCCGTTTTTCGGGTTTGACGGACGTATTTTTGTTCGTTCAAAAACACAGATTTCGTGCTTCGGTATAAACGGTCTTCAGAAATGGACACTTTTAACTGAAAGCCAGCAGAACCTTAATCCGGAATTACTCAATGACGGAAGTATTATTGTATTCCTTGAAAAAACTCACGACGGAAAAACCTGTGCGTTAAGAATAAGTCCTTTCGGGAATATTCTCGAAGAAATTGTCTTTCAGGGAAAAGTCGTAAATGCCTTTACCTGTACTGACGGAATAATTCTTGTTTTCTCTACCGGCGAAATCGGAATGTGTGCAATAAAAACAAGTACCGACAAAGAAAACGGCCTCATTTATTCAAAATGGATTAATAAAGAAGTCAAATGCAATGAATTTTCCCGCTCCAGAAAAATCTCTTCAAAAGATTACGGCATTTTTACTCCAAACCAGAACTTTATTATTATAAATACCGAAAAAGGAACTGTTAAAAAATCCTTCAGAATACCAGAAATTACTGACAATAATTATCTTTATTTTGAAACTGTCGACGATAAAATTATCGTAGCCCAGAGTTCTGACTTTGTAATTTACAATACTTCCGGAAAAAAACTGAAACAGCTCCAGATGCCTTCAAAATCCGGAAAATACAGATGGGACTATGCCTGTTTTATAAACAGCGGATTTGCGACTTTCCTTTCAAAAGACTGGACTGTAAATTCCTTTAAAATCATCAGCACTTCAAAAGAAAAAATTTCTCCAACCTTTTCCTATTACCAGAGCAAAAATATTGAATCCGGTTATAAAGCATACATCAAAAACCTCGACTATAAACCAGAAAAAAGTTCTTTTTCTCCAGAAGTTTGCAGAACATTAAAAAAAGGGAATTTCGGGCAGAAGGAAGTTGATATTTCAAATATTGTAAATACTGTCATTAACTCATATTTTGAAAATAAAATGACAGAAACTGTTAACCGTAATCCTTTTGAACTTGTATCAATTGATTATAATCTGACCGACATCGAAAATGTCCTTAATATCGTACCTTTGCTGCAAAGCCATTATTTTCAGCAGAAGGTTGCTCTTTTACTTTCAGTTGAAACTGATAAAACAATGATTGTAAAACTTCTAAAAACTGCTGGAAGCTGCGGATATGATCCGGGCGGGGAACTTTTATTACAGATAGAAATTCTTGTTAAACATACAAGTCCTAAGGATCACATGATATTAGCTGCAACTGCCGATGCGGTTTACGAAATCTGCCGTTTTATGGGACGGCCTGCACTTTTATCGAAAGGTAAACAAATCCTTAACGGCATGTTCTTTCCGCAGTACGATGAGACAACAAAAAAGGCTGCCCGTAATGCGATGCAAAAACTTGCTCAATTAAATATGTGATGTTATAATTTTAATATTATAGTAAATAATCAATACAAATCCTTTGGGGGAATTTATGAATAAGCTTGCAAAATTATTTTTAGCAACAGCCTTCGTATTCGGACTTTCTTCTGCATTTGCAGGTGAAGTTAATGAAAACGAAATCAAATCAATTTCAGACCAGACAATTGTCTTCGAAAACTATACTGGTCCTCATAAAAAAGTTGATACACTTGCACAGATTAAAGAAATCGGTTCTGGTCTTGCAAATAACTTCAACAAAGACATATCTTCAAATTACGGAAGTGAAGACAGATATTATGTCATTCACGCTGTAAGTACAGAAGAACCTGACAAACTTTCTGCTGATATCTTTATCGTAGGAAAAAATGCCGGTGTTGATCACGTTCGTAACCTTCGTCACATCGTTGCTTCATATCTTACAAAAGCTTACGAATATGAATATGATGATGCCTACACTATTGCAACATTCGTAACTGTTTATAACGCAGTTTACCGCGGAAACCTTGATTATTTCAATTCAAAATATAAATCAGCCGTAACTGATAACCTTACAGCTGACAAAGCCGGTCTTGCAATTTCTTACAAGGAATGGCCGGGCAGCACACAGATGGTAATTCCTCTAAATGATGTTAACGGCGGCTTAAGTACAATTGATACTTCAGTTATTTCTGACAAGAAAGTTGTTGAATCAATGCGCGAAGAAGATGACAAGGGAATTGATGAACGCAAGAACATGGTAGACATCAAGGAACGCGAAGCTGAAAATGCATCAGAAAAAGCTCAGGAAGCTCAGAAGACAGCTGCTAAAGAAGAAAAAACTCTCCAGCAGGAAAAGAAAGAATTAGAAGAAAAGAAAGAAACTGCTGACAAGAAAAAGACTGAAGCAGAATCAGCACAGAAAAAGGCTGACGAAGCAAAGAAAACAGCTGCAGAAAATCCAAAAGATAAAGAAGCTCAGAAAGAAGCAGAAACAGCACAGAAAAAAGCTGACGAAGCTAAAAAAGAAGCTGACACAGCAAAAGAAGAAGTAAAAGAACAAGAAAAAGTTGTCGAAGAACAGGAGAAGAAAACTGAAGAAGCTAAAAAAGAAGCATCTGAAGAACAGGCTGTAGCTGACAAAAAGAACACAGAAGCAAAAGACGAAAGAACACAGATTGCCCAGGACCAGAAAGAAGTTATCAAACAGTCTGTTCTTGAAGATACAACTGCAATCTATGCACTTAAAGTTGTAGATGATTCAAAACTTTATTCTGCAATCGTAAAAGTTAACCGCTTTACAGGTGAAGAATTAAAAACTTCTCCAGTTAAAGTTGTTAGAAACAGAACAATCTACCCTTCTGGCAACAACTTTATTGCAATTGCCGGTGAATCTGGAAAAAAATCTGCAGTTAAGCTTGTTCAGATTGATAAAACAAATCTTGATATCGTAAAAGAATCAGAAGAAGTAATTGCAGAAAACTCTGTACTCCTTCAGGTTGGATCAGAATATCTTGCTGTTGTAAATGACAATAAAAAGAACTATCTTGCAAAATTCAATTCTGAACTTGAATGCAAGGTTAAGTCAAACGTAGAGATTAACCCTAATACTCCAGTTGTACCAAGTGCCGAAGGATATTGTGTTACTGATACAAATGGAAAAGTTATTATCCTTAAACTTTCTGATTTGACAAAAGTTGAACAGACAACTGCTGAAAAAGCATCAGATACTTTGAAAGCAGCCACTGGTGACAGATAATAAGCATATAAATATTATAAACAGTCAGATAAGCGTCTGACTGTTTATAAACAGAAAATGCCGGAGTTTGAAAGCTCCGGCATTTTTTTTATCATTTTCTACAGTAGTTTTATACTTTCTATTGTGTTTAATTCTCTGCAGCTTTATTTTCGAATTTTGTGTACGATGGAAGGAACAGAATGTCAACATCACCTGTTGCACCGTTACGCTGTTTTGCTACGATCAGCTTTGCATCCTGAACAGGATTTTCCTGATCTTCAGCTTTAAGTCTGTCACGGTGAAGGAACATTACAACGTCGGCATCCTGTTCGATACTTCCGGAACCGCGAAGCTGATTCAAACTTGGTTCATTACCTTCTGCATCACGAGAAACCTGACAAAGTGCAATAATCGGAATGTTAAGTTCGCGGGCAAGTGCCTTCAAGGATTTTGAAACTTCAGAAACCTGTTCCCAGACCTGTGTGTTTGGATTATCAGTTGAAATAAGACCGATGTAATCGATAAAGATTACTTTTACGCCCTGATTTACAACCATTCGGCGTGCCATTGCCTTAAGGTCAAGCAAAGGCATATTAGGAACATCGATAATATAAAGCGGCGCTTCAAAACAGCGACTCGCAGCCTGCTGAAGCTTCTGAAAATCTTCAATACGTAACATACCGCTTTTTAATTTCTGACCAGGAACGCGGGCTGTCTGACTCAACAGACGCTGGCCAAGTGTAATAGCCGACATTTCAAGAGAAAAGAATCCGCATGGAATTTTCTGATCAACTGCAATGTGTTCCATCATTGACAAAGCCATCGCAGTTTTTCCGATTGACGGACGGGCACCAAGAATAATCAATTCTGAATTCTGGAAACCGCTTGTCATTGTATCAAGTTTTGCAAATCCTGTCGGAATACCAGTAAACGAACTCTTGTTTTTATAACGCTGTTCAACAAGATTGATTGTCTCCGGCATGATTTCTTTCATATCATAAACTTTAGTTGTCTGGTTTTTATCAGACAAAGTAAAGATTAATTTTTCTGCTTCTTCAATAATTCCGCGGCTTGCTTTAGTTTCATCATAGGAACATTTTTTTAATTCCTGGGAGATTCGGATCAACTCACGTCTTATGCTCTGGTCAAGAACAATTTTTGCGTAATATTCGATGTTTGCTGCAGTCGGAACGAGGTCTGTAAGAGATGCAATGTATGCAGCTCCTCCAGCTTCTTCAAGCTTACCGGTTTTTGTTAATTCATTAATTAATGCAAGTGTATCGCCATGAATGTTCTGTCTGAAAAGTGAAACCATGGCTTCGTAAATAATTTTATTCTGGTAGGAATAAAACTTGTCTGGATCAAGAAGAGATACTACATTTGAAATAGCATTAAAATCTAAAAGTAAAGCTCCTAAAGTAGCCTGTTCTGCTTCTGGATTATTAGGCGGAACTTTATCTTTCAATTCTGTGTAATTCATCTCATCTTCTCCATTTTAAAATCTTATAATCTGTTCAGTTTTAAATCAGTCGTTTTTACTTAATATTCATCAGAGGATAAAAAAGCCGAGGATTTCTCCCCGGCCCTTTTAGTCCGAATTGACTAAAACTTATTCAGTTTTAGCTTCTTCTTTCTTTTCTTCTTTAGCAGCTGGAGCAGCTTCTTCTTTTCCTTCCTGTGCTTTTACAGTAAGTTTAACTTCTGCTGTCTGAGCTTCGTAAAGTTTAACAGTAACTTTGAAGTTACCAGTATTTTTGATTGTAAGTCCTGGGATTTCGATCTTTTTGCGTTCGATTTCGTATCCCTGTTTAGCCAACAATTCCATTACAGACTGTGATGTAACAGCTCCGTAAAGTTTGCCGTTGTTTCCAGCTGGTACAGCGATTTCAAGTTCAACTGCTTCAAGTTTTTCTTTGAGGCTTGCAGAAGCAGCTCTCTTAGCATCTTTTTTAGCTTCGATTTCTGCTTTTCTTCCTTCGAAGTAAGCTACTGTAGCTTCATTGTAAGGTACAGCAAGGTTTCTTGGATAGAGGAAGTTGCGGTAGTAACCGTTTGCTACTACTTTTACATCGCCTTCTTCACCAACGTGTTTAACATCTGCGTTAAGAATTACTTTCATTTTTCAAGCTCCTATTATTTTAAGGAACTGCGTCACCAGGAGTTGGATCGCAGTTCCAAAAGATTAAAAATTAATCTGCAACGAATGGCAAGAGACAGATATTGCGAGCGCGTTTAATTTCGCGAGCCAATTCTCTCTGGTGTTTTGCACATGTTCCAGTGATACGACGTGGAAGGATCTTACCTCTTTCTGTTGTGTAGCGGCGAAGTCCATCTGCATCTTTGTAATCAATTTTTGCTTTGTTTGCACAGAAACGGCAAACCTTTTTTCTGAAGAATGTCTTGCCCTTACCACGAGCTCCGCGACCTTCACCTTCGCGTCCTGCTTCTGCAAGATTAGCTTCGTTTGTTTCAAGAGCCTGAGCTTTATCTTCTACAGACTGTGTTTCAATTGTTTCGTCTGACATATTAGTCTCCTCATAAATTAGAACGGAATGTCTTCTGGGAAGCTTGTATCTCCGCCATATGAAATATCATCCATAGGGCTGTTCATTAGCGCACTGTTCATTGGAGAAGCAGGTTTTGGCTGGAACTTCGGTGCAAAACCCCCGGCTGGCTGATCATATCCGCCAGCGTTATCCGATTTTCCGCCCAATAACTGAACATTCTCTGCAACGATTACGATGCGACTGTTCTTCTGACCGTCTTTTTCCCAACGGTCCTGTCTGAGATAACCGTCAACAGCAATCTGTTTACCTTTCTGCAAATATGGCTTAAGGTTTTCTGCTGTTTTTCCCCAGATAGTTACATCAAAGTAACTAACTTCATCAACCCACTGTTCTCCATTTTTACGGCTGCGATTTACAGCGATGCTGACGTTTGCTCTTGCAGTTCCATTAGGAAGATAAGCAAAAGAGCGTTCATCTGAAGTAATATCACGAGTTAAACGACCAATAATATTAACGCGGTTTACATCTGTCATAAATTGCCTCCTGAAATGTAAAGTGGATTAGATGATACTTATTTTTCTTCTACCTGTACAAACATGTACTTGATAAGTTCGTTGTTCAATTTGAACTGTGTGTCAATTTCAACGATTTTAGCAGGGTTAAGTTTTACGTTCAACAGAACAAAGCGACCTCTCTTCTGTTTTTTTACAACGTAAGTAAGATCACGGTCACCGAAAGGTTCTTCTTTTACGATTTCGGCACCAAACTGTGAAAGGATTGCTTTAACAGCATCTAAACCTTTCTTGTACTTATCTTCTTCTAATGGGAAGATAGTCATAAGTTCATAGTTTCTCATAATTTCTCCTTATGGTCATGGAAGCTAAATACATAGCTTCAAGGGGGTTAGATTTTATAATAATATCAGAATGTTTGTCCTTGGTCAATAAATAAACAAGCCTCTTAAAAGGAAACTTGAGGAATAAAACTCCAGAATTCAACCATTTTGCTAATAAACCAGTATACAACGTTCATAAGAATTCCGGCTAAAACAGCAAATGCAGGAAAGCATAAACTTAAAGTCAGAAGCACAATTCCCATATAAAGGAATACAGTAATTACAGGCGAAACGACAAGTGTCGAAATAATTCCACCGGGCGAAAAATAACCAAAAACCTTGAGGCTGATCGGTGTCGTAAATATATTTGCACCAATTGAGGCGCTTAAATTATCCACGGCAGCAGAGGGAATAAATCCTGAAATTAAAGCTTTAACCATGCCCGAAAGAATCAGAATGCCTGCAAGTGCGCTGTAGCTGAATAAAAATGCTAAGTTAAAAAGATCATCGGGACATACAACCGTATGGATTAAAAATGTCGTGCATAAAAGAACAAGGCTGTTGATTTTTGGAATATGAATTAATGTGCACAAAGATACAATCAAAACCGAAATTAATGCACGAAGCAGCGACGGAGAAAGACCTGCAAACCAGACGAAAATTATTATAGTAAGTACCCTGATAAAAAGTCCTGCTTTTTTAAGTGCCGATTTATTTTCGACAACACCAGCCAGAGAAGAAATAAGCGAAAGGTGCATTCCTGAAAGTGCCAGAATATGTGATAAACCTGACATTCTGAAACAGCTGATTAACTTACCGTCAAGGTATTCTTTAGAGCCTGAAAGCAGTGCAAGTAAAAAACCGCCTGCACTTCCCCACAACATCATAAGACGCTTGAACTGTATTCTGCACAAGGCTCTAAGTCTGTAAAATAAACCAGAAAAGCCTTTTTCAAAATAAGATTCGTTAATTTTTTTTAATATGAATGACGCTTCTCCATCTTTATTTAAAAAGGAATTTACAGTGCATGTAATAATTACTCCCTGTTCAAGAGGAATCAGCTTTGAATCTGAACTGTTTCTGGAATAAAGTTTTCCTGGATAAAAGGCTTCAATGATTTTTACAGGAATAAGTACGGTTTTAACACCATTTGCAGATGATGAAATTTTATCTGATGAAACGGAATTGAATTTAATTTTTGCCGTGTAATAACTGTCTGACGATTTGACAGGATTTGAAATAATTTTCCCTGTAAAAGATGAAACCTCTTTTTCCGGAATAAGTGCAGTCAGACTATCTTTCGGTAATTTAACTGCACCGGAATAAATTAAAATAATTAAAAGTAAAGAACTTAATAGAATACTGCTGTTAGTTTTGCTTACCATTTAAGACTCGAAAGAGCCCTTCGAGCCTGAGCAACAATATCTTCAGGATAATTCAAATAAGTTGTAAATAAAAGACAATCAAATGCAGATTTGTCACCCAGGTTTCCAAGAGCCTGAATTACTGCCGAAGCAATATTGCTGGCAGGGAGATTTCCTTTTTCTGTCTCCTTATTGAGCTCTTCAAGATATGCTGTGAGAACTTTTACAGAATCTTTTGACGCTGTTTTTTCTACATATGAAATAATTGTTGCAAACTGTTCATTTGTTAGGAAGCCTGCAGCAAATTCTGTTTTTGCAATATCAAAATAAGAAATAACAAGTGCATAACCACGGGTCCAGCTGTTATGGCAGATGATGCTGCAGTTGTTGAACTGGAATGCAGAAAGTTCTTTAGAAATCTTTGAAGAATCTCTAATGATTATCATACTGTTAGAAAGTAAATTTTCTGCTATTTCTGATTTTATTGTTGAAGAAAGTTCAGAATTTTCTATAAAAATTGAATAAATCAGCTTCATTTCGGTAAAATCAGCCTTTCTGATTTCGTTCATTAAAAAGCCTGTTGATTTATCAGCAAGAGAAATCAAAGCTTTTTTAGTTTCTTTTCTATATTCAGGCCAGATGTCATGATTGTAAATGTAATAGAGAAGCTCGAAGGATTTGTCATTTCCGATTTTAGAAATAACCTGAATTGACTTTTTTTCAACATCAGTTAAGACAACTTTGTCATTTGAAGCGCCGGCGAGATAATTGTTGATAAACGCAACGATTTCGTCATTACTGATAGCTGAAGAGACTGAAAGAAGTTTATCAAGAATTGAAACTCTTACATTCTGATCTTTGATTAAATAAAAAATAGAACCGAATTTTCCAAGAACTAAATCAACATTTTCAGAAAATTCTTTTTCGGGATATGCATAAACAGAAGCAACTGCAAGGCCTGCAAAATCACGATCATCTTTTAATAGTTCAATATTTTCAATTACAAAATCTACGGCTGACTGAGCAATTGAGTATGCGTTATCTATTGCATCTTCTTTTACGCTTGCAATTTTATCCTGAATATTACCTTTTATGAATTTAATTTTCGGATTTGATGCAGGTGCTGAATAAATAGTACCAGCAATAAAAAAGAATGCGAGAATTGCAGTTAATTTTTTCATCTTTACACCTCTTCTAATTCAGAAATATCAACATCATCATCCATAGGATCTGAAACAGAACCTGCAGAGCCTGTAACACCTGCAGCGTCAGCATTTTCAGTTGAAATTTTAATTAAGTCTTCTGCATTAATTCCCTGACCGGCAGTTGCGGATGGTGAATCTTTATCTGGTGAATCTCCCATATCTTTTGCATCCTGTTCAGTTTCTGTAAGGGCTGCAAAGATTTCTTTCTGTCTTTCAGGAAGTACTTTGTATACAAAGCTTAAAATGTAGTTTTTCATTGTAGGTTCTACATGAGTACATTCAAAGTGAAGTCTTGACTGATTGATTTCTGCATTGTATTCTACGGCCTTGATAATTCCGAACATAAGAATAAAAGTCCCTTCAAGCTCAAATTGAATTTTAATCTGAGTATTTGAAACGCCTTTACCTCCGATGCGGATCATGGCACCATCTTCTGAAATATCCTCAAGAATACATTTGTAACCAGGAGTTGTTTCTACAGTTGAATAATTAATCAGAGCATCTTTAATAATGTAAAGAGCTGCCGGAAGATGACATTCACATCTTACAGAACGGCGTTTTTGTGCTCTGAAAATCTTGTCAGACTGAGTAATAAAAAGCGCAGACTGACCGTTAAATACACTTGTTCCTAAAACACGTGAGTCAAATACATAGTTTGCATCGCCTTTACGCCAGAGGTAAATGTTTATGTCCTGGTCTACCCATTCATCACCTTTTAATTTTAAAACACCTTTCTGTGTCGGAAGTTTTATGATGAGTTCGCGACCGTTATTTAAAATCTGGGATTCAAAAAGACCTTTTCCTGGAAGAATAATTCTGAGCTTCTGTCCTTTTTCAAGACCTTTAGTTGAATCAAGACCTTTTTTCTGGTCTGACTCAAGTTCAATCTTTGTTCTGTATTTATAAAGCTTTGATAAAAATTCCTGAATCTGAGGTGTATCCTGAGTTCCTTTTTCTTCAGCTTCTTCAATAATATGTGTAATACATCTTGATAAAGATGGAACTGAATAGAAAAGACTGATAGGTTCTTCAAGGTCACACATTCTTGCAAGTTTCCACAGTGTAAGAATTTCAGACATACTGAATTTCTGATCTTTTCCTGCTGCAAAGAATTTTATATGGTCAGAAAAGTGTTTAAGAACTCTGACAACAATGAGAACAATTAAAAATGTAATTCCTAAAACTATGTACAAAGTAACCTCAACGTTATATTCTATAATTATATGAAAAAAATTACATTTTATCTAGTTTTTTTTCTAATTTGTGCATTTCTGGTATTCCCACCGATTTTTGTTTCTCCTGCGGAAGCTCAGATTCCTGATTTTAGGATTACATATTTCAAAATCGCTCTTTTTATCCTCTCCCTCTGTATTTTCTGGTATTTTGAATATTCGAGCCGGAAATATTCCCTTAACCTGACCTCATTAATTCTTGAATCAGGTAAAATTTTTCTTTATTTTGGAATTCTCATCACCGTAAATACAGTAATTACTCTGACAGTTTTTCTTATCACTAAAGATGTTTCTTTGAGCCTGTCAGTTGAAAAAAATCCAGTTACATTTCTCCTGGTTGCAGTTAATTTTCTTATTTCTGCATTTTACGAAGAAAGCCTTTACCGCCTTTATCTTCCTGTATGTTTAAGAACTTTTGCCGAAGAAAGTTACAATGTTTTTTTTAAGGTAAAAAAATGTGAGGTTTTTAGAAAAAGATATTTTATTTTTGTAAATGTTTTAGTTGAAATTCTGTGCATAGCAGTTTTTGCATTAAGTCATATTTATACTGGCTGGATTACAGTTTTGAATGCCGCCCTTGCAGGCGCAGTATTAAGATTTGCTGCTGTAAAGAATAAAACAATACTTACAGGAACAATAAGCCACTTTTTGTATAATCTATTTATTTTTACTGCAGCAGTTCTGTTATAGTTTTATAAGTCCACTGGCTGATTGAAGAGTAATAATTTAATTTTCTTATAAAGTCTTTCTGTTTTGCAGAATATACAATTGACGGTTTTATGTTCAGGTTAAACACATAGCAGTCTCCGTTTTTTGTTTTTGCAGGAAAGAAGTTGTAAGTAAAGGCTGTTCCACTTCCGTCAATAATTTCAATTGAAAGTTCTTTTTCGGAAGCTTCAAAAGATTCGACAATTTCAGAAAATCTTAAAGAAGGAAATTTCATAAGAAGTTTGTCAGAAACTTTTGTTTTATCAGCATCTTTATATTGATAAGACATATTCTGTATTGTTGATGCATTAAGGCTTTTAGAAATTCCCTGTGGAATGATATTCTGATCAGTCCAGAATTTTATTCCTGAGTCAAGATAATAACTGATTCTGGAATCCATTGAATAAACAGTCATGTTTTTTTCGGCCCAGAGAAATATTTTATCGAGAGACTGATTCATTGCACCAAAATGAATTGTGCTTACCGGATTATCCTGATCGTCATAATAAGTAACAGTTATTGCATTTTCGTCGAGGCTGTAATATTCAAACTGCTCTTTTGTATTAGCGTCCAGAACTTTTTCGAGAGTGATTATTTCTCTGGATTTTTCAATAAACTCACTGATTTTATATTCATCTACAGGAAAGTAAATTGTTTCATTTCCGTCTGAATATTCCCCGCCCCAGAAATCATCACAGTTATGGAGAACTGTAATTTCGTCTTTTGTAGAAAAACTGATTTTTGAAAGCTTATATTTCGGATTAAGCAAGGCTGTCGTAACATTATGTCGTTTGCTTTCTGAGCCTGCATTAATAAATGTCAGTAAAAATATGAGTACAAGTGAAGTTAATATTCCTGATAAAAATAAAAATTTAGTATTTGTATTTTTCATTTTCTTTTTTTCTCATTATAAAGATTATAGAAAGCACGATTAAATATATAACCGGAATTACAATAAATGTAATTAAAAGCGAAATATTTTTTAAATTATTAAAGCTTTCTAAATCAGTGATTTTATAAAGCAGGACATTCTTAAAACCTGCATTCTGCATTTTTAAAAGATCATTATCGTTGTTTAAAGAAAGAATTGATTTGAGAATAAAATCAAGGTTTCTAAAATCACTTGCACCGCCGCTTGAAAGTTCAAGAAGAAGATTCATTGCAAGGTACTGATCGCTGATAACTGTTACATTAGGGTTTTCGATGGATTTAAAATTATAGAAACCTGTAACAGGGCCTTTAAGTTTTACGGCGAGTATTGATTTTTCTTTTGTAAATAATGGATCTTCAATATAAGTTTTATTTACAGTAAAAGGATCTGAAAGAAAATATTTTCCTGTTTCCTGAATGATTCTCGGTTCGTATTCTGAAATTGTCCAGGAATAATCAGATGAAGTAAACAAGGGTTCGACTTTTTCTGTAAAAGATATTGGACTTGCCCAGAACATTGAAAGCCCGAAAGGAATTTCTTTCTGAGGAAGTACAGCCAGCCACTGTGGATAATTTACGTATTCATATTGAGTCTGTTCATTCGGATTATTACCAGAATTAGAAGACATAAAGCTGATTCTGATATTACTTATATCATTTACAAGTTTATCTTCAAAATTAATGCCCCATGCTTCAAGTATTGGAATAAAGTTGTCATCATTATTCTTTGTAACACTCCAGTCACCGTTAATGGAAACAGAATATTTTGATGTTGCAACAAATACTTTTCCGCCTTTGAGAATAAAGTCTTCGATTGCAGAACACTGTTCCGGTGTTAATCTGCTGGTACCAAAAATAATCAGAGGTGAATCAAGTTCTATCTGATCGATGATGTATTCAAGGCTTTCTTTAGTAAGTGCGTATGTAGTTATATCAGAGGCTTCAAGCAGAGACTGAAGATAACTGTAGTCATTCAGTTCGTATTCATTTCCGCAAAGAAGATAAACATTTCTTGATTTATTTTTAATGAGCGATTCAAACCTTAAGTTCAATTCAAATTCGAGAGAAGTTGTTGATAATACAAAAGGAAGAACCTTCTGGTTTCCGAGGTATTCAATTACAATTGCTGAATAAACTTTGATGTATTCAGTTTTATTATTATTTACGATTTCAATCTGCTGCGGATAAACATTGAGTTTTTCAAGAACAGACTGATTTTCTTCTTTGTCTGCATCTTCAACAAAAAGGCTGATATTATTTTCCTGTGCGCAGATTTTAAGGTAATCGTAAATATCACGGACTTCAGGGTATCTGTTTAAAAGTTCTTTTGATCTGTAATATGTAATTCTTACAGGTTCTTCGGCAGCATTGAGATTATCTTTAGTATAACGGCTGATAGAAAACTGTTTGTCTTTTGTAAAATCAAAACGTTGGTAAACTCTTGAATTATCTAAAAATGCAAAAAGCATAATAAAAATTATCAGGACCGAATATTTTTTCTGTTTTGCATCAAAAAACTTTCTGCCCTTTTTTGTTTCATTTGCAAAATATGCAAGAATTACAAAAAGAAGTGATGTCAGTAAAAAATAAAAAACATCACGGGTATCGATAATTCCTTTACTGAAGGAATCAAAGTGCCACATAAAACTGATGTAATTAACTACATTTGAAAGAAATTTTTCTGACTGTGTATAAAGTGAAAGTACATGAACTGAATCAATTGCAATGAGAACAACAATTGAAACAGCAGTAAATGCAGGCTTCGAAGAAATAAGTTCATTCAAAAAAAGACAGACACTTACTGCAAGAATTCCATATAATAAAATACCGATTACAGCAACAATCACCTGACCGAAATCAACTGCGCCAAAAATATTTACAATCACAGGAACAGAAATCAAAGGAACAATCATAATTGCAATTACGACAGTTGTTGAAATCAGTTTTGACAGAATTATTTTATACGAAGGTGCTGGAAAAATATTTTCAAGTTCACTGTTTGAAACCTGCAGAACAAGAACAGGAATTATCAGACTGAAAATATATGGAATGATTGTAAAAAAAGAATTTAAGCTGGTAGAACCGAAGCTTTCAACAAAAAATCTGTTAAAAATATAAAACTGAAATGTTGTACTTAAATATAAAATCAAGGCACAGATATAAAAATGCGGACTTGTAAAGTGCGAAAACAAATCTTTTTTGACAAGAGATTTTACCATTTTACTTTTCCTCCAATTTTATATTTTTTGTAAGGTTGATGTATGCTTCTTCAAGATTCATTGCTTTTGTTTCTTTTTTAATGTTTTCAACTGTTCCCTGGGCAAGAAGTTTTCCTTCAGAAATGATGACAACATTGTCGCAGAGATTTTCTGCTTCCTGCATGATGTGAGTTGAAAGAAGAATTGTCTTTGATTTTGAAAACTGTTTAATAAGGTTTCGGTTTTCGATAATCTGGTTTGGGTCTAAGCCACTCGAAGGTTCATCGAGTACAAGAATTTCTGGATTATGAATTAATGCTGCGGCAAAGTTTACGCGCTGTGAATACCCTTTTGATAATGTTGAAATTTTCTGCGAAAGAACATCTTTGATTTTAAAATCTTCAATAACCCGTTCAAGGCATTTCTGTCTTTCATTATTTTGAATATTCCAGATATCCATTGTCATTTTAAGATATTCAAACACAGAAAGATTTTTATAGAGATATGGAATTTCACTTACATAGCCTATGAGTTTTCTTGAACCTTCGACATCTGCTTCAGTATTGAAGGAATTTCCTTTTTTATCATAAACAATAACTTCACCAGCTGTCGGATAATGAATTGAACAGATGGCTTTAATGATAGTAGTTTTTCCTGCACCATTAGGACCTAAAAGACCGGTAATTGAGTCAGGTTCAACTGTAAAGGAAATATTCTTTGCTGCAGTTTTTCCTTTACCATAAATTTTTGTAAATGAATTTAATTTAATCATATTTTAATCTTCAAATGGAATTTCAAAACTCATTCTGTCTTTTGAAAGAATTGTTCCTGGATATATTTCCTTAGCTTCTTCTTCAAGAACAGTCAGCTCTTTATCTGTGTAACGCGGACTGTAATGAATTAATGCCATTTTTTTTGAATTACTGTCACGGGCAATTGTCGCAGCCTGAACTGCTGTCATATGCTTCTTTTCTTTTGCCTGATCCAAAAGTGCGTTTTCAAACATTCCTTCACAGATCAAAAGGTCAGAATTTTTTACTTCTTCTGCAATTGAATCAATGTAAAGAGTGTCAGTCACATAACTGAATTTTCTGCCTTTGCGTGGTTTTCCGAGAACGTCTGACGGTTTTACGATTGTACCGTCTGTAGCTTCGACTTCAATACCGTTCTGGAGTTTTGACCAGAGTGGTCCGCATGGAACGTTCAGTTCTTTTGCTCGTTCAGGATTAAACTCGCCAGGTCTGTCTTTTTCTTCAAGAGCATATCCGACGCAGACTTTTGTATGTTTTAATGGGAATGCGCGTACGATAAAATCTTTTTCTTCGTGAACGATGCATGGCGCTGTAATTTCTTTTACGATTACTGGATAGTTGATGTACATATCGAGAACTTTGCGGCTTGTTTCGATGTATTCAGCAATTTTTGGAGGTCCGTAAATGTATAAAGGTTCAGTTCTGTCAACCTGGCTTGAAAGCATCATGATTCCAGGTAAGCCTGTTACATGGTCTGCGTGTGTATGAGAAACAAAAATGGCATTGATTTTTTTCCATTTTAAGTTAAGTCGCTTAAGCGAAACCTGAGTTCCTTCTCCGCCGTCAAACAGAAAAAGGTCGCCGTCTCTTCGTAAGAGAACTGAAGTCAAATGTCTGTATGGAAGTGGCTGCATTCCCCCACATCCTAAAATGAACGCTTCCATGTTCATGATTATCTTCCCCTGATTTTTTTCATTACGACTTTGTGCCACCAGGCGCGCATTTTTTCTGCACTGCTGTAAAGTCCGTAAATTCCTTTTACAGGAACATCCCACGAACCAGTCCTGTGAATGTTTTTGCCACCGAAGTTTGCCTTGAACATATAAAGGCCGTGCATCGGATGATTTTCGTTTTTACCTTCAGGCGGCATTCCGTACATGTCGTAATATTTTGAGCCGTATTCTTTTGCGTCCTGCATTGCAGTCCACTGCAAAAGATGGTTCGGCATGTGGTTACGTTTATTGTTGCTTGATGCACCGTAAAGATAAATTGCCTCGTCTTTGCTGAAAAGTGTCATGATTGAGGCAATTTCGTCGCCTTCATGTTCTGCAACATAAAGTGAGATTAGAGGAACATCTTTGCCGGATGCGATTTCTTCGGCCGACGATTTAATCAGATCAAGGTAATATGATTTTGCGTGGCTTGAATTTCCGTCTCTGGCATTTGTTTCTTTTGTAAGTTCATAGAATTTGTCTATTTTTTCAGACAAGTTAACATCATTTCCAAGATATCTGTTAATTTTAACGCCCTTCTTTTCGCTAAGGCGGATGTTGTATCTCCACTTTGAATGCATGCGGGCCATGATTTGTTCAGGTGTCCCTTCAAGGCTTACAAGTGTGCTGTCAGGCGGCTGAATATCAACTTTGTTTTTTTTGAGCTTAAGCTTTTCTGATTTTGCAATCTGTCTTATTCCGAAGTTGAAAAGATCACGGTCTTCAGGTGTATTAAAACCGACAGCCGGGTCAAAACGAATTGCAATTGTATTCTTAGGAAGGAATGGTTTTAATGCCTTCGAAAGTTCCTCTAAAAGAAATGCAAATTCAATGCTCTGAGTCTCAGGTGTTACAAGTTCCTTTAAAACAGAAACCTGCTCGCCTTCTTCAGTTATTTCTCCATCACCAAAGGCTGCATCAATTTCAGAATCAGGTGTACATTCAAAAGGAAGTTCCGGCATCAAGGGAATATACGCGATGCTGAACATATTTTTTGCAAAACTTCTGTTTAATACGGCAAGCTCAAATGTCTTTTTAAGGTCTTCTGCCTGTGGATTTTTTTCGCATTCTTTGTCGTCTTTTTCTGCAGGAAGTACATAGCTTATTTCAAAGCGTCTATAACTCCATCCGTGGCGGGTTTTAAATTCACACCAGAATGGAGTCTGTAGAAATGAGCCGCTGTTAGGCGATTTTGAGAAATTAGTTTCTTTAATTGAAATTTCGTACATAATTAACCGATTTCAGAGTTTAAAGCTTTTGAAGTTGTAATTACTTTACCGTCTGCAAGAAGTTTCTTTCCGGCAATCTGAACGACACCGTCTTTAGCTTCAATTGCAACGCTGAAGAATTCATCACCAGTGATTTCTGCTTTCTTTGAAGCATTTACATCGCTACCTTCAAGTACAACCTTTGTTCCTGGTTTTGCCCATGAAGCATCAAGAACTTCAACACAGTCTTTTCCGTCTGCATCTTTATAATCACCTGCTAAAAGCATACCGCGACTTTCGATACCACGCATTGTACGAGGTGCAAGGTTTGAAGCAATTACAACGTGCTTTCCTAAAAGATCAGCTTCTGTAAGATATTTTCTAAGTCCTGACTGAATTGTTCTTGGTTTTCCGCTACCGTCATCGAGAGTTTCAATGTAAAGCTTGTCTCCATCAGGATTTGGTTTTACGTCTGTAATTTTTGCAACTGTAAGTTCAATGTTTGCATTGAAGAAGTCAGCCTGTTTTTCAACAGGAAGTATAACTGGTTCTGCCTTTGGAGCTTTCTTTTCTTTTTTAGCGTCCTTCTTGCCTTCTTTTCTTTCATTCTGGTTTCCGCCGAATTTTTCGCGGAATGCAAGCATTGTTTTCTGATCTATTGGTTTAAAGTAAACTTCAGTTGGACCGATTTTATCAAGACCTTCAGTTTTTCCAACATCATCCCATGTAAGGCCGGCTTTAGTTTCAGTACCAAGTTTTGATTCCTGGATTGATTTACCAAAGTAGCTCATTACAACCTGTGTGTACTGAGGCATATATGGATTCATCATGATCATGAGGTCTTTGATTACATAACAGAGATTGTGGATAAGCTTTGCACATTCTTCTGGATTTTCAGTGCGGCTCTTCCAAGGTTCTGCTGCCTGGAATCTTTTGTTACAGATATCAGAAATTTCAAAACACTGACGGAACGCATCTTTAAGATTTGCCCATTCAAGGTTTTCTGTAATCTTTGCTTCAAGGGCGAGAACTTCTGTCCAGAGTTCTTCATCAACCGGAGCGTCAGGAATAATTCCGTCAAAGTATCTTGTAACAAAAAGAAGTGTTCTGTTAACGAGGTTTCCAAGATTTCCGATAAGTTCAGAATTCATTTTTTCCATGAAGTCTTTCCAGGTAAACTGGAAGTCCTGTTTTTCAGGTCTGTTATAGAAAATATAGAAACGCCATGCATCAGCAGGGATTCCTGTTTCGATGGCATCTGTTCCGAATACACCTACTCCGCGGCTCTTTGAGAATTTTCCGTCTTCGTAGTTCATGTATTCTGTTGAAGACATGTGATGGAGTTTTGTCCATGCATGTGGTGAACCAAGCAAGGTACAAGGGAAGATTACAGTATGGAACGGAATGTTGTCTTTACCGATAAACTGGAAAAGGTCAACTTTGTCTTTGCCTTTTGCTTCTTCAGATTCTGACGGAACCCACCATGACTTCCAGTCAAAAGAATTTTTTCCGTCAGCTTTAAGTTCGTCTGCAAGCTGTTTTGTAATTGAAAGATATCCGATTGGCGCATTGAACCATACGTAGAATACTTTATCTTCATATCCTGCTTTAGGAACAGGGATTCCCCATTTAAGGTCACGTGTGATTGCTCTTTCATTCAAGCCGTCACGAATCCATGCTTTTGTAATATTGATTGCGTTATCAGCCCACTTTCCTTCTATAGAAGTTTTTTCAACCCAGTCACCGAGTTTTGCAGAAAGTGACGGCAGATCAATATAAAGATGTTTTGTTTCGCGAACTTCAGGAGTTGAACCACAGGTGTGACATTTTGGATCTTTAAGTTCAACCGGGTCAAGCAAAGAACCACAGTCATCACACTGGTCACCGCGTGCTTTTGTAGAACCGCATTTAGGACAGGTACCGTCAACATAACGGTCAGCAAGGAACATATTGCATTTTGGACAGAAAAGCTGTTTGTTTACATGTTCTTTAATGAAGCCTGCTTTATCAAGATCGTTAAAAAGATCCTGAGTAATTTCTGTACACTGTTCATTTGAAGTGCGGCCGAATTTATCAAAGTTAATATGGAACCAGTCATAAATCTTTGTATGTTCCTGGTAATAATAATCACAAAGTTCACGAGGAGTTTTATTTTCTTCGATTGCTTTAGTTTCTGTTGCAGTTCCGTATTCATCTGTACCGCAAATGTACAGAGTGTCATAACCGCGGTTTCGGCAGAAACGTGCAAAAACATCTCCGGAAAGCATCTGAATAAGGTTTCCGAGATGAGGAATATTATTTACGTAAGGTAATGCTGATGTAATAAGTCTTCTATTCATAGTATTACCATTATATTTTTTTTAGTAACTCTGTTCAAGGAGAAAGTTAAAAAACCATTTTATTAAAACAAGAACTTATTGACCCACGCTATAAATATGTAAACCCAAGAGGAAAATCTCCAGACATCTGTTCCGCCCAAGGTGAACTTGGACAAATTTATAAAAGTTAATAAGGTGGTCAAGATGACTGGAGTTGTGATTGATTTCTCCAGTATTCCTGCCGGTTAATACTTGCATCATAGAGTTTCTTTTTTCTTTCTGCAAGTCTTTGTCCCATCTTTCCGTCGAAAACTTCGTCCGGAGTAAGATAGAAGATTGCTCCGTTAAGGCGTTCTGAGTTATACCAGGTAATCCATTCCGCCATTTTGATTTCTGCGTATGAAGCCGAAACATACGGTGTTCTGCGAACATGTTCAGTTTTAAGAGTCCTGTGAAATCTTTCAACTTTACCATTTGACTGAGGATGAAAAGGACGTGTCCTTGAATCCGCAATCTCAAGTAATGCAAGCAGATTTTTGAAATCATCTCCGACATACTGCTTTCCGTTGTCGTGAATGATTCTTGGCTTGGCATCAGGATAAAGCTCCTTTGCCCTTGTTATCAGCAGTTCTACGTTGTACTCCTTCATATCATCGAATAAATCCCAGACAAGAATCTTTCGTGAGTATCCGTCCAGAACCGCAGAAAAGTAATAGAACTTGGCTCCGATTCTGACATACGAAAAATCAGTGTGCCACTGTTCATTCGGTTTTTCAGGCTGTTTGTAGCCTTTTTTATGTTCTTCGCCACTCTTATTCCATTTTGAAATAAGGCCGTTCTTTTTCATTATGTTATAAACAGTTGCAGGACTCGCGTATGCAACGTTTTCATCAATCATAAGCCATGCAAGATAGCGGTACCCGCGGAACATGTCTTTATTGGCTTCGCAATACGCTCTGATTGCTTCGCGCTCCCATGGTAAAAGCCAGCCGTTTTTCGGAACATTTGCATTATGCTTTGTCTCCTGACCGCTTCTGCTTTTCCATTCATACCACTTGCTGCGGCTTATTCCGGCAGACGGCAGCAGGAGCGCAACTTTTATATCCGTTCGTTTCGAAAGCTTTTCAATCTCCGAAACAATGAATGTGCGCATTTGCAGGCTCGCTTTTATTTTGTTAATCTCAGGCCAAAAGATTTTTTTTTAAGGCTCATATTCTCGTCTGCAAGTTCTGCAATTACGCTGTCTTTATGTGCAATCTGACTTTTCAGCTCGCTGATTTCACGCTGCTCTTTTTTCGCCGTGATATCCTTGCGTTCTGTTTTGAACAGCTCCGCCATATTTTCCAGAGCCTGCTTTTTCCACAGCATTATCTGGTTAGGATGAATCCCATGCTCCTCTGCAACATCTGAAACCTTCTTCCCGTCCTGAAGGATTTCCAAAACTATTGCTGATTTTTCTTCCGCGCTGTAACGCTTTCTTTCTGCCATAAGGTGTGCCCCCATTGTGTATTATACACCTTATTAGCTTTGTTGTTTTTGTCCAAGTTGCGCTTAGGCAGTACACATCTTTGGACTAAATGGAACATGGGCTAGCGAAAAGCAATATTCAGAAAAACTCGAACGATTTCTCCAAGTGCTCGAACAATTCTAAATAAAATTATTCCTTACTCCATGAAATTGCTAATTGTAACAACTCTTGTGCTGATTTACAATTCAATTTCTTTTTAAGTTGTTCCTTATGAGCTTCAACAGTTTTGGAACTTAAAGAAAGAGCATTTGCAATTTCAATTGTTCCCTGTCCACTTCCAAGCATTCTAAAAATTTGCAACTGCCGATTCGTAAGAGTTTTTATCAAATCCTTTCCAGCAAGATTTTGCCCAGGTTGATAAAAAAGTGAATTTATATATCTACTTTGTTCAGTATCGCTTAACCAAATTTTTCCAGCAAGAACCGTTTTTATTGCACTTATTACAGTATCTGCCGCCATCGCTTTCATAATATAACCACGAGCGCCACATGCTAAACATCGCTGTGCATAATATCGTTCTTCCATCATTGATAATACTAAAATTTTTGTACGAGGATATTTTTCTGTAAATAACTGAATCAATTCAAGACCATCTTTATCTCCAAGATTCAAATCTATAATTGCCAAATCTGGTTGAAGTTTTTTTACCAATTTTTCTGCATCAAAAAAATTTAATGCCGTTCCAACAACTTCAAAATCATTTTCTCTTCCAATTAAAAAAGAAAGCCCTTGAATAAAAATTTCATGGTCATCAATTATAACAATTCTATTTTTATTCATAATTCCTCCATCCCTTTTTTTTCATCATAAGGAATTGTAACAATTATTTTTGTTCCCTTGTTCAACTCAGAATCAATTTTAACATCTCCACCAATTTGATTTGCACGATATTCCATCGATGTAATTCCAAGCCCTCGTGGACGACGAGACTGTATAACTTTATTTTCAAAAGTAGAATCACTACCAAATGAATTAAAAATTAAATTTTCATCATAACCAATCCCATTATCTTGAATTGTAAAAATTGCATTATGCAAATTCTGCTTAATAGAAATTTCGATTTTAGTTGCCTTTGAATGTTTTAAAGCATTCTGCAAAGCTTCTTGAGCAATCCGAAGAACATTAATTTTTTGTTCTTTTGAAAAATTAAAATCAAACTGAATATCATTACTTACAAAAATAATCTCAGGACCATTTTCAACAGTCATACTATCGCATAAGTTTTTTAACGCATCAATAATATTTGAATAATCAACTTCAACAGGAAATGAATTATGTGCATATTGTCTTGTTCTTTGTAATGTATCTTGTGCCATTTCAAAAAGAATTTTCATTTCAGAATTTGAATCTGCATATTTTTTACAAACCATCGTCATTGCAGCAAGTCTTTGACAAATATCATCATGTAAATCCAAACTAAATCTTTTTCGTTCAAGGTCACTAATTTTTAAAACTGTAGCTTCAACATTCCTTCGCCGATTTGATTCTTCTTGTAATTCCATCGTACGCTTTTTTACTTCAGTTTCTAACTCTTTTGCATAATTTCTTTCTTTTTCTAATTCATATAATCGATTAATCGCATTAGCTAAAAACATTCCAGCCAAACTCATATAAACATGAGAATCATGAGTTACCGAATAAGAAATAAAACCCAAAAGTTTTTCATTACATTTAAGATGAAAAAAACAACGAGGAATACTTTTATCAGTAAAATTATTTTCAATTGATTTAAAAATTTGTTCCATTGAAGTTACATTTTCATTCACTTCACTTACTTCATTATTAGAAATACTCAAGTGAAATTTTCCAAACTTGGAAATACTTATTGATGGAACATCATAAATTACTAATGAAAAATTATTTGTACCAACATTTAATAAAAAATCTTTTAACGGTTGAACAAGCTGGTCATAAGTAAATATTTTCATAATTTCTTGACCAAAATAACTAACATCTCTTAAACATTGTTCACGAAACAAAAACAAATCTTCATCATAATTTAATTGCTCATCAAAAAAATTATTGCATCCACACGAATTTCTTTTAACAAAAAAACTTTCAACTTGCTGAACAAGAGGAACTGTTTGATTTGTAAGCAGCTTATAAATTGCTAAAAGTGCACATTGTCCCATTTCAAAAGTAGCTTGCTTAATAGTCGTCAACGAATGTTTTTTTGTAGATGCAAGCGGAATATCATCAAAACCCACAATCGGACAATTTTTCCAACTTTCATTTGAACTTGACCTTAAAAATTTTCCAACACCAATTGCCATATCATCACTACCAGCAATCAAAACATCGACATTACGAATTGGATTTTCTTTAACATATTGTTCAATTAATTGAAGTCCATGAGTTTCACTAAATAAAACTGCATTTCGAATTACAATTGAAAAGTCTTTATCATTTTTCTGCTCGCTTTCAATTCTAGATTTTATTGCCGATTCCCTTTTTTTATTATCTTGATTATCTACAGGCCCACCAAGATATAAAATTTTTTTATACTGATGAATGTTAATCAAATGATTCATCATTTGGAAAATTGCATTTTCTGTTTCACAAACGACAGAACAAATATCTTTCAGTTCTGTTCCAATTGAAATAATAGGAATATTCTTAAAAACTTTTTTCAAATTATTTATTACTTCATCTGCATCTGCACTCAATAAAATTGAAGACAAAAACAAAATACCATCAAGTTTTAAATATGAAAATTCAGAAAGCAAAATTAATTGCTGTGATGAAGAAACATCAAAAAAATCTGATTGAATACAAAACAATTCAATTCCCAGTTTTTTTGCTTGTTTTGCAACCCCATAAAAAATAGAAGTTTGATAGTCTTCATCCAAATATTTTAAAACCAATGCAACTCTAAACGACATATAAATTTATTATACAACTGTTTTCTATTTTTTTAAATCTTATTCATTTTAAATACAACTAGCCTTTATAAAACACTAGGTAAATTTACCTAAGATAATTTACGAATTTTTACTGATTTTTTTATTAAAAATCCAATCGTAAAATAATACTAGAAAAAAATTGGAGAGAAATTCTTTGCATTGCATAAAATAAAAATTGGGAGAAAAAATGAAAAAAGTTTTTATTATCACTATGATTGCATCATTGTTTTTAACATTATCTTGTAAATCAACAAGTGCAGAAAAAACTTCATCAACTGGAGAAAAAAAATTAATTGCTTTAACATTTGATGATGGACCAAACACTGAAATGACAAATATCATTTTAGATAAACTTGAAAAACATGATGTAGTTGCATCTTTCTTTGTAATTGGACAATTGGTAAACGATTCTACAAAACCAGTTTTAGATAGAATTGTTAGCATGGGTTGCGAAATTAACAATCACTCATGGGCTTGGGATAGTATGAACAACATGACACCAGCGCAAATTATAAAATCAGTAAATGACACAACTGCAGCAATTAAAAAATACTCAGGACAAGAACCAAAATTCTTTAGAGCACCAAACTTAGCCACAAGTGATGAGCTATTTGACAATGTTGGATTACCATGTATCTGTGGAGTTACAGCAATGGACTGGGCAGGTTGTGGAACAAATGCAAAGGATAGAGCAAAATATGTTTTAAATGGAGCAAAAGATGGAGCTATCATTCTTTTGCATGATGTTCAACCTTATCCACATCCAACACCAGAAGCATTAGATATCATCATTCCAAAACTTAAAAAACAAGGATATGAATTTGTAACTGTTAGTGACCTTTTCAAACGAAAAGGAATTACACCAGATCCAAAAGAACACAAAATGTGGACATATGTTGAATAAAATTTAGCACACTTTACATAGTATTTTTTGCAAGCAATTTGCATAAAAATAAAATCTAAGGAAAGTGCACAAAATTTGAAATAGCGTTGCTCTTTCAAAAAAAGTAACACACACTTTCCTTGAATCACCGTTAAAACGAGGAGAAAAAAAATGAAAAAAATCAAATCACTTGTTGTTGGAATTGTACTTACTGCTATATGTTCTACAGGATTATTTGCTCAATCAAAAGGTGGACAAATGCCAAAATTAGTTCAAGCTGGATTTTACACACCAAGCTATCAGTGTATCTACCTCAAAGGAACAGATGAACTTAATCTTAAATTCACTCCAAATGAATGGAACACATACGAACTAAAAATTGACAAAGATGCCGTTACTTACGATGGAATGAATGGAGATCGTAAAAACTATTCAATGCTTCGCATTAAATCAAATACAGAAAAAGGCTCTACACCTCTTGTAATTTATGTTGACAACATCACATTAAAAGATGCAAAAGGAAACGTTGTGTTCTCTGTAGACTTTGAAAATGGAGATCCATCTGGTGCATATTTTTCACAAGGAAAACCAGGTAAAAACAATGGAACAGTTGTTACAAAAGACGGTAGAAAATGTTTCTTAATCAACATGACTACACAAAACTTGTTTGGTTATGACGGAGTTGAAGTTCAGTGGAATTTACCAAAGAA
This sequence comes from Treponema sp., assembly GCA_016293495.1. Classification (GTDB taxonomy): domain Bacteria; phylum Spirochaetota; class Spirochaetia; order Treponematales; family Treponemataceae; genus Treponema_D. The sequence goes on along the minus strand of JAEDED010000006.1, from coordinate 76,538 downwards.
CAAAGGTAAAAACTGGGATTTCTCAAACGGAAAATATACTGTTAGCTACGACTATTTTATCGAAGTAGCTAAATAATTAATCCTCCAAAAATATAAAAAAAAATTTAAAAATCAAGCCTGATTTTTTCAATGCAAAATTGCAAAGTAGAAATCAGGCTTTTTTTTTTAGTACATTAATTTTTGCAGACTGTCTGATTTTTCAAAATCATATTCAGCTAGTTCAGTGCAAAAGATTATTTACGTTTTTTTCCAGGAACAATTGCTAAATTGATTGTTTTTTCCATTTCCATTCCGGCTGCAAGATCTACGTCCCAGGCAAGAGACAAAGATAAAGTACGGCCTGCTGGTTCAAGATCAGTAGAATCAGTTTTCTTTCTCATGAAGACAATTGGATATGTTACAAGGTTTGCTGTTTCATTCGGTTCAAATGTGAAAACAACATTGTTATCTGTATCAGCAATCTGGAACGCGTCAACGTTTCTCATAAAGTCGAGGCTTTCTGGAGTTTTTGCTTCAACCTGATTGTCGTTAACGACATCAATTTTATAAGATGAGAAGGAATCTTTATTAAAACAGGTCTGGGCGAAGTTTGATTCAACAACAAATTTTGCTTTTAATGCAATCGGACTAGTATTTTTGATGATGTACTGAACCATAATTCCGTTTGTTGTAACAACATATTTTTTCTTTAAATTAATTGTCTGGTCAAGGTCAGGAAATTTTGAATTTGTCTCAAGAACGATTTCATGTTTCTGAGAACTGAATGAAACTTCTTTATAAAGATTGCCAGAGAATACACCGTTTTTGCATGGACGACCTTTGATGTAATTTTCATACTGGTCTTTTTCAAACAGGTGATCAACAAAAAGACCTTTTTCATATTTGTCATCACATTTATCCATCGGTGTAATACGTGACATGTTGTCGGCATAGTTACCCGACTCTTTCATTACATCAAGTTCAAAAATTGAACCGCCTCTGAGATTTATGCAGGCATTAAATTTATCCATGCGGCATACATATTCTTTAAAGCCATCACAGTTATAATCAAAGCTTGAAATTGATTCTTTAAAGCCTCCGCATTCACGGACAAGTTTTTCTGCATCAGTCAATTTGCGGTACGCAAGCTGTCTTTCTTCGGAGCTTACAAGAATTCCACTTGCCTTACATACATAAGCTTCTCCGGCCTGCGCTGCCCACAAATATTCACGGGCAGTTTTCTTTCTCATTTTGTCACCATGACATTGGTTAACTAAAAGAGAAACGAAAATCATACGGTTATACAAAGCCTGACTTCTTTTGTAAGTCTGCATAAAGTCGTAAATGTTTACAGATGAATCTTTTACTTCAACTTCCTGATATGGAGCTCTTGCCCATTTTGCAATGTCTGCACTGATTCCTGCATGAATGTAAGACTGAATAAAGGCAGTTGAATTTTTTATTGCAGTTCCCGGGAGCGTAAGATTAATAGTTGCTTCATATTTTGTTTTTAAAATTTCAAGGAACTGAGTAAGCCATTTATTTTTAAGAATGTACTGAATGTCATTTTTGTGTAAAAGTACACAGGCAGTTCTGTCGGCATCTGTATTTACTTCATCATTTTTTACAAGCTTGTCAAAGGACTTTTTAATGCGAATAAGAAAATCTTCAGGACTTTCTTCAGCTTTTGGAACAAAGTGACTCTGAACCGGAAGAATTTTAATAGATTTTCCACGGTCAGCCATAACGATAGGAAGACCAAGATTTTTTTCTTTCAGAATTAAGGAACTGTCAAGTTCTACATATTCAATTCCACAAGTTTCAAATGAAGTTACAAGAGACGGATCCCATGCACTTGCACAAAGACACACACCTCTCGGACGCTTACCGATTGATTTTCTGATTACTGTACTTAAAAGGTCAACCTGTCCTGATCTGTCCATAGGAAAAAGCAGAGGAAAAACAGGATTATAAAAACCACCACCGATAATTTCTACCTGTTTACGGTTTACAAGCTGCTTTAAAATTTCGATTAATTCAGGATTTTTTTTACGGATAAATTCAAATTCCGGGCCGCTGAAATAAAATGAGAATTTAAAATCAGGATTAGCATATAAAAAAGATACCAGCGGTTTAAAATATTCATCATAAACCGCTTTATATTCTGAGTTATTGCTAAAATTTGTAGTACCTGAATAAAATTCAAGACACAGATTGAGAATTGCCATTAATTAATTAACCAAATAAACTTTTTTTATTTATTGAATATTTTATAACAAGATTTCCAGAATTTAAAGTATTTTTTTTCTGAAATCTCTCCTTTATATTCATCTTTTGGTATAAGACGAATGATATTTTTAGGACAAATTGAAAGACATTTACCGCAGCCACAGCAGTTTTTTGTAACTACAGCAACATTGTTTTTCAGTTCAATTGCCTGTTGAGGACAAACCTTAACACAGTCACCAAAACCAACACACACATTAGAAACATAACTGTTTGTATCATAAATTGAAGCAAACAACTTGCAGCTTTTAACACCGTTGTAATTTAATCTGGTGTCAGTCTGATGTTTATTTCCACTTGTATCAATAAAAGCAATATTGTTGCTTACTACAACTTTATGATCATCTTTACCACCGACATAATTTAATTCAACATCAGCAAACATTGGATCATTTGATGCCTGAATCTGAGCTTTAACAGCGGGAATAAAAATTCCATAAATAAAATAAAGAACAAAACCGCAGAGGACAACAAAAAGGAAAATAAATAAAATACGTAAAATCATTTAATTACCCCCTCATTCAACCATGAAATATTAATTGAATATAATGCTGTCATAATAATTACCATACAAAGGAAAATAAGACTTTTCCTTTTAAATTTAGAACTTGTTGAAGAAGATTTTATTCTTTTTTCTGCTGCATATAATACTGGAATTAAGATATAGAATGAAGTTAATGCTCCAGAGCAAATCAGAATACCGTCAAGAAGGTTTAAGCCTTCATTCAATGCAAGAATTAAAGTCAAAAAAGAAACTGCAAATTCAGACGAAGTTCTTTTTGTTGTAATCTGAATCAAAATCTCTAGGAATACAGAAATTGTTGCATAAACAAGAACTGCAATCATCGGATAAACTTCTGCAAGACCAAGCGGAATGAGAAGTGCTTTATTCAATCCGTAACAAATAATGAAAGAAAGAATAACGCATGAATATGATTTTACTGCACTGAAAAGTACATGTCTTGGATTATCACACATTACAGATTCACGGTTAAATCCAATTCCGTAAATTAAAACAGAGGAGCAGAATAAAATATAAAATACAAAACTATTCAGAATCATTTTTACCTCCTGCTCTTTCAATGATCTTAAACTTGTTCTGAACGAATATTACAAAAAGAATTGAGAAAGACACTAATACAAGTGCTCCCGGAATTGATGCAATATATGTCGTCCATGAAAAGGAATCTGGAGAAAAGATTGTTTTTTCAATCAAGCCGTTAGATGATGGCAAAGTAAAAGTTCCGTATCCGAAAATATCTCTTATCAAGTAGAATATAAGAGCAAAAATAGAAAAGAATCCGATTATTTTTGCATTGTCTATTAATGATATTTTTGTATTGCTGTTGATATTTCCGTATACTACTCTGATCATATAAGAAGTAACTGCAGGAAGATAAAAAACAAAACTCATCTGTAATGCCATCAATGGGAACAACCACATGATAATCTGTTTATAAAGAACTGTTGCAAAAACAAGGCCAACAACTGTAAATATTGAATTCAGTTCTTCACCTTTAAAGAGTTTTGTAATGTGAGAAAAAAGAAGTCCCAAAAAGAGTAAAAAGAAAAGTTCAGCACAGATGATAATACCAAATGCAAATCTACCAGGAGCTGCAACAAGAAGTGCAAAAGAAATTGCAGTAAAAATATAATAAACATATTTATTCATTATTAGCTCCTTTTGTTGAAAGTGCATCATTAAAAATTGTTTCAGCTTTTTCAATCCAGTGATTTAGAATAATGTCTGATTCGATATTTACAAACTGTGCAGCAACTCTGCTGTTAAGGCATGCAAATCCTTCGAATGTAACACCGCTTTTCTGATCATAAAGGTAAACAGCAGCCTGAGGTCCGTAATATGTATTTACTCTTGTGATCAATGCGTATTTAGAAACCTTTCCGGAACTATTTACAATTTCATACATATTTGAGCTTACAGAAATTGCAGAATTAATCGGAACAGGATTTCCAACTTTCAATTTTCCTTCTCCAAATTCCTCTGGTCTTGAAGAACAAAGAACTTCAGAAATGTTTACTGCAAGTTTTGAATTCCAGCTTGATTTTGCAAGGAATGCAAAACCTGAAAGAATTAAAATCATCAAAACAAGAATTGATGTAAAAATTGAGAATATTTTTAATCTGTTTTTTGTTATAGCGTCTAAATTATCAAGCATTTTCGTTCCTCAAGGAATTTGAAATTCTAATGCGGTTATATTTATTTTCAAAATACTGAATTATCGGTGAAGTAATATTCAGGAATAAAATTGTTACAACAGAACCGATCGGGCTTGTTCCACATCCAGAGAAAATGAATGCAAAAACGCCGCCTAATATTCCGTAAAATATTTTTCCTTTTCGTGACAAAGGTGTTGTTCCAAACCACTGAAGCATAAAGAAGGCTGTAAATAAAGTTCCACTTGAGAACAATGCAAGAAGCATATCTCCATGCATTGCAATTCCACCTGTAAATACAGGCACGAGATATTTTACGAGAACAGAATAAACTGTAAGGAAAATAAGCGGAATCTTAACTGGAAAAACATCCATTGCCATTAAGAAAATAGATGCAATTATTGTAAGAAGATTAAATCTGAATGCAGGAATTACAGAGTTTGTATCCCAAAGCATTGAAATATATCCCTGAGGAATAGATACTCCGAACAGGCTGAAAGTTGAGTCGTTAAAGAAAGATGTAAAACCTTCATCAAATCTGAAGGTCGGAAAAATTCCTTCCTGAATCAAAACAAGAGACGGATTTTTTGCAGCAAGATAATCTTTTGTTACAAGAAATCCCGGAAAGTTAATCTGTCCGATAAACCAGCAGGTAATTACAGAAAGGATTACTGGATTAAGCCACGATGAATAAGTTTCTCTAAAACCATACTTCATAAGAAGCTTAACGATAAGAACAATGAAGAATACCGATACAGGTGGATAACCTGCAGGAAGAAAAAATCCAATCAAAGTTCCGTGAAGACAGCTGATTAATATAGAAAGTTTAATATTTTTCTTTTCAATGAAAGAAAAATATTCAGAGAGAAGACACGCTGCAATACAGCTTGCAATTAGTATCAGGTTAGAAAAACTTTTTGTAACAAAAAGCATTACAACCTGCGGAAGTACAGCAATAAAAATCCATACAAAAGTTGTAAATGTAGAACTTTTATTAATGAATGGACTTAATGAAACTGTTTTATAATTCTGTTTTAAATTTACTGTTTTATTATCACTCATAATTATTTCTCAGCTTTTAACAATTTGATTACCTGTGTTAAAGGTAATTTTGACGGACAATATGCAGAGCAGACTCCGCATTCATTACATAACGAAACAGATTCTTCATAAATGCTGTCTACAGTTGCACCATAAATTACTTTTGCATATATAACATCTGGACATAAACAAGCTTTACATACATTTCTACAGCGGCCGCATCTTAAGCAGACATCCACACCTCTGTCACTTGAATCTTTTTCCGATGTAAATGAAATTGATTTAACATATTTTGTAATCGGTGTATCAAGAGTATTAACTGCAATACCGTTGATTTTTCCGTTTACTACAATCTGATTCAAAGGCTTGATAAAAGCGCCACACTGTTTTGCAATATCAAGGAACGAAGTTCCGATTCTGACATTAAGCAGAGCCTTAGCCTGGAGACAGTCACCATTTACAAATACATTTACTGTCTCAACAGGAATATTCAATACAACAGCATTATATACATGAAGCATAGTGTTTGCATCAGTAAAAATACAGCTTTTTTGAATTTTTGATTTTGAAAGAGAAAGCTTTTTCTGTTTTTTATAAGCAGAAATCAATTCCCTTTTACCGCCTGCAGGATAATATTTAGAATCCATTTCAAGGTATGTAATAGGAAGTGAACCGAAAAGATCTTTCTGCTGGATATTAAGCAGAGTCGGAAGTTTAAAATTGTTCGAATATGCAATAATGATTTCGTTTACATCACTTGTTTTAGCTGTAATGAAAATTCCTGTTGCAATTTTTTCAAACTCTGAACGGGTTAAAATTGAATCAGTTTCACAGGATGGATCTTCATCAAAAAGTCTTACGATAAGTTTTTTATTTTCTTCGTCACGGATTTTATTAACTTCAAGTTCAAGTGAAGAACAATAGGTATTCGAGAAAGTATTTACAACGCCTGATTCACTGATTGTTCTTAAAAGCATTGCAGGTGAATAATTTTTCCAGTCAAAAGCACTTTGTTTTTTTCCGATGTATGTAAAACTTCCGTTAAGAAGAATTTCTACAGCTTTACCCTGCTTTCCGTTTGGAAAACTGCAGTTTTTTATATCAGTAATTTTTCCGGGAATCGGAGAATGAATTTTTGCAACGCCGAAACTTTTTGAGCCATATACATCTCTTGAAACTTCAGCAATTACCTGTCCTTCTTTGACACTGTCTCCAACTCGGACAACACTGGTACATTCAAAATCATTTTCCTGTACCAATGGAATTGATATTTTTTTTGAAAGAAAGCCTGTTGTAGTTTTTGTAACAGGCTGTTTATCTTTTTTAGAAAAATCAGATCGCACCATTTTTTCGAATTCCACTTAAATATAAAGTAGCCATTACAGCCGGCAAGAGAATCATTCCAATCATTAACATCAGACTGACGAAGCTGAATTTTTCACCTGAGCCATAAGAATAATTAACAGAAAAATCAGTTCCCTGAGCTTTCATCAATTTTTCTACGGCAGGATAATCCAGGCCATCAATAGATTCAATTACATCATTTCTAAAATTATCATCAAAACAGAAAAGAACTTCTTCTTTTGTTTTAATACCATCTTTTGAATCAATAAACCTTTTTACAGAAACAGTTTCTCCTTTTTCAGGGAATTTACTGTTATCTGAATAAACAGATTTATATGGTTTAGTTATTTCATTCCAGGTCCAGTAGACATAATCGTCTATTACAGGAATGTCGGATTGTTCATTATAACTTGTAGGCATTGGGAAAGACAAGTCTTGCGCATTAGATATTGAAAAAATATCTACACTTGTAAAGTAAAACAATGTAAGTACTGAAACAGCAGCAATACTTATAAAAAATTTCTTTACTGAGTGAATATTTATCACCTTCATACAATGAGCTGGACGGATAAGAATCGGATTAAATCTGGTTTTAGAAGCTTTAAAGTCTTCAAGGCTTTTATAAACAACTAAAATGAAGAAACTTGAACATAATGTCAGTATGAACATAAAGAGCGAAAGCCATGAAGTAAAGAATGTTGCAAGTATTGCCAAGCTAAATGTAAAAAGAATGATCGGATTTGAAAGAAGATATTTTATGCTCCCCTTTCTGTTCCATACATTCTGGCAAAGATAAAATCCGTAAAAAAGAATACATACCACAGCGGCATTTACATAAAAAGGCATTGAAAAAGAATAAAACAGTGGGAATATTGCTGAAAGTCCAAACACGAATCTGTTTCTTGAAAAGAAAAAGAAAATTAACGCAACAATAATGCAGATAACCGGAGTAATTAACGGAAAAGAGGATTTACAGTCCAGACCTGCATCAATTTTATAATCATTAATCAGCGAAGACACAGCTTTTGTTGCTTTACCGCTGAATTCATTCGGAATGTAATAAATCATTACATTGTGATCTCTGTCAAAGAAATAGGAATTTCTTCCTGAAAGATAAGAATCATTTCTGTCAGCCTTAATCGGAAGAAATTCATTTATGTATGGTATACCCTGATTGTAGTAACTGATAGTTTCTTCACAGCCATTTTCTTTAAGAGTCTGAAGTACAATCTGAGGCTCGGTATCAGAAGGAACATACAAAACTGAAAATCCCTTCCATAACTGAGTAACTGGCACACTGCGGAATAAACACAGAAGGACAAAGGTTAATGTAATAATAATGAATGGTAGAAAATACTTTTTTATATACGACATAAATTAGACCGGTTTAGTATTAAAGAGTTGAAAATGCAAGACCAATAAAAAATCCGAGAATAGCACCAACAATTACTTCCATAGGATTATGTCCAAGAACTTCTTTGATTGGTTTATACTCAATAATATTTTTTTCGTCTAAATCTTTTCCGATTTCGTTAATTTTACGCGCATGAATTCCGTTTGCCCTTCTTACGCCCAACGCATCACGAATTGTAATCATCATGAGACAGAAAGCAAGCATAAAAACATCTTCATTTGCGTTAGATTTGAATGCAACAGATGTACATAATGAAGTTACAAGTGCCGTATGGCTTGACGGAAAACCTCCAGTTCGCCAGATAAGGAACTCAAATAATTCTCCAATGCTGTGAATTTTCTTTAAGAATAAATTTATGATTGTTTTTATAAACTGAGCACAAAACCAGCTGAATACACATGAGAGAAAAACTGGGTTTTTCAGAAAATTTAGAATCTGTTCCTTCATTACTATACCTATTTTTTATATTTTACCATTACATTGGGATTTGTCTAGTAGGAATTATGTAAAAATAATGATATATTAAAGTAAATGGATTTTACAGTTTTTACAGCAGGAATAGATGACAAAAACCGTCGTCTTGATAAAATTATCCGCAAAATGATTCCTGAAAACAACATTTCTTCTCTCTATTCTGCAATACGAAAAGGTTTAATCAAAGTAAACGATAAAAAGAGCGACGGAAGTTATAAAATCTGCGAAGGCGATCATATTTCCATCGCATCATTTCTTATTTCTTCCTCATCTTCTCTGCAAAACAAAGAATCTTTTGATACAGCCAAAACTTTAAAAAAAAGTAAAACTGTTTCTAAAAATGAAATTAATATCAAAATTGAGACAGTTTTTTCAAATGAATATATCCGAATAATTAATAAGCCATATGATATTTCTGTACACGGAACCAATGGACTTTCAGAAGTTATCGAAAGTATCTACGAAAAAGAAAATCACGAAGCTTCTCTGGCATTTAAAACAGGTCCGCTTCATCGTCTTGACAGAAAAACTACAGGCCTTCTAGCCTTTTCAAATAATCAGGAAGGCGCACGCTGGTTTACAAAAGCAATAGCTGATAAAACAGTCGAAAAATATTATATAGGAATCGTCCAAGGAAAAGTTCTGCTTGCTCAAACCTGGACAGAAACTCTTGAACAGGCTCAAAATACAAACCAATCCTTCTACACAATGAAAGTTTCTTCAAAATTCAATGAAGAGGATAAAGCTGTAACTGTCTGCACTCCGCTTGCATACGGAAAATTTCAGAACTGTGATGTTACACTATGCCAGTTTCAGATACTTACTGGAAAAAAACATCAGATCAGATGCCAGTCAGCTTTTCACGGATTTGCACTTTTAGGTGATACTGCTTACGGCGGAATAAAACTTCATAAAAATCAGAATTTATTCCTTCATGCATATATGCTTGTTTTACCGGAAGATAATCCGCTAAAAATTCCGCATATCTTAAAAGCACCGGTTCCTCAGTATTTTAATAAATTTTTATCTGATTTATTGATTAAATGGAATTCTAAACTTATAATTAAACAGTAAAGGTATTTATGGATTTAACAAATTTATTCAGTAAATTTTCAGGCTTGACTGTAATGGCCTTAGTTGGTGAAAGCGGTACAGGAAAAAGTTTTAAGTCAAAACTTCTTGCACAGAAATACGGAATTGATGCAATTATCGATGACGGGCTTTTAATTCAGAATGACAAGATTTTAGGCGGACGTTCTGCAAAAACAGAAAAAACATATATGGGTGCTGTACGCATCGCTCTTTTTGATGATAAAGATCACAGAGATGAAGTTGCAAAAGCAATCAAGAAAAATAAAGTTAAGAAACTTCTGCTTCTCGGAACTTCAGAAAAGATGGTTACAAAAATTGCTACCCGTCTTCAGGTTCCGACACCTTCAAAAATAATTCATATTGAAGACATTGCAACCCGCGAAGAAATTGACAAAGCAATCCGTTCCCGTCAAGTAGAAGGAAAACATGTCATTCCTGTTCCTGCAATTGAAATCCAGAGAAATTATTCCCAGATTTTTTATGATTCAATTAAAGTATTCTTTTCAAAACCTGCAATGCTTTTCGGTAAAAAGAAAAATGCCAAAACCTTTGAAAAGTCTGTCGTTACACCTGAGTTTTCAAAGAAAGGACGCGTAAGCATTTCTGAAGCAGCATTGACTCAAATGACAATGCATTGTGTTCTGGACTTCGATCCAAAAATCAGAATCAAAAAATTCTCGATCAAAACAAATGCCCGCGGTTACCGTCTTGTAATTACAATCGATGTTCCATTCGGCAAACAGCTTACCGGAGAAATTTATAAGCTCCAGTCTTACATTGTTGATAACATTGAAAAATATACAGGAATTCTTATTGAAGAAGTAAGCATAGTAATTGATAAGATTTCTGGAGTTCCCGGAAAATCTGAAACTGCAATAAAATATTAAATAATTCGTAATTTTTTTTTTGAAAGTTATTGACATTATTTAATCAATTTTATATATTACAAACATAAGCAATGCGGATGTCATATAACGGCTTATTATCTCAGCCTTCCAAGCTGATGACGAGGGTTCGACTCCCTTCATCCGCTCTCAAGCGACCTTAAAAGGTCGCTTTTTTTTATTTAAAATCATTTTTTATACTCATCCATATAAAAAAGCCTCCACTCTTTTTGAAGTGAAGGCTTTTTTAACTTTCTTGATTAATTTTAATACAGAATAATTTAATCCTGATTAATTAAACTTTCATACCAAGGAATCCGAAAACTCCAAAGAGAACAAGGTAATAACAAAGTCCTACGATAAAGCTTTTCTTTTTTGCAACCTTAGGAAAACAAAGAGCAAGTGACGGCCATAAATAAATAAGTGCAGGAATTAAAATTATTCTTACGATTTTTCCTGCAATGCCAGTTTCTCTTGAGAAATTAAAGAAGAGTGCAAAACTTCCAAATGCAAATACTGCACTTCCGATGATTGTGGCAAGAAGAAAGAAAAATTTAATTTTCTTTTTTTCTTCTTCAGTTGTAACAGCTGAAGTCGCAGAGGTTTGAGAAGCTACCGGTACAGAAACCGATGCTATTTCTTTTACTTCGCTAACTTGAGGTTTAGAAACAGCTGGTGTTTTTTTAGCAGCAGTTGTTTTTGAAGTTGTTGTTTTAGCAGCTGTAGTCTTTTTAGCTGCCGTTGTTTTATTTGAAGCAGCTGCTGGTTTCTTTTCTGATGCTGTAGTTTTCTTTGCTGCAGGTTTTGCGGTAGCAGTTGAAGTTTTCTTTTTAGCTGCAGTTGTTTTTGCTGAAGCTGCAGGTTTCTTTGCTGCTGATGTGGTAGTTTTCTTTGCTGCAGGTTTTGAAGCAGCAGTTGAAGTTTTCTTTGCTGTTGTTTTTTTTGTTGAACTGGTTTCAGACTTCATTCAATTAACTCCTTTTTTATATGCTAACAAAATCTATTTTATAGTTTGATATACTATTCTGTCTATAAATTGCTGCAAAAAGAATGCATTTTCTTCATCTCTGTCAGCAATTAACGGAACTTCTTCAATAATGACTCCGTTGATGCATACGCGAAGTTTTCCGTATTCTTTTCCGGCTTCAATTTTTCCGAACAGCGCTTTTGGAATGATGTAATTTAACGCAATATCATCTTCACCAAAATATTTTTTCTGAACACAGGTTCGTACTTCATAAGGAACAATAAGTTTAACTGATCCTGATTTTGCACCAAGCAATGGCAAGGTTACAGACATTTCTGATTCAGAAAGCGCTCTGGTTTCGCGGAACGTATTAAATGCATATTCCTGAAGTGTCATTCCGTCAAGCTGTCTGTACTTATCTCCCTCTACAATATTTTCTCCAGGGCCGCCCATTGTAATACTTAAGTATCTTTCTCCACGTCTTTTGCAAGTTAAAGAAAGATTGTATCCGCTTTCATCAATGTAACCGGTCTTCAAGCCGTCACAGCCGTAAAGAGTTTTTAAAAGTCCATTTGTATTTTCCTGTTCAATTGGAGTCCATAACGAATCCGGAAATGAACCGTCGAATTTCTGCGGCTTTTTATTTCTGTCTTCAGGTGCAAGATTATGTTCCTGAGGATAAACAATTTTTTTAACACTATGGAACTGAGACAAACTTTCAGGATATTTATTGATGTAGATTCTTGCAAACTTTACCATTTCGCGTGCAGTTGTAATATTCTGTTCACTGTAGCCTGAAGGTTCAACAATACGAGTTTTTTCAAGTCCGCACTTCTTTATCTCTTCGTTAATTTCATACAAAAAATTATCAATGTTGCCAAAAAGATAAAATGCAATTGCATGACTTGCATCGTTTCCGGAACATACTGCAAGACCTGTCAATAATTCCCGCAGAGTTACAGTCTGACCTTTACCTAAAAACATCAGGGAAGAATGCGGAGGCATATGACTTGCCCACGATGCAGGCGGAAGTGGTACAACATCATCAAGCGTTGCCTTACCTTCACTGATTTTCTGGAAAACAGTATACATCAGAAAAAGCTTTGTCATTGATGCAGGTGGAATTTCTTTATCTGCATTTTTTTCAAATAAAATATCACCTGTGTCACAATTGATAAGAATTGCTGACTGAGCATTTATTTGAAGGTTTTCAAACGGATAGTCAGCAGTTGAATAATCATTAGGAAGAAACAGCCCGTCTTTAACTATGTACGGTAAATGATGAATTGTATTTGAACGTTCATATGAACTTGATTTAATTTTTTCTTCAAGAATTAATTTCTGTTCAGCTGACAATTCAGAAGCTGTAAGATTTGCTTCAGAAAGAAGATATGCTCTTCTCCAGAATACACTGACAGCAATCAATATAATGACAGCAATTCCACAGATAAGAATCCGTGTTTCTTTTTTTATATTTTTAATACTGAATTTATTTTTTTTTGAAGCCACTTATAACTCCGGATTATTTATTATTTTTTGATATTTTTTCAAAGGCAATTTTTGCAACATTCTGCTCTGCCTCTTTTTTACTTTTACCTTCTGCAGGTCCGTAAACATCATTACCAAGATGAACGGAAACAAAGAAAGTCTGATTATGATCAGGCCCTGTTGATTTTATAAGTTCATAGAAAGGACATTTTTTACTCTTTTTCTGAAAAAGTTCCTGAAGCATTGTCTTATAATCCATATGACCTTTATTCTGCTGAACATTTCTGATTTCAGGAATTATAAATTCCAGCACGAAAGTTTTTGCCTTGTCATATCCTGAATCAAGATAGTAAGCTCCGATTACAGCCTCAACACAGTCAGCAATAATTGCATTCTTGTTACGACCGCCTGACATTTCTTCGCCCTTTCCCATTACAAGCATTTTGTCTACACCAATTGTTCGTCCGATTGGAGCAAGTGATTTTTCAGAAACGACAGATGCCTTGATTTTTGCAAGATCACCTTCAGGATTTTCTGCCATATCTTCGTAAAGAAATGCCGCAGTCACCATGCCTAAAACTGAGTCGCCTAAAAACTCAAGGCGTTCATTATTGTATCTTTTATGCTGGGAATGTTCGTTGGAATAACTTCTGTGATGAAATGCAAGATCAAGAAGTTCTATATCGTTGAATTTTAATCCGAGCGGTTTACAGAAGGCAGAAAGCTGACTGATTCGTTCTGGAGAAACTTTTCTTGTTCCAAAGAACAGGTGTTTTAAACTCTTCATATTCCAAACCTCCGGTTAAAATCATTCTATAATAATGTTAAAAAAAAACACAGTTCATCTTCTAAAAAAGAAAATGAATCTGTGCTTTCTTAATCTTAAACTTGTAAAAAGTTTAATTATTTAGACTGTTCATTTTTGATGAAGTCGTATGCATCGCGAACTGTTTCGAATTCGTTAGCTACTTCATCAGGAATTGATACGCCCAATTCTTCTTCGATCGCGTATACCAATTCGTAAGTATCAAGGCTGTCAGCTCCAAGGTCACCACGGAATGAAGAATCCATAGTTACTTTAGCTTCATCGATTTCCAGTTTGTCTGCGATGAGTTTCTGGATTTTGTTGAACAATTCGTCCATTTTAATCTCCTAATTAGCCGTTAGATTCAGGTGTAATTACCTGGCGGCCACGATAGAAACCGCATTTAGGACATACGTGATGCGACTGAACAAGGTTTCCACAGTTGCTGCATTCAGTAAGCTGTGGTGCTTGAAGACGCATATTAATGCCACGACGTCTCTTAGAAACGGCTGCTGATGTTTTTGATCTAGGTACTGCCATATATAAACCTCACTAATATAGTTTACTCTAATATAATGTAGTCAAATATACAACATTTTTTCCTAGAGTGTCAATGTATTATAACAAACATATAGAATTTGTCAAACAGTTTTGCCTGTTTTATTAAAAAAAAGTTTACATATTTTAATATTTTGTCAAAATAAAGTTAAATTTTAAATTTTTTTTGCACTTCTCTAGCAACAAGTTCTGGAACCATCTGAGAAATATCTCCTCCAAATCTAGCAAGTTCCTTAATTGAACTTGATTTGATAGTTACATATTTCTGTTCACAGGGAATAAATATAGTATCAACTTTATTATTAAGTGAATGATTGATTAACGAAAGGTCAAACTCATAAGCAAAGTCTGTCGCATTGCGGATTCCGCGCAGAAGCACATCTGCTCCGTTTTTTTTAGCATAATCCACAATCAAAGAATTCCATGTATGAATTTTTACATTGCTGTAAATCTTTGTTAATTCCCTGAGCATCTCTACTCTTTCTTCCGGAGTGAAAAGATATTTTTTTTCAGGATTTACAGCTACCACAACATCGATTTCTGTAAAAAGTGAACTTGCTCTTTCAATAATATTGAGGTGTCCCAATGTAGGAGGATCAAACGATCCCGGAAAAACTGCTTTACTCATAAAAATAAAATATCATATTTGACGAAATTCAACAAGAATAGTATTATAGAGTTATGAAAAAGATTATTACATTACTTACATTAATGAGTATTTTTACATTGGTATCTTGTGTTTCAGGAGCTCAGGAATCTGAGGAACCTAAAACTTCAGCTCCGACTGTAACAGTTCAGAAAACTGAAGCTCAGCTTGAATACGAAAGAGCCATTGAAAACATTAACGGCACACAAATTTCAATGGAAACATATGAAATGGATAAAAAAATAATTCTCCAGAAGATTGCTGAACTTAATACAATCATGAAGGACAAAAATTATAAATCCTGGCTCAATTATATTGAACAGAGTTCAATTAATTTCTGGTCAATGAAGTCAAATCTTTCTACTGTTTCAAAACAGCTTCCTGTAAAAGGGCTTAATTTGAAAACTCTTGAAGATTACTTTAAGTACGTATTCATTCCTTCAAGAATGGGACGCAGAATTGACGAAATCAGATATATTTCTTCAACTTCAATCAAAGCTGTCCAGGTAAGAAATGATGAAACAATTGTTTACTATAATTTCAAGAAAATTGACGATGATTGGTTAGTTGAACTTCCTCGCCTTTAATTTAAATTTTTATTGATATTTTATCGTAACTAATTTATAATTTTAATGAATTATACCGATAGATAATAAAAGATCATAAATAGGAGTCTATATGAAAATCCATAAGCTTATTGCGGCTGGTTTGACAACATTAATTCTCGGTTCGGGTGCTTTTGCTCAGTCTTCAAAAAACGAAACTTCAGTTGAAGATGAATACATGAGCAGCATGGAAGATGTAGTTATCACAGAGATGGCTAATTCTGACGTAAGAGAAAACAAGCTTGTTGCTTTACAGTACCTTGAAGCTGCTGCTGAAAAGGGAAATGTTTCTAAAGATATGCTTAATGCTCTCGACCAGCTTGCTGGTGAAGGTATTTCGACACAGTCTAGAACAAAGGGACGCCTTTCAAATAACTATCCTGATATTCGTGCAAAAGCATGTGATATCCTCGGAAAAGTTGGAACAGAAGAAGCTGCTTACGTTTTGACACAGGTTGTAAAATACGATAACGAACCTTGGGTATTATCAAGAGCTATTCATGCACTTGGTGAAATCGGCGAGAATGAAGATGATAAAGTTACTGATACTATTGCATTTATCTCTAACCGTGTAGAAGTTCTTAACCCTACAAGTTCACTCGCAGCAGAAATCATTGATGCTTACGAAAAACTTCTTCCTAAAACAAAGAACCGTAAACCAGTTATTGATTCTTTGTCTAGAATTGCAAGTGACTACAGATTTGTTCGCCCTGTAAGAACAAAGGCTCTTGAATTGCTCCGTGCAAACTCAGGTGCTACATCAGAAAAGAAATCTAACGACAAATAATTTCTTTTAGAAATAGCAAAGGGTTGCCTTGTCAGTAACTGACATTTCGGGCAACCCTTTTTTTATATTTTTTTTTCGAGAAATGCGGGAGTCGAACCCGCCACCTTCAGCTCCGGAGGCTGACGCTCTATCCAAATGAGCTAATCTCTCAGACATAAAAAAAATATAGATTTATTTTACAAATGTCAATGTTATTAATTTAAGGCAGGAAACATTATGGATCCGATAATTTTAGCATCATCATCACCAAGAAGACAGGAAATCCTAAAGAACTTAAAAATTCCTTATCAGGTAATTATGCCTAATATCAGCGAAAATAATTCCTCTGAGAAAACCCCTCAGGAATTAACTGAATCACTGGCAAAATTAAAAGTTCAGGCAGTCGTACATTCCCTGCCCCCAAAACAGGTAATTCCATGGATTTTAGGCGCTGATACTATTGTTTCAATCAACGGAAAAAATCTCGGAAAACCGTCAAGTCCAGACGAAGCTTTTGAATACATAAAATCCCTGCAGGGAAAAACCCACACAGTCTGCACTTCAATCGCATTATATAATGGTACAAAGCGAAGTACAGTTACGAGAACTGCAACTGCAAAAGTAACTTTTGCCCCAATGTCGCAGAAAGAAATTGAAGCTTATGTCGAAACTGGTGACTGGCACGGTGCTGCAGGCGGATACCGCATCCAGGGAATGGCATCATGCTTCATTACCAAAATTGAAGGAACACAAAGCTGTATAGTAGGCTTGCCTATTTTTGAGCTTTATGATATTTTAAAGTCGCAGGGATATTCTATCATTGATTAAAAATCATTCCTAGTGAGTTGATTTTTGATTCATTGTAATATGAAGAATCTTGTGCCGGATTTGTACACAATCGTAGATTAGTATGTACAGACCGAAATCTTCCGGGCAAGTTTAACTTGTCACGAGTAACAGAGTTAGGTGGTAAATGCTGTCCTTGCATTTAATGTCTTTGACATTTTGTGCGCAACAGGGATGGTTAAATTTACCGGTGAAGGAGTTTTTATGGCTGTTGTAACCATGAAAAGTCTGCTTGAATCTGGTGTACACTTTGGTCATCAGGTAAAGCGTTGGGATCCACGTATGAAGAAGTATATCTTCGCATCACGCAATGGTATCCATATTATCGATTTGCAGAAAACAATCGCTGCAATCCGTGAAAGCTATGAAGCAATCAGAAAGATCGTTGCTTCTGGCAAATCAGTTCTCTTCGTAGGAACTAAAAAACAGGCTCAGCAGGCTATCGCTAAAGAAGCTGAACGCTGTGGCATGTACTATGTAAACAACCGCTGGCTTGGTGGTATGCTTACAAACTTCTCTACAATCAAAAAATCACTTGCACGTCTTAAGAAAATCGAAAAGATGGAAGTAGACGGAACATTTGCAAGCCTCACAAAGAAAGAAGTTGCTTCTCTCCAGAAAGAAAAAGCTAAACTCGAAAAAAACCTTGGTGGTATTAAAGAAATGAAAGAACTCCCAGGAGCTATCTTCATTATTGATACACACAAAGAACAGATCGCAGTTGCAGAAGCTCACAGAATGGGCATTCCTGTAGTAGCAGTTGTAGATACAAACTGTAACCCAGAAGGTATCGACTACCCTATCCCAGGTAACGATGACGCAATCCGCGCTATCACATTGTTCACTTCTATCATTGCTAATGCAGTTATCGAAGCTGACAACGATGCAGGTCTTAAGATCATTGAAAGCCTCAATGAAGACGAAGACGGAGTTCAGACAGACGCTGTTAACAAGAATGAAGACGAAGAAATCGTTGACTATTCTAACTACCAGCCAACAGAAGCAAAAGCTGCTGATGTAGAAGCTGACGAAAAAGACAGTCTCGTTGACGAAGACAAACTTTATAAATAATTTGGGAGCTCATAATGGAAATTAAAGCATCTGACGTAAAAGCATTACGCGAACAGACAGGCTGTGGTTTGATGGACTGTAAAAA
Organism: Treponema sp.; assembly: GCA_016293495.1. Lineage (GTDB taxonomy): Bacteria > Spirochaetota > Spirochaetia > Treponematales > Treponemataceae > Treponema_D. Next base: position 58,012 of record JAEDED010000006.1, on the reverse strand, counting down.
AGCTCTCACAGAAGCTAACGGAGACATGGCAGAAGCTGCAAAAATCCTTAAGGAAAGCGGACTTGCTGCAATGGAAAAAAGAGCTGAAAGAGCAACAACTGAAGGACGTATCTTTACACGTACTGTAGGTAACAAGATCGTTATGATTGAACTTACTTGTGAAACTGACTTCGTTGCTAAGAACCCAGACTTTATCGCTGTTGGTGAAAAACTTCTCGACGTAACATTCGAAAAGAACCTTACAACAGTTACTGAAGACCACACTGTTCTTCTTCAGGACATTCTTATTAAGATTCGTGAAAACATCATCGTTAAGAACATTTATGTATTTGAAGTACCAGCAGGTGCTGCAGCTGCAACATATGTTCACGGTGACTTCAAGACAGCTTCTTGTGTAATCATCAATGGATCTGATGCAGACGTTGTTAAACAGTTTGCTTATGATTGTTGTCTTCACCTTGCTGCATTCACACCTGAATACATCAGAAAAGAAGAAGTTCCTGAATCATTCATCAATGAACAGAAAGAAATCTTCAAAGCTCAGATGGACAACGATCCAAAAATGGCTGCAAAACCAGACAACGTTAAAGCAGGCGTTCTTGAAGGAAAAATCAAGAAAATGCTCGCTGAATGCTGTTTCGTTGACCAGATGTTCGTAAAAGATGACAAAGTTACTGTAGCTAAAAAACTTGAAGAAGTTGGAAAAGCAGCTGGTGCTGCCCTTTCATTCGCTACAACTAAAGTTGTTGTACTTGGTAAATAATTAATTTACTGAACATAAAGCGGAAATTATTACATTTTTTATCTATGAATATAGTAAAAAGTTGTAAGATTTCCGCTTTTTTTTTGAATTTTATACAAAAATGTGATATATTTAAATAGTAATATTTTAAATTTGGAAGGTTTAATATGTCTAACACAACAAGTGTAGAGCGCATGGATAAAACTATTGCTGCTCTTAAAGATTCATTTAACGGAATTAGAACAGGACGTGCATCAGCTGCTATCTTTGATAAAGTTCGCGTAGACTACTACGGAACAAAGTCACCATTAAGCCAGGTTGCAACTATTTCTATTCCTGAAGCCCGCAGCATTATCATTCAGCCATTTGACAAATCATTGATTGCTGAAATCGAAAAAGGTATCCAGGTTGCAGACTTAGGATTAAATCCTTCAAATGATGGAAAAGTAATCCGTATTTCTATTCCACCATTGACAGCTGAGCGCCGCAAGGAACTTGTAAAACAGGCAAAAACAACAGCTGAAAACTCTCGTACTTCAATCAGAAACATCCGCCGTGACGGAAATGATGAACTCAAAAAACAGCAGAAAGCCGGCGAAATAACAGAAGATGATTTGAAGAAGATGGAAGATGAACTTCAGAAATTGACAGACAAATATATTGCTGAAATCAATTCTATCTATGATGCAAAAGAAAAGGAAATAATGGACTAATTATGTCTGATAAAGCACAGGAAACTTACAATTCAACTCCTCCTTCTCATGTCGGATTTATTATGGACGGTAACGGTCGCTGGGCACAGAAACGTGGACTTGCAAGAACTGCCGGTCATAAAGAAGGACTTGAAGTTGCGAAAAGAATTGTAAAAGCCTGTGCTGATATGGGCATTAAATACGTTACCTTATATACATTTTCAACTGAAAACTGGAAAAGAGCTCAGGAAGAAGTTGGCTACCTGATGGGATTAATCAGAGGTCACCTTCGTGCTGAGTTCCAGTTTTATAAAGATAACGGAATAAAAATTGAACATATTGGAGATCTTTCAGGACTGCCAAAAGATGTTCAAAATGAAATAATCAAAGCAAAAGAAGACACTGCCGCTTTTACAGGTTTGACAGTTGTTCTTGCAATCAATTATGGCGGAAGAGATGAAATTGTCCGTAGCGTTAAAAAGATTATAGATTCCGGTATCAAAAGCCAAAATATAACAGAAAAATTAATCTCTGATAATTTTGATGTTCCAGAATTACCAGATGTTGATTTTTTAATTCGTACAGGCGGTGAAAAACGTCTCAGTAATTTTTTGCTGTGGCACTGTGCTTATGCAGAGTTTTTATTTACTGACACATTATGGCCTGACTATTCAACAGAAGAACTTAAAAATAATATAAATGAATTTTACAAACGAACAAGACGTTTCGGGGATGTTCTAAATAAATAATTTTCAGGTGAGGAAAAATATATGCCAAAAGTTTTACAAAGATTACTAGTTTTTTTTATCGGAATACCGGTAGTTATTGCAATTATTCTTCCCAAATTTTGTTATCACCTTCCCCTTCACCTTTTGATTATTATCTTTTCATTTTTAGCATCCTTAGAACTTTCTAACATGCTTTCAAAAAAAGGAAAAACTTTTCCTAAAGCAATTACAACAGTTTTAAGTATTTCACTTCCAGTTGTTACATACTTGTGTATTTATTTTAAACTCGATTATGTTTTAGTTGAACTTACACTTGCATTTGACGTTCTGCTGATTTTTGCAATTGAAATTTTTGCAAACAAGGAATTTTCAGATTCAAACACAAAAATTGCTAACGCGATTTTTACAATTGTTTACAGCGGCTTCCTTCCTACTTTCATTTCAAGACTTACAAGATTCAATCACTCTGTAGAAGTTATCTGTCTTTTTGTAATGCTTGTATTTATCAGTGATTCTGCTGCATGGTTTTTCGGAATGCTTTTTGGAAAAAATAACAGAGGTATTGTTGCAGCAAGTCCGAACAAAAGCATTGCAGGTTTTATCGGTGCCTTTATCGGATCAATATTAATTGCGGTATTGCTTAAGTTTGTTTTCTGGAAAGATATTTTTGGAAGCAATGGACTTGTAAGATTAATAATCCTTGCAATCTGTGTAACTATTACAAGCATTATTGGTGACCTTGCAGAATCTGTTTTCAAACGTTCAAGCGAATGCAAAGACAGCGGTAATATTATTTTAGGACGTGGCGGAGCTTTAGATTCAATTGATTCTATTCTTGCATCAGCCCCATTCTATTACATTATATTAAAATATATTTTTGATTTAACAGAAAAATTCTAACAATGAAAAAAGTTTTAGTTTTAGGCGCTACAGGTTCCATCGGAACAAGCACATTAGACATCATCAGAAATATGAAGGATGATTTTAGTGTTGCCGGAGTAACTGCAAATTCAAATCAATCAAAGCTTACAGAATTAGAAAAAGAGTTTGGCTGTAAAAGTTCATTAACTAAAGATGAAGGAATTGACGGCATCAAAAGATTAATTGATGCTACTAAACCTGACATTGTTGTTAACGGAATAGCAGGAAGCGCCGGTCTTCTTCCCAGTAAAATTGTCCTGGACAGCAAAATTGATCTTGCCCTTGCAAATAAAGAAACAGTTGTTATGGCCTGGCCATTAATTAAAAAACTTGCTGATTCAAACGATACAAATATTATTCCTGTAGATTCTGAACATTCTGCAGTATTCTGCCTTATTAATCAGTGTCAGAAAAAAAATGTTTCTGAGATTATTATTACAGCCAGCGGAGGCCCTTTCAGAAATTATTCCAAAGAGCAGCTTGAAAAAGTTACCCTTTCTGATGCCTTAAAACATCCGACCTGGAATATGGGGCAGAAAATTACAATTGATTCTGCAACGCTAGCAAACAAAGGACTTGAAGTAATTGAAGCAACTCGTCTTTTTGACATGGATACAGATCATGTAAAAGTTGTTGTTCACCCACAGAGTTTAGTTCACTCGATTGTACGTACAAATGACGGCATGCTTTATGCACAGATTTCGGATCCTGACATGAAGCATCCGATTTTTCAAAGTCTTGTTTATCCTGAAAATAAATCAAATTATCTTAAGCCATTTGATCTTTTTGATCATGAACTAAATTTTTACAAGCCAAGATACGAAGACTTTCCGATGCTTTCTTATGCATACAGTGCAGCTGAAAAAAACGGTGGTTACACAATAGCATTTAATGCTGCAAATGAAGTTGCTGTTGATGCATTTGTTAATTCGAAAATCGGATTTCTTGACATTGCAAAAATTACAGAAAAAGTTCTTGAAAAAGATTTTACTGCAACCCCTTCTGATTTTGAACAGGTTTTCGAAATTGACAGACTTGCAAGAAAATATGCCGGAGAATGTTTATGACAATCCTATTAGGTCTTTTAATTTTAAGTGTTCTCGTTTTTTTTCATGAGCTGGGACATTTTATTTTTGCAAAAATTTTTAAAGTCAAAGTCTTAAGTTTTTCTGTAGGAATGGGACCTGTTCTTTTACATAAAGAATTTCACGGAACAGATTACAGACTTTCACTTATTCCACTTGGCGGATACTGCGGCTTAAATGGTGAAAAAGATTTTCAAAAAGCAATTGATGAAAATCTTACAGAAATTCCTAAAAGTCCTGATTCAATGTTTGGAGTTCATCCGCTTAAAAGAGCAATGATTGCTTTTGCAGGTCCGTTATTTAATTTTATAATTGGCTTTCTCTGCTTTTTTGTTATTTCAATGGTGGGATACAAATATAATTATTTTGACAATACAATCATCATTCCGGAAGAAGAAACTGTTGAAAGCCCAGCACGTGAAGCAGGACTTCTCAGTGGTGATAAGATTATTACAATAAATGGTGAACAGATGAACAACTTCTGGGACATTCAGAAGTATGTTGGGCTGCGTCCTAAAGAAACTCTTTCAGTAGACATTGAAAGAAATTCTCAAAACCTGTCGTTTACAATAACAACCCTGCTTAATAAAGACCAGGGAAACGGCATACTCGGAGTTTATCCAGACTACAACACTCTTCAGGAATATGAAACAAAAACTTATTCATTTTTTCCGGCATTACTGCACGGAGTCTTAGATACATTTGATTTTACAAAGCAGACTTTTAAAAGCATTGGAATTTTATTCAAAGGTGTTGATATTACAAAAGTTTCTTCAGGTCCTGCACGCATTTCAAATATGATCGGCGAAACAATGACAGAAGGTTTTTCTTCTGATTTTAGAACTGGACTTTATTCAACTTTAACATTAATTGCTTTAATCAGCATCTCTCTTGGAATAATGAATCTCTTACCTATTCCAATTGCTGACGGCGGACTTATTCTTTTTTCTTTTATTACACTTATATTTAAAAAGGAAATTCCACCTAAAACACAGGTTAAAATTCAATACATTGGAATTGCTATTATAGCAGTTTTATTTGTCATAAGTATAATTGGCGATTTTAGATATTTCATTGATAAATGGAGTTCAAAATGAAAAAAGTTTTATGTTTAGTATTTTCTGTATTTACAGCAGCGCATGCTTTCGCACAGCTTCGTTCATCTTCAGAAAGTCATTCTGGTGAAGTCAGCGTGTTAATAAAAGACACAACAGCCTCTGATGATTCTTTTTATTCTTTAGGAAAAGACGGTTTTCTTGTTTACTGGAAATCGGACAATTCCGGAGAACGTTATCAGATTTCTAGTAAACAGATTAAGGCTGCAGTATTGCATCCGACTAAAAAAGAAATTGCAGTTTACGAAACTGACGGAAGTTCCATTAACACTATTTCTGTCTGGGATGTTTCCAAAATGAGCAGAAAATATTCTGTCAACTTTGAAGATTCCATTCTGTCTCTCTGTTACAGTAAAAAAGGCACTTATCTTATTGCAGGAACTTCTACAGAACTTGGAACAATTTTCATTAATTCTTCAAACGGAAATCTTGAAAAACCAATCACTGACAGCATGAACATGATGTCATTTGTTGAAACAACAGATACAGAAAAATCTCTTATGTCATATTCCCTTACAGGAAACATCTGTTATTACAGTTTTTCAGATAAAAAATTAAAAGCAAAAATTCCTTCAGCAAAAGGATTGAACTCTCCAGTTGTCTTCAGCAAATACCGCTATTTTGCAGGCATTAATGCTGGGAATATTTATATTATTAACGCCAAAACCGGAAAAACAATTCTTGAACATAACGCCGTAAAACCATATCTTCTTGTAATTAATGACGATTTATATTATTACGATGCAACATCTTCTAAAGCAGGAACTCTTTATAAATTTCCTGTAGAAAATGATGAAATCAAAAAACCTGTTGTTTTTCAGAATTTTAAATCATCAATGCGCGATTTAATTAGTGACGTTTCAATTCTTTCAAATTCAATTGTATTCGGAACTTCTAGCGGTGATATCTATAAAGCAGAAATTGCAGAAAATGAAACAAAAGAAATGACTTTACTCACAACAAAGAATCTTCAGAAAATAAATGATGTTGCAATCGTTGACAACCGCACATATATTCTTACAAATAAAAGTCTGTTTGAAGGAATGATTGATAACCCTGAAGTTCCAGAATTAACTTCTGTTACAGAATTAATTCCTGTTTCAAATTATACAAATCTTTTATGCCATGAAGGCTCTCTCATTGTGTGGTCTAAAAATACTAACAACCCTGTTTACAGTTTTGATTTTACTACAAAAAAACTGATAAAACTATTCACACCTCAGGGACAGCTTGTTTCATTAAAATCATGCGCAGGTCAGCTTATAGAAATTGAAAGCGGAACAACTGTTAAAAAATATAACTTCGACAGAAAGGCTTTACAGGAAGTTTATTACGGCTCAGGCGTTCAGGATGCTGTAATGGTAAGTTTAGAAGATCTTTATATTGCTAAAACTGTTACCAATTCAATTGACTCTCCACTTATTTATGTTAATACAAGAACACATGAAACATTACCTTTGAAAATCGATGCAGATTATGTTTATGCATTATCAAATGATGAAGTTGAACTTTCAAACAAACCTGATGAAAAAAATATTTATGCACTTGGAATAAAACACAATTCAAAAAACTCATCTACTGTCTTACTTAAATATAATGCAACAAAAAAGACTACAGAAGTTATTTATGACTTTAAAAAACTTAACATGCATTCCTTTAACATTATTTACAACCAGAATGTATACAATAATGTTCTCGATTCAACAATTACAAGTGTAAATGTTAAGTCAAAAAAATTCACTTCATACGACAGAAGCAATTCTTTGCCTGTGCATGTAAGTAATAATTTTGAATATATTTACTTTATTAACAGAGATGGAAGCCTTTCTTTGTTAAAACCAGGCTCTTCTTCCATCCTTAAAGATTATTACATAACAAACGAAAAAGAACTTATTAACTAACAAAAAAAAAGTGTATCTTACAAAACTTTTTAGTTTTAAGATACACCTTTTTTATCAGTTCCTGACTGCCGTGTAACGGCAGTCAATTGCAACAAATCAAAACTGACTGATTAAATTAATTGCAGCCTCTGAAAATTGCTTCTTTATAAGTATCAAGATATTCTTCAGCAGATTTATCCCAGGTAAAGTTTTTTGCCATACCAGTTTTCTGCATTTTCTTGATATGTTCTTTCTTGTTGTAATAAGCATATGTTGCCCAGCCACAAGTATTATAAACAGCATCTGGTGAAAGCTGATCAAACATGAAGCCAGTTCCATCACCTGTTGCTTCATTATAATTTTCTACAGTATCTGCAAGTCCGCCAGTTCTTCTTACAATAGGAAGTGTTCCGTAAAGAAGTGAATAAATCTGGTTCAAGCCACAAGGTTCATAACGTGAAGGCATAATGAAGAAATCTGAGCCGGCTTCAATCAGGTGGCTTAAGTTTTCATCGTATCCGATATATGCCTTAAAATTAGAAAGTTTTGACTGTAATGCATTCAATTCATTCTGACACCACGCCTCTCCACTTCCGAGAACAACAACCTGGATTTTAAGATTATTACACATGTTATACATACATCCGTAATTCGGAGCAAACAATTCTGCAATACCTTTCTGGTCTGCAAGTCGTGTAACAATACCAAAGACAGGAATATCAGGATTAACTTCAAGGCCCATTTTTTCCTGCAGGGCTTTTTTGTTTACGGCTTTATCTTTAATTGTCTTAAATGAATAATTCTTTGGAATACGTTTATCAGTTTCAGGATTCCAGGAACGAAGGTCAACACCATTAAGAATTCCGCGGACAACATCTCTTCTGACGCGAAGAAGACCATCAAGTCCGAATCCGCCTTCAACTGTCTGAATCTCATTTGCGTATGTCGGAGAAACAGTTGTTATCATATCCGCACTAGAAATTCCGGCCTGTAAAAGATTAATACCGCCATGATGTTCAAAACCTGCTCCGTAATACAAATTCCAGTCAATACCGAAACTTGCAAAGCTTTCTTTTGAATACTGTCCCTGATATCCAAGGTTATGAATTGTAAGAACGCCAGCTGTTTTTTTAAACTCCTGGTAGCGGTAAATATGCTTGAGGAATACAAGAGTTGGACAGGCAGACCAGTCATGACAATGCATGATATCTGGAATCCAGTTGAGTTTTCTACAGAGCTGGAAAGCTCCATGACAGAGAATTGAGAAACGATAAGGGTTATCGTGGAAGTCTGTTTCAGCTGGAGTTCCATAAACACCGTCACGGCCGAATGCCAGTTCATGGTCGATAAAATAAACTTTGAGTTTTTCACATTCTGGCATTGAAGTTTCATAAACTGCAGTCCATGCTTCTCCACCGCCAACTGGGATTCCCATTGGTTCATCAAGCTTTTTAAGCTTGTTTCTGTCAATTTTATAGTAACGTGGAATTACGATCTTAACATCATGTCCCATATTACTGAGTGTAATTGCAAGTGCAGAAACTGCATCAGCAAGTCCGCCTGTTTTTGCAAAAGGAACTGCTTCAGCACTAACCATCAATATTTTCATACATTATTCTCCTTTAACAGTATGAGCTGCCTTGTAAAAAGCATCTCTTGAGTTAATAATAGATTTTTCGTCAACGCAATAACAGATTCTAAACCATCCCTTCATTCCGAAACCGGCACCACCAGGACAGAGAATAAGATTCTTTTCAAGGACTTCAACAAAGCCTGCATCATCATCGCCCCAGCTGTCTGGAACTTTACAGAATACATAGAAAGCGCCTTCCGGATCTGCATATTTAAGACCAGCATTATCAAGAACGTCTTTAAGAAGATCCCTGCGCTTTGAATAAGCTGAATAATCAACTTTAGCATTCCAGCTTTTTGCAACTACTTTCTGGAAGAATGCAGGTGCATTTACATAGCCTAAAACACGGGTTGAGAAGGTACAGCCTGCTATAAAATCGTCTTTTTCAGGACAGGAAGGATTTACGCAGATGTAACCGATTCTTTCACCAGGAATACTCAGGTTCTTAGCAAAAGATGTTACAATTACTGAATAATCATATTTGTCAAAAACCGATGCAACTTTCTTATTATCATAAGTAATTGCACGGTATGGTTCATCACAAATTAAATATGGATAACGACCGGTTTTATCTCCAAATTCCTTTAAAGCAGCGCAGAGATTCTTAATATCATTTTCTGAATAAATTCGTCCTGTTGGATTATTTGGGGAATTTATAAGTACAGCAGCTGTTTTTGAATTAAGAGCAGCTTTGATATTATCAATATCAAGAGAAAAGTCTTCTGTTGTTTTAACTTCGACAAGTTTTCCGTTGTAGTTTTTAATGTAATTGCGGTAATCAACAAAGAACGGACTTGGAACAATTACCTCTTCTCCAGCATCAACTAATGTCTTGAACACAACATTGATTGCAGCAGCTGCTCCGACAGCCATTACTACACAGTCGCCAGTAACTTTTACGCCCTGCTCAGAAGTTTCTTTTTCTGCCATTGCATTGCGGGCCTGGTCATAACCTGCATTTGACATATACCCATGGCATCCATGACTTTTGTCTTTTGCAACTTCTTCAATTGCGGCAAGAACTTCAAGAGGAGGATCAAGATCAGGATTTCCGAGACTGAAATCAAATACTTTATCATCGCCATATTTGGCTTTAAGGATTTTTCCCTGTTCAAACATCTTGCGAATTGCAGATGCACTAGGGCTTGTTATCATTTCTTTAATAAATGGTGCTATCATAATAGTAATATTATATCACATTTCCCATAAATGTACATTTTTTTCTATATGTAACAGTAATTGCACTATTTTGTTTAACGCAATAGAATAAGAATTAATATGAAAAAAGCAATATTTTGTATTTTAACCGCAGTTTTTTCAGTATTTTCTGGACTTTCCAATGAATTTTCATTGAATTTAGACAGAATTTTCAATTCTAACCTGTCATCCGAAGAAATAAACGTGCTTTTATCAGGGGAAGTTCTCATCAGAAACACTAAAAAAGCTGAAAAAGCAGCACTTCTTCCCTTAAACGAAACTGCAGATGAAATTATTAAAGATATTATTAATCTGAAACCATCGTATCTCGCAGAAATTATTCAGATTGTTCCTGTAAAAGGAAATTCAAAGATTCTTTCAAAAATTGAAAAAGTAATGACAGATATTCCGTCATACAAGGGAATTCCATATTATTCTGAAAGAAATGATGTATGGGCAGATTTATATTCAAATGCTCAAATTGACAGTATGGAATCTGACGGAATATTAAAAAAAATCAATGCATCTTTCCATATGAAACCGTTTGGCGATTTTTCTTCTGTCATTACAGTAGAAGAAGGTTCAGATTATCTTAAATATTCAAATTTTAATACGACAGATATTTTTTATGACAATATAAAATGTATTAAAAAAGATAATATGAAGTCTTACATTTATGCATTTAAGGTTGACGACTTCTGGATCTTATATGGAATCGGCGGTGTTAAAGCTCCCAAAATTCCACTTGTTTCTGACCGTGTAGAACTTTCTTTTATGAACCGCATAAAGACCTTCTGCAATTTCGTATATAAAAATATAAAATGAGATTATATAATATAAGAAGAATGTTTTAAAAAGTTCTAGAAATGTTATCTCTGTTGTGATAAAATTATATAAATAGGAATTTTGGAGAATTTTTTTATGCTATTTTGGATGATTGGTTTATCTTTCGTATTAAGCGCAAGCATTATCCCGGTAATAATTGTACTCTGCAAAAAATTCAGAATATATGATTCTCAGGATGAAAGAAAAATTCACAAAGGGAATATTCCACGTCTCGGTGGCATCGGAATTCTTATAGCCTTTGTTGTTTCCTGTTTACTTTATTTTTATCTTTCACCAGATACTGAAATCGAACACGTAATGCCTCTGATTATTTCCGGATCAATCATTTTTATATTTGCACTTATTGATGACTTTTTAAACCTTCGCGCATTATTCAAATTATTTTTTCAGGTTGTTGCGGTTTTAATCGTTTTGTTCAACGGCTATAGATTTGAAAAACTCTGTGACTGGGTAATGCCTTTATGGTTCAGTTATATTTTCACCTTCTTCTGGATGATAGGAATCATTAACGCTTACAATCTCATTGACGGCCTGGACGGACTTTGCGGCGGACTTTCTTTTCTTGTAATTGGTTCCCTCGGTATTATTTTCTATAATTCTGCTCAGCCAACTGCCGGTATTTGTTTTATAATGGCTGCAGCAATTTTTGGATTTCTTATTTACAATAAACCAAAGGCAAAGATTTTTATGGGTGACGGTGGAAGCCAGCTAATGGGCTTTATGATTTCTGCCCTTCCTTTGTATTATTCAACTTTTAACTTTGAATACAACAAGATTCTTGTAATGATCGTGCTTGTAAGTATTCCGATGCTTGATACAATTGCGGCAATGTGGAGACGCACCCGTGAACACAGATCTTTCATGTCTGCAGATTCAAGACATATTCATCACAAGCTTATTGCATTAGGTTTTTCAAAAGTTCAGACCTTGATTTTTTTATTGTCAATTCAGATATTTCTTTGTCTTGCTGCGGGGCTTGGTATGTTCCTTAAAGAAGATAAAGGTGCAATTCTTTTGGTTGTGATTTTTGTATTTATGATTGCGTTCTACAGTTCAATTCATTTTATATATTACACAGTAACAAAAAACAATCCGGTTGATATTAAAACAATTCAGGATGATTCTTCTGAATTGAAAATCAAATTAAAAAAATAAACAGAGGTATTAAATGAAAGGTATTATTTTAGCAGGCGGTTCTGGAACCAGACTCTACCCTTTAACAAAAGCAGTTTCAAAACAGATTTTGCCGATGTATGACAAACCTATGATTTATTATCCTTTGTCTGTTTTAATGCTTTCAAAAATCAGAGAAGTTTTGATTATTTCTACTCCGAGAGATATTCATTTATTCAAAGAACTTTTTGGTGACGGAAGTCAGCTTGGAATGCGTTTCGAATATGCAGTTCAGGATAAACCTAGAGGACTTGCCGATGCATTTATTGTTGGTAAAGACTTTATTGGAACTGATGATGTTGCTTTAGTATTAGGCGACAATATTTTCTATGGACAGAGCTTTACTAATACTCTTCTTAATGCAGCAAATACAATTGCAGAAAAAAAAGGCGCAGTTATCTTTGGATATTATGTCAAAGATCCTACAGCTTATGGTGTTGTAGAATTTGACAAAGACGGAAAAGTTTTAGGCATTGAAGAAAAACCTCAGAATCCTAAATCAAATTATGCAGTTCCAGGTCTTTACTTCTATGACAATTCTGTAGTTCAGATTGCACAGACTGTTAAGCCAAGTGCGCGCGGTGAAATTGAAATTACTACTGTTAATAATACATACCTTGAAAAAGGTCAGCTGAATGTAGAACTTTTAGGTCGTGGAATGGCTTGGCTTGATACAGGAACATATGACGGACTTCTTGAAGCTTCAAATTTTATTGCAACAATTCAGAAACGCCAGGGAATGTATGTTTCATGTATTGAAGAAATAGCCTTCAGAAATAAATGGATTACAAAAGAACAGCTGCTTGAAACAGCTGCCGGATACAAAACCGAATATGGTGAATACTTAAAATTTATCGCAGGAAACGTAAACTAATGCCTTATACTTTTACAGAATGCAATATTAAAGGTTTATACGAAATTCAACCTAAAGTGTTTGGTGACAACCGCGGTTATTTTTTTGAATCGTATACTGAAAAAGATTTTTTCGCTGCCGGACTTACAATGAAGTTTGTGCAGGACAATCAGTCTTTCAGTAAAAAAGGAGTTTTGAGAGGCCTTCACTTTCAGAAAAATTTTCCGCAGGGAAAATTAGTACGTGCAATTCAGGGACAGGTAATAGATATTGCAGTTGATCTCAGAAACAACTCTGAAACCTTTGGTAAATATCATGCAGTTCTTCTTGATTCTGAAAAACAGAATCAGTTCTATATTCCCAAAGGCTTTGCACACGGCTTTTATGTTAAATCTGAAACTGCAGTTTTTGCATATAAATGTACAGATTATTATCATCCGGAAGATGAAAGCGGAATTATTTACAATGATCCGACTCTCAACATCGACTGGTCAAAAATTATAGATAATGATAACGTTCTTTTAAGTGAAAAGGATGTTAAACTTTCTCATTTTGATTTAAATAAGTTGTATTTTAATTTTTAGCGTTTAGTGGTGGGAAAATGATTTGGGTAATTGGCGCAAATGGAATGCTCGGAAGCGAGCTTTGCAGACAACTTAAAAAAAATAAGATCGACTTTGTTTCTTCAGATAAAGAAGTTGATATTACAAATTATGAGAGTATTGAAGCTTTCATTAACCAGAAGGAATCTGAATCTTATTTAAGTGCTTCCTTAAATGAAAAAAAATCTTCAAAGATTAAATGGATTGTTAACTGCGCAGCTTATACTGCAGTAGAAAAAGCAGAAGAAGAACCAGAACTTGCAGAACTTCTCAATGTAACAGGTCCTAAAAACATTGCTCATGCTGCACGCTTTAACGGCATTAAATTAATTCATATTTCAACTGACTATGTTTTCGGCGGAACAGGAAATGTTCCTTTTACAGAAGACATGCAGAAAAATCCGCTTGGCGTTTACGGTAAAACAAAAAGTGACGGCGAAGATGAAATTATCCAGTCGATGACTCAATATTATATTTTAAGAACTGCCTGGTTATACGGATACGGCCGACCAAACTTTGTATACACAATGGTAAATCTTATGAACAGCAAAGATGAAATCAAAGTTGTTAATGACCAGTTTGGTACTCCGACATTTGCCGGAGACCTTGCAGAAGCCATAATTAAAATTATTGAAAAATCTGAAAAAAACAATACGGCATTCAACAAGAACTCCATCGTTCCATTCGGTATTTATAACTTTACAAATCTTGGAAATATTTCGTGGTTTGACTTTGCACAGCAAATATATAATCTCGGAAAAAAATATAAACGCATTACAAAAGACTGTTCAGTTAAAAGCTGTACAACTGCTGAATACGGCGCAAAAGTTGAACGTCCGGCCTACTCTGTTCTTTCAAAAGATAAAATCATGAAAGAATTGAAAATAAAAATTCCTTCATGGGAAAAATCACTTGAAAAGTTTTTGAAAGATGCTTCTTTCGACACATTAAATAAATGAGGTTATTATGTCTAATCGTAAGCTTAAAAATGTATTAATTACTGGTGGTGCAGGATTTATCGGTTCTAACTTTATCCATTATCTTTTTAATGAAAGTGCATCAGGCTCAAAAGAATTTAAAGATTCTGGTTTTACAGGAAATGTCGTTAACCTCGACCTTTTAACATATGCCGGTAATCTTGAAAACCTCTCTGACATTGAAGCAAAGTATGGTACTGGTGTTTCTGAAGCTGAAAGAAGATATCATTTTATTAAAGGCGATATCTGTGACAGAAAATTAATTGAAGATATTTTCAATAAATACGACATTGATACAGTAGTTCATTTTGCTGCTGAAAGTCATGTTGACCGTTCTGTTCTTGAACCAGAAGCCTTTATTAAAACTAATGTTCTTGGAACATACACACTTCTCGATGTTGCTAAAACTTACTGGAAGTGTTCACTTGATAATATTCGCGATGATGTTCTTTTTCATCACATTTCAACTGATGAAGTTTATGGTTCACTTGGCCCTACAGGTTATTTTACTGAAACAACTCCATATGATCCAAGAAGCCCATACTCTTCAAGCAAAGCTTCAAGTGATCACATTGTAATGGCTTACCACCATACTTTCGGATTACCAATAACATTAAGCAACTGTACAAACAATTACGGACCTTACCAGTTCCCTGAAAAACTTATTCCGTTAATGATTCTTAATATCTCTCAGGGAAAGAATCTTCCTGTATACGGAGCAGGAACTAATATCCGTGACTGGATTTATGTAGAAGATCACAACCGTGCGGTATTCCAGATTTTAAAAGATGGAAAATGCGGCGAAAAATATAATATCGGTGGCGAAAACGAATGGCAGAACATTGTGCTTCTCGACAAGTTGATTGAATTAACCTCAAAAGAACTTAACATCGATATTAATAAAGTCAAAGAAACAATTACACATGTTAAAGACCGTCCGGGTCATGACCTGCGTTATGCCATTGACTGTTCTAAGATTAAAAAAGAATTAAACTGGGAAAGAAAAATGACATTTGAAGAAGGTCTTTTGCTTACTGTAAAATGGAATCTTTCTAATAAAGAATGGATTAATCACATTCAAAGCGGTGAATATCTTAACTGGATTAATAACAACTATTCTTCAAGATAACAGATTTCATATATGAAAAGGTTTTTCGTTTGTTTATTTTATTCTCTTTTATTATGTAATTTTATAAATGCTGAAAAATATAAAATTTCTGAAATTTTATACAATATCGATGGTAAAACTAAAGAAACAAATCTTGAACATAAAATTAAAATTAATAAAAAAAGAGTTTTTAATAATCAGGATGAACTGGCTGTTTATATTTCTGATATAAAAAAACAATTCGAAAACTTACGCGTTTTTGATTCAGTTTCGATTCAGTATTCAATTAACAACAATTCTGAAAACGATATAAAAACTGTCAATGTTTCAATTGATGTTTCTGATTCGAAGAATTTCATCATCTTACCGTATATTAAATATGATTCCAATGACGGAAGTGTTATTAAGGCAAAAATCCGTGACTCCAACTTTTTAGGAACTTTGAACGAAGCTTCTGGAGATGTTTATTTCTGCATAGATCCAAAAAATGACGGTAATGTTGATTTTGGTCTCGGCGCAAGCTTTAAATATGACTATCCTTTCTATTTTGGACCTTTTGAATGTTCATGGAATAATGATTATGACTGTAAATATACATTCGGAGAGGAATTACCTGAATGGACTGTAAATTCCGGATTAATCTTTGCAATTCCTTTTGATCAGCTTAGTCTTAAATTAACTTTAACTCAAAAAATTGTAAATGATTTTGATTACAATGTATTTAACGATGCACTGTATTTTGGTGAAGTCGCAGATTTTTCAGTACCAATCATTCTTCAAAACATTCCTCGCTGGGGAGATATTATTTATACCCCTTCGGTTAATTTTACTTACAACTGGTCAAACCATAAAATTAATACAAGAAATGATGATCTTTTAAGTCCTGAACTTTTATTTTCAAACAAGATTTCAACTTCGAGCATTAACTGGAACGGAAACTTCAGATCAGGCTTAAGTTTTTATGCAAGACAAGATTCAGGTTACAATTATCTGATAAACGATATGGTAATCGGCTTTGAATCAGAATTACAGTTTTTTCTTGACTGGAAATATGCTGGAATGAATACGAGGTTGTATGGATTTTCATACATTAATAAGAATAAGAAAACGTGCTCACGAATTCGAGGAATACGTGATGATGAATACTTTGCAAATTCTTCATTATCAGATATAAACTCAACAAGTACTCCAAGAGCGATTGTTCTTAACCTTGATTTTCCAATCCATATTTTTACAATGACATTTGACAACTGGAACTGGGATTTGATTAAAAAATTAGGTTTTGAATTACAGATATCACCTTTTGTTGATTTTTCTCTTACAAAAAACCGGGTAACAGGACGATGTTTTGATATAAAAGATTCTTTTATTTGTGCAGGTGTAGAATTTATTGTATATCCATTAAAGTTTAAATCACTTCAGGTTCGTGCTAGCGCCGGATTTGATATCGGAAGACTTCTTCTTAAAAATTACATCGATACCAGCTGGAGACCAAATGTATCTCCTTATGAATTATCAATTGGTTTCGGACTTCACTATTGATTAAGCTAATTAAAATACTGTAAAGACTTAACTATAAAATTATTTTGAAAGCCCTGCTTCTTCAACACATTTCTGTGCGGCGTTTTTCCAATAGAGTTCAGGACATGAATTACTCATGACAATAATTACGTCTTTAGGGAATCTTTGATAACCG
This sequence comes from Treponema sp., assembly GCA_016293495.1. Taxonomy (GTDB): domain Bacteria; phylum Spirochaetota; class Spirochaetia; order Treponematales; family Treponemataceae; genus Treponema_D. The sequence continues at coordinate 40,764 of JAEDED010000006.1, read as the reverse complement.
CATTTTGTTCCATAAGCATAAATGTTATAAAATCCTTCCCAGAACGAATTATCATTACACCATTTTACCATATCACTATATCTGCTTACAGTTTTGAAGAAGGTTTTGAGATCTGAAAACTGATAGTCTGATTCCCTTTCTTCAAGTAATGAGTTCAAATGAGTAAAAGCAATTAAAACTCCGTAAAGATTTGTAATATATGCTTCTTCATATTTTTTGCTTGAATCATAGATTTTGCTTAATTTATAATATGCATTTAAGCAGGCAATTGAATTGATTCTGTACATCTTGAAAAATTTTGAAGAGTTATCTTCTTTTTTTGATTTTGAAGTACGAATTAAAGCCTGTTTTAATGTTTCATTTGAGAAATCGCCGCTGTTTTTTGCAATCAAAAGAAGGGCTTTTTCCTGAGTTGGAACATCGTGAGTGTATTCTGCAATATCAGCAATTATAAAAAGAATATCGTTTTCCATTTCTGGAACTTCGAGTAAAGAAGATGTTGTTCTTGCTTTTTCAAGATAATCTTGAGCCATCGAGAATTCACCTTCAATACGATAAATTTTCGCAATTAAAATGTAAGCTTCCGGATAATCTTTGCGGGAATTTATAAATTCACGAAGTTTTGCAATGGAATCTTCAAAATATTCATTCCCGTATTTTCCGGTCCATTTTTTAATTATATCCATCGCACTGTATTCCTGACGTTCTTCAAGAACTTTGAGTACATCCGGAATTAAATCCCCTACACGTCTAACCTGATAAGGTGTAACAGCATTTGTTAATATTTTTGATTCTGATTCACTTTCATGCTTTCTTTTGGCAACTGCATCCTGAGCATATCTCATTGCTTCAGAAAAATTATTGTTGTCAAATTCATGTTCAGCACGCTGAAGAATCATCCAGGATTCTCCTGACTGAAGAGCAGCTTTAGCAAAAACTGATGTAAGTGAAATAGTTAAAATCGACAATATTAAACAAATTTTTTTCATAAAGAATTAAGTTCCTGTTCGAATATAATATCGGCATCTTTTGCATTAATCGTGTGGATTATTTTACCTTTTTTGAAAATAATTGCCTTATCCCCCGCACCTGCAATACCTAAATCTGCATGCTTTCCTTCGCCAGGACCATTTACGATACAACCCATAACGGCAACCGTAATATCTTTATCCATTGCAAGAAGTCTGTTCTGCCAGCGGTCCAAAAATGAATGAACATCAAAGCCAAGACGGCCGCAGCGAGGACAAGAAATGATAGTAACTCCGCCTTTTCTCAATCCGCACTCATGAAGAATTTCTCGGCCGGTGATTACTTCATTTTCAGGACTTGATGAAAGACTTACACGAATTGTGCTTCCGATACCTTCATTTAATAGCTTACTGAAAGCTAGAGTCGATTTGACAACACCTGTAATTAAAGGACCGGCTTCTGTAACACCGATGTGTAACGGAATATTATATTTAGACGCAAAAGCCTCATTTGAAAGTACTGTTTCTTCTACAGATGAAGCTTTCATACTTACAACGTACTGATCAAATTTTAGTTCTTCAAAGACTTCACATTCTCTGGCAGCAGTTTCAGCGAGCGCTTCAGTTCTTGAAATGATACCGTTTTCTACTTTTTCTGCAAGGTCTTTTGGAAGACTTCCGGTATTTACACCGATTCTAATTGCAGTGCCTTTTTCACGACAGCCATTTACGACAGCTTCAACCTTGTCACGGCTTCCGATATTCCCTGGATTGATTCTGATTTTTGCAACATTACCCTTAAGGCATTCAAGCGCCAGTCGGTAGTCAAAATGAATGTCAGCAACTAAAGGCATTGAAGTGTTCTGTGCAATTTTTACAAGTGCCTTTGCACTTTTTGTATCAGGAACAGCAAATCTGATGATATCACAGCCCAATGCCTGAAGGTCATTAATCTGTTTAAGAGTTTCATGAAGAGCTTTATCATCATCAACAATATTATCTATTCCATCTTTCCACATTGTCTGAATGGAAACAGGACTGGTTCCACCAATAGAAAGAGATTTTGTAATTCCACTTCCGCCGATTTTTACAAGGCGTGGCTGTAAAAAAGTTTTATTCATAGTCTACATTATATTACATCTTGAGATAAAAAAAAAGGACAGCCTTTATATATAAAAGGACTGTCCTTCGAAATTAGTTACAGATCAGGATTACTGGATCATTCCGAATACCATTGCGAACAAAGCAACAGTTTCACAAAGACCTACAACCATGATGTACTGAGAGAAACCTTTTCCTGTTTCACCGAGAGCATCAGAACCTGCAGCACCAGCTTTTCCCTGAGCAATTGCTGAGAAACACATTGCAAGACCTGCAGCAAGGCCAAGGCCAAGAGCGAAAGGACCGTTCATTGCACCAGATGCAACTTTTTCTTTCATTGAGTTCATCAAAAGGAATCCGTAAATTGTCTGTGTCAAAGGAGCACCAGCAAATACTGTCAAAATGAATGGAGCTGGTTTATTGTTTACATAACATCTTTTCCAAGCACCAATAGCACCCTGACCTGCAGCACCAATACCAATTGCTGAACCGATAGCAGCAATACCCATAACAATAGCGGCACCTAACATACCTAAATCCATACCGATCACACTCAATTCCATATTTTTCTCCTTATAATCTTTGCGTCAAACAAAGAAAGTTAATTTTATTTTTTAACCGTTTCACTGAACGGTTCATATTTAAATCCTGACCATGACATTCCTAAGTGAGTTGAGAACTCAAGTGTATTCAAACGAACGCCATGAACGATTACAGACAACAGGTTCAAAATCATATTCAAACCATGTCCAAATACAAGCAATGCTACAACAGCGACGAACATAATTGCATGTCCACCGATATCACCTGCCATTGTATTAACAGTGTTGGAAATTGCAGCACCTGCAAGTCCTACAGCCCAGAGACGGATGTAAGAAACGATATCTGAAAATACATTGACTACGCCAAGTAATACAGAAATTATGTTCTTAACACTTTCCATAATAGACTTGATGAGATTTCCTTCGTAATTTGCAAAGATGAAACTTAATGCAAATCCACCAATTACACAATAAAGTGCAATCTGTGCTACAGGAATTCCATTTACAACCAAATCTAATGGGAAGATTTCCGAACTAACTACCATTGACAATACAACATAGAACATACCGATAAGCTGTGCAAGTGAACCGAAGTCTGCAATAAACTTGAGAGATTTATCTCCGATATTGCGGAAGATTCCCTTGATATGTGCTACCGAAAGCTGCAGAAGTGCAAGGCTGAAACAGAAAATCTGCAAGTTCTGATCTACTGTTACACCAACGCCCGGTGCAGTCCATGGCAACGACCATGTTCTTAATGTTTCACCATCAGGTAAATATTTATAGGAATTTGACAACAACGGTACAGTGATTTTGTTTAAGAATCCTAATCCATAAGCTTCAAGCTGGGCTGGAGTAAGACCAAACCATGTACATGTAACAAATCCCCATGCTACAGTTGCAAGTCCAACAAGGAATACAAGTCCTAATACAGGAGATGATTTTTTCTTTGCCGCATTTTTAATGAGCATGATTCCGGAAAGCAATGTAACCAAAAGTCCATAACCACCGTCACCAAAAATCATTCCGAAGAAGATTGTAAAGAAGAACAAAAACCAGCCGGAAATATCATATTCATGATATCCAGGAACTGTTCCAAGGAAGTCTGTAAGTGGATAAATCAAACTTACAAATTTATTATTCTTCAACTTAGTTGGTACCATATCTTCTTCAGACGGATCATCACTGGCAATTGCCCAGTTATTTTCAGCTGCAACTTTTTTAAGATTATCAAGTTCATCAACAGGAACATAGCCTGTTAACCAGCTCAAAGAATTAAGTGCATCTGAATTGTCTGTTTCCATTCCAGAGAAGACATTTTCAAATTCAATATCTTTCTGCAAAAGCTTGTTATAGTTCTTAATAGCACTGTGATAATATGCAAGTTCTGCAAATTCCTTATCAAGTTTATTAATTTCAGCTTTTGCTTCAACGATTCTCTCAGAAATTACATCAGTAGAATCTTCAGGTAAAATTACCTGATATGCATCAGGTGGTAAACCTTCAGGTCTTTCAGCATCATCAGACTCTGTAATAAGAAGGAATCTTGTAGTTCCCTTTTCTTTATTCACAGTTACTGTCTGAAAATCTTCGCCAATAAGACTGTATTTTTCTGAAGGAATTTCGTACATTACGAAATTAACGCCTTTTTCAGAAAGATATTTAATATCTTCAAGGTTAATTGAACCCCATGCAGCAAGACGGTCAATTTCGCTAGTATCGTTAGCAATTCTTTCAAAAAGAGTTTTTTTCTGCTCTGTAATTTCTAATGCTCTTTCTGCTTTTTTAAGCGCTTCTTCGTTAGAGCACTGAACCTGGTTCAAACCTTTTTTTGCAGGTTTTAATGAACCTAAAAGTGATTCAGCTTCTACAAGTTTTGAAGAAGTTGCTTTTACAGTAGCAAGTTTTTCACCAGTTCCTTCAATATTCTCGAGATGAACAATTCCAGACTGACGAAGAGTCTTCAATGCAGCTTCCTTGTCCTTATTCAGGATAACGAGGGAAACTTTTTTCATTTTAACAATCATGCTTCCTCTCCTTTCTGCTGAAGTTTCTTCTTAGAGATCTTACTGCGAACTACCGCAGCTGTCTGTTCATCACCAAGATATACAGAAATCTTTTTAATGTTAGCCTTAGTCTCAGGAATTTTTACCTTTTCAAAAAGGTTTACGCGCTGGGTTGTAGTGCGTAATTCCTGCGAAAGCAGACGAACCTGTTCGTCAAGAACTTCTGCTTCCAGATCAAGGGAAAGTGCTTTTTCCATTCGGTCTGCAGCCATATCAATCCAGAGAGGGGTTGAATACAAATCGTAATCACCTCTTCCAAAATCAGCTCCTTCATATACAGGAATTGTTACACCTGCAATATTTCCGAAACCTTTTTTGATATTTTTGACAGTTACCATATCTGGAGTAAAAGCAGATCTTTCACCGAATACAGCAATCCATTCATCAAATTCTTTTTCAAGAACGACTCTGGCTGCCCTTACTTCTTTTGCTTTGGCGTCGATTGAACGGATTTCTGATTGAAGCTGTTGTTTTTTGAGCTGCAATGTAGGAAGATAACGCTTATACATTTTAAGCGCATCTTTCTGTACTTTGAGTTCATTTTTTGTCAGCTTAATTTTAGCCATTCGCTATACTCCAAATAACTAGTTCTTAGGCCAGTATTCTTCAATCAATGAAGACTTAAGACCAGTTTCTTCTTTTTCGAAACATTCACTTAAAATCTTCCAGCCTAAATCCAAAGCATCTTCCAAAGAAATATTCTTAGAAAGGTCCATCATGTTATCTTCGAACTTCTTACCATATGCGAGAAGTTTGTCATCCCATTTACTCAAGTTGAAACCCATTGATTTCTTTTCGAGTGTATCTTTATAAGATGAATAAAGACGAATCATACCATCCATAAGTGCACGGTGGTCAGGTCTTGTAGAACCGTTTACGTTCTGTTTAAGACGTGAAAGTGAACCGAATGGTTCAATACGTCCACCTTTAAGGTAGTACTGTCCTTCTGTAATATATCCAGTGTTATCTGGTACCGGGTGAGTAACATCATCACCAGGCATTGTTGTTACAGCAAGTACTGTTACAGATCCTGCGCCTTCAAAGTCAACGGCTTTTTCATAACGTGATGCTAACTGTGAATACAAGTCACCTGGATAACCACGGTTAGATGGAACCTGTTCCTGAGTAATGGCAATTTCTTTCATTGAGTCTGCAAAGTTTGTCATATCTGTAAGGAGAACGAGAACGTCTTTTCCTTTAAGGGCAAACTGTTCAGCAACTGCAAGAGAAAGGTCAGGAATCTTCTGACATTCTACAGTCGGGTCAGCTGCTGTATGCATAAACATTACAGTCTTTGAAAGAGCCCCACCGTCTTCAAGAGTTTTCTTAAAGTACAAGTAGTCATCATACTTAAGACCCATACCCCCGAGAACGATTACATCAACTTCAGCCTGCATGGCAATGCGGGCAAGGAGCTGGTTGTATGGTTCACCAGAGATAGAGAAAATTGGAAGTTTCTGTGATACAACCAATGTATTGAACATATCAATCATTGGAATACCGGTACGGATCATACGCTTAGCCATGATACGTTTTGAAGGGTTAACAGAAGGTCCACCGATTGTTACAAGGGAATCAGCAAGTGCAGGTCCATTGTCACGAGGTTCTGCAGAACCGTTGAAAATACGTCCAAGCAAATCATCTGAGAAAGAAACTTCCATCTGATGTCCAAGGAATTTAATATGGTCACCAGTTGAAACACCACGACCACCAGCAAATACCTGTAATGAAACGATATCGCCTTCAATCTTGTTTACTTCGGCAAGAGACTTTCCGAAACGTGTTTCAATTTCTGCAAGTTCTCCGTAAGCAACATTTTCAGCTTTAACTGTGATTACGCTTCCGACGATGGATTCAATTTTACTATAAACTTTGTTCATAATTATTCACCATCCTTTAACATTGCTGCAACGTCATCACGAACTTTTCCATTTGCAGAAGCAACGTGAGTTTCAATAGCGCTTTCTGCTTCCTTGAACTTGTCGCTGTTCCATTCAGAATAGTTCCAGTCGATGAACTTCTGACGCATCTGGTTGAAGAAGTTGCGGGCTGTGTCTTTATCAGAAAGTTCAAAGTCAGCTCCAAGAACTGAAAGAACTTTGCTGAATGTATATTTCTGGCGTTCAACACTTACAGCAGCATCGATTTCGTCGAATGAGTTCTGCTGCATGTAAACTGCATCAAGGAATTCACTCTTGAGGTATTCGATATAATCTTCTGTTGTTGTACCGTCTTCACCTACTACCTTCATCATCTGGTTAACTTCAACACCGGCAAGGAATACTTTGCGTGCATAAGCAACCCATGATTGAGGAAGTACTGATTTATATTTTGACCATGAAATAATTGGGTCAATAGCAGGATACTTACGAGCATCAGAACGTTCACGAGAAAGTCCATGGAAAGCTCCTACTACTTTAAGAGTAGCCTGAGTTACTGGTTCTTCGAAGTTACCACCGGCAGGAGATACTGTACCACCGATTGTAACAGATCCAAAGCTTCCATCACGAAGTCTTACATAACCTGCTCTTTCGTAGAATGCAGAAATGTATGATTCAAGGTAAGCTGGGAATGCTTCTTCACCAGGGATTTCTTCCAATCGTCCAGACATTTCACGGAGAGCCTGTGCCCAGCGGCTTGTTGAGTCAGCAAGGAGCAATACGTGAAGTCCCATCTGACGATAGTATTCTGCAAGTGTCACTGATGTATAAACTGAAGCTTCACGGGAAGCAACAGGCATTGATGAAGTATTACAAATGATGATTGTTCTTTCCATCAATGAACGGCCAGTACGTGGGTCTTTAAGTTCAGGGAACTCTTTAATTGTTTCTACTACTTCACCGGCACGTTCACCACAGGCAGCGATGATTACGATATCAACGTCTGCGTTACGTGAAGTTGTGTGCTGAAGTACAGTTTTTCCGGCACCGAAAGGACCTGGAATACAATATGTTCCACCTTTTGATACAGGATAGAAAGTATCAATCAAACGAACCTGAGTAACCATTGGTTCTGTTGGTGCAAGGCGTTCTGCATAACAGTCAACTGCACGTTTTACAGGCCACTTGAATGCCATTTTTAGTTCATGGTCATTTCCTTTTTCGTCTGTAATAACTGCAACTGTGTCTTCGATTGTATAACTGCCTGCTGGTGTAACAGATTTAACTGTGTACATTCCAAGTTTATCAAATGGAACAAGAATTTTATGTGTGAAAGGTCCTTCAGGAACTGTTCCTACAAAGTCACCTCTTACAACTTTATCACCAGGTTTTGCAGTAGGTGTCCATTCCCATTTTTTATCTCTAGGAAGTGAATCAACATAAACACCTCTTTCGAGGAAGAAGCCTGCTTTTTCTGCAACCAGAGGAAGCGGGTTCTGCAAACCATCAAATGTCTGACCTAAAAGTCCAGGTCCTAATTCTGCGCAAAGAAGATCTCCCATCAGTTCTACTTTGTCACCGGCTTTGATTCCCTGTGTCATTTCGAAAATCTGCATCTGAGCTTTATTTCCGCGAATACGGATTATTTCACCGCGCAACTTCTTTCCGTCTACATTTACATAGCCTACTTCATTCATAGAAACGTTACCGTCAAATTCGATAGTAACCATGTTTCCATTAATGCCGACTACTTTTGCGTTTGTATCCGTCATTTAGCGTCTCCAAGTATTTCATCGTAAATTTTATGATATGAATCTTTACCGATCTCTGCATCAAATAGTTTCATGCGTTCTGCAAGCATAAGCTTAAGTCCATAAGCAAACACAGCATCTACGCTAAAGTTATCAAGTGGTGTGAGATTCTTTAAAGTTTCCATTCTATACTGATTAAGATATTCTTCTGCAGCCAGAGGACTATCCATACCAACAGCAGTTCTAGCAGCCTGCATAACATCAGCACTGATAGAACCAGCAATCATTTCTGATTCTTTTTTCATCTTAAGTGCACGAATCTGAGCAAGTGCAAACCTGAGATTGCGTTCCTTTTCATTCCATTTATCAAGCAATGCAGATCCGGTTTTTGCATCTGACTTAGGTGGCTCAAGTGAAAGTTTTTCAAGAATTTTACAGTCCTTTTTACTGAGAAAACGAGAACATAATTCCTTGAAAGATTTTTCGGTTAACGGAAGCTGACCACGACCTTCATAATTTTCAAGTGCTGGCAGCTGCGAAACCAAATAGTACTGAGATCCCACTATTATGCCTCACTAGCAGCCTGTTTAAGGATAGCAGCAACTCTTGGATTAAGATAAGCAGAGAACAATTCAGCAACTGATTCTGCAGAATAATCGTAGAACGCACTGCCATCTTTCAAGCCGATTCTAAATCCGTTTGAAAGAGTCTTGTCTGGTTTAATTTCAAGACCTTTGCCGATTTCATCTTTAAGTGCTGCTTTCAATCCTGATTCAAGTGAAGCAAGATCTTTTTCTGAAAGCAAAACTGAAAGATTATTAACTTCAGATTTTCCAGCCCATGCTTTTACAGTTTCAGGAATTAATTTTTCAAGTAATTCCTTTGAGTAAGCTGTTGCTGTTTCTGATTCAATAATCTTCTTAAGTTCTGAAGTAATTCCATCACGGAAAGAAATAAGAAGGTTTCTTCCAGCCTGCTTGATAGCATCTTCGCTGGATTTTTCAAGGCGTTCTGATTCTGTCTTTGCCTCTTTTACAATTCCGTCAGCCTGATTTTTTGCATCTGCAATAATCTGAGCAGCTTTCTTTTCTGCATCAGCGATAATCTGTGCAGCAGATGTCTCTGCTGATGCAACGCCGTCTTTTTTGATCTTATCGATCAATTCCTGTAATTGGACGTCCATTAAAACCTCTCTATAAATAAAGTAATTTTTTTAACAAATTAGTAATGGTTAATTATATCCCGATTTTAGTAAATCCGCAATAAAAATCCATTTAGATACTAAATGAGTATTTAATGAATTTAATAAAAAAAAGAGGACTTGTGCAAAAAAAAGCACAAAATCCTCTCATTTTTTTTTATTTTATGATGATTGTTATACAATCCGAATTGAATTAGAACTCGAATTTGTAGATTGTAACCGCATTGTATTCTTCGCCTGGTTCAAGAATACAGCATGGAAAGTTTTCTTTGTTCGGTGCATCAGGGAAAGCCTGAGTTTCAAGACATACAGCCCCATGGCGATGGTATACAGTTCCGTTTTTACCAACAATTCCTTCAATCCAGTTAGCTGTATAAAGCTGAATGCCAGGCTGGTTTGTATAAACTTTCATTGTACGGTTTGTTTCAGGATCTGTTAGAACTGCAGCCTCGCCGCCTTCTGCTGTAAAGCATTCTTCAGTTGGTTCAAGCCATTCTGAATCCTTTGAATGCCAGCAGGTTGTGTAGCAGTTATCATAGCCCGGCATTACTTTTTCAATATCCTGACCAAGAGTTTTTGAAGTATTAAAGTCATAAGCATTGCCTGCAACTGATGTCAAAGTTCCTGTAGGAATCAACTTGTCATTTACTTCGAGAATATGTTCTGACTTGATCTGAAGTGTATGGTTGAGAACTGTTCCTGAACCATGAAGGTTGAAATATGCGTGGTTTGTAAGGTTTACAGGTGTTGCAGCATCAGTTTCTGCCTTGTAGTCAAGACGAAGTTCGTTTTTATCGTTTAATGTGTAAGTTACTGTAAGCTTTACGTTTCCAGGAAATCCCTGTTCGCCGTCAGGACTTACGCGTGAAAATTCAACGCCTTTTCCATTTTTATTAGAAACAATTTTGCTGTTCCAGATCATGTGGTCGTAACGGGTAAAACCTCCGTGAAGTGTGTTTACTTCATTGTCGTTTTTATCAAGACTGTATGTTTTACCATTAATTATAAATTTTGCATCGCCGATACGGTTTGCAAAACGTCCGACAATTGACCCGAATGACAAGCCTGGATCTTTGATAAAACCTTCAAGAGTTGAATGTCCGAGAATAACATCATCTTTAAGACCGAGTTTGTTAGGAAGGAAAATTCCTGTTAATGTACATCCATAGTCAGTAACGCAGAATGACATTTTTCCGTTATCAACTGTATAAAGATTTGCAACCTCTCCGTTTCCGATTGTTCCAAAAATCTGTTTTGTAACTTTCACTTTATTTACTCCTTTGTGGAATTAATTAGTATATTTTTTTATACTTACTTACATCATTTCTACTATAAGTTCAACTTCAGTTGTAGATTTATTTAATTCATGAGCAATCTGATCAACAGTATAACCTGCATCATAAAGCTTTCTCACCTGCTCCTGAAACGTCTGCTTTGATTTAATCGGATTATCAGACCTGTAAATATTAGGAAGCTTGTATCCTGAAATATCAACAGGTTCATTTGCCTGTACTAGAGCTTTACTGGAAGTTTGAGGTTTAATCTCACTCTGAGTTTTTGTAACATTTTTAGTTTTTGACTGTCGTACTGGTGTTACAGAAACTGGTTGGCTCTGAAGCTTTTTTCTTGATTTTTTTACATTAACGTCAATGTTGTATGCAGATTCCTGTTCTACAACTTCTCTAGCTGCATTTATTTCTGGAGTAGTTCTTGTTGATCTTTTTGAATAAGGTCTTGTAAGTTCAGATTTAGCCTGATGAAATTGAACTTCACTCTGAACAGTAGAAAGTCTTCTGTCTGCAACTTCAATCAAAGATTTTAATTCTTCGATTTTCATATCAATCAGATTTATATTCTGAAGGGCATTGCGGTTTACATCAGATAAAAGTAAATCGTATTCATCTCTCGTTTTCTGGATAATATCATCTGTAGAAAAAAGGCGTTTGAATTTAATGAAAAAAACTAACCACAATATCAGGTTAATAAGAATTAGCAAAGCAATTATAACTGACTGCATAGCTTACCTCGTAATATCAATATGACGTCCGAGAAAATCTTCACGGAATTCAGCTTTCTTGTTCTCCATTAATTCTTCTTCAGATTCATTTTTATGTTTACTGCAATACGATTCCTGCTGCTGACCAGATGAACCGTCCTTGACTAATCCGGTTTTTGAATTATCCCCTGAAGCTTTCTGAACTGTTTTAGCGGCTTTGGCATTCTGGATTACTGCTGACTGCTGTTGTAACGAAGCGGCCATTTGAGCACCATGCTGTTCTCCTGAAACCTTTGATGCGACATTCGCCATTTGTGAGTACATTGTCTGTAAATCAATAGGTTGAACTGCCACGAACTTTCCTCCGCTTCTATCAGCTTGAATAACCTTCCGGAGCTTTTACGTCAGTCATATCTGGTTCTTCATATTTTCCGCGACGAACAAATCCATTTTCAAAGAAGAATGTACAGTTCTTAACGTCAGAACGAACTTCATCAACTACATCGCGTACATAAATTTTTACGCCGGCATAAACAGTTCCGAAAGCTTTAACTTTTCCGAAAACCTTAAGTTCGTGAAGACGCTGGAGAATCTGTTCAACTTCTGTAGCATATTTTTCTGATTTAACAATAATTTCTTCTTTGCGTTTTTTGAGATTATCAAGATGATCCTGTTTTTCTTTAGGAAGAGTCTTTCTCTGTTTCTTGAAGTTCTCAAGAGTTACTATATTATTTTCAGTTTCTTCAAGTTCCCTCATAAGAGAGTTCTGTTCGTCCTGAATATCTGCAAGTCGCTGCTTTAATCTTGGGTCAAATCCAACTTCAAGAATAGTCTCTGCACCACCACCAGGTGAACCGATATTCTTAGCACAGATTTCTTCTGTTGCAAACAAATGACCACCGGTAATCTGAGCTTTCTTACCGTTAAGAATTACACGTTTCATAGCAGTAACTTCTGAGTTCATGATACTGTCCGAAACGATAACGAATTTTTCAACTTCAACTTTTGCAGACTGAATGAACTTAGCCCACAAAGATCCACCGGCCTGAATAACACCGACATCGTGTCCGAAAATACCCTGAGATACGATAATATCCCCGGATTCTGTTTTGAGATGACTCTGACCGACAGTTCCGTTAACTTCAATATTGCCGGATGCCTTAACATCATAACCGTCTTCAACGTTTCCTTTAACGACAACTGTACCAAGGAAGTCAATGTTACCGGTTTTAATATTAACTGCATCAAGTTCAAGAACCGGTTCAACATTAATGCGTTCTGCTTCAAACAATACACGACCATTCATAGCCGCAAGAATTGTTACACCGTCTTTATCAAGTTCAACATTTTTACCAAGTGGAAGTCGGATATCTTTTCCATTCTTAGCTTCAAGGTAACGGCCTTTCAATGTCTTACCTGCCTTACCTCTTTCAGGCGGCATTTTCTGAGCAAGCGGCTGACCTTTTACAACATTCTGAATCTGATTGAGTTCCTTGAAGTTAACAAGACCATTTTTTGATTCTTTAATCTTGAGTTTTGTAGGATCAGTTTCGAAATGGAATACCATGTATGCATCACGACCGTCCTGTGGTTTAACGGCAGCAGCAACTTCACAAGGAACATTATATGCAGGGTTATCAACAAATTCGTTAATCTTATCTTCTTCAATTCCTGCAACAACACCCTGAATTTCAAGATTGCGGATAATCTGTTCTGCTGAAATTTCTGCACCACTCAATGATGGAGGTGTAACTGTAACTGTTGCAAGCATTTCATCTTTAGATACATCAATAACAAGCAATGCATCGCCTGCAGGAACATGTTTATACTGACCAACAACTTCGTACTGGTCTTTAGAACCATTCTTTGCAAGCTTTCGGATTAAATCTTCATCAATTGAAAGAGTGTCTGTTCGTTTTGCTTCTGAAATAATCTGTTTAGCTTCAACAGGCCGACCTTTGCCGACTGGTAAAGTAACCTTAAGACAGATGTTATCACCAAAATGACGGATATAGAACATTCCGTCCTGATCAACTGTCTTAACTTCTTCGTCAAAGTTTTCTGCATCAAAGCTTGCGTCATCCTTGACTTTCTTTCTCTTAGCCATAGCTTCTGCAGTTGGATATATTCTAAGCTTCCAGGGTTTCTTTGCCAAACCAAGAAAACCATCAGAACCTTTTTCGATAATTTCATATTCAAGAGTGGAAACTTTAGAATCAAGCTGAACTGCAGCATCCTGCAATGCTTCTTCAAGTGTATCCGCATTTACGATTACACTCTGGATTGAATTATCCAGCGCCAGCTGAGCCTCCATATCTTTTCTGATAGTTTCTAAAGTAACCATATTTTATTACATAATTCCTTTTCTTAAGTTTGTAAGTTTAGCTCTCAAACGAAGGTTTGCTCTTGTATGAAGCTGAGAAATACGCGATTCACTTACTTCAAGAACCTGACCGATTTCTTTGAATGTCAAATCTTCGTGGTAATACAATACGATTACCATTTTTTCTTTTTCTGGTAATTCATTAATAGCTTCAACAATAACTTTTCTGATTTCTTCGCGTTCAACGATTACGTCAGGATTTAAGCTTGAAGGAGATTCGATTGAATCGCCAATTGACATATGATCATTGTCATTTCCTGAATACCATACATCATTAAGAGAAAGAACACTTGTTCCAGAAACTTTCATTACAGTCTGCTGATATTCACTTTCTGAAACGCCCATTTTTTCTGCAATTTCTGCATCTGTAGCTGTACGGCCAAGCTTAGATTCAAGGTCAACAATTGTATCTTCAATTTCACGTGATTTCTGACGAACAGAACGAGGAACCCAGTCAAGCTGTCTTAATTCATCAAAGATAGCTCCACGAATTCGAGTTACAGCATAAGTCTTGAATTTAACGTTTTTTCCAGGATCAAACTTTTCGATAGCATCAAGAAGTCCGAACTGACCAAAACCTACAAGGTCATCAAACTCAACGCTGCCAGGCATTCCTACCGCCAGTTTTCCAGCAACATATTTTACAAGTGGCATGTATTGTCTGATAAATTTATCGCGCAGTTGAGGAGATTTTGTTTTTTTATACTCTAACCAGAGTTCGTCTTCTGTTTTTTCGTCAAAAAGCGATGTTGCCATACTCTACACCTTTTATTTATTATTCACCGTTTTTTAATACGGTTCTTAAAGCTTCTGCCATTAATACTGCATCTTTACTTTCAGCCATTGTTCCGTCCGGGAACATAGCCTCATTCAATCTGCTTGTTGTTTTTCCGCCAACTGCAAACTCACTGTCTGTCACAGTCTGTTCTGCAGCTTTTGTTCCAGCGCCCATGTCAGGAAGAACATCAAGTAAATCTTCGCTGTACTGTTCGCTGTCTTGTTTAAGGAATGAACCATCCCCTAATGTATTTTCAATAGCCGGCAATTCATCTGTTTCAAGTTCAGATGATTGTCCTAATGAGACCGGTTTAAATGCAGGTGCAGGAGAATCAGAAGATGAAGGCTTGCTTGATACAGAAGAACTGACTGCTGATGATGATGCTGTCTGTGTTTTTGAATAACCTGACCCGTGTCCAGATTCTTCATTTATATTATCAACCTGCATTGGTTTGCTTTTCAAATCATCACTGCTGAGCATTTGATTCTGACCGGTAAGAACGAACTTCGGAGTTTCATCGTCTTCCTGAAGTTCTTCATCGTCAATTGTAATATCAACTTTGTTACCAATTGTTGGAGCTGAATCTGATGTACTTTCAGTTGACGATGCGTCATAAGATTTTTCATTTAAGAATTTATCATAAACAAAACTGATTCCCACCGACAAAGCTCCAAAACAAACGGCAAGGATAATTGCTCTCAAGAGAGAAATTCCAAATCCAGCGCCTGAAATTAAAGCTATAAAGAAAGACAAAACGAAGGCTATAGCTGCAGTAAATGAGCACATTTTAAAATTTACCTTCATATTATCCTCCCTACTATATTATACACCATAATGGTAAAAACTTCAAAATTTTTTTATCAGTTTTTCTTGAATTTCAGGAATTTACTGAGGAAGCTTGAAACACCCTCATTATTTGTTATGTCAGTTTTTTCAATTCTACCAACAATATGTTTAATACATGTTGAAGGCTTTGAAGTCGGGTTAATTACGATGAATGGTTTCTGGCGGATTACGCTTGCCTGAATGACAGGATCTTCATAAATAAATCCGATATAGTTAACTTTGTAATTAAGGAACTGACCGACAATATTAATAATACGTTCAGAAATGCGTTTACCTTCATCTGCAGAATGAACACGATTTACAAGAAGCTGGATGTTAATCTCACGGTCAACGATTTCTGTTGTAATGATTTTAATGATACCATAAGCATCTGTAATTGCTGTTGGTTCTGGAGTTGTTACAACATAAACTTCATCTGCTGCTGCAACAAACTGCAATACGTTATTTGCAATACCGGCACCAGTATCGATAATGATGATATCTGCATTTCCTAATGAACTGAACTGTTTTGCAAAATATTCAAGTTCAGAAACGCTTAAGTTTGCGATTTTTGAAAAACCGTTTGCACCGGCAATAAACTTGATTCCAAATTCAGTTTCAAGAATAATTTCCTGCATTGTCTTCTGTTTGTTAATAACCTGAAGAAGATTGTATTTTGGAACAACATTCAACAATACGTTTACGTTTGCCATACCAAGGTCACCGTCGATAAGAATTACTTTCTTACCAAGCTGCGCATAAGCAATAGCCATATTAACGGCAATGTTTGTTTTACCTACACCACCTTTACCACTTGTAATAGCAATGATTCTGGTTTTATGGTCAGAAGATTTTTTCGAGTCCTTTGCTTTGGTATCTTTCATTACCTTCTTTAATTCATCCAACTGTTCTTCCATACTTATTCTCCAAATTTATCTTCGATATGAACTCTGTCAATTTTAAATCCGTTAAGACGAATTAAGAAATCAACGACTTTTGGTCTGCTGATATCTTTTGCAGGTGACTGTCCATATGTAACGAAGGATATAGATTTATGTTTTTCAGCGAGGACGCTGATTATATTTCCATACTGCTGTGTTTCATCACACTTTGTTATTATTACAGAACTGAAAGCAAATGGTTCATAATTCTGAATAATATTTCTTAAGTCTCTTGATTTAGTTGAAGCTGAGAATGCAAGATAAACATCAGGGCGCAAACCGTCAACTGAAAGATTTTTCTTTAAGCGTCCGATATGTTCTGAATCATTCGGACTGTATCCGCTTGTATCGATTAAAATTACATCAGTGGAATCTTTGCACTGTCTGAAAATAGTTTTAATATCATCAGCATTTTCTGCTTTATCAACCTGAATCTTAAGAGCTTCTCCATAACGGCGAAGCTGTTCTTCTGCAGCAACACGAGTAACGTCAGCAGAAATCAATCTGATAACAGGATCTTCAATTCCTTCTTTTCTTGCACCAATAACCTGCTGAGCTGCAAGCTTTGCAATAGTTGTTGTTTTGCCAACACCAGTCGGACCAACAAGCACGATTACATGTGGCTGTCTGTGAGCTTTTTTCTGTGCAATATCTATTGATTCACCAATCCAGTCAACAACCTGTTTTTCAACTTTGTCAAAATCTTCAATTTCTTCGAGAGAAAATTCTGCTCGGATTTTTTCAGAGATATTTCTTATGTATTCTTTCGAAAATTCATTTTCTTCAAGCATCTCTTCAATTCTTAAAACATTCGCATGCTTTGTATCTGAAGAAACGCTTATATTTGAAAGGCCGGTTGAAATAAGATTTGAAAGCTCATCAAATTTTTCATCTAACTTCTGATCAATTTTTTTATCAAGACTTGCTAATTGTTTTGAGCTGTCAACCGAAACTCCAAGTTTATTTAAAATTTCTGATTTATTTTTTTCAAATTCTTCCGGATGACTTTTAGGAATATTTGCTCCTGGAGTACGGATGATATATTTCATTTCAACATATTCTTTGCGTCCGAATCCTAAAAAGCCTTCTTTTATATAAGTACCGATATTAACCGGCTGATAATTATTTCCGTATTTTGTAAAAAGCTGGGCTTTGCAGTCTTCTACAGATTTACCGATAACTTTATATTCTGGACCATTTTGATAATCATTATACATTTTTTAATTCTCCACCTAATAAGAAATTTCACCAAGCACTTCAAGCGCAACAGAATTACCACACGCCATAAGTTCATCATAAGAAAGAACGACAAGTCCAGGCATCTGATTAACGGTAGCGCTCTTAACAAGAATACGAACTTCAGAAGGACATATAATAATTGGTTGCTGATTCCGTTCCCTCATTGATGCAAACGCAGAACTTGTTGCATCAATCCATCGTCTCTGATCAGGCTGGTCAAAAGCAACCATTGGCATTGAACCATCATTTGGAATATTCTGACGTTCAAGCAGCTTTTCATTCCAATCCTGAGACAGAGTCATACCGCGAATTGTTTTATCCTGATCAACATACTGAAGACAGATCTGAAGACCAAGTGCTTTACGAACTTTTTCTGTTAATACCCATGTATTAACCTGAGGTCCGAAGTTTGCAAGTGTTTCAAGAATGATTTCAATATTGCGGATTGAAATCTGTTCACGAAGAAGATTCTGAAGAATTTTCTGAATCTGTCCGTAAGTAAATTTAGCATCATCCATAACTGCAGAAACTACATCTTCATTCTTTGCACGGAAGGCTTTAATGATTTCTGCAACTTCTTTCATACCAAGAATTTCTGCAGCATGAGAACGAATAATTTCTGTAATATGAGTTGCAATAATTGTTGGTGGGTCAACAACAGCGTAACCGGCATTTTCTGCCTGAACACGTTTTTCTTCAGGAACCCAGATTGCAGGCATATTAAATGCAGGATCTACCGTCGGTTCACCTTCAATCTTATCGATGACACCTCCGGTATCGAGACACATATAATAACCGAGTTTTAATTTTCCGCGGCCAACTTCAATTCCCTTAATCTTAAATGAATATTCACTTGGTTCAAGAGTCATATTGTCGGTAATACGGATTGCAGGAACTACAAGACCTAAATCAATCGCAGCTTCTTTTCTGATTCTCGTAATACGTTCAAGAAGCTCTGCACCTTTTTCTTCATCAACAAGAGAAATAAGAACATAACCAAGTTCTAGGGACAAAGCATCAAGAGGAACGACAGGACTGATTTCGCCAGGACTTTTTCCGGTCTTGGATTTATTTGCAGCATTCTGTTCTTCTTCAAGTTTCTTTGCAAAGTTTGCTTTCTGAACTTTAGCCATTCTATATCCGCAGAATAATGAAAGAGCACCAAGCGGGATAAGAACATACCACGGCATTCCAGGCATAATTCCAAGAAGGATCATTACACCGCCACCGATCATGTAAACATTACCTGAAATTGTAAAGTTGTTTTTGAGCTGGTCAGAAACAAGTTCTTCTGAACCGCTTCCTGCAACAATCAAACCTGTAGCGTATGAAAGAAGCAAAGAAGGAATCTGACTTAAAAGACCGTCACCAATCGTAAGACGGCAGTAAGTATTAAAAAGATCTGTCTCTTCTCTGTAAGCACCAAGAATAAGTCCTGCAACGAGATTGACGATTGTAATAAAAATTCCTGCAGTTACGTTTCCGCTTACGAATTTACTCGAACCGTCCATTGCTGAGAAGAAGTCACTTTCTCTTCTGATTTCTTTTCGTTTTTCCTGAGCCTGTTCTTCAGTGATTGCGCCTGAGTTTAATTCAGCATCTACTGCAAAGTTTTTCTGCCCCATTGAGTCCAAGGCAAAGCGTGCTGCTACTTCTGAAATTCGCGTTGCACCTTTTGTGATTACAACAACCTGAATGACGATAAGAATGATAAAAATTACAAGTCCGATAATAAGACCGGATATATCACTGTTTCCGCCGACAACAAAGGAACTGAAAGCCCTTACAAGTTTTCCGTCGAATGAAGAACCTTTGGAAAGAATAAGACGTGTTGACGAAACATTTATTCCCAGCCCGAACAAAGTTGAGAAAAGAATTACTCGTGGGAATGAATCAATATTGCTGGATTTAGGAGTATAAATTACAACAAGAAGAATGATTACAGACAAAGCCAGATTCAATGCCATAAAGAAATCCAGCATGAAAGATGGAAGAGGAATAACAAGCATGAGAATAACCATGATTGCAGCTAATGCAATTGCGTTATTCTGAACAATACCTAATATATTCTGTCGTTTCTCGTCTGCCATTAAGTCCCCACCCGCGCAAAACTAAAACGTAAAAGTTTTATTTCTTTTTATTAAATTTTGAAAGCTGTGCGTAAATAACTGATACAGCTTTAAAATATGTCACTGGTATTATATCACCTATTTCTGTTTCTGCATAGAGCGAACGAGCCAATGGACGATTTTCTACAATAGGAATATCGTTCTCTTTAGCAAGGCGTCTGATTGTTAAAGCAAGATCATCTTCACCTTTTGCATTGACCTGAGGCGCACTGTTTGCAACTGTTGTATCATACTTCAGGGCAACGGCAAAGTGTGTAGGGTTTGTAATTACAACATCACTTTCTTTAACAAGCTTCGGAATATTGCGTCTTAAAAGTTCCTGCTTTGCTCTTTCCATATGAGCCTTAACTTCAGGATCACCTTCCATTTCTTTATATTCCTGTTTAACTTCTTCTTTTGTCATTTTCATCTGTTCCATAAATTCATGACGGCTTACAAAGTAGTCCGGAATGGAAACAACAAGAAAAAAGATTGCGGCAAATACAAGCAGTCTTGCAGCAATACCAGCAATTATTCCGACACAGCCTGCAATATCTCCACGCTGTTGTATAATTGAAAGAAGATCCGGAAGTTCACTTCGAATAGTTGAAAAACCAAAGTATGCAATTACGGCAACTTTTACGATTGATTTTGCAACATTAAAAAGTCCCTGTTTTGAAAAAATAGTTTTTTTAAGATACTGTCCGATATGAGGAACAATATTTGAAAACTTTGGCGTAATAGGTTTTAAACTGAAAAGGAATCCACGGTTCTGAATAAGGTTTCCGACTACTCCGCCAACTAAACCGACTGCTGCAATCGGTAATACAAGCTTTAAAATATATGTAAAAATTACAGCGGCATTTGAAACTCTGAAAAACTCTTCAGTTCCTGCACGCGAAAAGAAGAAAACCATTGATTCAATAATCTGTTCGAAAATCCATTTCGAAAGAATAATCAGTGCAATAGTTGAAAGAAGCAATGCAACTGCACTGTTTAATTCCTGACTTTTTGCAACACGACCTTCTTTTCTTGCACGATCGAGTTTAATCTGGCTAGGTTCTTCAGTTCGTCCTTCATCTTCAGCAGAAAACCACTGAAGGTCAATCTGGGAATACGTCATATCTGTTTACCCCCAAATGCATGAAAAATATTTTCAAGCTGAACAAAACCTGCATAGAAAGACCTGCAGAAAAAGTCACACAAAGCCGGCATTGATACTGTAAGTATGAAAAATGAAAACAGCATCATTATGGGAAAACCTTCTGAAAGAAGATTCATTTGTGGCGCAGCCTTAGAAAGAATTCCCATACAGATTGAAACAAGAAGAAGGCTTCCCATAACAGGGAGAGCAATTATAAGTGCATTACCAAAAAGTCGTGTAAGACCACCAAGCAAAATCTTTACAAGAGGTTCTGTTCCTGTTAAAAAGGAATACGCATTAAGACTCTGAATGCTTGCCTTAATTCCGTCAAGAAACAAAACCTGAAATGCATTTGTCTGCAGGAATACAAGCATTGCAATAAGATTCAAATACTGCCCCATCAAAGGATTTTCAACTTGAGAAAGGGAGTCATAAACTTCAGAAGCACTGAACCCCATCTGGAATGCGAAAAACTGACCGGCAGTACTGAAAGCAGCAAAAATGATTGTAATAAAAAATCCGATAATTACACCGATCATCGCTTCACCGACAAGAACCAGAAGAAAGTTAAGGTTGAACCCCTGTTCAAAATCTACAAATGAAGCATAGGCAGTATAATCAGCTGATGGTAAAAGAAAATATGAACAATAACCTGCAAGTGCAATACGAACAATTGTAGAAAGTGAGCGCATTGAAAAAAGCGGAATTGTTCTTAAAAAAGCAAAACAACGAACCGCTATAAGGAGAAAAACTGCTGCATTGGCAACGATAGTGTCAATCATCTAAATTCCCTTTTACAAGCGCTTAGCATTATGACGTAATGTGAGCTATCGATTCAAAAAGAGTTTTTGCATAATCAGACAAGGTCGAGAACATCCATCCGCCGAGAAGAAAAATTACTGAAAGAATAACAATTAATTTTGGAAGGAATGTTAAAGTCTGTTCCTGAATTGAAGTCGTTGCCTGAAAAATTGCAACTATCAAACCAATAATAAGAGCAGCTCCGAGTACAGGCGCCGTGAGAATAAGCACCTGCATAATTCCATTTCGCATTAATTGAACAACTTCACCAATATCCATTCATCACTTCCTACAAAACTGAATTAAACAATGATTGAATGAGAAGTCCCCAACCATCAACCAATACAAACAGCATAAGTTTAAACGGCATGGAAATTTGGACCGGAGGCAGCATCATCATACCCATAGACATAAGGATGCTGGCGACAACCATATCAATAATTATAAATGGAATATACAGATAAATACCAATTTTAAAAGCAACAGTAAGTTCATGAAGAATATAAGCAGGAATCAAAACGTGAGTAGGAACATCTGCAAGTGTATCAGGACGTTCCATATTTCCCATAGACATGAACAAAGTTATGTATTCGTAATTTCCATCCATCTGTTCTGCCATGAACATACGGATTGGAGCTTCAGCTTCGTGATATGCAGTTTCAAGATTTATCTGACCGTCAGCCATCGGTTTATAAGCCTTGTCGTAAATCTTAGAAAATGTTGGCCACATGACAAACAAAGTCATAAAGAATGCAATTCCGTTTAATATTGCTGTCGGAGGAACCTGCTGCAAGGACAATGCTCTCTTGATAAAATCAAGAACAATTGAGAAACGAAGGAAACAGGTCAACAGCAGAAGAATTGTCGGTGCAAGAGTCAGCAATGTAAGAATAATTAAAAGTCTTACAGAAAACGCAACTTCCTGACCGTTTTGAGGCTGTCTGATATTAATATCAATATTAGGAATTTGAACCGGAGATGTATTACGATTCATTTCCATTGTACCGGTTGTATTACCGGCAGGAAAATTCTGATTCTGTGCAAATGCGCTACCAGCAAAAACAGTGAATGCAAAAAGAGAAATTAAAATAATTTTCAAACCCTTATTTTTCATTTCTATTTTGAGTCATCCTTTCTGTTTATTCTTTTACGCTGATTTTTTACAAACTCAGAAACATCCTGAGTTGAATCTGAATAAATATTAGTCTTAGTTGCCGATGTCTGTTTGGAAGATTTTGAAGGCATGAACATTTCAAGAACTTCAGCAAAGTTTTTTGCCTTTGAAGTTTTTGCAGCTTTATCTGCAGAAATATTCATTGCACTGATTAATTCCTTATCATCAATTTCGCTGATGAGATTAATTCCTGAATCTGAAACACCAAGCACATAACAGTTTTCAAGTAAAGTAACAACCTGAACAGATTTTCCAGGTCCGAGATTTAAATGAGCAACCTTTCTTAAATATTCATCTTCATTACCACCCTTACCGCCGTTAATTGATTTCTTGAAGAAATTCATCAGGAAATAAATAATAACGATAACAAGTGCAAGAACGAGAATCATTTTTAAAATTGGTTCCCATGTATTTGATTTTTGAGTTCTTGCAGATTCATTACCTGCAGTTGTGTTAAGAGAATAATTTTTTTCTGCTTCAGCAGAAGAAGAAACTTCAATCTTTGTTGATTCATCAACTTTATTAGATGAAGTCTGAGAGAATACTAAATTTGAAATTGATCCAATAAAAATGAGAACAACTAATAACTTTTTAAACTTCAACTTTTTCCCACCCCAAGAAAAGTTTAGTGTAAGTCTGAAACGCGTTCCAAAGGAGAAAGAATTTCAGTTACACGAACACCGAAGTTTTCATCGATAACTACAACTTCTCCCTTTGCAATTGGTTTATGATTTACAAGGATATCTACAGGTTCACCGGCAAGTTTATCCAATTCTATAATTGTACCTTCGCCCATTCCAAGAATATCACGAATCTGTTTTTTTGTACGACCAAGTTCTACAGTCATTTCCATGAATACGTCCATGATAAGACTGATGTTTCCCTGTTCGCCGGAAATCATACCGCCTTGAAGGTTTGGATACTGAAGAGCCTGAACGTTAGGTGTGTTCATTGGCTGACCCATTCCCATGTTCATCTGTGGCATACCCATCATTGGCTGACCCATTCCCATATTCATCTGAGGCATGCCCATCATTGGCTGTCCCATGCCCATGCCCATTCCCATCTGTGGCTGGCCACCCATTGGCATTCCGCCTGCAAGATTCTGCATGCTTGCCATGTCGGCAGCAGAAAGAGCTCCGCCACCTGCCATTTCAGGTTCACCGCCATATGCTTTTCCGATTGAAGCAGCTGCTTCACCGGCAATTGCTTCCCAGATTGTGTATGGCTGACCATCAAGAGTAACAGGATAAGAGAATAAGGCGAATTTATTCTGTGGAATTCTCACCATAGCCTTTGGCATGTTAACAGCTTCTGCCGGATTACATGCAAGACCAGGGAATTTGCGAGTTTTGTCTAACGCAGTAATTTCATCATTTGTATGTGTAGAAAGAGTTTCTGAAATGATTGAAAGAGACATATCGTCAAGAGCCGCATTTTCTTCCTTGTTGATTAATGAAACAAGTTTCTGAGCAAACTCTGTCGAGATAATATAAATGTGATCACCTGAAAGTGCATTTGAAAAGTCTGCCATTACAGCAATTACCATTTCTGGTAATTTTGCCAGCAGCTGATCTCTAACTGCAGTTTCAACAACAACAGACGAAGCCGAACATTCAACCCCTGTCATCTGTTTCAAATTATCAGCTAAGGGTTGTTTAAGTTCATCTGCAAATTTTGACAACGCATTTGTATCAATGTTTACAGACGGACCATTTGAAACCTGGCCTGAGGCATTAAGCCCGTCAATAGGCACACCAGATAACAAAGCATCAATTTCGTCTTGTGAAATAGCACCATCACTCATATGTTTCTTCTCCTTCTACGGAAAGGTCTTCTAATTCTTCAGGTTCTTCTTCAGCGATTTTACCAGTAACCTGTACTGCCATTTTTTTGCCGATAACACCAGGCTGACAGTAAAATTTCTTTTTATTACCAACACTCAATGTAAGGGAATCCCCAACTTTTGTGTTCGAAAGTCTGACAGTATCTCCAACACGCAATGCAAGAACATCACGAATAGGAAGATTGATTGAACCGATTTCTGCAACAACATCCATATCTACAGTTGAAAGTTTTTCTTTCAAAGTACCAAGATATTGAGTAGTTGAACTTCTGCGAACTGATGAGAACCAGAACTGTGAAGACAACTTTGAAATAATAGGTTCAATTGTCAAGTAAGGAATACAGAAGTTAATCATACCTTCTTCTTCACCTACTTTAGTTTCCAATGTTACAAGAACAACCATTTCTGTTGGAGGAACGATCTGTGCAAACTGTGGATTTGTTTCAATCTGACCAAGACGAGGTCTAAGGTCAATTACCTGTGTCCAGGCTTCACGCATATTTGCAAGAATACGAACAATGATTCCTTCCATTACGGACTGTTCGATATCTGTTAAGTCACGGTTTTTATTACCTGTTGTTGCCCCCGTACCACCAAAAAGGCGGTCAATCATACTGAAGGTAATTGCAGGGTCAATTTCAAGAATAGCATTACCTTTCAATGGATCCATGTTGATTACAGCAAGTGTTGTAGGAGTAGGAATAGAACGGATAAATTCTTCGTATGTCAACTGATCTACAGTTGCTACGTGAACGTGAACAAGACTTCGAAGCTGTGCCGAAAGGCTTGTTGTTGTTAAACGTGCAAATGTTTCATGCATAATTTGAACAGTACGAATCTGTTCTTTTGAGAATTTGTCAGGACGTTTAAAGTCATAAATTTTAATTTTACGAGTATCAGATACCGGTTTATATTCATCTACATCTGATTGTCCGGAACTGATAGCCGAGAGTAACTGGTCAATTTCATCCTGGGACAGAATTTCGTTCATGCACCCGCTTCCTATTTACCTTCTGTTATCCTATTGAACAACAACGTTTAATTTATCAAATACTACAGCTCTGATTTTTGACTTATTCAGAATTGTATCATTTATCTCATTACGAATTTCAATCTTAAGTCGATCTTCATTTTTTGGTGAAAGTTCTTCAACTGTCTTATCAGCAAAATAATGTCTCAGGAAGTCTCTGATACGAATCTTCTGAGCTGTAATTTCCTGGGAAGCAGCTTTACTGTCTTTCTCATATCCAAGGAATACTGTTACTTGAACGCTTGCCTGTGAAGCATCAGATGTTCTTGTCTGAATATCACCTAATGACTGATACCAGTCAAGTTCTCCAACATATTCTTTGAAATCTTCATTATCATAGTCGCGCTTTATTTCTTTTGAACTGCTGCCACCAGCAATATTCATTGTAATAAGTACAACAGTTACAATTAAAATGATGGCTCCCAAACCGAGACCGACATATTTTAAAATAGTAGGCAGAAAATTACCTTTTCCACCTTTAGAAGAAGTTGAAACTGTTTCTGAACCTTCTCCAAGGTCAATATCTGAATCTTCGTCTGCCATTTTCTACCTCTCAATCAACTTTATATATAGAACAATTATCTAAAAATTAAAAATGAGCTTCATCAAGAATGATAATATCAACTCTTCTGTTGTAAGCCTGACCTTCAGGTGTATTATTATCAAACTTAGGTCTTGTATCAGCGTACCCTGCAACGCAAAATTTTTGCTCATCTACTCCAAAATCGGCAAGATAATACAAAACGTTTATAGCTCTTTGAGAAGAAAGTTCCCAATTGCTGTTAAATTTTTGACTATCCCGTTTATTTGTATAGTTTTCTTCATTATTTTCTGCAGGTTCTAGACTTTCGTCTTCTTCTACATCATAACGTTCCTGAGAAACAGGAGTATTGTCTGTATGTCCTTCAATTCTGAATCTTCTATCTTTAAGTTCAGGATCATTGAAGAACTCAGATAAATGCAAAAGCGCATCTCTTGTTTCATCAATGTTTAATTCTGCGCTTCCCTTTTTGAAGAAGTAATCAGCAGCAAGGGTAATTACAACACCTCTTTCATCGCTGGTAACTGTAATCTTGTTTGAATGAATTTCAGGTGCAAAAAGACTTACAGCCTTCTTCATTGCAGTTCCAAGATTCTTTCCTTTTTCAAGAGAAGGAAGCGCACTGATTGTATTACCAAGATCAGAAAGTCTACCTGAAGACAATGACATACCACCTTTAGGTGTATCTGTCTGGTTCATCTGCAAGCTTTCTGTAATAGTTGCGAGTTCCTGAATATCAACTTCAGAAGGATTATACAACATTACAAAGAAGCAGAGCATGAGAGTAATCATATCACCATAGGTACCTTGCCAGGCCGTTGACGGTTTCTCAGGTTCCTTCTTTTCTTTCTTAGCCATTAATCAGTTCCTTTAATCCTTAAGTACGTCAGCTGCAATAGCCTTTCTTGTAGTAGGATCAAGATATGTAAGAAGTTTCTGTGCAATAACGCGCGAGTTTTCACCGGCCTGAATTGCAAGTACTCCTTCGATAATCATTTCTTTAACACGCATTTCTGTTGCGTTCTGTGCAATGAGCTTCTGACCAAGCGGAGTAAGAATCCAGTTGGCAAGCATAGAACCGTACAATGTTGTAATCAACGCAACAGCCATGTTAGGACCGAGGGAACTCTTATCTTCCAAGTTGTTCAACATACCGATAAGACCTAATACGGTACCCATCATACCGAAACCCGGTGCAAATCCGGCCCACTGGTTTATAACGTTAACCCATTCCATATGGCGGGCTTCAATCTGACTCATTTCATTTTCCATGATGGTACGTACTACAGCACCATCAGTACCGTCGATTACAAGACGGAGACCGCTTTTCATGAACGGATCTTCAAGATCATCAAGTCCGTCTTCAAGAATAAGGATACCTTCACGACGTGCTTTTTCAGAAAGGGAAACCATGTTCTGAACAATCTGTTTTTCACCAAAATCCGGAATCTTAAAACATCTGGAAATAATTTTGAAAATACCAAGAGCTTTACTTAATGGTGCCATAATCATAATAGCACAATAAGAACCACCGATTGTCATGAATACAGACGGAATATCGATAATACCACCCAATGTACCACCAGAGGTCAATACTGACATGACGATCATTCCGGCACCACCAATAAATCCAATTATTGTAGATATATCCATTGTTAACCCTCTTGCTTCTGAATACCTAATTGGCTTCTGTAAGCAATAATTTTTTCAATTACTTCCTGAGGAGAATTTTTAACGACGATTGTATTACCTGACATCATGGTAATTGTGAGATCTGGCCGGCACTCCATAGATTCTATCAAGTGCGGATTAAGAAAGAATACAGCTCCATTAAGCTTATTCAATTCAATCATTTATTAAATTTTCCCCTCTTAATAATTTTGCCATTAAAATCTAAAATTTGCAAGCATTTTATTTCTTTTTTAAACTTTTATAACATTTTTTTCACAAATTTTGCATTTTTTTGCGTTTTTTTTTCATATAATATTGGACATATTTTAGTCAATATGTTATATTTAAGATGTTGATGATTCGTTCCACATTTTGAATATTATTTTAAAAATTGGAATCCGTTTAACAGCGTTCCTCCGAAGCTGTTAAACGTTTTTTTTTTGCCCCTTAAAGACTTTCAAGAAAACTGTTCAAAAATAAAATTCCTTTTTCATTCAACCTGAAAAAATCCCCTTTACATTCTGCAAGACCTTTGTCTTTCCATTCCTTAAAAAGTCCATCATTTAATCCAAGCCGGGTTTCAAGATTTCTGTCAAAACGTTTTTTGTAATTCAGCGAAGAAACGCCTTCGCGCAGTCTGAAATTCATCATAAGAAATTCAAACTCCTCAGTTTCATAATCTATTTTTTCAAGAAAGCATGGAACATTTTCAAAATGAAATATCATTTTGTCGTAATCAGAAAAATCTGGATTTGTGTAAACTTCTCTTTTCCAGAATGAAATATATTTTTCAATGTCGTCAATATTTGTATATCTTATTCCTTTATGCTCTTCAAAAAATAATGAACCTGTTGCTCCGGAACCAAACCCTAAATAATTTTCAAGATGCCAGTATGTCAGATTGTGACGGCTCTGTGTTTTTTCTGATTTTGAAAAATTTGAAACCTCGTACTGAAAAAATCTTTTCTGTTCAAGATAAGTTTTTGCAGAAAGCCAGACAGAATCCGACTCACTCTGATCAAAAGGAATTTTTTCTGATTCAATCTGATGGTAAAGCAAGGTTCCTTCTTCCACACACAGCGAATAAAGCGAAATATGTTCAGGAGAATATTCAAGGAGCTCATCGATATTTTCTTTAAGATCCTTTTCTGATTCACCAGGAAAACCTGCAATTAAATCTGCCGAAAATCTTTTTGTAAAATTTTCAGAAATAATTGAAAGCGCCTTAAGAGAAGTTTCTCTTGAAGCCCTTCTGCACATCGCAGAAAGTGTTTTCTGTTTAAGAGACTGAATACCAAGTGAAATTCTTGTTATGAACGACTGGTTTAAAAACTCAATCAGTTCTTTACTTACATCATCAGGATTTAATTCGATTGTTGCTTCAAAGCCTTCACCGCAAATTTTAAAACAATTCTGAAGTACAGAAAAAATGCGTGAAAGCTGATTAATACTGAGAAGACTAGGTGTTCCGCCACCGATATATAAAGTTTTTAAAAGGAATTTTTGAGAGCCAGTGGAATAAAACTTAATCTCTCTGCACAGCGAATCAACATAAGCATCAATTAAATTTTCAATTCCAGGCTTACTGAAAAAATCACAATACGAACATTTTGATCTGCAGAAAGGAATGTGAATGTAAACGGAAATTTCAGATTTCATAATCTGTCAGAATTAGAAAAGTCTAATTTTTGAAAAGGGAAAATAAACTATAAGTGCTTTTCCGATAAAATCTCTTTTGTTCACAACACCCCAAAGGCGACTGTCCAGGCTTGAAAATCTGTTGTCAGCAAGAACAAAATATTCATTCGGGCCAAGTGTTACCGGAGTAAATTCTGCCTTAAAGCCGACACTGTCGTCCCAGCCTTCCGGAAGATTGAACACTTCGATGTTATATGATTTTTTTGAAAGCTCAAATTCTGAAAGGAAATATTTTTCATTTTGAGGTTTTATGTAAACAATAAAATTTTTCATGTAAACAGTATCACCAGGAAGTCCGATTACACGACGGAGAGTTTTTTTGGAACTCAAGTTTTCTGCATCAGAGTACAAACCGCGCTGCTGCAAAGTAAAAAAGTTGATTATTGAATTCAAAAACTTTTTATGAACATTTGAAAGAAGGCTGTCTTTATCAAGAAGAACAACATCCCCTCTTTCAACGCTCGGCATAATTGGAGTAACAAACAAAGTTGAGTTTTTCGGAATGTCTGGAGTCATTGAATCTGTATTCTGCTTAACAGGAAAGATTACAAAGGAAAGAACAAGATTTATGATTATAAATACTACAAGACAGTTAATGACACGATGAAGAATCTTTTTGCTGCGTTCCTTCCTCATCTGATAGGAAATTGTATATAAATCACTATTATAAATCTTATTCAACATAATATTTATTTTAACACAAAATCGGTCTATAGGGAATAGAATATTAAATACAAAACTAAGGCTAAATTTGGCTTGAGGACAAACAGATTATTGTTTATAATTAAAAGGAAATGGCAGATATTAAAAAAATAGCAGATAACAAAAAAGCACGTTTTAATTACTCAATAGAAGACTCAATCGAATGCGGAATTGTACTCGAAGGAACAGAAGTAAAATCTGTAAAATCGGGAAACATTTCTTTTCCGGATGCTTTTGCAGAAATTATAAATGATGAAGTCTGGCTGAAAGGCTTTCATATAAGTGAATATTCCTACTCTTCTGTTTTTAATCACAATCCTGACAGGGCAAAGAAACTGCTTCTCCATGCCGATGAAATTAAAAGATTAAAAAGAAAAGTTGAAGAAAAAGGTTTTACGCTTATTCCCCTTGATTTTTACCTCAAGGCAGGACGCGTAAAAGTTAACCTTGGCCTCTGCAAAGGAAAGAAAATGTTTGACAAACGCGCTTCAATCAAGGAAAAAGACATAAACCGCGACTTACAGCGCAATTTCAAAAAAGATTTACTTTCGTAACAAACAAAAGATGAAATTGTTTTATAAATAGTAGATATGAAGAAAAAAAGTGTATTTTTCAGCATTCTTACCTTTCTCATTTTTGCAGCATCAGTAAACTGTTATGCTCAGAAAAAATATGATGTCTACTTTTATGGCGTTATAACTCCACCATCACAGGAATCTCAGAAAAACATTACGCTTGATTTATTCTCTGCACAGATAAGGTCTTTTCCTGAAATTAATTTTATTGATAAAAGACTTTCTGGTTTTGATGTCAATTACAGTAAGCTTACTGATAAAGAAGCTGACAGAATTGACAGCACTTCAATCTTTAATCTCGTACCTGCTTCGCAGGAACATTCTGACGGTTCACGTTCAATCATCCTAGTTTCAAAAATTGAAAAAACTGAAGATGAAGAATGGATCTGTAGCATTTATACAAAAAATCTCTACACTTCTAAAATTGATTCTGTAAAAAAATCATTTGATTCTTATTACAAGGTTTTGACAGATTCAAAATCTCTGTTCAACGAAATACTTTCTGTATCTGCAGATATTAAAGTTAATTCAAATTCCTCTGTAAAAAAAACCGGAAGCGATCAGACCATGACTACTTCAATGTCAATTGAAGGCTTAAGCGGAACCTGGGCAGGCGAAAAAGGAATTACAAAAATTGTAATCATGAGAAGCGGACGCGGCTTTGTTATTTTTAACAATGGCGCATCTATGAATATTTCTATTTCTGTGGAAGATTCAAAAACATTAAAAATAACACAGGCAATGCCTTTCAACGCATCTTTCTACCCGGATATTCCAAGACAGCTGATTCTTGAGTATTCCAAGAATGCAAAGCCTATTGAATGGACCTTCTCTCTTTCCGGAAACGGAACTCTTTCAGGAACTAAAGAAACTTTAATTCTTGACGAATCAAGCTCTGTAATTCCTGCAACGATTAATGTAAGTTGGAATAAAATAAACTAAAGTTTTACAGCTCCCTCACGAAGAACTTTTACCTGATTATTTTCAATAGAAATGATTGTCGAAGGAACTCCGCCGACTCTGTCGCCGTCATCAATTATAACTTTAACTTCATCGGAAAATTCCTTTTCAAGCTGTTCAACTTTTTCAATCTGCGGCTGTCCGCTTCTGTTTGCACTTGTTGAATAAACCGGATTTTTCAATTCATTTAAGAGACTGCAAAGCCATTTATCATCAGGACATCGGTACGCAGTAGTTCCCTGGGAATTTTTATCATGAACGATAATAGTCAAAGGTCCCGGCCAGTGAGAAAGCACTTCGGTAGGAATTTTATCGTCTGTGTATTTGTAAATATCTTCAGGATTTCCGATGAGCTGGATAAAAGGTTTTATTTCTGAACGTCCTTTTATTTTCCTGATTTTTTCGTCGGTATTCATGGTTTTATCGACGACTGCTGAAAAACCATAAACAGTGTCGGTCGGGATAATTATGACGTCCCCGTTTCTGAGGGCGTCACAGCAGATTTTAACAGAATCTGGATTAGATTTGTGATACATCATAAACAGGAATTCCTGCTACAACTTCATAACGGGCTTTTTTTCTGAAAGAAATATTTCCCTTGGAAATGTCATAAAAGAACAATAAAACGAAAAATAAAGAGAAAATGAAAACACCACAGGCTTTGCAAATCCATTCAGGGATGAACATTACTTCCTTTGCTTTTACAACTGTTCCTGTTTCATACTTCATATCTGAAAGAACTCCAAGTCCTGTAATTTTTACAAGTTTTTCCCCTTCTGATACATAGCCGAGTTTTCTTGCATATGCAGCAATAACTTCACGGTCATTCTGTATAGCAGTCTTTTCAAGTTTTAATTCTTCATTAATATTTTCTACAAGCTGAGTATTTGCACTGATAATTCTTTTCTGTTCCAAAAGCTGGTTTCTTGCCCAAACGCCGTTTTTTCCGCAGGTTATACAAAGTAAAACATAACTTGCAACTCCAGCAAGTATTGCAAGAAGGTATTTCTGTCTTTTCATGATATTAAAATTATCGGTTTTTTTTATATTTTCTTAAATTAAATTATATGTTATAATTAAAAAAATTATAGTATAATAATAGTGCAGATTTTATTATTTTCTGCCGATATTTAAGTGATATAAAGTTTAAACTCTACCAAAAGGGGTAAATATATGAGCGATTCAACAGAAAATAACGAACTTGATAACTACGGTGTTTGGGTAAAAAAACCACCAAAGGATATTCTTCCTGATACTGACGCTCCTGATTTTACAGAAGATGATTTTTCTTTAGAATCACTTGATACAGATTTTGCTGATTTTGATACCCTTGATAATTCAGAATCAACAGAAAGTGCTGTCACCGAAGAAACACTGGATGACCCTTTTGCCGGCGTAGATTTCGGTGATGAAACTGCTTCCTCTGAAGAAGCTCCGACTGAAGAAACTTCTGAGCCGTTTACTTTAGACGATATTAATTTTGATATAGACGAACCTCAAGCAGAAGAAATTGCAGCCACAGACGAAAGTCTTGAAGTTCCAGCTGTAGAAGAAACAGCTGCACAACCTTCTGAAGAACCTCAGATTGATTTTGAAGTTACTGATGACATTCAGAGTTCAATCAAAACTGAATCAGTTGACATCAACCTTGACGAAATGGAAGACGGAGAAATTGATCTCGACAACTTCCTTTCTGATGATTCAGATTCATCATCGTCTTCAGAAGAAACTGTTGATCTTTCCAGCTTCGGCATGGATGACTCTTCTTCAGACAGCGTAAGTCTTGATGACTTCCTTGATGGCGGTGATTTCTCTGACCTTAACTCTACCGGAACTGGAACAACCCAGAAATCTGAAGAAATCGTAGACGAAGATCCGCTTGATATTAAACTTTCATTTGACGAAACTGCAAATTCATTCGAAACTGAAGAAGAAGCCGAAGAAACTCAGGAAGCTTCAGAAGCCAGCGGGGATTTTGTAAGATCTACAGGTGATGACCTTGAAACAGAATCAATTGATCTTTCTGATTTCGGTATAGATGAAGAAAACGGCCTTCAGTCAGTAAAAGGACCTGAAGATGCTATCGATGAAATTAAAGATGAAAGCGTTAACTACGACATGAAGGTTACAGTTGATACTGATGAAAACATGTCTGTTTCAATGAGTGATGTTATTAACGGAAATATTGAATCTGAAGCAGAAACAGAAAGTGCTGAACCAGAAACAATTGAAACATCTGCTCCGGCAGCACCTGCAGAAACAGATGACGTAACTCTTTCTGCAAAAGGTCAGGAAATTATTTCTCAGCTTATGGGCGAACTTGCTTCCCTTAAGTCAGAAATTACTACCCTCAAAACTGAATTAACAGACCTCAAGTCACAGGAACACGATATTAAAATTGAACCGGAACAGGAAGAAAACACAGGATTCTTCGCTGATGGCGGAGATGACGATACAATTGCCCTTTCTGGTGACGAATTAAGCAACATTTTAAGCTCAGCTGAATTTACTGAAGAAACTTCAGTTGAAGAATGCCCAGTTGCTGAACCAGTAATCGAAGAAACAGCTTCTGAAGAACCTGTAGTTGAAGAAAGCATTGTCGAGGAAATATCTGTTGAAGAACCAGCACTCGAAACAGCTTCTGAAGAACCTGTTTCTGTTTCAAACGGACAGTTCTCTACTACAATTGATTCAAGTGCATTTGATGATTCAGCAATTTTCGAAGATACTTCTGATGATGTAATTATCGAAGAACCAGTAATCGAAGAAGAAACAGTTGCTGAAGAACCTGTAATCGAAGATTTAATTGAAGAAGACCAGCCTATTTCTGAAGATCTTCCTGATGAAATTGAAATTCCTAAAGTTGACGATCTTAGTACAGACAGCGATATTATCGTATCTGAAGATTCATCTTTGACAATGGACACAACTGGAATTGATGAAAAAATTTCAATCAATCCTATTGACGAGTTCTTTGAAGAAGAACCTTCTATTGAATCATCTTTAACTTCTGATAAGCTCAGCTATATTTCTGAAGATGAAAATAATCTTATAGAAATCGAAGAACCTGTAGATGAAGGGCTTGGTGATCTTGATTTGCCATCACCTTCTCTTGATGATATGGATTCTGAACCTGTATTTGACGAAACGCCTGCAGAAGAAGAATCAGTTATCGAAGAAACTATTCTTGAAGAACCTGTAATTGAAAATCCTGTTGAACCAGTTGCTTCTCCAGTAGTTGAAACAGCAGAGTCAAACGGAGAAATTCCAGGAGATCTCAAACAGGAAATCAAGTCTGTACTTTCATATATGGACCAGTTACTTGAAAATCTTCCAGAAGATAAGATTTCTGAATTTGCTCAGTCAGAACACTTTGTAACATATAAGAAACTTTTCGAGGAACTTGGACTTTCATAATGGGATTACTTTCTCATATATCTAATTCCGCTTCAAATACTAAACAGCCAGAATCTGTGCCTGTAAAAAAGGCCGGTTCTGGTTTATTAGCTAAAGCGCAAAAGGCCACTGAAAAAACCTTCTCATCCCTTCAGGAACTAGCCATTACAAAAGGCTTTAAGCACTGTGCACTTTTTACTCCAGTTCATGGAATGATGGTTATTACAGAAGCTGTTGGTCTCGACAGTCAGACTGTTGCTAATTCTGTTTCCTCTAAAGATTTCTGGAAGGGAATATTTAAAACATCAAATGTATTGAATTATTCAAAAGCTGACAATGAAATGTATAACTTTCTTCAGTTCTTTTCGTTTGAATTAAAAGGTTTAATTCAGCACATCAGTTTTCTTAAAATTAACAGCTCTGCAGATTTTTCTGTATTATTTGTATTTAACACAGATGATAAATCTGTAAATTTATCAGAAACATTATCACAATGTATTAAATTTAATACAACCTCGAAGAAAAATCTTACTACCGCAGTTCCATCAAAGGTAAATCATTCTTTATACAACGTAAATTATTCCGATCTTGCGTTGAACTCAATAAAAACAATTCAGCTTCCGGAAGAAAATATTAGAAGATCCGTTCTTTCATGTATTGACGAAGAAGTTTTTGATCTATTTGTAAAAGCTTTTCCTTCTCCTGCTGCAATTTCGTGTCCACAGCAGGGAAAAATTAAACTTGCATTGACAGCACCTGTTGCTGACGAAATGCTTTTCCAGGCACATATTAATCTGCTTTTAAAATCAGTACTTGATCATAACCAGCTTATGCCTGAGGTTACTTCTGCCGGAAAAGCAAAAGATTCAGATTCCATTTTAAAATTTCTGGAGAATTAGTTTATGTCTTTAGAATATTCTAAAGCAAAAAATGAAACTCCTACCTGCAAATGGAACAATATCTATCTCCATTCATCTTACAATCCTGACCAAGAAGCAAAACGTTTTACAGAAACACTGTCACCAAATTTTATTCCTTCAAATATTATCATAATTGAACCGGCACTCTCTTATTGCATTCCTTATTTAAGAGAGAAATTCTCAGGTTCTAAAATTTATGCAATAAGACTTATAAAAGATATTAAAAACGAGTTTAAATGTGATGGGGAATTTTTAATTTCTGATATTGAAAAAATTGATAACCTTGAATCAGAGCTTTTTAATTATTTTGGTGAAACTGAATTATTAAATTCATTTTTTATTACATGGCCACCGGCACATAATGCGTTTGCTGAAGAAGACAGCCGTATCTGGCTTATGCTAAAAAAGCTTCTGAAAGACTGTCAGAGTATTCTCGCAACCCGACAGTTTTTTGCTGAGCGCTGGATAAAAAATCAGATAAACTTTTTAACCCGAATTGAAAAAACAGCATCTATTAACAAAACTCCCCTTCCTGTTCTTATCTGTGCTTCAGGCGCAAGTTTAAATGCTTCTCTCAGTTACATAAAAAAATTACAGCAAAGATTTTTTATCATCAGCTGTTCGAGCAGTATAAAAGCGCTTTTTTCTAATGATATTATTCCCGACCTGTGCATTTCAACTGACGGCGGCTTCTGGGCAAAAAAACATTTAAATTGTCTTACAAAATATCAAAACGAAATTAAACTAGCCGTAAGTTCGGAGTCCAATATTCCTTCAGATTTATTTTCTCAGAATAATATCACAATTGTTCCTCTGGCTTACTGTGATAATTATGACAGTACAATTTATGAGCAGTTAAAAATTCCTTACGAAAAAGCAAAACGAAACGGAACAATCAGCGGTACAGCCCTAGAACTTGCAATGAATATTTCAAGCGGAAATATTTATTTATGCGGAATTGATCTTGAAACTTCAAATGGATTTGTACACACTCAGCCAAATGAACTTGAAACAGAAAATTCGATTAAAGACAACAAAATTTTTTCAAAGGATAAAAGAACCTTTATTCAGGGAAGAGATTCCAAGCAGCTCAGCCTTTACAGAAACTGGTTTATAAACAATTCAGATAGATTCGGATCAAGAGTTTTTAGAGTCTCATGCAAACATAGGTTTATTAATAAACTCGGTCAGATAAAAGACATTAATTTTGATGATCTTATTAAGATGGAATCTGACAAGGTAAAAAATACTGCTGACTTTTTCAAAAAAACTGTTGTTCTAAAATCTGACAAAAAAACAATTCTTTCATTAATTAAGAATCTTATTAATGACGATCAGTGGATTAAAAATTATTACCCTGCAGATTGTCTTATGATTGACAGATCACAGGATACAAATGTGAAAGCAGAATATAAAAAAAAGCTTGATATAAAACTTTCAAAATTAACAGAATATATAAGCCGGCAGGAAAAACAATGAGTCTTTACAAAGAATTAATCACAGCAAAAGAC
This sequence comes from Treponema sp., assembly GCA_016293495.1. Classification (GTDB taxonomy): domain Bacteria; phylum Spirochaetota; class Spirochaetia; order Treponematales; family Treponemataceae; genus Treponema_D. The sequence continues at coordinate 3,016 of JAEDED010000006.1, read as the reverse complement.
GGGTCTGTAATTCCTGTTTTCTCAAGCGGTAAAACTATGCATTCAAAATATTCCCCATTACGGGAAGCTGAAACCTTCGGAAATGACATAAATCCAGGTTCTTTGTTTACTGTAATTTTAGGACTTGGCGGTGGTTATCATATTTCAAGTTTTGCAGATAAACATCCGGATCATTTTATTATAGCTGTTGAAGAATCTGAAGCAGCAATCTCCTTTTTAAAAGAAATTAAATGCAATATTCAAATATCAAACCTCAAAAATATTATCATAACTATTCCTTCAGAATTATCACAAGCCTTAAAAAAGTATTATCTTCCCTCTGTTTATGGCGGAATAAACATTCTTTCTAACCGTCCCTGGCATGAAGAAAACAAAGAGCTTTCTGACCAGATTATTAAAACTATAAATGAAACATTAAAAGAGATTTCAAGAGATTATTCTGTTCAGTGCCATTTTGGTTTAATATGGCAGAAAAACATTTTATCAAACTTAAAAACTCTTTCTAAAACAAACCTGAATATTGATACCGACAAAACTGCCGCTATTATTGCTGCCGGCCCTTCTTTAGATTCAACAATTGACCGCATACTTTCTGACAGAGCAAAATATTATATCATCGCAACAGACACAGCCTTGTCAGTTCTTTCAAAAAGAAAAATTAAAATTGACGCGGCAGTTTCTATTGACGGACAGAATATCAGTTACAAACATTTTGTCGGAAACTGTAGTCAGGAAACACTCTTCATATTTGACCTTCAGGCAAATTTCAATGCAGTAAATTATGTAAGCTCAATTTCTGACAAAATACTTTTTGTAAAATCAGGACATCCGCTGTGCACGCTTGCAGAAAAATACTCGACTGGTTCCTTTACTGAAATAACATCGGGAGCCGGAACGGTAACGATTGCTGCAATTGATTTTGCAAGAAAAGCAGGATTTAAGAAATTCGAAGTATACGGAGCTGATTTTTCGTACATTAATAATAAGCCTTATACTAAAGGTACCTATCTGGATATTCTTTACAGATATGATGAAGACAAAACTTTTCCGGCAGAAAATCTTTTTACACACCTTCTGTACAGGACTGAAATTAATAAAAAAGAAAATGTCATTCACACAGAAGTCCTTGATTTGTATAAATCTACTTTCATTGACTGGATTAACACAAACAATCTGAAATGGTCTTTTGAAAATGACATATACGTTATCAATTCTCCTGCAATAAATAAGTCATCTTTATGCCCAAATCCTGTTTTTAATTTTTCAGCCTTTATTGCAGATATTAAAGCTGTTTATGAAAAAATCAAAAACCTTAAAAGAATTGAATATTCTGATCCCGTAATTATTTCTATATTGCCTTATGTTTCATATTTAAGGACAAAAAATAAAGAGATTTCTTTTGAAAATGCGGTAAAACTTGCATTGAGTAACATTCTGGAGTATAATTTTTAATATGAATAAAAAGATTTTTAATGCAGTAATTATTTCAATCATAAGTGTTTTTGTCTTCACTATCGCAATTACAATTGGTGTTCTAACCAGCGACTATAAAACAGGCGCAAAAGCCATCGACAACAAGTTCCAGACAATCTTAAAAAAGACTGAATACGCAATTGCAAGGCATGGTCAGCCTGACAGTAACTTTATTGCGGAATTTGAAAAAAACATTATTGGAAGTAAAGATTATTACTGTTCTATTAATCTAAAAAATGGGAATGATTCTATTTACCATTTTCAGAACACTTCAAAATTATTTACAATTACAAAATCTGCGAGAATTACTGAAGGTGAAAATCTTGATTTAACACTTACACTTGTTCTCTACGCATTACCTGCAACATTAATTTATTCAAGACTGATTGTTACTTTCATCATAACTATGATAGCTACACTCGCAAGCATTCTCTGTCTTGTTTACCTTTACACACACAAAGATAAATCCGAACTGAAAAAAACTTCTGAAAAATCTGAAGAAAAACTTATTCTCGATGATGACGATTTTAACTTTGACATTTCTCTTCCTGGTGATACAGACTTTGAAACTACATCAGATGATTCAACAGAAGATCAGACAGAATATTCTTTCTATGACGATTCCTCTGCACAGACAGAAACAATATCAGATGAATCAGCTTTGGTGTCTGACGACTCAAATTCTTTTGATGAATCCTTATCGTTTGATGAATCCTTATCGTTTGATGAATCCTTATCGTTTGATGAGCCTTTATCTTTTGATGAACCTCTAATGGATTCTTTTGATTCTTCTTCTGAAAATCAGTCCGAAGATGTCGTTTCCAAATCTGCTGCAGAATCTGTAGATTCAACTGCTGAACCTGTTATTTCTGTAACAACACCTGCAGTCTCTGAAGCAACCACAGTTAACTCAGCTTCATCTGATTCATCACAGGATGATGACTCTCTCTTTAACACTAAGACAGGCTTCTGCAATCAGAGTTATCTTGTAACACGTCTTGAAAGTGAATTATCACGAGCTTCCAGCAGTGAACTTGATCTGTCTTTAATTTTAATCAGAATACCTGACATCAATTTTGAAGAACCTTACGGAGTTTCAATCTGTAACAAAATCCTTGATTTGTTCCACTATAAAGATATTATTTTTGAATATAAAAATGATGGAATTGCAATTATCTGCAATGGTTCTGACATTGATAAAGCAATGGAAACTGCAGAAATTATCCATACAGAAATCTGCTCAATTCTTAATGCGAGTGGCATTAACACAAAACCTGTAATTGGTATTGCATCAAGAACTTTAAGATTTATCTCGGGAGAAAGGCTTATTGTTGAAGCAGAACAGGCTTTGTTACATGCAAAAGACGATCCTGAAAGTCCGATTATTGCATTCCGTGTTAACCCTGAAAAATACAGAAAGTTTATGGCTTCACAGAACTAAATTATTTTTTAGAAAAAGGATTTCTAGTTTAAGAAGAATACTTAATTATTGACTCTTCATCAATAAGTGTGAGAGAAAAAGTTATATAAATCTAAGAAATAC